>SUVW01000023.1 GCA_015061815.1 Lentisphaerota bacterium
ATCGCGATCTTGTTGCGGAGCGTTTTCGGTGGTTATTTATTCAATAGCCACGCTCAAACTACCGCATCAATCTCATCGATGCTGATTTTTCAAATTATTTTCGAATTACTTTTGCAATTACCTCTTAATATTATAAAATATTCTTGTCAAACCATCGGACGTATTCGCAGTCGGGTACCTTTCAGTACACCTTGTCCTGCCGTAGCCTCCGGCGAAGGAGGATCCTGCTCATCCGCCTTGATTTGTCTGTATCCATCCGTTTCCATTTCACTGCGCCGTGACAAGGCGGCGGCAATTATGAATCCTGCTTTTGTACCTCAACAATACATTATCATATCCCCGGCTTATTTTCAAGTGCATATAGTGATTTTTACTGATTTTTTCCGGAATCCCGCCGGTACCGGTTTTTCAATCTCTTTTTCGGATTACTTTTGCAATCGCCTCTTGTAAATAATGATTTGAACTGCTATATTGTTTGTATAACAATGATTTTGACCGGAAATGGAGCATATTTTATCTTTTATGGAAAAAATTTGGATAGTAAAGTTGGAAAACGGAGCCACGTTTGAAGTGCGCGGTTCAGAGGAACTGGAATTCAAACAGGGCGATTTGTGTGTATTCCGCCGGGATTTTTACGAGGAACTCGGCAGCATACGTTCACAGTTGCCGTCCCCGAGCATGACTTCACGGGTCGAGGATCTGCCGCAGATACTCCGCAAAGCCGGTGACCCCGAGGCCGCCGAGGCCGCTGAAAACCGCAGCAAAGCCAAAACCGATATGGCCGTCGTCCGCCAGTGGATCGAAAAACTTTCTCTGGAAATGACCCCGGTCAATGCCCACTATTCGCTTGACCGCAAACTGCTGACCGTGCAATTCTGCGCTGACGGACGGGTGGATTTCCGGGAGTTGGTGAAAGAGCTGTCGCGGGCATTGAATGTGCGTATCGAATTGCGGCAGATCGGTGTCAGGGATGAAACCGGCATTTACGGCGGCATCGCCATCTGCGGGCAGGTTCTCTGCTGCAACCGTTTCCTCAAGGAATTCAATTCGATAAATGTGAAAATGGCCAAAGAACAGGATCTGCTGCTCACTCCCGGCACGATCTCCGGCATCTGCGGCCGGTTGAAGTGCTGTCTGAAGTATGAGCACGAGGGATATCTGGAACTGGCCAAAGGTTTCCCGCACAAAGGGGAATTTTGCGAAACTCCTTCGGGCAAAGGGAAGATAACCGACCGGAATCTGTTGACCGGCAAGGTCAATGTGACCTTTGACAACGGCAGTGTTTCCGTATTTCCGGTTTCGGAAATAACCGTATGCCCGCCGGATAAAAACCATGACGGCAATGACGGCAAAAGCGGCAGGAACAACAAAAACCGCAACGGTAAAAACCACTCCGGAGCTAAAAAGTGAATCCCGGAGAATTGGCACAACTCATCGAATTGGATAAATGCGGATTTTTGATCTCCGGCGATGAGAGTGCGGCGGATTTTCTGCTCCGGGTGGAGAAGATCAGGAAAGTTTACGCCGACTTTGAGCTTATGCTTGCCGACGGTGAACCCATCCGGCTCTTTGACCTCTTTGAAGTAAGTGCCGGACAGCGCATCCTGCCGGAATTGGCCGGAGAAGCTGCTGAAATAACCCGGAACCTCTACGGTTTTGCCGTGTCCCATGTGCCGGGGTTCTATCTGACCAGACAGATCGGCTGGCTCTGGGGGGGGTGTCTGATCGGTGATCCGGATGAAAATTTTGCAGTATTTTTGCTGCGGGATGCTTTCCGCAAGCATAAAAGATTTCTCAACTACCGCCGGGAAGAGCTGCTGGCTCATGAATTGTGTCACTCGGTGCGGCAGGTGATGGATGAACCGGTGCTGGAAGAGTATTTTGCCTATCAGACTTCGCCGTCGCCGTTGCGCCGTTATCTGGGAAATTGTTTTACTTCCGACCGGGATGCCTGGGGATTTCTGCTGCCGGTGATGCTGCTGCCGGCAGCTGAATTGCTGCGGGCTCTGTGGAATCCGGCATTTCCGTCGTGGATATTCTGGATACTGGCGGCGGTTTATCCGGCATTTCTGCTTATCCGCAACTTCCGTTCACGGCGGCTGGTGGATCGGGCGCGCCGGAGTTTGATAAATGCCGGAGCAAAGCAGGTCGAAGCGGTGCTTTTCCGCTGTACTTTATCTGAAATTGCCGGATTTGCCGCAATGAGTGCGGATGAAGCGGATAAATGGATCACCGGCAAATGTCAGCAGTCACCGCGCTGGCAGGTGATATATGAAAGGTTTTTCCGGGCGGATGGAACCGGAAACAGTGAGGATAAAAGCAATGAAAATTGAATCTTTGGTAAAATTTCTTTCAAAAGAGAGTTCTCTGGAAATCTATCCGGATGGTCAGGAAAGTGCCGCATTATTTTTCCGGGGCCGGAAAATTTTAAGTATCTCCCGGGTGCGTATCGGCAAATTTGATGAAGCTCTCGGATTGGCCGGAAAACTGCGCAAACATCTGGCCAACGACCGCATTTGTGCTGAAGCGGAGAGTTTGAATGTAATTCCTTTCGGCTGTGAATATCAGGTCAAACGACAGTGGAAATTTGCCGGAAACACCGGAGAATTGACCGTCGATATCGCGGCTGATAACGGCGGTGCGATCGATGCCCTGACCCTTGAAGATGTCTGTTTTGAAGGTCAGGTCGAGCGTGTTGAATACCTGCTTGACGGTGAAAATTCTGTGCGGTGCAGCAGGGAAAAAGGGATCATCTATTCCGGTTCTCTGCTGCCGGTGATGGTCAGAGTGACCTTTGCCGACGGTGTGCGTGCGGAATTTTACAACGGCGATGACTTCTGGCGTTACCGCTGTGCCGGAAATTATCCCGGCGGCAGTGCCATGCACACTTTACAACTGGATGAAAACGCTCTGCGCTGGACAAGGCAGATATTGATCCTGCCGGAAGATGCGGCAGTGGAAAAAGTTCCCCGGCGGTTCAAAGCTCTCTTTGCAGTCGGTACCGGGGAAAAAGTTCCGGCGGCAAATGACGGTGAAAAGCTTGTTCTTTCCGGTTGTTTTGCCGATAATCTCCGCCATCGTGAGTTCCGGGCCTTCATCCGCAAACTTCTTCCCGGCACTCACGCACTTCTGGAAGCGGCTTCTCCCTGCTGCTGTACGCAGGGCAGTCATGTTTCCCGTCCCGGCCGCGAGGTGCCGCACGGTGTGCCTGGAGAACTTTTCGATGAATATATCTGGGGCAGTTCCGCAATGGCCCGCAAAGGCGGCACTTTGCAGATAAATGCCCTGATCCCCGGCATGGAAGAGTCGGTCATCTGCAGTAATTTGCAGACTCCTCCGGAGGAGATCACTCTGCCGGAAACGGAGGAATTGTGAATATGAAATCCTCTTTCCGCCCGTGTATCGATCTGCATGACGGTCAGGTGAAACAGATCGTCGGCAGTTCGCTGAATACCGAAGCCGGGGAAAAACAGCTGCGCACCAACTTCGTTTCAGGAAAAACTCCGGATCATTATGCGGAACTTTACCGGAACGACCGGCTCACCGGAGGACATGTGATAAAGTTGGGCCCGGGCAATGAATCAGCTGCCTTATGCGCACTGAAAGCATATCCCGGCGGATTGCAGCTTGGCGGCGGGGTGAATGCTGACAATGCCGGAAGTTATCTTGATGCCGGGGCTTCCGGAGTCATTGTCACCAGTTTTGTCTTTTCCGGAGGAAAATTCCATGAGGGAAATATGCGGCAGCTGCTCAAAGCTGTCGGCAGAGAGCATATCATTCTGGATCTTTCCTGCCGCAAAAACAGCGACGGCAGATATATGGTGGTGACCGACCGGTGGAAAAACTTTACTTCACTGGAACTCAACGGGGAAACTTTGGAAAAACTGGCCGGATTCTGCTGTGAATTTCTGGTCCATGCCGTCGATGTGGAGGGCAAATGTTCCGGTATCGACCATCAGCTGCTCAACATCCTTGCGGAAAATTCTCCGCTGAAGTGTGTCTATGCCGGAGGGATCGCTTCAATGGATGATATCCGGCTCATCGCCGGGGCCGGGAAAGGGATGGTGGATTACACTGTCGGTTCTGCTCTGGATATATTCGGCGGGCAGATGTCATATCGGGAAATCGTCAAATTCAACAATATACAGGAGTTATAAAAAATGAAAAATTTTCTCGCATTCGATTTGGGTGCATCCAGCGGCAGAGCCATCATCGGAACAGTGGATAATGGCAGACTTTCCATGCAGGAGGTGCATCGTTTCGCCAACGGCCCGATGGAAAAGGATGGTTCTTTTTACTGGGATTTCCCCGGATTGTGCCGGGAGTTGAAGACCGGTCTGAAAAATGCTCTGGCCACCGGGATCAGACTCGACGGCATATCCATCGACACCTGGGGCGTGGATTATGTGCTTTTTGACCGGAAAAGTATGCAGATGCGCCGTCTGCCCTACAACTACCGGGACCCGCGCACTGTCAAGGCTGCAGAAAAGGTGTGGGAAAAGATTTCGCAGAGCGAATTGTATCAGGCCACCGGCATCCAGTGCATGACTCTCAACACCATCTACCAGCTCTGCGCCCACAATGCGGAACATCCGGAAGATTTTGAAAATTCCTTCTTCCTGCCCATTCCGGATGCTTTGGCCTGCAGTCTGGGCGGCAATGCCACTGCGGAATACACCTTCTGCTCGACCACCAATCTGCTCGACCCGGTCAGCCGCACCTGGCATTGGCAATTGATCGACCGCCTCGGTCTGCCCCGGGAAATTTTCCCGGAGATAGTGGAATCCGGAACCGTTTCCGGAGCGTTGAGCGCGGAACTCTGTGCCGAATTGGATTGCGACCCCATTCCCATATTCAAGTGCGGTTCCCATGACACTGCCAGTGCAGTGGCGGCGGTTCCGGCTCCGGAGCAGGGCGAATGGGCCTATCTTTCCGCCGGCACCTGGGCGTTGCTGGGGGCTGAACTTGATGCTCCGTGTATTTCTCAAGCGAGCGAAAAAAATTCCATCACCAATGAAGGCGGAGTCGGCGGCAAGATCCGTTTCCTCACCAATATTATGGGTTCCTGGCTCTTCCAGGAGCTGCGGCGGGTCTGGAACAGCGAGGGTAAAAATCTCTCATTCAACGATATGGAACTTATGGCGCGCAATGCCGGATCCTGTAAATATTTTATCAATCCCAACTGTCCGGAATTTGCCGCCCCCGGGGATATGCCGGGAAATATCCGGAAATTCATCCGGCGCACCGGTCAGGGCGAAGATATTTCCGATGCGGAAGTCATCCGGGCGGTCTATGACAGCCTTGCGCTTTATTTCGCCGGTAAAATCGCTATGTTTGAAGAACTTCTGCAGGTCAAATACGCTTGTTTGAATGTGGTCGGCGGCGGTACGAAAGATGGATTTCTGATGGAGTTGACCGCAAGTGCCCTCAACCGTCCGGTGATCGCCGGTCCGGTGGAAGCGACAGCAGCCGGAAATATTCTGGTGCAGGCGATGGCCGCCGGAGAATTGGCGTCGCTGGCACAGGTGCGCGAAGTTATACGCAACTCTTTCAGCCTCAAAACATTCTCTCCGAAGCAGGAGGATGTTGACCGCTACTTTGCCAATATGGAAAAATTCCGGACGATCACGGCATAATGACCGGAAAGCGGAAAAAATATATTCTTTTCGGCACCGTACTGCTGCTTTTTATTGCCGCCGCAGTGTGGGCGGGGGTATATTTTTTCCGGAACCGTAAACTTTCCGGTGCGCCGGAAAAAATAATGTACAGCGGCGCGGGGGGGACCGTAAAGAGTCTTGACCCGGCTTACGCGGATGATCTGGCCAGCCGGGATCTGACGGCATTGTGTTACGATACGCTGGTGCAGTATGATTATCTGGCAAGACCGTACAAACTTATCCCGTCGATGCTGGAGAGTATGCCGGAAATTTCCGCTGACCGCAAGAGTTACACATTCACTCTGCGTCCGGATCTGCTTTTTGCCGCCGATCCGGCATTTTCCCACCCCGGTGAACGCAAAGTCACCGCCGGAGATGTGAAGTTTTCCATCCTCCGGATCGCCGATGCCCGCAACCATTCACCGGTGTACTGGATATTCCGTGACAAGATCAGCGGTATCGGAAAATTCCGGGAAAAGAGCGCGAAAGCGGCCAAAGGTGATCTGTCGCTTTACGATGAGGATATCCCCGGGATAAAAATCCTTTCCGACCGCCGTTTTGTCATCACTCTGGATGCGCCGGATCCGGGATTCCTCTATCTTCTGGCCATGCCCAATACCGGGATCGTATCCCGCAAGGCGGCGAGTGCCGGGAACCGGGATCTTTCCCGCGCTCCGGCGGGCAGCGGCCCATTCATCCTCAAAGAGTGGATACCTGATCTGCATCTTTATTTTTCCCGCAACCCGGATTACCGCGCCGAATATTTCCCGCAGGCCGCCGATCCGGCTGACCGGCAGAAAAAACTGCCGCTGCTCGATGGCATAAAAATCAGTCAGGTCAGACAGATGATGACCCAGTGGATGCTTTTTCTGCAGGGAAATCTGGATTGCAATGCTCTGGATAAAGACAATCAGGAAACTATCGCCGGTAACGGTACTCTGCTTCCGGCACTGGCCGCCAGGGATGTGGTCATGGAGTATCATCCGGAATTTGAGATACGCTATGTCGGATTCAACTTCCGTGATCCGGTGCTGGGGAAAAACATCGCTCTGCGCCGGGCCTTGCGTGCGGCATACGATATCCGGCGGCGCATAAATCATGCTTCGGGGATGCTGCTTCCGGCAGCCGGACCCATTCCGCAGGGGATCTCCGGCTTTGTGGCTCCGGCAGAAGCGGTCACTCCCGATCCGGCGGAGATCAGGGAACTTTTCATCCGGGCCGGTTATCCCGGCGGTGTCGATCCGGCTTCAGGCAGGCCGCTGGAATTGACCTTTGATCAGGCCGGTTCCTCCGTCGGCCACCGGCAGATGGGGGAACTTGCCGCTGATGACTGGGGCAAAGCCGGAGTGTCGGTCATATCCCGGCTCAACAGCCGTCCGCGTTTTTCCGATAAATTGCGGCGGGGGAAATTTCAGCTTTTCCGTTACTCCTGGATCGGTGATTATCCGGACGGGGCAAATTTTTTACAGCTCTTTTACTCCGGAAATATCGGCAGCTGCAACTACTGCGGTTTTTCCGACCGGGAATTTGACCGGCTCTATGAAGAGGCGGTCACCATGCCGGATTCCCCGGAAAGGAGCAAATTGTATCTGCAGATGGTCAAACTGCTGGAGGATAAGTGCGTCTGGATATATGAGGGTTTCCCGGTATCCGGAGTTCTGCGTTACAGCTGGCTGCAGAACAGCGTGCCGCATGACTTCAGTTTCACCCGCTGGAAGTATCTTTCGGTGGACCCCGAAGCAAGAGAGAAGCGCAAGGCCGCTTTCCGTCCGCTGTCTTTGAATGAGTTGAATATCAGGTGAGATGATGGATGACCGTTGTGAATTTTCCCCCATCCGGCAGATGTGGAAAAGGTTTTCCCGGGATAAGATCGCCGTTGCCGGCATGATCGGGGTGATCATGCTGATACTGCCGGCGGTTTTTGCGCCGTTCATCGCCAACGGCCGTCCCTGGGTGATGACCGGGGACGGGGGGGAACTGTTATTCCCGGCGGTAAGATACTTTTTTGCTCCGGAAAGTTCCGAAGTGATGGTGGAAAAGTTTTTCAACTTTTTCGCGCTCTGGCTTCCGCTTGCCGCCGTTGCATCCCGGTGCTGCCGCAAAAGGCGGAATTTGCGCCGGGCAATACTCTTAAGTCTGCTGGCGGCCGTAATATTGCCTTTTACGCTGATCTCTCCGAAAATGGACAAGAGCGATTACCGGAAAAAGGCGGAAAATGCGTCATTCGCCCTCTTCGCGCCGATACCTTACAATCCGGATGAAATAAGCGGCACACCATTCGGCGGACCGGATGGCAGACATCTGCTGGGCTGTGATGATATCGGCCGGGATCTGGCCGCCCGGCTGATCTTCGGGGCGCGGGTGTCGCTGGCGGTCGGGATCGTGGCGGCCATAGTGGCGATGGCCATCGGTCTGACGGTGGGGATGTGTGCCGGATTTTTCCGGGGTGCGCTGGATCTTTTTCTGATGCGGGCGGTGGAAATATTGATGTGTTTTCCCACGTTTTTGCTGTTGTTGATATTGATGTCCATGCTGGGAGAGTATCACATAGTGCAGTCGATCCCGCTGGTAATTGCAGTGATCGGTCTGACCGGCTGGATAGGTCCGGCTTTTCTGGTGCGCGGTGAAGTGCTTAAAGAGAGTTCTCTGCCGTATATCCAAAGCTGTATCGTTACGGGGGTGCCGTCGTGGAAGATCATGTTCAAACATCTGCTGCCGAATATTTTGGCTCCGGTGTTGATCAGTTTTACTTTCGGTGTGGCCGGAGCGATCACCGGTGAAAGCGCATTGAGTTTTCTCGGTTTCGGAGTACAGCCGCCGACTGCCAGCTGGGGTAATTTGCTGCGGCAGGCATTCGATGATCCGCTGGGCTGCTGGCATCTGACGGTTTTTCCCGGGCTGGCGTTGTTTATTGCCGTGATCTCTTTCAATTTTACCGGTGAGGGATTGCGGCGGGCTTTTGAGGTGAAAGAGGAGGAGTGACGGAAAAATGGATTATTACCGGATTCTGGAAAAAGCGGTGGATGATCCCGGCCGGATCGACGCCGGGGATATCGCCGGATTGCTGACGCCGCCGGATAAGGAGGCACAGCAGGCATTGTTTCAGGCGGCTTACCGCAAAAAGGTGGAGTTGTGCGGCCATCTGGTCAATCTGCGCGGCTTGATCGAATTTTCCAATATCTGCACGCGCAACTGTCTGTATTGCGGCATCCGGAAAGATAATGCAAAAGTCAAACGCTACACCATGAGTATGGATGAGATCGTCCGCAGTGCGGCTCTGGCCGGAGAATTCGGTTACGGTTCGGTGGTTTTGCAAAGCGGGGAACGCAGTGACCGGCACTTCGCCGGTCTGGTGGAGGAGATTCTGCTGCGGATCGGGGAATTGCCCCGGCCGCTGGGGATCACGCTCTCATGCGGTGAACAGGATATGGAAACTTATCTGCGCTGGAAAAAGGCCGGAGCGCGGAGATATCTGCTGCGTATAGAGAGTTCCCGGGAGAAGCTTTTCCGGGCCATCCATCCGGATGATGCATCATTCTCTGAACGCAAAGCCGCACTGCAGAGGTTGAAAGATGCCGGGTTCCAGACCGGTTCAGGAGTTATGATCGGTCTGCCCGGTCAGAGTGTGGAGGATTTGGCCGGGGATATAATGTTCTTCCGGCAGATGGATCTGGATATGATCGGCATGGGGCCCTATCTGCCCCAGGATGATACTCCGCTGGGAAGAGAATTCCCGGATGCTCCGCAGGCGGCGGAAGCACGGCTGGAATTGTCTCTGCAGATGATCGCTGTCACCCGGCTGGTCATGCCGGATGTGAATATCGCCGCGACTACTGCGCTGCAGGCGATTTCGCCTGAAGACGGCCGGGAACGGGGCATTCTGGCCGGAGCGAATGTCATAATGCCCAATGTCGGAGATGTGGCGCACCGCAAGGATTATCAGTTGTACAACGGGAAACCGGCACTGGATGAAAACAGTTTGTCCATCCGGGAAAAATTGATCGCATCGCTGGCGGCGATCGGTGAAAGACCCCGTTTCAATGAAGCCGGAGATCCGCTGCACTTTTTCAACCGGACCGGAAAAAATGGATAATTTCCCGGATTTTGATAAACCTGCATTCAACAGTCGTTGATTGTGACGATCGCAAACAACTGCACAATAACGGTTTGAACCGATCGGACGGATGCATCACAACAGACAATAACAGAAAATGAAAGAGTTTGACATCAATAAATATCTGCGGCGCAGCCGGATCCCGGAATTGCCGCCTGGTAAAAAATTCCGGCACGCAGTAGTCATGCCGGTGTACAACGAATTGACCGGTTTTGCCGCCGCCGAACACTCCATCCGGACAGCAATGGCCAAAGTGCCGGATGAGATCGCCTTTATTGCGGTCATCAATTATCCGGCCGGAGCCGGTAAAGAGGAGTCGGAAGCTTTGCTCAATCTGATCCGCGCCGGAGTTTTTCCCGGAGTCATCCCCATCTATCTGCCGGAACTTGCCGGCGGCGTGGGAGCCGCCAGAAAAGCGGGGATGGATGCTTTTATCAAAACCCTCTCCCCCGGCGAATTGGAAAAAAGCGTGATATTTTCTCTGGATGCCGATACATTCGTTTCCGTCAACTATTTTGCCCGAGTTCTGCCGGAAGCCCTGAAAGGCGGGGCGGTGACCATCGGTTTTTCCCACCGTCCGGCGGCCGATCCCCTGCATCAGGCGGCCATAGACCGTTATGAAGCATATTTGCGCCGCTATGTGGATAAGTTGAAAGAAGCCGGTTCTCCCTACGCCTTTTTTACAGTAGGTTCCGCTTTTGCCGTCCGGTGTGATGCTTATGTGAAAGCCGGGGGGATGAAGGTCCGGGAAGCCGGAGAGGACTTCTATTTTCTGCAGGCGGCAGCCAAAACCACCGGAGTCCGGAGTATCAGCGAAAAACTGGTATATCCGTCATCGCGTATTTCCGGCAGAGTTCCTTTCGGTACCGGGCCGGCAGTGGCACAGCTGCTGCGCAATGAACCTTTGAATGAGATCCCTGACGGGGCGTTTGTCATCTTGAAAAATCTGCTGGACAATGTTTCGGATGAAACGCTCTCTTCTCCGGAAAAATTTCTGACCGGAATATCGGCTCCGGCGGCAGAATTTCTGTTGAAAGAGAATTTCCCGGCCGTCTGGAAAAAGGTTTCCGGCAACCTTCCGGACCGTCCGGGGGCGCGTCAAAAAGCCTTCCATGAATGGTTCGACGGATTGAAAACGTTACGTTTCCTTCATTTTTTGATACGATTTATTGAAAAAATATAAAAAAACAGTTGACAAAAATATTTTTTTGAGGTATTTTATTAGTTACAACAAGTGTAGATCTTTTTTTAATATTACGGTTATTTCGGAGAAAGAATTATGAAAAACGATTTTTCCCAGTATGTGGACAAGGATTCGGTAATGACCCTTGTGGGGAAAACCAAACTGGAAGTCATGGATCAGTTGATCTCCCGGGCGGCGGATCTGACCAAATTGAGCCGCGACGTGATCTTCCGGCTGGCATGGAAACGCGAACAGATGATGACCACCGGTGTCGGCGGTATGCTTGCTCTGCCGCACATCCGGGTGAATGATATCCTGCACCCCTATGTGATCGTCGGCGTTTGCGAAAATCCGATCACAGATTATCAGGGATTGGATGATCAGCCGGTGCGGGTGATCGTATTCACCGTCGCTCCGGATGAGAATCAGGAAGCTTATCTGCAGCTGCTTTCCAGCATCTCCCGCCGCTTGCGCAATCCGAAACTCATCGAGCAGATCCTCGGTACGGTCGGCAATACGGTCGAATTGCTCAAAGTCATCCAGCAGGAAGCCGATCCCCAATGAGTACCGGCGCCGGAAACAGTTCTTCACCCAAAGCACAGCTGGATTTCCACTGCCTGAATGACAATTGCGAGGGCGTGGTCAAGTTTGACATCAGCAGTGTTGCCGATCCGGAGTTTCAGGCGGTATGTCCGGTTTGTCACAAGGCGTATGCGTTGGATGAAGCTCTGCGGGATAAGTTGACGCGGATGATGAATCTGATCGCGTCGATCCGGCAGTGTGAAGATATTCTCGGAGACAGTGTGGTTTCAGTCAATGTCGCCGGCGGCGAGGTCAGAGTACCGTATGCTTTGCTGCTGACCCGGCTGAATACGCTGATTTCTCTCGATGTCGCCGGACGGAAAATCGACTTCCACTTGTGGGTCGAGCCGTCCAATCCCCAGATGTTCCGTTAAACAGAGGCAGTTTCATACAACAGGCGGTATATCCGGTAAATCATGCGGCATCAGGGGCGAAGGAGGTAGAAAATACCCTTTCGCCCTTTGGCGCACTTATGGAATTGATAAAAAAAGCAGCGCAGCGGATAAAAACGGATGCACTGCCGGGTAAAGATTTTTATAACAAATGAGTATAAAACAGAGGTAATATTATGACAGAAAACGAAATCGTCAACATTCTCAAAGAATCCGGTGCTTTGCTTACCGGTCACTTTCAACTGCGCAGCGGACTGCACAGCAATCAGTTCTTTCAGGCGGCTCTGCTGCTCCAGTATCCGGATAAGGCGGAGATCGTCTGCCGTCATCTGGCGGAAAAATTTGCCGGGGAAAAAATTTCTGCGGTCATCAGTCCGGCAGTCGGCGGCCTGATCGTCGGTCAGGAAGTGGCACGGGCATTGGGATGCCGGGCGATCTTCGCGGATAAAGAGGATGGTGAACTGGTTCTGAAACGTGGTTTTTCCATCGCTCCGGGAGAGAAGATCCTGGTCGCCGAAGATGTGGTCACCAAAGGCGGCAGAGTGCAGCAGACCATCGACCTGGTCCGCAGCAAAGGCGGAGATGTGGTCGGTGTGGCGGTGATCGTTGACCGTTCCGGCGGTTCGGCTTCATTTGATGTGCCGAAGTTCGAAAGTGCGCTTAAACTCTCTCTGCCGACCTACGATCCGGCGGCCTGTCCGCTGTGCGCGGAAAAACTGCCCATCGACCGTCCCGGCAGCAAATGATCTGTCCCGTCGCTCCCGAAAGGAATCTTTTTACTCATGATAAATGCTATAATCAAAGCGATATTCGGTACTAAAAGTCAGCGGGATATCAAAAAAATGCGCCCGCTGGTCGCCCGGATAAACGCTCTGGAAGCAGAATATCAGAAACTCTCTGATGAAGAACTCCAGGCGAAAACTCCGGAATTCAAAAGCCGTCTGGCCAATGGCGAAACTCTTGATGACATCATGTGTGAAGCATACGCGGTGGTCAAAAATGCCTGCCGCAGAATGTGCGGCAGAACCAAAGAGGTATGCGGTCAGGAGCAGCAGTGGAATATGGTTCCTTTTGATGTGCAGCTTATGGGAGCCATCGCTCTGCATCGCGGTTCGATCGCTGAAATGGCCACCGGCGAAGGTAAAACACTTGTGGCTACCATGCCGCTGTATCTTAATGCTCTGACCGGTAAAAACTGCCAGTTGGTCACGGTAAATGATTACCTCGCCCGGCGGGACTCGGAGTGGATGGGCATGATCTATGAGTTTCTCGGCCTTTCTGTCGGCTGTCTGCAGAATATGCAGCCGCCGGATGTGCGCCGCGCCCAGTATGCCTGTGACATTACCTACGGAACCAACAGTGAATTCGGTTTCGATTATCTGCGCGACATGGGTATGGCCACTGAAGCCGGCCAGCTGGTTCAGCGTGATTACTACTATGCGATCGTTGACGAGATCGACAGTATTCTCATCGATGAGGCGCGGACGCCGCTGATCATTTCCGGGCCGGTTCCGATGGCGAGCAATCAGTATGCCGAACTCAAACCGCCGGTGGCACAGCTCTTTGCCAAACAGAATATGCTCTGTTCACGGCTGGTGCGTGAGGCCAGAGAGGTGTTGGGCAGAGAGGGGATTTCCGCCGCAGAGTACGAGGAAGCGTGTATGAAACTGCTGCAGGTGAAATTCGGTATGCCCACCCACCGGCAGCTGCTTCACGCTCTGGAAGACGGCGAGATACTCCGCGAGGTTGAGAGATTGGATTCCAAAGTACACAGCGACAACAATCGCGGAATGCTGCAGGAAGTGCAGTCCATTCTCTACTTTACCATAGATGAGAAGACTCATGAAGCAGATTTGACAGCTCTCGGGCGCAACACCTTGAGTCCGGACAATCCGGAAGATTTCATCGTGCCGGATCTGCTCGGCGAATTGCACCGCATCGAAAGTGATGAATCGCTCTCTGCCGAAGAAAGAGTGGAGGCAAAAAGCCGTTTTGAGGAGCAATTTTCCGCCAAGAGTGAAAGGCTTCACGATCTTTCACAGCTGTTGAAAGCATACTGTCTCTTTGAAAAAGATGTCAATTATGTGGTCATGGATAAAAAGGTGATGATCGTTGATGAACACACCGGACGGCTGATGCCCGGCCGCCGCTTTTCCGACGGTCTGCATCAGGCTCTGGAGGCCAAAGAGGATGTCCCCATCGAGCAGGAAACCCAGACAATGGCCACCATCACCATCCAGAACTACTTCCGGATGTATACCAAACTTGCCGGTATGACCGGTACTGCGGAAACCGAAGCATCGGAATTCCATCAGATATACAAACTTGATGTCACCGTTGTGCCGACCAACCGGCCCTGCATCCGAAAAGATGAAAATGACTCCATATTCAAGACCAAACGGGAAAAATTCAATGCCATTTTGAATGATGTCGCAGAACGTCACGCCGCCGGACAGCCGGTTCTGCTGGGTACGATCTCGGTGGATGATTCGGAAAAACTGTCCCGGATGTTGAAAATACGCAATATCCCGCACAATGTGCTGAATGCCAAAAACCATCAGCATGAAGCCGAAATCGTTACCCGTGCCGGTCAGCTCGGAGCAGTCACCGTCGCCACCAACATGGCCGGACGCGGAACTGATATCAAGCTGGGTGAAGGAGTTGCGGAAAAAGGCGGATTGCATGTCATCGGCAGTTCCCGGCATGATTCCCGGCGTATCGACCGTCAGCTGCGCGGCCGCTGTTCCCGTCAGGGCGACCCGGGAAGTTCCAAATTTTATGTCTCTCTGGAAGATGATCTCATGCGCCTTTTCGGCGGCGACCGGATCGTGAAAATATTTGAGCGTTTCGGACTCAAAGAGGGCGATGAACTTCAGCATCCCTGGCTGGACCGTTCCATTGAAACTGCCCAGAAACGGGTCGAGCAGCAGCACTTCGCTATCCGTAAAAGAACTCTTGACTTCGATGATGTTATGAATAAACAGCGGGAGATCGTCTACGCTTTGCGGCGGGATGCCCTGCTTTCGGAAACGCCGCACGAGGTGCTTTTCGGTATCATCGATCAGGTGGTGGAAAAGGTGGTGGAAAAGGTGGCCGCATCCGGTGACGGCAAAAATGATTCACGTTTCCGCACTGATAAACTGGCCGCTGAATTGAATGCGGTGTTTCCGCTGGATTTTCAGGAGGAATTTTTCACCGGCGGCATCGTTGACGGTAAACTGACCGATCCGGAGAAGCTGGCTTTGCAGATCATCGACCGGATCGAAAGTTCCTATTCCGACCGGAATGCATCTCTTGATCCGGAACAGCTGATGTATCTGCAGCGGCACACCGTGCTGGAAGCGATCGACCGTTTGTGGCAGGAACATCTCTATTCGATGGATCAGCTGCGTTCAAGCATGTCGCTCCGGGTCTACGCCCAGAAAGATCCGCTGGTGGAGTATAAAAATGAAGCTTTCGGTATATTCAAAAGCATGATGGAACAGGTGTATACGGATGTGGCAAAAAATCTTTTCCGCATCACCGTCACCCGGATAGCGTCACTGGAGGAATTGCTGGCTTCCATGCCCCGGGAACTGCGCCATCAGACGATGGAACAATTCGGCATGCCGCCGGTGGAAGAGGAGGAAGCTCCCCGCGAAGAGGTGCAGATAACTTTTCACCGGGAAACTCCGAAAGTCGGACGCAATGATCTCTGCCCCTGCGGCAGCGGTAAAAAATATAAGAAATGCTGCGGCAAAGAGCAGTAATATGATTGGAGAACTTTGATTATGGCATCTATGGAAGCGTTGCCGAGAGCATACGAATCGGCAGAAGTGGAGAAGAAGTGGTTTCCCGAATGGGAAAAGGCAAACTGTTTTCACGGAGATCCCAAATCCGGCAAGCCGGGATATTCGATCGTGATCCCGCCGCCCAATGTGACGGGCATTCTGACTCTGGGGCACGTATTGAACAACACTTTGCAGGATATCCTCTGCCGCCGCGCCCGGATGAAAGGTTATGAAGTCTGCTGGTTCCCCGGCACCGACCATGCCGGTATCGCCACTGAAGCACGGGTGGTCAAGTACCTCAAGGAAACGGAAAATGTCACCCGGGATGAGCTGGGACGCGAGGAATTCATCAAACGCGTCTGGCAGTGGAAAGAGGAGTTCGGCGGCAAGATCATCCGTCAGCTCCGCACGCTGGGTTGTTCCTGTGACTGGGAAAGAGAGCGTTTCACGATGGATGAGGGACTTTCGGCTGCTGTCCGCAAAGTTTTCATTCAGCTTTATGAAAAGGGATATATCTATCGCGGCCAGCGGATGATCAACTGGTGTCCGGCGGCTAAAAGCGCACTGTCGGATGAGGAGGTCATCTACAAGGATGTGGCAGGTAAATTTTATTATTTCCGTTATCCTCTGGCTGATGGTTCGGGTTATCTGACAGTAGCTACCACCCGTCCGGAAACGATGTTCGGTGACACGGCAGTGGCGGTGCATCCGGATGATCCGCGTTTCAAACATCTGATCGGCAGGATGGTCAAATTGCCGCTTACCGACCGGGAGATCCCGATCGTCGGCGATCAGCATGCCGATCCGACCAAAGGAACCGGTTGTGTGAAGATCACTCCGGGACATGACCCCAACGACTTTGAAGTCGGCAGACGGTGCAATCTGGAAGTTATCAATATCATGAATCCGGATGGTTCGCTCAATGACCTCTGCCCGGCGGAATTTGCCGGAATGGATCGTTTCGAGGCCAGAGAACTTTGTGTGAAACGGATGGAAGAGGCCGGACTTCTGGAAAAGATCGAAGATATCACTCACGCTGTCGGTTACTCCGAACGCGGCAATGTTCCCATCGAAACGCTGGTCAGTGCCCAGTGGTTCTGCAAAATGGGCGAATTAGCCAAACCGGCTATTGAAGCGGTGAAAAGCGGCAAGATCAAATTCCATCCGGAAAGGTGGAGCAAAACCTACTTCCACTGGATGGAGAATATTCAGGATTGGTGTATTTCCCGGCAGTTGTGGTGGGGACACCGCATCCCGGCATGGTACAATGAAAAGGGCGAAGTCTATGTCGGTGAAACTGCTCCGGCAGGCGACAACTGGCGTCAGGAAGAGGATGTGCTGGATACCTGGTTCAGCAGTTGGCTGTGGCCGTTTTCCATCATGGGCTGGCCCGACGGCGGTCAGGATGAGATGGCCAAATTCTATCCGACCAATGATCTGGTCACCGGGCCGGACATCATCTTTTTCTGGGTGGCGCGCATGATCATGGCCGGTTGCGAATTTACCGGCAAGATCCCCTTTAACAATGTTTATTTCACCAGTATCATCCGGGATGACCTGGGACGCAAACTCTCCAAGAGTCTGGGAAATTCTCCCGACCCGCTGGATGTGATAAAAGAGTATGGTGCGGATGCACTGCGTTTTTCCATCGCCTACATCGCTCCGATCGGCATGGACATCAAATACAGCAATGAAAAGTGCGAGATCGGCCGTAATTTTGCCAATAAGTTGTGGAATGCCTGCCGTTTCCGTCAGATGCAGGGCGATTGTTCGGCCAACTGCCGGGAACTGCCGGCCGGAGAGTTGTCCAGTGATGAAAACTGGATGCTTTCCAAGTTGGATGCGGCAACTGAAACTATTGAAAATGAATTGGAAAACTTCCGCTTCCATGCGGCGGCTCACGCGCTGTATGATCTGGTGTGGAGTGACTTCTGCGACTGGTTCGTTGAGGCGGAAAAAGTTCCGATGCGCGCCGGGGGAGCTGACCGGGAACGGGCGTTGGCGGTGTTGGATTATGCACTGTTCCGGATATTGAAGCTGCTGCATCCATTCATGCCGTTCATTACCGAAGAACTGGCACACCGCATGGGCTTTATTGATGAAGGTAAATTCCTGATGTTCGAGGAGTTCCCGACCTGCGGCAGCAATCGGAGCAACAAAGATATGGCAGCGGTCACCGATGATAAATTTGAATTGATCCGCGCCGGAAGGTTCCTGCGCAGCAGTTACAATCTGGCCGATGGCAAAAAGCTCAATTTCCATATCAAAGCTGCCAACAGCAAGGTCGCTGATTTCCTGAAAAAAGAGCTGCCGTCTTTGAAAAGTCTGCTCAACGCCAATGAGATCGAGATTTCCGGAGAATCCTTTGACACTGCCGCCAACGGAGCCGGGGCCGGTCAGACGGTGAATTGCGGAGTCATCACGCTGCCGCTGGCCGATCTGATCGACATTGATGCCGAGGTCGCCCGGTTGAAAAAACAGATGGCCGATCTGGAAAAATGGATGGCCGGCACCCGGGCAAGACTGGCCAATGAGAAGTTTGTTTCTTCCGCACCGGCCCAGGTGGTCGCCGATACCCGGAGCAAATTGGCGGAATTGGAACAGAAAGCTGAAGAAACTGCCAAATTGCTGGCGGTTTTGAGCAAATAACCGGATGCAGAGTATATTAACTGCTGTCCCATAATGTAAAATCCTTGCATTATGGGATATGTGGTGATATATTAAATGGTGGTTATGGTATAGAGTTTTGGGGGATTTATGTCCGAATACATGTTTAACGGAGCCGACAGTTACGATACGCCGGCCGGTCATCCGGTGGCGGCCGGATTCAAATTGATGCTGAAAAGCCGCTGGTATTTTTATCTGCGCAACTTCGGCACGTTTGTCAAAAGCGGCCGCTGTGCCGCACGCGGTGAATTGGACAAGGATCACCAGATACACTACTCCAACGACAATATCCGGCTGATCGAGGATTGCGGTTCGAGTGTTCATTTGCGCGGTCTGGATAATCTGCGGGCCTTGAATGGTCAGCCGGTGGTGTTGATCGGCAACCACATGAGTCTTCTGGAAACGGCTTCTCTGCACGCCATCATCCGGGAGTATGTGGATTTTTCCTTTGTGGTCAAAGAGTCGCTTTTGCGGACATTTTATATCAAAGATATCCTCATTTCCCTCGGAGCGATCGGGGTTTCCCGCAGCAATCCCCGGGAAGATTTGAAAAAGGTTCTCACTGAAGGGAAGAAGATTTTGCAGAATGGACGCTCCATGATCGTCTTTCCCCAATCCACCCGGACGCGTAATTTTGACCGGGAACAATTCAACTCCATCGGGATCAAACTTGCCAAATCGGCCGGGGTGCCGGTAGTGCCGATGGCATTGAAGACCGATTTTCTGGAAAACGGCAGACTCATCCGCGACCTCGGGCCGATCAAACCGGAACGCCCCGTGCGTTTTGAATTCGGTCCGGCGGTGAATATTGAGGGCAACGGTCAGGCGCAGCAGGAGTATGTGGAAAACTTTATCGCCGATGCCTTTGCCCGGTGGGAGCAGGAGGAGAAACAGAAGTGATGAAGTTCTTTACCGGTCTGAAAAAAGGTTTGTTGTTTTCCGGGATGCTGGCAGTTATGGCGGTGATCCCGGCGGCGGCGTCTCCGACCGGTGAACTGAAAAAATTGTCCTTTGATGACTTCAAATATCTCTATGCCGACTCCTGGCGGGCCGTCGGACACAATATCATCATCGAGGGCAATGCCTGTTTGCCCATTGCCAATATGGAAATTTGTGCCGACAAAATCATTGTCAACACCCAAAGCAGTGATTTTGAGGCTGTCGGTCATATCAGCATTTACCGCTGGCAGGGCGGGTCCGGGAAAAGTTCTCTGGATAAGATCGCGGAGATGGAGCAGTCGGGCAATGTGATACTGCGGGAAGTATCTTCCGGGGTGTCGCTTTTCGGGGAACGTTCATTTGATGTTAAATTCTCTTATCAGGCAGACCGGATAACTGCCGACAAGGTCACCGGCAACTTGCAGACCGGTTACTTTGATATCCTCAATCCGGTGGTGCGTTACACCAATTTTGTCTGCAAGGCCCGGTCGGCGGTGCGGACTTCCGACGGTGTGATCACGATGAAAGATGCCGAACTCAGTTCATGCAGCTATCTGGAATCGGATAACTCCCACTACTCCATTGCCGCCGGAGAGGTCAAACTTACTCCTTATGAACCGCGTTTTTACGAGGTTAAAAACACCGATTTTGCTCTGGGCGACTGTTCGGTGCTTCTGGTCAATGGGGTGGTAAAGATTTACGGTGTGCCGGTATTGTGGCTGCCGGTATTTTACAAACCCAAAGATGAACATCCGGGTATTGCCGGATTCCAGCAGGGACGTATGGGCGATCTGGGATATTTCATCCGGCTCTACAAGCAATTCAACCTCTCGGATGCGCCGCACTTTTCGGTGAAACTGCATGCGGACTGGTATGAAAAACGCGGATTCGGCTATGGTCTGGACAGTCAGGTGATCACCAAAAACAGCCGTACCGATGTTTTTATCTATTCTATTTACGATACTGACCGTTATGAAACGGATGATTACTACAAATTCCGTCAGGATGTTCCGCATGGCCGCTATGATTTCCGGATCAGCAACATTACCCATATCACGCCGTATACGGATTTCCGGGGTGTGTTTGATTATCAGAGCGATCCCTATTTCAAGCGGGACTTTTTCCGGGGGATGTATGAACAGGACCCGCAGCCGGCGACATTTGCGGCTCTTGAACAGCAGTTTGATCTTTTCAGTGCGGCAGCTTACATGCGTATCCGGGTCAATGATTTTTACACGACGGTGGAAAAACTGCCGGAATTGCGTATAGATGTTCCCCGTCAGGAGATCTTCAATACCGGCTTGTACTACCAGGGTGATTTTGATGCGGCTTATCTGAAACGCCGGTGGATAAAATTCGATGACCCGGTGCCCCGGGGATTTGATACGCTGGAAAATTATGAAACATTCCGTTTTGATATGACCCATTTTCTGTACTATCCGATATCCAACCGGTACTTTTCGCTGGTTCCCCGGGCCGGTATCAAGATGACCGCCTATTCACAGACCAGCGATTCTCCGGTGGAAGAAGATGATCTTAAAGCCATGTTTGCCGCCGCCGAACCGCAGAATCTCGGGCGTTACAAATTCAACAGCTACGATAATGATGGCGGTTCCGATGTCCGGCTGGCCATTGAGCTCGGTTTTGAATTATCCACCAAGATACACCGCACCTGGCAGAATGTCCAAAGCGGATTTTTCGGTGTTGACGGTTTGCGGCACATCATCCAGCCCTACGTCAACTACACCTTTATTCCCAAGCCGACACTCAGCAGCAAACACATTTACTTTTTTGATGATACCGACCGGATAACCAAACAGAACTTCTTCCGTCTGGGATTGATCAACCGGCTGCAGACCCGCAGCGGGAACAGTATTAAAAATATCCTGTACATGGAAAATTACTGGGATATCCACATGGAAAAAGATGACGGCAAAAGTGCTTTCGGCAATATCGGTACACTGCTTTCATGGCAGATATTCAAAGGTTTGTCTTTGAATACGGAATTTCTGATCGACGTCAGCGGTGACGGTGAAGTTGAAGATACCATCCGTCACGGGCGCAATGCCGGAAAAACCGGTCTGGCTCTGGATTGGCTCAACCTCTGGAACATCAATTTGACCTACACTCCGGCGGAAAACTGGGAATTTTCGGCCGGTTACAACTATGTGCGTCCTTACACCATGCGCAACAGTTATTCGATGGGTTCGACTCTGACACAGATCAATTCGGCCAGTTACTTCCAGCAGTACAACAATGAAACGGATGAAGGATTCTATCTGCAGGCCAAGATGCCGTTGACACCGGATCACCGGACATTCGGGACATTCTATTTTGCCTACGATGTGCATGCCGGTTCGATTGACCGGGTGGATTTTGCGGTTTTGCGTAAGTTCCACTGCTGGCAACTGGCAGCTTCACTCGGATTTGAGCGGGAGTGGGAAGACGGTGATTGGGATTGGGATGTGAATTATGCTGTTACTGCCAATCTCACCGGCTTGAATGATGCGATGAATAATGTTCAGAACACCGTTCTGCGTGAGATGAATAATGTCATCCACAACTTCCAATTCTGACCGGACCGCAAGACGATGAGCAGAAGTTTTTCCGGCCGAAAACGCAACTCCGGCACACTGGGCAATGTACTGCTTTACGCTTCCGAAGCGGTATTGCTGATCGATTCCGGGCGCATAACTCTGGATGAAGCATTGGATCATGCTCCGGCGGATTTCCGCCGCACTCTGGAGCATCTGATGGTGAATATCTACCGTTTCCGCAAGAGTATCCGTAAATCATGGCAGAAGTTCTGCCGCAAAAAGAGTTCTCCGGAAATTGCTGCGCTGTTGGATACCGCTTTGACCCAGTGCCGTTTTCAGACATCGGTTGAACCGTATTCGGTGGTCAATGTTGCGGTCACGCTGGCGAAAAAGCATCATGCGGATAAATTTGTCAATGCGGTTCTGCGGGCGGTTCTGGCGGAAAATTTTTCCCTGCCGGAAAGGGCGGATGATATTCTGCCGGATGAGGTGCTGTCCCGGTGGAGAAAGTTTTTTTCACCGGAAGAGGTGGAAAAATTTGCCGGATTGTTTCTGACACCGGCTCCTTTCACTTTCCGGTTGTGTGATGATTCGCCGCTGCCGGATGGAGCGTGCGCGGTGGAGGCGTTTCCGCCGTTTGTTTTCGGCACGACACCGGCTCCGGGCAAACTTTTGGCTTCACCGGAATTTGCCGATGGCAGTTATTATATTCAAGATCCGGCGGCATCGCTGGCGGTTGCGCTGGCTGCGCCGCATGTATCCGGGTGCCGCACCCTGCTTGACCTGTGCTGCGCTCCGGGCGGCAAAACTCTGATGGCGGCGGAACTGCTCGGTCCGGCGGTGGAAATAACTGCGGCTGACATCTCTGCCCGGCGGCAGAAACTTACGGCTGAAAACTTTGCGCGTCACCGGAAAAAAGGACGGATAATCACCGCAGCTCCGGAGGATATTTCCGGAGTATTTGATTGGGTGATCGCCGATCTGCCCTGTTCCAATACGGGGGTGTTCCGCCGCCGTCCGGATGCATTGTGGCGGTTTTCGGAAAAATCTCTGTCGGAAGTAATGGCACTGCAGAAAAGTATTCTCCGGCGGGCGGCGGAATTGACTGCTCCCGGCGGTTGGCTGCTGTGTTCGAGTTGTTCCATTGAAGCCGATGAAAATGAAGCTTTCGCCGGAGAATTATCCGGATTTACTCTGATTGCCGGGAAAACTTTGCTGCCGGATCAGACGCATGATGGGGCATTTGCCGCACTTTGGCAGAAAGTTCATTGAGAAAACACCGTTTTTTTGTGGCACAAGCAGATAAAGCGTGCTATATTATATTGATGAAAAATCAATCATTCAATAAATAAGGTGTTGCTATGTCAGAAAATACTCAAAATGCTGCCGGACAGATGGATATGTTTGAGCAGCGCGTTGCCAAGATCCGCGAATATCAGGATGCCGGTGTAAACCCTTTCGGAGCCGCATTTCCCGGAGTTGAACTTATCGAATCCGTCCGCGCCAAAGAACTCCCGCCCGAGGGCAGTGAACAGCCCGGACCGTCTGCTGTCGTTGCCGGACGTATGACCGCCAAACGCGGTATGGGTAAATCCATTTTTGCCGATTTGCGCGACAGCACCGGCAGATTGCAGCTTTTCGCCGGTAAAAGCGATATGCCCGAGGAGATGTTTGCCCTTTGCCGCAAGCTGGATATCGGGGACATCATCGGCGTGAAAGGGACGCTTTTCACCACCAAAACCGGGGAGTTGACTCTCCGGGTGAAAGAGGTCACGCTGCTTTCCAAATCCATGCGGCCGCTGCCGGAGAAGTTTCACGGTCTGGTCGATGTTGAGCAGCGTTACCGTCAGCGGTATCTTGATCTGATCGCCAATCCGGAGGTCAAAGATGTTTTCCGCAAGCGTTCCGCCATTATCCGTGAAGTGCGCAACTTTCTTGCTGACCGGGGATTTATGGAAGTTGAAACTCCGATGCTCCAGCCTTTGGCCGGTGGTGCTTCGGCTACTCCTTTTGAAACTTTTTACGGCGCACTCAACAGCACCGTGTATATGCGTATTGCTCCGGAATTGTACCTCAAACGGCTGCTGGTCGGCGGTTTTGAGAAGGTCTTTGAATTGAATCGTTCCTTCCGCAATGAGGGGCTTGACCGGCGGCACAACCCGGAATTCACCATGCTGGAAATATATCAGGCATACAGTGATTGTCAGGGAATGATGGAGTTGATCGAATCCATGATCTCCACCGTCGCGCTTAAAGTTTGCGGAACTTTGAAAATAGATCACGGCGATGGCAAGATAATTGACTTCACCCCGCCTTTCCGCCGCGCGACTTACCATGAACTCTGCAAAGAAAAGGGCGGCAGCGACTGGTTCGATATCACCCCGGCAGAACGGGTCAAGCGCGGTCAGGAACTGGGATTGGATGTCAATTCATCCATGAGCGATCTGGAAGTGACCAATGAACTCTACGAAAAACTGGTCGAACCGACCAATATCCAGCCGACTTTCGTCACCCGGCTTCCGGCGGAATTGCTGCCGCTGGCCAATCCCTGCGCCGATGATCCGTCGCTGGTCGATGTCTTTGAACTCGGTGTCAACGGTATGGAGCTGGCTCCGGCTTACAGCGAATTGAATAACCCGATCATCCAGCGTCAACGCTTCCTTGACCAGTTTGAAGCCACCAGAGAAGAGGGCGACACTCTGGAAAACAAAGTTGATGAAGACTTCCTTACCGCGCTGGAATACGGAATGCCTCCGGCCGGCGGCATGGGGGTCGGTATCGACCGGCTGGTGATGGCTCTTACCGGAGCTGAATCCATCCGCGATGTTATCCTTTTCCCGCAGATGAAACGGCTTAAATGACCTTTTCCGGGTAAAACGTGAAAAGCGTGACCATTCTCGGTACCGGTATTTCCGGCAGTGCGGCGGCGAAGTTGTGCGCCGCCAACGATATCAGCTGCACCCTCGTCAATGATGGCGACGGTGCAGTTTTGCCTGACGGGGATCTGATCGTGGTTTCTCCGGGGATGCATCCGGGGAAGTCGGCACTTTACAAACAGGCTCTGGCTTCCGGCCGGGAGATCGTCAGTGAAATGGAGTTCGGATACCGCTTCTGGAAGCGGCCGCTGCTGGCGATAACCGGTACCAACGGTAAAACTACTACGACAGAATTGACCTGTCATCTGCTGCGTTCCTGCGGGATCGTTGCGGAAACCTGCGGCAATATCGGCCGTCCGCTTTCCGATTTGGCAGCTGAACCGGGAGATTGTCAGTGCGCGGTTACAGAAGTCAGTTCATTTCAATTGGAGAAGATCCGTGATTTTGCTCCGCAGGCGGCGGTGATACTCAACTTCCAGAGCGATCATATCGACCGTTATCCCGGCGGATTTGCCGAATATTGTGCAGTCAAAGAGCGCATTTTCACCCATGTCCCGCCGGAAAACCGCATTTACGGATTGAGTTTCAGAGATGTTCCGCGCCGGGTGACTGCTGAAGGGCAGAAACTTTTTTCCGATGGGAAATATTTTTTTGATCTTGCCGGTTGTGATCTGCCGGGGGCGCATAATGTTGAGAATGCGGCGGCGGCTCTGGAGTTGTGTCTGCGTTTTCTGCCGCCGGAAATGTGCGGTCAGGAGCAGTTGATTGCCGGTTTGCGTTCATTCAAACGCGGCAGACACCGGATCGAAACGGTTTGTGTCAGAGATGGGGTGACTTACGTTAATGATTCCAAAGGGACCAATCCGGCGGCGGTGCTGGCGGCGATAGATTCCTGTGCCGGTAAACTGGTCATACTGCTGGGCGGACTGGGCAAAGGGATGGATTTCTCGCCGCTGGCTTCCCGGGCGCACCGTTTCCGGGCGGCGATTCTTTACGGTCAGGACCGGGCGGAACTTTTCCGGGTATTGACCGGGAAATGTCCCTGTTTTGATTGCGGCAGCGACTTTTCACTGGTTATGAGTTGCGCCAAAGCTCAAGCTCTGCCCGGGGATACCATATTGCTTTCTCCGGCCTGCGCCAGTATGGATATGTTCAAAAATTATGCCGAGCGCGGTGATACCTTCGCCCGGCTTGCCCGGAAGTGAATTACCATATTGAAATTCAATGATCTTGATTTTCCGGGATATCAAATATTGTGATACAGGAAGAATTGTCAAAGGCAATTTCAGGAGAAAAATCTTCCAAATAGCTGATTGCTTCTTGAGTTGTTTCGAATTTTTTGCGTATTGTTTCTCCATGATCGCTTACTATTTCAAGAATAACCTTGGATACTTCTCTGATTTTTGAGTCATCCAAAATATTATCCAGCAGAGTAAATAAATTATTTTTTATGGAATCAACCATTTTTATGGCAATATCTTCCCGGTCATTTTCAGGAAGACGAGAATATTTATCCCAAGCCAGCATAGCTTTTTCTTTATCATTTTCTTCCCAATTGAAATCAATACCTTTTTCAGATAAAAAGCGAACAATCAAACTGAAATTTATTAAAAAAAAGTTGACATCACAACTTTGAAGCATTGCCAAAGAACTTTTGCTCCAGTTTCCGGCAAGAATTGCAATAGAAGAACGGATTGACGGATAATGTTTCCGGATTGCAGAATGGGCATTGCAAATCCAACTGCCTTTGTCGCGATTATGTTTTTTATACCGGATATATTTGCTCTCCAATAAAATCAGCGGCTGCATTTTTTCATTGGTAATAACACCATCTATATTATAATCATTTACAAATGAATCATATAGCAATAATTTTTTACTTTCTTTTCCGGTGATAGGATTATGTCCGGTTTGGGATAAAAAATGGCAGTTATAGTTATCAATATATTGAGTGATATATTTTTGTATTACTGATTCCATGTAATGACCGATAGCTTCGCCTATAGCACTGCCGCCATTTGTTACTTTTCCCGTCATAGAAATTCCCTTTATTTTGTCAAAGAAACAATCGTTTCCCGGAGATGGACGTTATGCCTTTGCGGATTGTCTTTCCACTTGTCACCGCGAGTTCTTAACAACTCTATCCGGCAATTTGAAAATCCTATATTGCAACCGATTTTACCGATTATTTCATCGGTAGGTATATGTACTCCATAAGGAGCAGAATCTCCTAAAATATATTCTGCCCGACCACCTGTTTTTAAGACACGATAATTATCTTTAAGCACCTGATATAAATCGTTGAAATATCCTATGACAAGCAAGTCATAACTTTTTTTACCGCCTTTGTGCAGGCGTAATTCTGACAGTTGATGTACAACATTTTTCAGGAATTCGTATTCTTCAGGATTGGTATTGGCGAATTCATGGGTGAATTGATATTTGTCATCGCCCCGGTTTATTTGCGTTGTCGCGCTGGTTATCAGTTTGGTGCGGACTTTCTGACATATATCTTTCCAGTTTTTTGCATCTCCCATGAAGTACATTTCCAGACGGGTGCGGTCAGCATAATCGAAATTATTCAGATATGGCGGTGAAGTAAAAATATGATCAACACTTTCATTTGTGATAATATCAGTTGTATCCCGGCAATCTGCCTGAAAGATCCTGTGTTCAGACCGTGTTCCGCCATATATAAAGTTTACAACTGATAAATCATCAAACATCTTATCTACGAACTCAAGATATGAATTCAACCCCTTTTTGGAATAAGACGTGATTTTAATTTTTTTGGGGGCAATATAAGGCCATCCTGTCGCTGCAATAGAAACAATACGCAAGGAACATATCAATGCAGTATTCAAAAAAAGACGAATATTATCATCTGAAATTTTCCGGATATAATTTCTTATAATCATTAATTCATATAATGTTTCCGGTAGAAAACATTTGACCACTAATTCCGGAAATTCCCGTGATACAATTTCTTCTTTGCAAGCTGATGATATTTGGTCTTGTTCTGTTAAATCTTGTAAGTTTTTAAGATGCTGTCTGGTCGCTGTTTCATCGATTGACCAATTCATTTTACACCGGGCAATTGGAAAAACAAAAGGATGTGCTTCTACGCCCAGGGAATTTATTCCCATTGTTTTAGCCGCAAGATTGGTAGTCCCGCTCCCCATAAAAGGGTCATAAACTGTTGAATCCCCGGATAATCCGGCTTTGTTGAAACTGTATTCAGCAGCTTTGTATGAAAAACCGGCAGGATAAGTAAACCAGCGATGAACCGGGGCTTTTAAACTATCCTTGAAAGTTCCCCATTCTGACGTGTCGACATCTTTTATATCAGGCATTTTTAATATTTATCTGTTAAATATTTGTTATTTGGCAAGTTTTTTATCCACGATCGCGCAGACGCAGGAATCGGACCAGACGTTGACCGCCGTTTCGATCATGTCGATTATAGCGTAGATCGGCAGGATAATTCCCAGTATCCCGATCGGCGCACCGATCCCGGACATCAGCGAAAGGGTCAGAAAATAACACCCCATCGGTACTCCGGCATTGCCGACTGCCGATACCACTGAAATCAATATCCACAGCAAAATGACCGGCCAGGTCAGCGCGATCGCACCATTCTGCATCACAAACAGTGATGTTACCAGAATAAACGCCGCACAGCCATTCATGTTTATCGTGCAGCAGATCGGCAGAATAAATCTCGCCACTTCCGGCCTGGCCCGCAAATTGTTCTCCGCAGAGGCCACCGTCACCGGCAGCGTCGCCGCTGAACTTTTGGTGAAAAGGGCCATCAGCACCGCCGGCAGCATCCCCTTAAATACCTTCAGAGGATTGATTTTATTCGCCAGCAGAAACAGCGGCAGAATAATGAAGAACTGCAGCAGATTTCCACCCAGCACCACCGCCACATACTTCCCCAGAGAACCGACGATCACTCCGGCTGATACCTGCGCTGACAACTGCGCTGACAACTGCGCGGCAAAGGCCGCGATACCCAGCGGCAACGCCCGGACCAGAGCCTTGATCAGCGCAAAAAGCACCTCCTGCAAACCGTTGATGCATTTGGTCAGCTGTTGAATATTTTCCGAATCTTTCAACGCCGCCAACGCCAGACCGACCGCCGCCGAAATCAGCAGTATGCTTAATACATTGCCGGAAGATATGGGCGTGAGAATGTTATTCGGCACGACCTGCAGAATGTGGTCATAATAGGATATATTTCCCAGATTGACCGGAACTTCCGATTGTCCCTGATTTATCAATTCCCCGGGAAGATTGCCCGGAGCAATGACTTTATACAATATTACGCCGACAATTGCCGCCGCCGCAGTTGTCAGAAGTGTATAGATGATCGTGTGCAGAAAGATCCTGCCGGTATCACGTTTGGCTCCAAGCATCGCCAGCGTCGTGGTAAGGGCCAATGCGATCGTCGGCACTGCTACTAATTGAAACAGCCGGGTGTAAACAGCGGCAATGAAATTGAAAAAATTATTCAATTGTGTGATGCCCAGAGTCCCCAGTACTGCCCCGAGTACCAGTGCCAGCATCCAGATCAGAAAACGTTTGGAACTTTTTTTACTCATTTTCAAGCCTGCTTTTCACTGTCATCCATAAACAATTTGCGGTAACGGATAAAATATCCCAGACCGGAGAAGATCGTTATCAGCACGATGCCGGTCATGAAAACCATCCAGATATACCATATCCGGAGCCCGAACCATGATTCGGTACGCAAGTAGGTCGTGCCGCCGTCAATGGCCCAGGCGATACCGGCGATGCCCAGCATCGTCATCTGCAGGGCTGTCTTCAATTTCCCCCAGCGGTCGGCCGATATAACGATCTGCTTTTTCGCCGCCAGTGTCCGCAGACCGGTGACCATGAATTCCCGGAAAAGCACTGCAATCGCTATCCAGGCCGGAATTATCCGGTATTCCACCGCCATCAGCATGGTGCCGGTAACGAAAATTTTGTCAGCCAAAGGGTCCATCAATGCACCAAAGTCGCTGACCCAATTATATTTGCGTGCCAGATAACCATCCAGCAGATCGGTCAAACCGGCCAGCATCGCCAATATCACTGCGCTGATGCGCAAACCGAAAATCCAGCTTTTGCTGTTCATTATGTCAAAGTGTGCCACCGATGCGATCGCGACAAAGATCAATACGGCAAAAATCCGGCTCAAAGTCAGTATATTAGGCAGATTTTTATTCATGAATCCCATTTTCTCCCCCTTTTTTATAGAATTGTGATAAAATTCCAACAACACAAACGTCCGCCCCCTGCAAAAATGCCGGAAACGGACGTCGCAACAGTCTGGCCGCCGCTGAAAGGCAACGGCATCCCCGCCGCGCCGGAGTTTTTCCGGGCGGTAACGGGAAACTATTACTTGTTTTTGTGCCGAAGCAGTTTGAGCTGCTTTTTACGTTTGTGTTTGGCGATCTTTTTACGCCGTTTCTTTTTCAAGTTACCCATTCTCAAACCTCATTTATATAGATATTGCCAACATAGCATTCTATAAAATACCACCGCTTTGGAAAAAAGCAAATTATTTCCGGTAAAAAAGCCGGCTTTTTTGATTAAAATCTGCCGGATTTATCACTTTTGCCCACTTTTCAGGCGTTTGGCAGCTCTTTCGAAACGGTTGAGGTATCCGGAAAGATCCGTCAATTCACTGTAAGGTATCCCGGAAATTTCTGCCAGACGCACATAGGAGATCAACCGGTCCCGCGCGGTTTCCGGCCCCGGAGAACTCTCTGCCATATTGCAGGCGTAAACCGCCCGGATATAAGCCAGATGCACCTTGCCAAGCAGTTCGGCAGCCGGCATATCACCGCCCCGGCAGATAAGTGCGGCCTTTCCGACATCTTCTGCCGGCGGCAATTCCGGCAGCTCCTCTTCCAGCACTCCCACTGTTACGTAAGAGATCATATCCTGCGGCCGGAATCCCAGCATGGCGTTCAATTTCAAACGGCTTTCCTCATACTGCAGGAGTTGTTCCGGAGAATTCCGGTTTTTGCCTTTTGCCGCCGCCAGCCGGGCAAATTCCACCCGGATATCCGGATGATAAGATGGCGCAACTCTTTTCAATGTCATTTCCAGTGTCACCAGGGGTGGGACTTTTTTATCCCGGCAGTAAACGGCCGCTGCTTTTTCTGCCGCCGGGTCCGTTTGAAACCAGACACAGCCGCCGGTCAACAGCAGAAACGGCAATAAAAAAATACTCTTTTTCATAGTTGTTATCCTTTTTTTACGGTTGACGGATGATATACACCCGGTGCAGGTCATTGCGGTAAATTTCCGTTAATTCACACTGCAAATGTCTTTCCCAGTGTCCGGTATCTTCTGTTTTTCCCAGGATCACCACCGTCCCCGGCGGCAATTTTTTGATCCTGCCCGGCGGAATATCCATTATCACACTATGCCGCCGGTAGCGTATGGCAAACGGATCGGCGGCAAATGATACAAATACCGGGTGATCAAAAGCAAACTGCCGGTTCACCGCTGCCGCCGTATCCGAGGGAAGGAACTTCCCGGAAACAAAATACGGCGCATAAAAATCATCCTGCCCGCCGGAAGATACCAGCGGTGAAAGTTTTTCCCGGAAAAATTCCAGAGAGCATACCGTCCCCCATAACAGTGCTGCCGCTGCCGTTATACGCAAATATTTTCCCGGCATCCGGCGCAAATATCCGGCAGTCAGCAGAGCGAAAAATGCAAACAGCACAAACCATACCCTCGGGAACGGCGAAACCGGCAGCAGCCATCCTCCCGCCGGAAGAAACCAGATCAGTGTCCGGGGGAAGTTGCGCCATACCGGGCGGTGAAAAAATATACCGGCGGTCAGCGGAATGAGAAATGTTGTCAATACCGCCAGCCCGGTCGCCAGCAAAGCTCCTGATGCATCGTGCCAGCCTTCGCGCAATTCAAAGGCCCGCAGAAGTTTGCCGGATATCGGGATATAGAAAGCTGTAAATGCCGCCGGTACTGCCAGAGCCATAATGTACAACCGGGGATTTTTCCAGAATTTTTTGCCGCAATATGGGACAATATACAATCCGGCAGCCCCGATCGCTGCCAGAGCTGACGGCATCACTCCGACGGTGAGCAGTGAAAAAATAAACCATTGGCCCAGATGCCGTTTTTTCCCGGCCAAAGCATATTTGCGCCCGCCGGTCAAAGCGCAAACTGCAAATAATGCGGCCAGCATATAACCGCGCAGCGCACTGGAATAGAGCAGAAACGGCGGTGAAAGCACCAGAGCTGTAAGCGCGGTAAATAACGGCAGACGGCCAAGTTCACGGGAAAAATTTTTCCACAGGATAAATATCAATGCTCCGGCGCATAACAGCGGAAAGAGCCGCAGATATTCCGGAGGAAAAAAGTTCAGCAGCCAGTGAATGAAAACGGTGTGGATGATCTGATTGTTGGGGATCGTGTAACTGCGGTATATATCCCCGGCCGACGGCAGCAGGGCAAACTGTAAAGTCAGAACTTCATCAAACCACAGCTCGCGGAAAAAATAGCCGGTATAGAAAAAAAGGAATACTGCAGCTGAAAAAAAACAAAAAAGCCGACCGGAAGTGATCCTTCCAATCAGCTCTTTTTTCTCCATTTTCTGTAAAATTACAGAGTAATGGCTTCGGTCGGGCAGCTGCCGACGCAAGCACCGCACTCGATGCAATCATCACCGACAACAGCTTTGTCGTTTTCAATTTTGATCGTGCTGACCGGGCAGCTGTCGACGCAAGCACCGCAGCCGACACAAGTTTCCTGATTGACAGAAGCAGCCATTTTCTTTCTCCTTTTCTTAAAAAAATTTCCCTGCGGATACTCAATCCGCCGGGGGCAATTAAACCGTTACGCCGGAATTCCGGCAAACCGGTCTGTAAATAATATAACACACTTCCGGGAAATATCAAGTTTCCCGGAAGTGTTTTTATTGCTTTTCGCGTTACGCCAGAGCTTTGATGATTTCGGCAACTGCCGGATCTTCCGGAGTATAGATGATCCGTCCGGCGGCCTCTGCCGCACCGATAGCTTTGCGGTAAAGTTCCGGGAGCCGTCCGATCCGGTCCGCAAACTTATTCCGGAATATCGGCAGCAGGTGATCAAGGATCAACTGGTCTGCCAGCAGTTCCGGTTTTTCGGTGAAAAGTTCAAACAGCGCAGCTTTCAACTCGTTTACGCGGTTGCCCAGCTCGTTGCTCAAGTCGGTCATCGGCACATCTTTGCGGGCGATGAATTCTTTGTAGAGCCATTCGGCTTCTTTGTTGGCGCAAGCGGCCAGTTTATCCATCAAATCAGCGATCAGAGCCTCTTTGTTGGCGATGAATTCATCTTTTTCCAGCAGGATGCCGCTCAAAATTTCGTAACTGGAAGTGATAACGCCGCACTTGTTGGATGAGGAATCCAGCACGTTGACGATACCGGCAGCCTGCAGTTTCAACCGGGCTGACGGAGTGGTGAAGCTGTTGGCTCCTTCCACGATCGCCTTGATGATCGGTTTGCCGCCGGGAACGAAATTGGTCCAGTTGCCGTCGTGAATGGTCTGCGGACGGCCGCCGCCGGGAACGAAAACAGTGGCTTCACGGAAAATATTATTGCCGAAAAGCTGCATGAATTCGTTGTGCGTGATAAGTTTATCCACCGATTTGCCGTTTTCGATCTTCACCATGCGGTGCATGCCGTTGCTGTCAGCATTGCTCCAGATCATAAAGGCACCTTCACCGGCAAGTTTCGCCGGATCGAAGCTGTCCAGAGCCGCTTTATGGATCAGGCGGCTGATCTCTTCGCGGTTGATGCCTGCCGGATCATAGACCGCCGCCGGACCGTCGGTAATGGCGATTATCCGGATATTGGCCAGAGTGTAACTGCCATCGGCATTGCGCGCATTGAGGATCTTCATCATATTTCCGGCCACGTCACCGAATGGTCCGCCGGAAAGGATCACTGAATAGTCATCGGTTTCCGGTTTGATGCCGAGGTGTTTGAGGGTGCGGATGAAGTACTGGTAAACTCCGAAACTGGTCACCCCGTAATGTTTGTGGTTGATACCGGTATCCTCTTTGCCGGAAATAATACCGGATTTGAGGACGTAACCGGCAGCTTCACCGCGTTCACCCATGTGGGTGATCATCTCATCGAACATATTTTCATCCGGCCCGATTTCGATGATATCGCTGCTGTCCTGCAGCAGCAGAGCGAGGAATGCTTCAAAAATTGCCCGCTGTGCCGCCCACAAAGTTTCTTTGAAGTCAGCTCCATCCAGATTTTCGAGGATCGTGACCATCTTGGAACCGCCCTCGTAGATATCTTTGTTCTTCTTATGCTGGGTGTTGGCCAGCACGAAGTTTTCCCGGAAAAGTTCGCAATGCGCCTGATTGAACGCATCAAATTTATCCAGCACGCTGTTGCCCGGACGGGGAACAACGGTACGCCAGCCGCCCCGGGCGATCGGAGCAAAACGGATCTGGAAACCATTGATCTTGTCACGGTAGAAGAAAAATACTCCGAAAGGACGTTCCGGCGGGAAAGCCTGGACATATTTTTCACTCAAAGAACCGAAAAAGCTCATGAAAGACGGATCAAGTTTGAATGCCAGTGCCGTCTTGTTTTCCAAATCAAAGTTGCTGCGGATGATGCAGCGGAAAAATTCTGCCGCCGAAGTAAGAACAGTTTTGACCTTCACATCCTTATCCGCAATACCGCTGCTGATTTTGGCGATCCGGTCATTGACCTGGGCCACTTCACGCGAACCGGCAAGAAATTTATCCAGCAATTCACGCAAAATTTCCGGATAAAGGGCCATGAAACGGCGGATCTCACAGAGCGTGTAAGCATTCCGGTCAATAAACGCCAGCTGGCTGTGGATGAACTGCGCCGCCGCATTCAGCACGTTGGCTTCAGCAACTGAAAAGCCGCCGTAGACAGTGAAAAAGTCATCGCCGCCGGAAATGATGATCTCGGCAACTTCGCGGGAAAGATCCGCGATCTGCGCCGCATTGCTGATATTGATGGTCAGCGTACAGACACTCTTGTTGAGAAAATCTTCTGCCGGAACATCGGCGTTGACAATATTGCTGGAATAAGAAGTTACTTTGCCGCCGCCGGAGTTGGCAAGAGCAAGCAGCTTGGCAATCACTGCATCATTCATGAATACGCTGCCGGAAGCGATCTGCCATACAGTCTTCTCTGCTGTACCGGCTGTTTTTACCACTGGATAATCAACTTTCGCCGCCATTTGTGCGACTTCCACCGGGAACTCTTTGTCACTCATTGACATTCTACCTTTCGTTCAAGAGTTTTGGTTAAGTAATACACCCGAATTGAAAATATAGCACAGGAAAAAATATTTTTCAAGATTATTTTTCAACTTTTAGTAAATTTTTTAGCTGAAAATATTATCATTTTATATTGATATTTTTCTCTTAATTTCCTTCGAAAAAGGCGATGCTCTCCCGCCGGAGCAGTTCATAGGGGGTGAAAATTTCTTTTGGCACCGTTCCCGGCCGGAACCATTTTTTACTGACCAGCAGCTGCTCCAGAGCCATCTTGCCGCACTCATGCAGCCGGATGTCGATCGTGGAAAGTGCCGGGATCATCAGCTGACTTCCCGGATAATTGCAGTAGCCCATGATCGACAGTTCTCCGGGCAGCTGTATATTCAATTCCTTGAGGACCAGACAGGCTTTCATGGCAATCCGGTCACTGTGGCAGATGATCGCACTCGGCGGTTCCGGCAGGGCCATCCACCGCCGTACCGCCGAATTGATTTCATCCATTGAATTGCGGATCGTGGCAAAGAGCTGAATATCTGCATCCAGACCGTTTTCCCGGTAAAATTCCGGCAGTTCCGCTTCCGAAAAGCCGCGAATGCTCTCCAACTCCTCCTGCGGCAAAGACAACCGCAAAAACGCCACCCGCCGGTGTCCGTAATCCCGCAATAAGCGCAATCCGTCGGCAAATGCCGCCCGTTCATCGGTGCGCAGTACCAGAAAACCGCTGCGTTCAGCATCCTGCGGCAGACCGTGAGGAATGACGGTCGGCAAATTGAAACTTCTTATCCGGTCGATTATACGGGGATCGATCCGGGCGTGCCCGGTTTCCAGAACCACTCCGGATATGCGGTTGCGCAAAATCATCTCATGGCACTCCGCTTCGGAAAAACTCATCAGCAAACTTACCGGACATCTTTCCAGAGTCACCGAATTTTTTTCCGCCGCCTGCGCCAGACCTTCGGCAATATAGCGGCTCGGAGTTTCCAGAGTTTCAGCTCCATCGGGTAAAATCAGCAGAAATGTCCGGCGGTCGGTGCTTTCACTGACAAATGTCCCCCGGCCGCGAACTCTTTCCACCAGTTTTTCCGCTTCCAACCGGGCCAGCGCACTGCGCAAGGTGACCTGACCGACATTCAGACGTTTGGCCAGAATTTTTTCGTTGGGCAATCTCATGCCGGGATAGAGGGTTTGGTCAAGTATCTCGCGCTTGAGCTGTTCGTAAATCAAATCTTTCTTAAATTCTATCATTATTTTATACCTTTTTTTCTTTACCGTCGGTGGCGCCGCGCGGATAATCTCTTGTCAAAACGTCGGATACCGGTTCAGTCGAGCAGGTTTACTGCACCTTGTCCTCCGGAGCCTCCGGCGAAGGAGGATCCTGCTCATCCGCCTTGATTTGACGGCGACCTTACCTCGCACTGCATCCACCGATAGAAGCGAACCGTTCCCAATTTTCCCTTCGGTGTCGCCGCGCGAACTTCTCCAAAAAATCTCCCTGCGGCGGCGGGAGAGCCGCCTCGCCGCCCGGGCTTCCGCCCCGGCGGTTACAGTCGATTTTCCGGAGGCCTCCCTCTGCGGCATTCCGTCGGCTTCGCCTTACTCATGCCTTGAGATAAGGTAGTTTTAATATTATAAAATATTCTTGTCAAAACGTCGGATACCGGTTCAGTCGGGCCGGTTTACTTCTCCGAAAAATCCCCTGATAATATAGCATGCAATAAATAATTTACAAATTTACCGGTCAGAAATCCATCTCATCCAATCTTGCATGACGGTAGACCGATTGCATGATCCCCAATGTGATCATCGCCGTCAGAATAAATGATCCTCCGTAACTCACCAGCGGCAGCGGCAGACCGGTCACCGGCGCGATCCCCGCACTCATGCCGATATTTATGAAAACATGACAGAATATCAGTGTGCAAATGCCGCTTGCCAGATAGCGGCCGTAACCAGATACCATAAACGCCGTGCGCAGGATCGAATACAGGAGCAAACCATACAACAGCAGCAGGGCCGATGAACCGAGAAATCCGGTCTCTTCAGCGATCACAGAAAATATAAAATCATTATTGGAAACCGTGTGCGGCAGAAATCCCAGTTCGTTTTGCGTGCCTTTGCCGATGCCGGTGCCGGAAAGTCCCCCGGAACCGACAGCAAGTTTGGCCTGAAATGCATTGTGTCCCCGGTTGCCCCGGTCAGAACCGGGATTCAAAAATATCTTGATCCGGTCGCGCTGATAGTTCCGCAGCAGCAGCGGGTCTTCACGGAAACTGTCCAGCAGGATAAAGGATATTCCGGCCGCGATCGCCGCCAGACCCAACGCCACATAACGCCATTTGATACCGAAACAGAAAAGCATGGCTCCGGCCACCGGCAGCAGTACCAGCGCACTGCCCAGATCCGGTTCAATAACAATGAGAAAAAACGGCAGTGCCACCGTCAGACCGGCCAGAAATATGCACAATAACTTGTTGTTTTTCAGGCGCGGAGCAGAAAATACCTCCGCCATCATGCCGATTACCATCAGTTTCGCCGGTTCGGACGGCTGCAGACGGAAACCGAAAATATTCAGCCACCGGGTCGCTCCAAAAACTTTCAGCCCGAAAAAAAGGACTGCCACCAGCAGTATCAGTGCCAGTAAATAGCCCATTATCATCGCACTGCGGCAGAAAAATGAACGGTAATCCAACAGCGAAAAGAGAATATATCCACCCGCACCGACAACTATCCACCACAACTGACGGTGGAAAAATCCCCGGCTGGCTTCGGTATCGATCTGCAAACCGGTGGAACGGATAAAAATCAATCCCACCCCCAGCAAAGCGGCCATTACCAACAATTGCAGATAATCAATACTCCGCAGAAAGTTGAAAACAGCCTGACTTCTGCCGGTCCGCCGCATCATTTACTCCGGAATTTTATTCCGCATCGGCGGCAAAGGTCTGATCCCGGCGCGGGCCGACCGAAATTATCGCCACATTGGAATCCACCAATTCTGCCATGCGCGCCAGATATTTCCGGGCATTTTCCGGAAGATCAGAGGCTTTCCGGGCCTCGCTGGTGCTGCACTTCCAGCCGGGCATATATTCGTAAACCGGGACGGCTGCTTCCAATTCTGCAACGGATGCGGGAAATTCAGTGGTCAGCACGCCGTTGACCTGATAAGCCACACAGATGGCGATTTCGTCAAGATCATCCAGACAGTCGAGTTTGGTGACCGCAAGTTTGTTGATGCCGTTGACCATACAGGCGTAACGGGATGCTACGGCATCGAACCATCCGCAACGGCGGGGACGGCCGGTGGTCGCGCCGAATTCCCGGCCGATCTGACGGAGTTTTTCGCCGGTGGCATCAAATAATTCTGTGGGGAACGGCCCTTCACCGACCCGGGTGGTGTAGGCTTTGATCACTCCCCAGACATCGCGGATGCTCTGGGGCGGCACGCCGCCGCCGGTGCAGGCTCCGCCGCTGACGGTGTTGCTGCTGGTGACAAACGGATAGGTTCCGTGATCGATATCCAGCAAAGCTCCCTGCGCTCCCTCAAACAGCACATTTTTGCCCTCTTTTACCGCGCGGTTGACCGAATAAACCGTGTCGCAGACCAGCGGAGCCAGACGGGAAGCCGCTTCAAGAACTTTGGTAAGTTCTGCTTCAACATCCAATTCCGCCACTCCGGCAGCGGCAAATATCTTGTTGTAACGGGCGCACTCGGCGCGGAATTGTCCGGCAAGTTTTTCCGGGAACTTCAAATCGATCGCCCGGATACCGGTGCGGCGCATCTTATCCATGTAAGCCGGACCGATGCCGCGTCCGGTGGTGCCGATTTTGGTGGTCGCTCCGCTTTCATTGATCGAATCTGCTATCCGGTGGTAGATGAATATCAGCTGGGCACGGTTGCTCAACTGAACATTGTCGGTGGTAAAACCCTTTTCCTCAATGCTCCGCAACTCTTCATCCAACGCCACCGGATCAACTACCAGACCGTTGCCGATAACACAGGTGACTTCCGGACGGAAGATGCCGGAGGGAACCAGGTGCAGCACATAACGTTTGTCACCGATCTCAACCGTGTGACCGGCATTGTTGCCGCCCTGAAAACGCACGACCATATCCACGTCCCGGGTGAGAACATCGATCAATTTACCTTTACCCTCGTCACCCCATTGGGTTCCGACCAGAATATCTACCGGCATAACTCTCTCTCCAAAATATTTGCCCGGCCGCAAATTTTTCCGCCGCCGGAACTTTTCCTGTTAAAAATAAACACTTAAACCATAAAATAGCATCCATCCGGGTATTTTGCAAATGCCGGAGTATTATTTTCGGAAAAATCATGGCAAATCAGCTCTTCGCAGATGCCCTGCCGGTGGAATACCGCCAAATCTGCCGCCGGGAGCGCACTTTCTCTCCCCCGCCCCTTATTGAGTTACGATTTTGCCGGTGTTAACTTCAGCAGCACCGGAACAGTCGGCCTTGGGATAGTGGAAAGTTTTGCTCTTGAACTCATCCGCCGTCAGCGAACTTACACTGCCGTCAAGAAAAAAGAGATTGACCACATTACCACTATGGATCGCTGCCAGACGGTTCTTGTCAAAATCCAGTGCCGCCCGGG
>SUVW01000024.1 GCA_015061815.1 Lentisphaerota bacterium
TTAAGTCAAAGTATAACTATGCCGGAATTGGATGGCGGAACAACTCCTTTTGTACTGTCTGCTCTTTATCGGAATGAACGCGGTTTGCTGGAATTCAGAATGATTCCGGATCGTTTGGAAAGATTTGTTGAGCTGGTCAGGAAAACTGCTGACCTCAAGCGTAAAAACAATGCAGATAAAAAAATTGCTTTGATTTACTACGGTTCTATCGGAAAGGAATCTGCTACTGCGGGACTGGGTACTTCACAGTCAATTTTGAATATTCTCCGCCGTCTGCAAAAAGAAGGTTACAATACCGGTGTTCTCCCGGAATCAGTGGAAGCTCTGGATAAAGAAATCAAAGAAAACAGTGCCGTTTTCGGTAAAATCGGCGGTACAAAACAGCTTACTCCCAAACATATTCAGACCGTTATCATTACGCCCGACGAGTATTCAAGCTGGGTAAAAAAGAGTATGCCCGATGATTTGTATTCCACTGTCGTTGAGCGTTACGGCGATTTTCCAGGCAAAATGTTCCGGACAAAAGAAAACAATATGGCAATCGGCTGTATCCGTTTCGGGAATGTGATTTTAATGCCCCAATCGCTCCCCGGAGAAGGCGCAGATGAAAATAAACTTATTCACGGGGTAAAAACATCTCCTCCGCACACTTATATTGCAACCTATCTCTATTTGCGGCATGGCTTCAAAGCTGATGCTTTGATGCATGTCGGAACTCACGGCAGTCTGGAATTTACTCCGTGGAAACAGGTGGCTCTTTCAAGTTACGACTGGCCCGATGTACTTATCGGTGAAATGCCGCATTATTATTTGTATATCATCAATAATATCGGTGAAGCACAAATCGCCAAACGCCGCAGTTATGCAACGATGATAAGTCATCTGACACCGCCGTTTATGAATTCAGAAAGTTACGGTGCAATCGCTCAACTGCAGGAAAAACTGCACAACTTTGAGACTGCGGAAAATGCCAAGCTGAAAGCTGAATACGGTAAAGGCATCATTGAACTTGTCAAAAAAGAAAATTTTCACAAAGATCTGAAACTTTCTGAAAAACTCCAGCAAGGTGTTCTTACCGGAGATGATTTGCTGAAAATCCAGGAATATCTGCACGAGATCAATGATGCAAAAGTAAATCGCGGCGTCTATATCATCGGGCGTCCGTACAGCGAAGCCGAAGCAAACGAAACCGCAATTTTAATGAGTGTGGATGCCATCGCTGAATCCCTCTTTGAAGCGGATGTCAAAGCAGGAAAAGCGGATCCTGCCAAACGTCAGGATAAAATTTTCTTCCGTAACAATTATTACTTGAAAGCGAAAGAATACGCAAAAGAAATACTGGCAAATCCGCAAAAAATCCAAAAAACACCTCCCCGCAGTCATCAGCCCCCCGCAAAAATGTCAGAAGATGGAAACACCATGCGGAAAATGATACAGAGCGGCAAATTGCCGGACGGTCGTCCCATTCCTGCGGAAATGATGCAGGCAATGCAAATGATGCAAAGAAGCCCTGCCGCAGAACCAAAAGTACAAGTAAAACTTTCTCCCGAAGAAATTCTTTTGAAAGCACGCAAGGATATTACAGATTCCACAGATGCTGAACTTGATTCTATTATCAATGCGTTCTCCGGCGGATACATCGCCGCTTCTTCCGGAGGAGATCCCATTCTCAATCCCGCAACGGTTCCAACCGGTAAAAATCTTTACGGCATCGATCCGGAACGGACTCCCACCCGCGAGAGTTACGAAGTCGGCAAACAGCTTGCACAGGAATTGATAGAGCAAAAACTCAAAACTACCGGCAAATATCCGCAAAAGGTCGCATTTTCGCTCTGGGGCGGGGAATTTATCCGTACACAGGGGGTAAATATCGGTGAGATATTTTATTTACTCGGAGTAGAGCCGGTCTGGGATTCCAGAGGCAGAGTTCAAGATGTAAGACTTATCCCGATAAGCGAACTCAAACGTCCCCGCATTGATGTGGTTATCCAGACTTCCGGACAATTCCGCGGAGCTGCAGCAAGCAGAATGAAACTGATTGACAAGGCAGTTATGCTTGCCGCCGCCGACCCGGAAGGTGAATTCGGTAACTTTGTCCGGCAAGGCAGTCTGGAAATCACCAACGCTCTTATCGCTCAAGGTCTGCCGCCGCAGGATGCAAAGCAGTTGGGTAATGCCCGTATTTTCGGCGGAGTCAACGGTAATTTCGGCACAGGAGCAATGGGAGCGGCACAAGATACCGGCAAATGGGAAGATACCAAAGATATTGCGGAACTTTACCTGAACAATATGGGAGCAGTATATACCGAAGGTCATTGGGGCGAACATAAACCGGAAATGTTCCGTGCCGCTGTAAAAAATACTGATTCCGTTGTCCAGTCCCGTTCAAGCAACAGCTGGGGACCGCTTTCATTGGATCATGTGTATGAATTTACCGGAGGAATAAGTCTTGCTGCCCGCCATGTCAACGGCAAAGACCCCGATGCATATTTCAATGACTTGCGCACCCCCGGCAGAGCCAAAGTTCAAGCTGCCGGTGAAGCCGCTATGGTAGAAGCCAGAAGTACGGTTTTAAATCCCAAATATATCAGGGAAATGATGAAAGAAGGTGCGGCAACGACCGGACATTTTGCTGAAGTATTCCGGAACACGATGGGCTGGGAAATCATGAAACCGGATATGCTGGAAGATCATTTGTGGCAGGAGTACAAAGAAGTTTATGTGGATGACAAACTCAAACTCGGCACGCAAGATTTCTTTGAAAAAAACAACCCGTCAGCCTTGCACGAAATGACGGGAATCATGCTGGAATCTGTCCGCAAAGGATTCTGGAAAGCAGATCAGAAAACCGTTGAGGATATAGCCAAAAATCACGTCGAACTTATGCGCAAATTCGATTTGCCGCCGGTGGATAATGCCAAACTTCAGGAGATGATCAAAAAATCCTTGAAAGATCCGGAACTGCGGAAAAGTTTTGATCAGCAGATCAAAAAATCTCTGGAGTTGAAAAATGCACATGCCGAAAAAATGCAGCAGACCGAAAAAGAGATCTCCGGGATGAAACTTAAAGAGGAGAAGCAGGAGGAAACATCCGGTGATACCGCAACGGCTCTGAAAATTCTGGGAATAATAATTGCGGCGGCCTTCATTGCCATGATCGCAGGGAACATAAAGGGGCATTTCAAGAGGATATTGAAAAATCAACGCCGGTAAAATTTCAACCGGACAATGCCGCCAACGGCGGAAAGACGGTAAAATCCACACGGCGCAGCAGAATCAGGCGGGAGGGGGATTTCAGGGAAAGTCCGCCTATGAGAGAATAAACCGCTGTCCGGTCACAATGCCGGTCAATCCGGTCACCGCCCATACCATCGCATCCATGCGATCCGGCGAACCATGATAATTTCCCGGCTGATAAGTGCACATTTCCGCCTCAAGTTCCGGCAGATATCCCAGATGGTGGATGATCCCTTTTTCGTAAAATGCCGCCACCGGTTCAGCGCGGGAAAATTTATCTTTTACAGCTCTTACCGGCACGATCTTCACCGAATCATCCTCTCCGGCAAAGAGTGCGGCAAAGAGTTCCCCGCCGTTATTCACCTCAATTGTAACGCAATCAGCCTGCAGCCGGTGGTACATTTCGATCACCTGCCGCACCCAGATCAGCGGTGAAGCACGCATACTCTTATCTTCAAGGATATAGAAATCCCCATCCATCCCGCGCCCGGCGGCCACGATACCGGTCATATCGCACTCTTTGCCGGAATTCACCGCCGGATCGACAGCGATCACGGTTGCGGCCAATTCCGGGATCTCCGTCACCCGGGCGGAGTCGATCATGGAGCAGTTCCACAAAGTTCCGGCCAGATCATCGGCCCATTGTCCGGAAAGGAAACGTTTTCTCTGTCTTTCCGGCAGTCCGGCGAGAGTTTGTTCGATATATCCGGCCGGGAGATTTTTCCGGTTGGCTTCCGGATTTATTCTCATGGCGGCATAATTTTCCGGCATCGGCAGTTTTTTACGGGAAACCGGATCACACTTTTCCACAAACAGCCGGTAACTCCAGTGGGTTTTCCCCGGCGGATTGCAGTCATAATAAGCCCGGTTCAACAGCGGCGGAACATTCTGCGCCAGCCGGGTCAATGCCGTCTGGACACTGGAATAATCCAATTCGGAACACTCGTTGAAGTAGATCGTGGCAAACTCTTTGCCCAGGATCTTATCCGCCCGGTCGCCGTCATCCAGACCGATCAGCCATATTTCCGAATCATTGCCGAAACGGAAAAATCCCTCTGCCCGGTTGAAACGCCAGCGCAACCGGCTGCCGAAGCGGCTGCGCAAAACTTTGGGCATGGTATCTGAACCGATGGTGTTGCGGGCACTGACACAGTAACGGCGGATCACCGCATGACGGCTGCCCGGTGCGCGCAACGCTCTGGCGGCCAGAGCGCAGCACAGGACAAAACTCTTCCCGGAACGCGAACCGCCGTAAAGCATACAGTGCTGCGCCGGACCGGAAAGCAGCCGCAATGCCTCCTTTTGTGTGGAAGTATAAGCAAACATGAGTGCTTCCGGAAATTTTCAGCAATGTCCGCAGCTTTTATGCCGGAGAAACATCCTCCGCCCGGAAGAAAGTTTGGGCATAAGCAGTTGAAAAAGTCCGGATAATTCCGGATGTTTGCTGATTATGCGCAGCATTTTGCGGTGCATCGCCTGCCGGGAACAATTATGCATTTGGCTGAATTGCCTTACTGTTTGAGCCCTCTGACCGTCAACCGGAGAGACCATCTGGGTGACGATACCCAAAGTATAATCATCCAACTCCAGCAGATAGCGGAAAAATTTTCCGATCCGGTCAATGATCATATCCTGCACATTCAGTTCTTCCATGCCGGGGATGTGTTCATAATCCGGAGTATCCGGAATAATATCCGCCGCAGCTTCAAAACTGACCACATGAGTGCGGCTGTTGATGCTTTTGGCAGTAGCCTGCCAGTAGCGGCATGAGTCAAAAAATTCACATTTGGCGCAAGGTGTTTCGCCGTTGGGATACTTCCCGTAACATTTCGGACAATCCATAATTTCTCCTTTTCTTCAACCGCGTACGATCTTAACTGCGGTATTTCCGGTAAAATTTTCCACTATTGCAGCCGCCCGCTGCCCGAGCAGAGGCGCACCATCCGGGCCGAATTTCCGGCTTTCGCTTCCGGATGACACGGCGGATATTCCGGTATTGCTTCCGGTGATGACTTCCGGGTTGAGGAGCAAAAACAGAGTCTGTTCGGCAACTGCCGCCAGAAACATCTCATCTTCGCTGCTGTTCCGGGGGCGGACAGGATAGATGGCGGTCAGGATATCCCGTTCTGCCAGCCGGATGCAGCAGCAGCGTTCTTTTTCGGAAAAAGAGGTGAATTTTTCCTGCAGCGGATGATTTTCCAGATATTTTTCGATTTCAGAATATTGCATATTTTCCTCAATGGACAAGTGATACATCTTTGCCGCACCGCACCGGGGTGAAAGCATATCCCCGGCACGGTACGGAAAAGCGGTTCAAAAATTATGCGCCGCGCAAAGCGGTGATGGCTTCACTGCTGCTCATCAGATTTCTGATCCGGCAGCAACGCTGTTTGACATTTTTGAATTCAAAGGTCAATTCACCGATCGCCACCCGGCGGATGCCGTCGAAACCTCTGGGGGTGGCATCCATATCAGTTATCGCCCGGCCGGAAAGACTGGCCAGCGCGAAGCAACCGGTATCCAGTACCCAGGCATCGGTATCCGGCATATCCGGATCGGCCATAATGGTCATGCCCCGGCCGTTGATCTCATTGACGATCACAGCGACATACGCGCCGCGCCGGTCATCGGAACGCAATATCTGGATACGGTCACGGTACTCATTGGAAATAACCCGGGCCTGACCGGGGGAACAGAGTATCTGCATGGGATCTCCACCCTCACCGAGGATCATCTGGGCGGCATCGTTGATGATGAAACTGTCCAGTTTCACTGCATCGGCATCAATGACCGGTACGCCGGGTTGAGTACCGAAAAAGTAGAGGCCGCCGGCTTCGCCTCTGGTATTGGCTGAAGCTTCCACACGTCTGCCGAAAAGAGCCACGCGGTTGAGGTCACGGGCAAGGTCAGCGAGCGCGAAGGCGGTCTGACGGTTGAGCTGGTTGTCGGCATTTCCGGCCAGACTGACCGCCAGAGAAGTACCGGAAAGCACGATCTCTTTACGGAAGATCTGGGTGGCATTCCACTGCACATCTGCAAGATGGTAGTTTTCTTCACCGTCACCATTGGAAGTTCCTTCGCCCATCGGAGTGGAAACGATGATGAATTTACCGCCGCCGGAGGGCAGAGAGGCAAGTTCGGAATATTCCGAACCATTGACCGCTGCGATCTCGATTCTGGCAGAAGAGGCGGTCACATCCGCCACGCGGAAGAGCGCGGGATTATCCTTGATGGCGATCAGAGTGCCGGTTTTGAGTTTGGCGGCATCTCCGGCGGAAAGGGTCAGGACACCGTCGGCAATGGCGGTGGCGGTAACGCCGCGTCCGGTGAGCTGATCTTCCATGAACTCATGTTTGGCGGAAAGCGCATCCGGAGCCATGCGGAAGTTGGAAATGAAGCGCGGTTCATCTTTGATAACAGTTGACATAACATCAGAGAGGTCGCGTTTGCGGTTGGCAAAAGAGTAATTGTAAAGCATAAAAATTTTCCTTTCAGTTGATTATCAGATTATATTATCGGCCGACAGCCTCGGGAGCATCGCTTATACTTCTGGCGATGGCTCCGATGCGGTCTCCGTAAAAGCCCTCATCCTGACCGGCGGATGGGGGAGAAATGACAGAGCTTCCGGCACTGCTGCCGGGGGTGATCCTGGCATTGAAACATCCCGGTGAATGCGCGGACAACTCCCGGGCAAATCCGCGCAATGCCTCCGGGTCACCGGTATCGATCCCCTGCCGGCCGGCACAGAACTCCAGATATGCCGGATCGGTACAACCGGTTTCAATGCTGATCTTTTCCAAAATGCTCTGTTTTTGCAGCCGGAGATACTTTTCCTGCAAACAGCTGTAATCTTTTTCCAATTCAGCCAGTCTGACAGCCGGATCATCCGGATTTTCCGGTACAGCGGGGGGAACTTCCATATTTTCGGGAAGCGGTTCACTCATTTTTCATCTCCTGATCGATCTCTTTGATAATAGTTTCTTTTTCTCCGGCTCCGACATGGCCGATGGCATCGAGCAATTCGACGGCGGTTTTACCGACAGCGCGGCGGTAGGCATTTCCGGCGGGAATGGCAGACAACTGCAGCAGTCCGGCGATACCTCCGGCCAGATCATTGACTGCGAAACGCCGGTTGTAATGAATTTCCGGTACTGTCAGATCCAGGTCATACCGCCGCATAAGTTTCCAGGCTTCCAATTCGGTCTGCTCCAGCAGATCAGCTCTGGCGGCGAGGAATTGGTTGACATTCTGGAAATCCCAGGCTTTGCTTTCGGCACTCTGATTTTCCCGCAGATTCCCCTGTACGGCCAGACCGACGACATCGTACAACTCCTGTTTGAGATAGCGGTTCTCCGCCCGGATGGTATCCGTTGCCACGCCGGATGGACTGATATAACGGCTGATACCTTTTTCTTCAATGGATTCCACGATGGCGGCACTGCGGGCGACGGTAGCGGAAAAGGTATCTCCGATGCCGTCATGGCCGATCTGCTTTCTGGCACTGCGGGCAAAAGAATCAGAAACCACAAGCATACCGAACATCTGCTTGACCGTATTCATCTGGGCCTCGGATTCGTTATTGAGTATCGCTTCACTTATCCTGACGACATCTTCGAACCAGTGGTTTGCCGCCAGACCGAAACCGTCAGGTTCAGTTACCGGGATCAGCGGAACGCATCCGGTTGGATTGATCCCGGAAGCGACCTCGATAGTTTCTGAAGCATTATTTTCAAAGAGCCGCCAGCAGTTGCGGTCATACAATCTCCGGCGTTTGACCCGCACCGGGGGAGAGAACGGATCATCGCAGCAGTACAACTCCTCTGCCACCAGGGCCCAGAGCAGTTTGCCGTCTTCGCCGTATGCCCAATCGACCACCTGCAGCGGTGACAAAGCCCGTGCGTACGGGCGCAGCCGTGCTTCTCTGGCCTGCTGCCGGGTTGGGGTTCCGGTAAAAAGCGGCATTTCCACCAGCAGCCATGCCCGTCCGTAGACATTGAGCAGCGTGGATAATTGGCGCATGACCTCATTGGTGCGCAAGCCATTGCGGCTCCAATCCTCGACAAGTTCCGGATCGGCATTGCGGCGGATGGGATCGACGCTCAAGGCATATTGGGTTATCCGGCGTGCGATTGCCCGGGGATAGTTGAAGTAATAAGCACGGCGGCGGCGTTCGGCGAATTCCAGATCGATCTCGGAAACATGCCGGATCAGGGCCTGTTCGATATATTCCCGGCCGCCGGAATAAGCATCCGATGACCGCCGCCACCGGCGTTCATTGGTGCTGTATTGAATATTTTTGCGCTGAAAAATATAATTGTTCAAAATCGTCTTTCCTCTACTTGAAATTGTCAAAGGCTGTTTTCTTCACCGGAAAGCATCTTTTCCGGATCTTCCTCTTTCTCCCGGGCGTGAGATTTTTTCCATCTTTCCGGACAGCGGTTTTCCAACCAGTACATCGCCGCCCGGACATCGGGCGGAACCAGTTTGCCTGAAGCATCCTCATACCCGGTGGCCCGGCGGAACAGGGCATTTTCCACAGATTTCAACAGTTCATCAAAATTCTCCTTCTGTTTGTTTTCTTCTCTGTCCATACATTCTCCTTTTTCCGGCTGGTTGACCTCCTGCTACCTTGCCGCACATTGTCAACACAGCAATTGCACAAAGCTGCGGCCAGCTGCCGCAATCCCTGCAGAGAACAGACCTTTCCTGACGGAGAAATCACCGGATCGGCGATACGAATTGAAATATCCATTACTTTTCCTCCTGAATCAATGGATCTTATTTTGATTGCACGCGTGCAATCGGCGGACACAAAAAATTTCCGGAAAACCCTTTTCCCCGGCAGAAACTCAATATAATTGCATGCATGCAATTTTTCAAGCGCAAAAAATAACTTTTTTTAAAAAAAATTGCTTGCATGCATGTAATCACGATGTATATTATGTATTGTAAATATGGTTGGCTCATTGCGAAGCGAAGCCGGGATGGAGATTTTTGGAGAAGTCCGCAATGCGCCACCGACGGAAAAATTGGGAACGGTCAATATCTACCGGCTTGTCCCCGACGGTAAAAAAGAAACGGTCAAATTCTACCGGTGGATGCAACGTGAGATAAGGTCGAAGTCAAAACAAAGTAACGGTGAAGAAGTGCAGTAAACCTGCTCGACTGAACCGGTATCTGCAGTTTTGACAAGAGATTATCCACGCGGCGACACCGACGGGAAAGAAAACGGAAACGGTCAGATCCAACCGGTGGATGCAGTGCGAGGTAATGTCGACGTCAAATCAAGGCGGATGAGCAGGAGTGTACAAAACGTACTCGACTGCGAATACGTCCGATGATTTGACAAGAGATTACCCGCAATGCGCCACCGACGGTATGATGGCATCACAACAAATGAGACAATAACAATAAATTAAGGTAAAAAAATGCGTTTGAATGAAACCATACTTCACGCCCTGCGCCAGGCAGTTCTTCACTCCGGCGGAGCCAAAGAGCTGGCCGCGAAGTGCCATATCAGTGCTTCCAACATCTCCCGTTACCTCAACGGCAAAGTTTCTTCGATCACCGATGAGTGCTGGGAACGTCTTCAACCGTTTCTGGAACTTCCTTCTCTTCCGCACACCAGCGGCACAGTCGCCAACACTCCGGAATTGCGCGCTTTCCTGACTGCCGCCATGCACAAATCCGGGATCAGCACTATCGAACAGCTCCGGCGTGCCATCGGTTATAATTCCGGCGACTCACTGCGCCGTATTTTTGATGGGGAATTGAATTGGTTTCCGGATGTATTATCGGCGGTATTGGATGCTCTCAACTGCAATCCCGATCTGCTTCCGGTCACTCCGGCAGAAAAACTGCTGTTGTCACCACGCGGTTTGTACCGCGATGGGGCCATGCTTGTCCGGCCGGTGCCGATCGTGGAGTGGGCCAATGCCGCCAGTTCTCTGGAATCTCTGGAATCAGACACGGTTCTTATGGGTCGATGGGACCCGGAAACCACTCCGACGGTGCCGGTACCGGCCGATTCCCGGCGGGACACCAAAGCTTTCCGGGTACACGGCATATCTATGGAACCGCGCATTCTTGATGATGATATCGTTCTGGTCGAACCGGCGGAAAACTGCAATCTGATACCGGATAATAAAATCGTGGTTGCACGTTTTACCGATCAGAGTACTATTCCGGAAAAGGTGGTATGCAAACGCTTCCGCAAACAGAACAGTCAATTTCTGCTGACCAGTGACAATCCGGAAGGACGGATCATCCCGTTTTCCCCGGAAGATATCGCCTGGATCGGAATCGTGGTCAAAAAGATTTCAGAAATGTGAATCACCTGCCGGCACGTTCCAGACAATAGGATATTTCCTGCTGCCAGCGCGATTCATCCGGAGTTTCCAATATCAGCGGGATATTGTCAAAACGCGGATCGGCGGCGATCCTGGAAAATGTTTCCAGGCCGATACTTCCGTCACCAAGCGGTGCGTGCCGGTCAAGATGTCCGGCAAGAACACCTTTGGAATCATTCAGATGCATTGCCCGCAAGTTTTTCAAACCGATAAGGCGGTCGAATTGCGCGAAGCAATCTTCGAATCCTTCTGCAGAAGACAGGTCATATCCGGCGGCAAAGGCGTGACAGGTATCGATACACACACCGGTGCGCCCGGGCATGCCGACGGCTTCCAGCATCATTGCCAGCTGTTCGAATGAATATCCCAGATTGCTTCCCTGCCCGGCGGTATTTTCAAATACCGCACAAACATCGGGAATTTCCTGCAGAGCAGTTTTCACCGATTCGGCAATGATCCGGCATCCTTCAGTTTCAGAAACCAGTTTCAAATGACTGCCGGGATGGAAATTGAGCATCGTCAAGCCCAATTGACGGCAGCGGTTCAGTTCATCGATGAATGCGCGCAATGCCGCTGCCCGCTTGACCTTGTCCGGCTGCCCGAGATTGATCAGATAACTGTCATGCGGCAGTATCGCGGCGGCGGAATAGCCGTATTTCCGGCAATTTTCCCGGAATGCGGCAATTGAAGCTTCCGGAATCGGCGGTGCGCTCCACTGCCGCTGATTTTTAGTAAAAAGAGCAAAGGCTGTCGCGCCGAATGAAGCGGCATTGACCGGAGCATTTTCCACTCCTCCGGCAATGGAAACATGTGGTCCGATAAATTTCATTTTTCACCTGATAACAGTTTTTCAAATTCCGGGATCAGCAAATTTTCGACTCCGGCAAATTCCGGCACATCGACGGTACAGCCGGCGGCCATCGTGTGTCCGCCGCCGCCGAACTTCCGGGCGATATCCACCACCGGGAAACGGGAATCCTTGCTGCGCAGAGAGATCCGCCAGCCATCCTCGCGGCGGTGTACCAGCATTGCGATGATCACCCCTTCCAATCCCCGGAGGATGTCGATCAATCCCTCATCTTCACGCAAATCAAAACCGTATTTTTTCAGCAAATCACCGGTCACACAGGCGTAAGCCACAGCTCCATTGCAGACCGTGCGCAGTTGGGTTTCGATCAATTCGGCTTCAAACTTCAACTGATTCAGCGGCTTGCTGAAAAAGATATTATTGGCGATCTTTTCGATATCCGCTCCGGCATCCACCGCCATTGCGGCGGCCCGCAGACACTCACCGCCGGTATTGGAAAAACAGAAACAACCGGTATCAGTCATCATCCCGGTGAGCAGAAAAGTGGCACTTTCCGGCGGCAGCGGCAATTCGGCAGCGGCAATCAACTGCATGACCATCTGGCAGGTCGATGCTGCTTCCGGATATATCCATGATTCCCCGGCCTCAAGAGAGTTGCCGCGATGGTGATCGATGCAGATAAAATTTTTCCGGCGCAAATCTTCCGGAGTGAAATCTCCGCATCCCAGCCGCGCTTCATTGGCACAATCCAGCGCCAGAACCAGATCAAATCCATCCAGTTCCGCCTGCGAAAGTGAAACGGCATAGTCGCGGCACATTCCGGTATACCGCCGGGGCAGCTCACAGGGGATCAACACCTGCGCTCCAATTCCCTGCGCCCGGAGAAATTCCCGCATACCGAAAGTACTGCCCAATGCATCGCCATCCGGCCGCAAATGGGTCAAAAGCAGAACCTTTCCGGCGGCGAGCAGTTTTTCGATGACAGTTTCCGGCGGAAAACTTTTCATATCAGATATTCTCCAACGGCTCATTGAGCATAGCCAGCACCCGGTCACCAAGTTCCAGCCGCCGGTCGGGTTTGAATGCCAGCACCGGCGTATGCTTGAATGCCAGCGTCCGGGCCAGAACCTTCTGCATATCGTGCCGCATGGAATTCAACTCTTTGAAAATTTCCGCGCGGTCGCTGTTCCGGCCGCCGAAAATACTCACCGAAACTGTTGCATTACGCAAATCGACACTGGTATTGACACCGGTGATGGAAACCAGCATATTTTCCGCTTTGACCGGAGGAAATTTTTCCAGATATCCGGCCAGTTCCCTTTTGATCAACTCATTGACCCGGGTAAGACGATCGACCTTTTCCGCCATTACAGTGTTGCCTTTTTATATTCGATTTCGTACAATTCGATCTCATCGCCTTCGACGAAATCGGCAAAGTTATCCAAACGGATACCGCATTCCAGACCGGCTTTCACCTCCCGGACATCATCCCGGAAGTGCCGCAGACTGACCACTTCGCCGTTGTAGATAAGTTCGCGGTTGCGCCAGACCCGGGCTTTGGAACCGACTTTGACCACTCCGGAATCGACCCGGCATCCGCAAATTTTCGGTCCTTTGCTCAATTCAAAGATCTGCAGGATACGGGCATTGCCGGAAATTTTCTCTTTGCGTTCCGGTTCAAGTTTACCGGCCAGAGCATCGGTGATATCTTCCAGCAATTCATAAATGATGCTGTACAAACGGATCTCCACGCCCTGTTTTTTGGCCAGATCATTGACCCCGGGATTGACCCGGACGTGGAAACCGACGACCAGAGAATCAGTGGCGGCGGCAAGGTCGATATCACTTTCGCTGATCGGCCCGACACCGTTGGCGACGACAGTGGCTTTGATCTTTTCGCTGGGCAGCTGTTCCAGAGATTGAGCGATAGCCTCACCGGAACCGCGCACGTCGGATTTGATGATGATATTCAGAGAGTTGATCTCTTCTTTATTCAGTTTGCTGAAAAGGTCCTCGGCCGAACTGATGGCACTGCTGGCCAGAGTTTCCTGCCGTTTGGCGGCAACTCTTTCGGCGGCGATCTGACGGGCCTCTTTATCTGAAGAACAGATTTCCAAACGGTCACCGGCTTCCGGAATTCCGGAAAGGCCGACTATTTTCACCGGGAAACCGGGCGGAACGGATTTGACTCTTTCGCCCTTATCATTGATCAGTGTCCGCACCCGGCCGTGATGTTCGCCGCACAGAGCGAAATCACCGACTTTCAGAGTACCGTCCTGAATCAGCACGTGAGCAGTCGGTCCGAAGCCCTGTTCCAGCTGGGCCTCAAGCACGACTCCGTCAGCGGGAGCTTTGGGATTGGCTTTGAGTTCCAGCATTTGAGCTTCCAGCAGGATCCGTTCCAGAAGATCCGGGATACCGGCACCGGTCTTGGCGGAAACCCGCACCGTACCGATATCACCGCCCCAGTCTTCACTGGTAAGACCATTTTGCTGCATGTGCAGCAGAATTTTATCCGGATCAGCTTCCGGCAGGTCGATTTTGTTTATGGCCACGATAATGGGCACCTTGGCACCGAGGGCATGATTCATCGCCTCAATGGTCTGGGGTTTGAATCCTTCAGCGGCGGAAACTACCAGCACCACAATATCAGTGCAGTCAGCTCCCCGGGCGCGCATTTTGGAAAATGCCGCGTGTCCCGGAGTGTCGATGAAAGTAATATCCTTTTCATTGAATTTCACTGTTGATGCACCGATATGCTGGGTGATCGCCCCGGCTTCACCGGCAGTCACGTTGGTGTGGCGCACCTTATCCTGCAGAGAAGTTTTGCCGTGATCAACGTGTCCCATAAAGGTAACTACCGGCGGACGTTCTTTGAGCATTGCCGGATCGACCACCGGAGCTTTGCGCACCGGAGCTGCCGGGGCAGATGCTTTGACCGGAGCTGCACCGAAGATCAGTTCCACGCCCATTGCCGCGCACAATTTTTTGGCATTGGCATCGCTGACAGCCTGATTGATACCGGCCAATTCGCCGAGTTTGATAAGTTCGGTAATGATCTCATTCGGGCGTTTTCCGAGAGCTTCAGCCAAATCCTTGACGATCACCGGAGAGGGAAGAGTCACTGATTCCGGAGTGACACTGCTGCTGCTTTTGCGCTGGGAATCATTGCCTTTGGGCATGCTTTTTTCCTGCCCTTTGCTCCGCTGATTTTTGCCGTTTCCGCGTTTGCTTTTCGGAGCATCCATCTCATCGGTATCGTAAAGATCGTTGAAGTACGATTCGACCAGCTCGATGGAATCTTCCGGAATTACATCATTGACGTCGGCGATATCATCGAACCCCTGATCGTTGAGTTCCCGCACGATATCGCGGGCGGAAACCCCATATTTTTTAGCCAGACTTTTTACTGTGATATCCATGATCCATACCCTCCTCAATGCGTTTTTCAGCCGATATTCTCCAGCGCGTTGCGGAGAGCTTCAAGGTCGATTCCTCCGACGGCTTCCAAAGCTTCGGGATCGGCGGCTTTCACCCCGTCAACGGTGACAAATCCGCTGGCGACCAGTTTTGCGGCATCCCCGGCATCGATATTCAGAGTTTCCGCCAGTTTACCGGCGGCGATCTTCATCTGTTCCTCGATCGAAGGCGCGCGTTCCTTGCTGGTCTCATCGCAAAGTTTGACGGTCCAGCCGACCAGTTTACCGGCCAGCCGGACATTTTGAGCCTTGCGGCCGAATGCAACTTTAGATTGATCTTCATTGACGATGACCATCAGCGCATGATTGGCTTCGTCGATTTTCACGCTCTGCACCTGTGCCGGCTGCAAAGCATTGGAAACATAAACCGCGATATCCTCGCTGTACGGGACGATATCCACGCGTTCGGCGCCGAGTTCATCGGTGATACGTTTGACGCGGGTCCCGCGCACGCCGACACATGCGCCGACCGGATCGACCCTGGGGTCGCTGGAAGCGACCGCGATCTTGCTGCGTTTTCCCGGTTCGCGGGCAATACCTTTGATCTCCACAACGCCGTCATGGATCTCGCTGACCTCTCTTTCAAAGAGCCGGGTGACAAATTCCGGGGCGGTACGGGAAAGGATCAGTGACGGTCCGGGGGAATTTATATCGATTTTGAGCAGCAGGGCATTGATCCGGTCGCCGGGAGCATATTTTTCATCCCGGATCTGTTCGCGCAGCGGCAGGATGCCTTCAGCTTTCTGCAGATCGACCACCACATTACCGGACTCGATTTTTTTGACCGTGCCATAGACGATCTGTCCGACCCGGCCGGAGAACTCCTCCTGCACATTCTCTTTTTCCGCCCGGCGGAGCTGCTGGGTGAGGTTCTGTCTGGCCGCCTGGGCCGCGATCCGGCCGAAGTTGCTGGGGGTGACCTCCCATTCGATCCGGTCGCCGACTTTCACATCCGGGAAACGTTCCTGCGCCCGGCCGATAACGATTTGATCGTTATTGTCCGGGATATGATCGACCACTTCCAGCGTTGCCCATGCCTGGATGCGTCCGGTGGGCGGATCGATCCTGATTTTCAATTCGCTGGCCGGGTGGATACTTTTGCGGGAAGCGGAAAGTATGGCATTTTCCAATGCTTTGATAATATTTTCCCGGCTGATACTGCGGCTCTGACTCAAATATTCGATAACTGTCAACAACTCATTACTCATATTATGTTCCTCCTCATTTCGTCACTTCAAGGGACTAAAAAAGCGGGCAGACCGTCCCGCTTGGCATCCAAAAATCACAATTTTTTTCCGGTCTGAAACCTTCACATTCATAATATATATGTCAAACAAGCCGTTGTCAAGCCGTATTGGTACAAATATTGCCCTCAAAGCCGGATTGCACAGCATCAGATGTTTTTTTGCAATTTATTTTCCGGTAAAAACTTGACATCGGCCAAAAGTTGCCGTATATTCATCTGCAGCAGATAAAAATCATTTTAATGGAGCTTGAAAATTATGACCGATCCCAGTTTGGAAGCCTTGCTGATACTTCAGGAAGCGGATTTGCGGCGCAAAGGTATGGAACAGAGGCTGCAGCTGCTGCCCAAAGAGATGGATGCCCTTATCGCCCGCAGGGATAAATTGAATGCCGCAACTGCCGCCGCCGCCGAAGCTGTAAAAAAAGAGGAACTTGCCATAAAAAGCCGGGAAGCAGAGATCGCCCGGTTGACCGCCGACAGCCAAAAGCTGCAGCAGCAATCAGCTCTGGTCAAGAAAAACAATGAATATCAGGCCATGCTCGCACAAATCGCAGATAACAAACGCCGGATCGGCGAAATCGAAGAAGAGCTGATCCTAAAACTCGATCTGGTGGCCGAATTGAAGGAAAAAGCCGATAAGATCAAACGTGCCAATGCGCTGGAATTGCGCAATGCCCGTACTGAATTTGAAGAATTACTGGCCTTTTCCAAAACGGTGAAAGCTGAAATCGCCAAGGCGATATCCGACCGGCCGGCTCTGACCGCCAATGTCCGGGATGAATTGCTGACCACCTACAACCGTCTGCTCAAAGGCAAAGACAACACCCCGCCTCTTACCGCTTTGGAAAACGGCTGCTGCGGCAACTGTCACATGCGCGTGACCCTGCAGACGGCCAATGAGTTGTCCAAAGGCAAGATCGAACATTGCGACAATTGTCAGCATCTGTTGTACGCCCGGCCGGAGTAAAACACACAGAGTTGCAGGCTGTTCCCGGTATCTGCAAACAAAATCAGTACATAAAAATGGTGCTCTCTGCGCGAATCGAACGCGCGACCTGCTCCTTAGGAGGGAGCCGCTCTATCCAACTGAGCTAAGAGAGCACTCGTAAAACTTTACCGGTAAGCCGGATATGCCGCCGGAGCATTCCGGGGGGCACTCCGTCTGTCCGGCACTGCCGGGATATGTTCCAGGCGGTAACTGTTTTCAGCGCGGTGATCCAGCACCCGGATCGCATTATCCTGTTTACGCAATTCGTAGTAGAACTTCCAATTGCGTTTATTCTCCCGATCCATTGCCAATTCGATCACATTACCATCGATGATCTCATATTTGCCGCCCCACTCCCAGTAACCGTCTTCCGTACCGTATTCATTGACCGGATTACGCAAGCGTAAAATGATCAGATCCCCGTAGACTGCCGCGAAATCTCCCCGTCCGGGCAGAGTTGACTCATACTTGCCGTTGCTCAAACGCACGACTTCGCAACCGCACAGCAGCAGCACCAGCGACAACAGAGAAAAAACTTTTGCCGGAAAACTCATCATTACGCTCCTTTTTCCGCTTAAATCACAATATTTACCAGGCGGCCCTGCACATAGATGACTTTTTTCGGTTCTTTGCCGTTCAGTGCGGCTTTCACCGTTTCATCGGCCAGAGCGATCGCTTTAGCCGTATCGGCGTCACAACCGGCCGGCATCATCAACCTGGCTTTGGGACGGCCGAGCACCTGCACGAGTATCTCCACTTCACTCACCTGCAGAACAGCTTCATCATATTCCGGGAATTTCTCATAAGCCAAAGTATCTTTGTGGCCGAGATTTTCCCAGAGTTCCTCCGCCAGATGCGGGGCGAAAGGAGCCAGCATCAGGGTGAAATTTTCAGCTGCTTCACGGGGGATCACCGGCAGTTTGGCCAACTCATTCAGGCAAACCATCATCGCGCTGATCGCGGTATTGAAGCCGAATGATTCCAGATCCGCGCCGACCTTTTTGATCGTGCCATGCATCACGCGCTGCAGCTCTTTGGCCACCGGCTCATCACTCACCGGAGTAAGTCCGATAACGCGGTAGGCTTTTTTCAGGAAGCGATGCACTCCCTCCACTCCGGCGGTGTTCCAGGGTTTGACCGCTTCCAGCGGCCCCATGAACATCTCGTAAAGGCGCATGCTGTCGGCTCCGTAACGGGCGATAACATCATCCGGATTGACGACATTACGCAAACTTTTGGACATCTTGGCCGGGAACTCCACCAGTGCTTCGCCGTCGCTCTTGCGAACCGGGCCGTTAGCGGTGAAATCGACCTGATCGGTCGGAACCAGTGCCCCCCGGGAATCCTTGTAGGAAGTACCGAGGATCATGCCCTGATTGACCAGCTTGGTAAAGGGTTCTTTGCAGTGGACATAGCCCAAATCGTAAAGAACCTTGTGCCAGAAGCGGGCATAGAGCAGATGCAGGACCGCATGTTCGGCACCGCCGACATAGAGATCGACCGGCAGCCAGTATTTTTCCAGTTTTTTGTCCCATGCCGCTTCGGTATTTTTCGGATCGATATAACGCAGATAATACCAGCATGATCCGGCCCATTGCGGCATGGTATTGGTTTCCCGGCGGCCCTTGCGTCCGGTGACCGGGTCGGTATAATTGAGCCACTGCCCGGCTTTGCTCAACGGCGGTTCGCCGGTGCCGCTGGGTTTGAAGTCCGGCATCTCCGGCAGAGCCACCGGCAATTCATTCTCATTGACCAATTCCACTGAACCATCCTCATAATGGATGATCGGGAACGGTTCGCCCCAATATCTCTGACGGCTGAAAAGCCAATCGCGCAATTTGTATTTTACCGCTTCGCGCCCCATATTTCTCTGCGCCAGCCACCGGGTGGCGGCCGGTTTGGATTCTTTGACGGATAATCCGTTGACATCCAAGCCGTCATCATTGGCGGAATTTATCAATTTGCCCTCGCCGGTCCAGCAGGCTTCACCGGCCAGAACCGCCTCAACATCGACTCCTTCAGCTTTGGCAGCTTCCGGATCGGGAGCGATGATGCATTTCACCGGCAGGCCGAATACCCGGGCAAATTCAAAGTCGCGGGTATCGTGCGCCGGAACCGCCATGATCGCTCCGGTGCCGTAAGAAACCAGAACGTAATCGGATATCCAGATGGGGATCTTCACACCGTTTACCGGGTTGATGGCATACGCTCCGGTGAAAGCTCCGGTCTTTTCGGTGGATTCGGTGCGGGCCAGATCGCTCTTTTTGGCGGCGGCTTCCCGGTAAGCGTTCACTGCACTGCGGCACTCATCAGCGGTCAATTTATCCACCAGCGGATGTTCCGGGGCAAGAACCATATAGGTCGCTCCGAAAAGGGTATCCGGCCGGGTGGTGTAAACTGTTACGCTCTCGCCGCAGGTGGTCTGAAAAATAACTTCAGCTCCGGTGGATTTACCGATCCAGTTGCGCTGCATCTCTTTGATGCCTTCGGGCCAATCCAATTCATCCAGATCATTGAGCAATCTTTCGGCGTACTCGGTGATCTTCAGCATCCACTGTTTCATCGGGCGTCTTTCCACCGGATGATCTCCGCGTTCACTGCGGCCGTTGATTACCTCTTCATTGGCCAGCACGGTTCCCAGGGCCGGACACCAGTTCACCGCCACTTCATCCAGATAAGCCAACCCTTTTTTGTGGAGCTGCATGAATATCCACTGGGTCCATTTGTAATAATCGACATCAGTGGTATTGATCTCGCGCTCCCAATCGTAACTGAAGCCCAGAGATTTGATCTGTTCGCGGAAATGATTGATATTTTTTTCAGTGGTGACAGCCGGATGCGTACCGGTATCGACCGCATACTGTTCGGCGGGCAGACCGAAAGCATCCCACCCCATCGGGTGCAGTACGTTAAAACCTTTCATCCGCTTGTAACGGCAGACGATATCGGTGGCGGTGTAACCTTCCGGGTGGCCGACATGCAAACCGGCACCGGAGGGATACGGGAACATATCCAGACAGTAATATTTAGGTTTATCAGCCATATCCACCGCCCGGAAAGTATGGTTATCTTCCCAGAAACGCTGCCACTTTTTTTCGATCGCCGAAAAATCATATTCCGGATTCATAATTTCTTTCTCCTGCCAATATCAGATAAAAAATATGTTTCAAGAGTAATATATCACCTGAAGGCATATTTTTCAAGCACTTCTGCCCGGTTCAAATTTCGCTGTAATTGCCGAGGAAAGAAAATTTCCCGCCATCTGAAACCAATTCCGCCAGCAGCAGCCGGATCTCCGGATCGACCAGAGATGCTTCAAAGTCAAAATAGAACATATATTCAAAACTGCCGTTGCGCCGGGGGCGGCTTTCCAGTTTGGTCAGATTCACTCCCAATACTGCGAAACGGGCCAGCAGCCGGTACAAAGCTCCGGGTTTGTGGGGCAGAGTACCCATGATGCTTATCTTTGAAGCTCCCGGATAGATCTCCGGTTCGCGGGCAATGCAGATAAACCGGGTGTAGTTGGAATCCCGATCCTGAATATTGTCCGCTGCGATGGATAAGTTGTAGATACCCGCACACTCCGGACTGGCGATGGCCGCGACATCATTGCGCCCGGAAGAGGCGACGATTTTTGCGGCCATAGCCGTGCTTCCGGCGGTCGAACACTTCACATCCCCCAATTTTTTGAGGAAACCGGCACACTGTTTCAACCCCTGTTCATGCGAGATGACCTCTCTGATCTGACTGATATCAGTTCCGGAAGGCAGCAGCAATGCGTGTTTGACCTGCAGCCGGCAGCTGCGGACGATATGGAACTTGTGATCCAGCATCAGATCATAAACCTGATCTATCGTACCGGAAGTGGAATTTTCTATCGGCAGCACTCCGTAACGGCACAACTTCTTTTCCACCGCCTGAAAGACTGCTCCGAAATCGTTGAAATAGGTGATATCCGCCAGCTGGAAAAAGCGGTCGGCGGCCAACTGGGCGTAAGCTCCGGGAACACCGCAGCAGCCGACTTTGGCGGTCGCCGGGAAAAGCTGGGCGGTGTTGGCCAGAGAATCAGCGATCTTCCGGGAAAATTCACCATGCCCGGCACTTTTGCGCCGCTGAAAGGATTTATTCAACTCAAAAAGGGTGGAAAAGAGTATCCGGGCGCAGCTTTGCAGTTCCGTTCCGGAATCCCGGGTGATCTTCAACAATATCTCCCTTTCTCTTTCCAAATTTTCAATGGGCAGATGTTGAGCCGCTTTCAATTCACCGATGGCACCGCCCAATTCCATGCGTTTGACAAAGAGTGAAAGGATTTCACTGTCGATGCGGTCGATCTCTTTTCTGATTTGGGAAATTTCCATTTTCGCTCCTTCCCGGTCACATGGCAACGCAGGCCAACTGGGCCTCTTTCATCGTATTTATTTTCTTCATCAGCAACGCAAAATCCGGCATGGTCAGACTCTGCATGCCGTCGCATTTGGCGCAGGCAGGATTATTATGCACTTCGATGATAAGTCCGTCTGCTCCCGCCGCCACTGCCGCCAGCGAAAGCGGTGAAACAAAACGGGCCACACCGGCAGAATGACTGGGGTCGATGATAACCGGCAGATGGGAGAGGGTCTTCAAAGCCGGTATTGCGGAAATATCCAGAGTATTGCGGGTGTAAGTTTCAAAAGTGCGCACGCCGCGTTCACAGAGAATGACATTCTCATTGCCGAATGCCATGATGTATTCCGCGCTCATGAGCAGTTCCTGATAGGTGTTGGCCAGACCGCGTTTCAACAGGACCGGTTTTCCGGAGTGACCGAGCTGCTTGAGCAATTCAAAATTCTGCATATTGCGTGCGCCGACCTGAATAACGTCCACATCATCAAAAAGTTCCAGCTGCGACAGATCCATGATTTCCGTCACGATCGGCAATCCGGTATCTTTTTTCGCTTCCAGAAGCAGTTTTATACCCTCTTCACGCAAACCCTGAAATGCGTAAGGAGAGGTGCGCGGTTTGAAAGCTCCGCCGCGCAGAAGTTTCGCTCCGGAAGCCTTGACGCTCCGCGCCACTGTGATGATCTGTTCCTCACTTTCCACTGAACAAGGTCCGGCAATGACCGTCATCCCGCCGCCGCCGATCACAGCATCTTTCACCTTGATCTGCGTATCCAGCGGATGGAATTTGCGGTTGGCGTTTTTGAAAGGTTCCTGAACGCGCTTGACCGCTTCGACGATCTCCATCTGACCGAGCAGATCGATGTCGATACGCGCCGTATCGCCGACCAAACCCATGATCGTCTGGTGAACGCCCTGGGTGATGTGGGGGGTGACACCCTGTTCTTTGATCCACGAGATCAGATTTTCGAGTTGACTTGCTTCCGGATTTTCCTTGAGAATAATAACCATTTGTCTTTTTCCTTTTATATTTTGTTATTTATGAAATATTCGTACAAATAAAAACCCCGCCGTGTTTACATCATTCACAGCGGGGTATCGGAATACTTGATAAATGTTGATATCTGTTTATTTCACGGCAACAAGCATCCCGCCCCGCTTTCTAAAGTAAAAAGCGAAGCTGCTAAAAAAGCTAAATCGGATGCTGTTGAAGTTTTTCATATTTTTCTCCGTTAATAATATAAAATAGAGCATAAATATATTTTTGTCAAGGCGTGATCCGCAAAATTTCTGATAATATCCCGGATTTTCAGGAAAAGTCCCGCGATGCGCCACCGGCGGGAAAATTGGAAACGGTCAATATCTGCCGGCTTGTCCCGGCATAGTGAAACAAAGACGGATGGATGCAGTGCGAGGTAATGTCGCCGTCAAATCAAGGCGGATGAGCAGGATCCTCCTTCGCCGGAGGCTACGGAGGACAAGGTGCAGTAAACCTGCTCGACTGAACCGGTATCCGACGTTTTGACAAGAATATTTTATAATATTAAAACTACCTTATCTCAAGGCATGAGTAAGGCGAAGCCGACGGAATGCCGCAGAGGGAGGCCTCCGGAAAATCGACTGTAACCGCCGGGGCGGAAGCCCGGGCGGCGAGGCGGCTCTCCCGCCGCCGCAGGGAGATTTTTTGGAGAAGTCCACGATGCGACACCGGCGGGAAAGAAAACGGTCCGCTTCTATCGGTGGATGCAGCGTGAGATAAGGTCGAAGTCAAAACAAAGTAACGGTGAAGGAGTGCAGTTAAACCTGCTCGACTGAACCGGTATCTGCAGTTTTGACAAGAGATTATCCACGATGCGCCACCGGCGGAATCATAACATAAATCTCTGTTCCCTGCCATCCTCATCCCGGAGAACAACACCGTTTCCGTCAAGCCTGAATCTTTCCAGTTCGAATTCCCACCCGGTCAACTGCGCTTTTACGATCACTCCATCCTTGAATTCCAACACCGCTGCCGCCGCATAATCATTGCTGAAACATCCCGGCAAATCAATGAATGCGATGGCGTAATCCCTGGAATCCCGGGTGAAAGTATAGTGAGGATATATTATTATTTCCAGCGTAACTTCTTCACCGTAAGCGACCTGATTAAATTCACCCTTGCCGTTGAGCAAATGCAAAGTCACTCCGTTGATCTCTCCGTCAGCAGATTTGATCCGCTTCCAGCGTGCGGCATCATCAACGTTAAGTCCCATTACTTCGATCATCCGTTCCATCAATGCCGCGATTTCCAAAGCACGCGACATTCCTTCAATAGAACCGGTATCCTTCCATGACCGGTCACGGATTTTCTGTATATCCCGGCAAAGAAATCCGTAGTCACGGAGCAATTCGCACCGTTCCCGCTGATCAGATAACGAAGCAAGTTTTTTATCAAGAGTGATCAGCAGTTTATCTTCCACCGCCTCCTGATAATCCCCGGCCGCAGCATTCATTTCCATCTGCGTCCGGGCATCGCTTAAAACTTTTTTTGCCGCATCTATCCGGCGGTCGGGGGATCCCTCCGCCCGGACAGTCGCCGGTAAAAGCGAAAATATCATGATGAGGAACAAAACTGTTCTGCCGGCAAACATCATCTGTTTTCCCTTATGATATTCTTAACGGATATCTTTGGTCAAATCGATCCACGCATCGGCCAGCAATTTGTGACCGGCAGAGGTCGGATGAACACCGTCTTTGAGCCAGTAGGTGTATTCAGCGCGTTTGGCCGCTTCATCAAAGATGCTCTGGGCGGGGAGGAAAAGCGTATTGTACTCTCCGGCAATCTCTTTGACCACCTGACGGCGGGCATTGATCTCATCGATCCAATCTTCTTTCACCGCGCCGGTCAACAGCACGAAAGGTTCGATCAGAACCAGTTTCACTTCCGGGAGTTCTTTAAGTGTCCAATCCAGCAGCATCCGGTAAAACTGCGCGTAGCGGGGAACTTCCACGCCGTTCTGATGGGCCTTTTCATGCCAGGTGTCATTGACGCCGATAAGAATACTCAAAATATCCGGCCGCAGATTGAGGGTATCTTTTTTCCAGCGGGCATAAAGATCGACCACCCGGTGACCGGAAATTCCCCGATTGTAGATCTGATAATCTTTTTCCGGTTCTTTTGCCAGCAATTCAGCTGCCGCCATAAATGCATAACCGATACCCATACCGAGATTTGCCGGAAGTTCCGCATCATAATTGCGGCCGGCATCGGTGATCGAATCACCCTGAAAAACAATTGTTTTTGCCATTTTTTTCACCTTGATTTGTTATCACTCCCATACCGGATAGTACAGAAGCATTTTTTATGGGAAATAATATATCACACTGCTCTTGATTTGTCAAAAAGTACAATAAGGTAATTTCAAAAGTTCCCGGAAATTTCTGTTGCGCTCCGCCCCGCCGGAATAAACCTCCTGACCGTGATTTTACGATCGGGAAATGTTAAAAAACGCACCTGCAATCACTGCAGGTGCGTTCCATTTACCCTTTTTTAACCTTTGCGGCAATCAGAGCAACTCACCGATCTGCTTGAAGAAATTCATGCGGTGAGCAGCATCTTTTTCCGCCTGGGCAAAGAGTGCTTCAGCTTCCGCCGGGGCAGCTTTAAACAGCTGTTTGTAGCGGTTTTCGCTGCGGACGAAGTCCTGATAGGCTTCGGTGGCATCTTTGGTTTCCCAGATGAAAGGTTTGTCCAGAGCCGGATTGAAACGGTACAGCGGCCAGTAACCGGAATCCACTGCGCGTTTCTGTTCGACCTGGCTCTTGGCCATATTGATACCGTGCAGCATACAGGGCGCATAAGCGATGATGATGGACGGACCGTTGTGAGCTTCGGCTTCGCGGATGGCGGTCAAAGCCTGCTGCCGGTTGGCACCCATAGAGATGCTGGCGACATAGACATTGCCGTAGCTCATGCACATCAGACCGAGGTTTTTCTTGGTCATGCGCATACCGCTGGCGGCGAAAAGTGCGACCGCACCGATCGGGGTGGATTTGGAAGCCTGACCGCCGGTGTTGGAGTAGACTTCGGTATCCAGCACGAGGATATTGACGTTGCGGTTCTGGGCGACGACGTGATCCAGACCGCTGTAACCGATATCGTATGCCCAGCCGTCACCGCCGATGATCCAGACGGATTTATCGACAAAGTAATCCTTGAGTTCGAGCATCTTGGTGTAGATCTCTTTCTTTTCTCCTTCGGATTTCTCCACTGCGACCGGCAGGATTTCGGCGAGTTTATTCTGATTGGCGATCGCCTCTTCGCTGGTGTTGGTCCAGTTGGCAACCGCGTAATCCAGAGCAGCTTTCATATTATCGCAGCAGACGCCGAGTTCCTGAATGCGTTTGATAAGATCGAAAAGCTGTTTACGGTTGGCATCGACAGCGACACGCATACCGAAACCGTATTCGGCATTATCCTCAAAGAGGCTGTTGGCCCATGCCGGACCGCGACCGTCTTTATCTTTGCAGTAGGGCAGACTCGGGAAGCTGCCGGAGTAGATCGAACTGCAGCCGGTGGCGTTGGCAACGATCATGCGGCGGCCGAAGAGCTGGCTGACCATTTTGACATACGGAGCTTCACCGCATCCGGCACAGGCACCGTTGAATTCAAAGTACGGCAGCTTGAAGCCCAGACCTTTGACGTTGGCTTCAGTCAGGCCGCCCATTTCATCATCGGGCAGAGCCATGAAAGTTTCGGCGTTGGCCTGCTGACCGGCAGCGCGTTCAGCGGCGGCACTGGCCATTGACAGAGCTTTATCTTTGACCGGGCAGGTTTCGACGCAGACGCCGCAGCCCAGACAGTCATCGACAAAGACCTGCAGCCGGAATTTGAGGCCGAGTTCTTTTTTGACCGGGGGTTTGGCATCGACAGTGGCGAAGGTGGCCGGAGCATCAGCCAGATTGGCCGGATTGATCAGTTTGGCGCGGATGGCGGCATGCGGACAGGCCATGACGCACTGGTTGCACTGGATACATTTGGCCGCATCCCAGGTCGGGACTTTCGGCGCGACACCGCGTTTCTCGAAACGGGCGGTACCGGTGGGCATGGAACCATCGTAGCTCATCGCGGAAACCGGCACGCTGTCACCTTTCTGGGCGAGAACCGGAGCCATCAGTTTGGTGGCGAAATCACCCATTTCAGCGGTGAATTTTTCTGCCGGGACATAGCATTCGACACCGTCAAGTGAAGCCGGTACGGCGACCTGGGTCAGACCATCCAGAGCCTTATCCACGCAGAGTTTGTTCTGATCGACGACTTCCTGACCTTTTTTGGCGAACTTCTTCTCGATACCGGCTTTGATGTAACCGATGGCTTTCTCTTCCGGAATGATACCGGCAAGTTTGAAGAAGCAGGTCTGCATGATCGTGGAAATATATTTCGGACTGCCGACTTCCAGAGCGACTTTCAGCGCATCGACCACGTAGAATTTGACGTTTTTGGCCAGAATGGTTTCCTGCATCTCGCGGGTGAGCGTGGCAAAAGCCTTGTCAGCCGGAGCAGAGGTGTTGAGCAGGAAAGTACCGTTTTCTTTGATGCCGGAGATCATATCGTACATGCCGATATAAGCCGGGTTGTGGCAGGCGATGAAATTCGGGGCGGTGATCAGATATTCACTGGTAATGGGCTTGTCGCCGAAACGCAGGTGGCTGATGGTGATACCGCCGGACTTCTTGGAGTCATAGCTGAAGTAAGCCTGCACATATTTATCGGTATTGTCACCGATGATGGCAACGGAGTTCTTGTTGGAACCGACCGTACCGTCTGAACCCAGACCCCAGAAGCAGCAGCTGGTGGTGCCGGCAGGTTCGGTGACGATGGTTTCATCGATATCCAGAGAGAGGTGGGAAACATCATCGTTGATACCGACGGTGAAGTTGTGGAAGCATTTTCCGTCAAGATGCTTGTAAATGGCATAGACCATTGACGGGGTGAATTCTTTGCTGGCCAGACCGTAACGGCCGCCGACGATGGTCAGATCGGTGCGGTCAGCCAGAGCGGCTTTCACATCCAGATAAAGCGGTTCGCCCAGACATCCGGGTTCTTTGGTACGGTCGAGGACCGCGATCTTTTTGACGGTGGCCGGCAGTGCGGCAGCCAGAGCTTTCACATCAAACGGACGGTAAAGACGGACTTTGACCAGACCGATCTTCATGCCTTTTTCAGCGGTCAGATAGTTGATCGCTTCTTCGATGGTTTCGCAGCCGGAACCCATCGCCACGATCACTTTGTCAGCATCCGGGGCACCGACATAATCGAAAAGGTGCAGCGGACGGCCGGTGACGGCGGCAACTTTATCCATATATTTCTGAACGATTCCGGGCAGTGCGGCATACTGATTGTTGGTGGTTTCGCGGCCCTGGAAGTAGACATCCGGGTTCTGGGCGGCCATTTTGGCATACGGAGCTTCCGGACGCAGTGCGCGGGCGCGGAAACGCTCGACATACTTCATATCAAGCAGCTCTTTCATATCAGCATAGTCGAGCAATTCGACCTTCTGATATTCGTGGGAGGTACGGAAACCGTCGAAGAACGCAATGAACGGGATCTCGCTCTCCAGAGTCGCCAGATGAGCGACCAGAGCCATATCATGAGTTTCCTGGATACTGGCGGCACTGGTCATGGCAAAACCGGTGGCACGGCAGGACATGACGTCAGAGTGGTCACCGAAAATCGAAAGAGACTGGGCGGCAAGCGCACGGGCCGAAACATGGAAAACTGTCGGCAGCATCTCGCCGGCGATCTTGTACATATTCGGGATCATCAGCAGCAAACCCTGACTGGCGGTGTAGGTGGTGGTCAATGCGCCGCCGGAAAGTGATCCGTGAACAGCACCGGCCGCACCGGCTTCGGACTGCATTTCAACGACCTGAAGCGGTTCGCCGAACATGTTTTTCACACCTTTGGCCGCCCAGGCATCGGCATATTCAGCCATATTGGAGGACGGGGTGATGGGATAGATTGCCGCCACTTCGCTGAATGCGTAGGCGACATACGACGCGGCATGATTGCCGTCAATGGTTTGCATCTTTTTGCCCATTGTCTTTCCTTCTTTCTATTTATTTCCTGATGATCAGGAATGTTAAAAATTGTTTCTGTCTCATCGGTTGTGAAAAACTCCGCACCACCGGCGGCGAACTGCACTGCTGCGCATTTCTGCGGTACAGCAACAGATGCTGCCGCACCTTCCGGACATACAGGTTTTCACAAGGTTTGGGACACTACCTGAAAACTGCGTGTCTGTTAATATACATCGTTCTTATAATTTTTTCAAGTTTTATTTTTCAGTTGTTCTCATTCACCAAAGAGTTCCGGCGGCCGTTTCTCCGTCCGGATGCGGCAGCGGCGTAATTTTTGCCGCAATTTTAAGGCGCATACTGCTTGACAAATGAAAATCATGATGTATAGTAATAAAATAGGAACAGATAGAAACAAATATGTTTATTAAAGAGTTACAACTAAAAAACAGGTAATGTGCCAAATTTTGTAAAAGTTACATTCAACATAAAGGGTACTCGACTGCAAATACGTCAGATGATTTGACAGGAATATTTTATAATATTAAAACTACCTTATCTCAAGGCATGAGTAAGGCGAAGCCGACGGAATGCCGCAGAGGGAGGCCTCCGGAAAATCGACTGTAACCGCCGGGGCGGAAGCCCGGGCGGCGAGGCGGCTCTCCCGCCGCCGCCCTGTCACGGCGCAGTGAAACAAAGACGGAAGGGAGATTTTTTGGAGAAGTCCACGATGCGACAACAAAAATTTTAAAAAAAAAAGGAGCAAAAAAAAATGTCGAATATAGGATTGATCGGAGCCAGCACCCGGGTGGGAGCGTTTGTAAAGATACTCAAAGAAAAGTTTGCCGCCACACACCGCATTGCCGGGATAATGGACAGTGATCCCGGGAAAATGAAAGGGTTTTGCGAGGTTCACGATCTGCAGGTGCCCTGTTTCACAGATTTCGATGCCTTCTGCCGGGAAGTGCAGCCGGACATCGTCCTGATAACCACTGTCGATGTCACTCATGCTGAATATGTTATTAAATGTCTTGACCGCAAGATGCCCTGCATCGTCGAAAAGCCTCTGTGCATTTCCCGTGAACAGTGTCTGGAAATAGATGCCGCAGTCAAGCGCAATCCGGAAGTTTTCGCCGCCACCAGTCACAATGCCAGATATTACCCGGCATTTCAGGAGATGAAACGGCTGATAGATGATGGTGTTATCGGAAAAATCCTCCGGGTGGAATACACCGACATGCTCGACCGTGAACACGGCACCAGTTATTTCCGCCGCTGGAACTCCCGCCGGAAATACTCCAACGGTCTGGAACTGCACAAAAGTTCACACCACTTCGACCGGCTGAATTACCTGCTGGATTCTTACGCCGTCGAAGTGAGTGCCGATGGCACGCTCTCCCGTTACGGTGCGGCAGTCCCTCACCGTTTTGAGGGAGAAAACTGCCACAGCTGTCAATATAAAAATGAGTGTCCGGAATTTTTTGAATATGACAAAAAAATGTTCCAGTCCGACCTTTACACGCCGGATATGTGCATTTACTCTCCGGAAATCGATATCGAAGACAACTTTGCCGCCGTCATCCGCTTTGCCAATGGAGTCCTGGGAACCTACTCCCTCTGCGCCCATACTCAATATGAGGGGGAGATAATTACCGTCGAAGGAGAAACCGGACGGCTGGAAATGCGCAAAGTCTATTACCGCAAACCGGGAGAAACCAACAGCGTACACGGCGATGAATTGATCATGGACAACTCTCTGAAACTTATCCGTTTCCGGGGCGGGGAAGTGGAAAATATCACCATCCCCAAAGTTCATGGTTCACATGGCGGCGCGGATGACCGGATCATTACCGCATTCTTTTCACCCGACCGGCCGGATGATCTGCCGACGATCTACGATGGCATGCAGGCCGTACTGACCGGATGCGCTGTCGTTGAAAGTATCAAACAGGGGAAAAAGATGACCGTACAGCTGCCGGATATCGGCCGGTGATCTTCACAACAATGGCAGCAGCCGGTCGATATCTCCGGCTCCGAGTACAGCAATAACACTGTTTTCCGGCAGATCCCGTTTGACCGTTACGGCCCATTGAACAGGAGAACCGGATAACGCCGTGCCGCCAGCGGCATCGGCAAGTGCCGCCGAATCGACCTTGCCGGTTTCGCTCCATGCGGCAAATACCGGAGCGATATAAACCGAATCCGCCTCCTTGAGGACTTCGGCAAATTCAGCGAAGTACTTTTCCAGTCTGGCAAAACGGTGCGGCTGAAACACCACCCGCAAGTGGGCAGACGGATAGCTGCTGCGCAGCAGATTTACCGCAGCTTTCACTTCAGTGGGATGATGGGCATAATCCTCGATCACGGTGAATTGCGGAGTTTTTTTGATCACACTCATCCTCCGGGCGACCTGCGGATAATTTTCCGCCGCCCGGGCAGAAGCTGCCGGATCACAGCCCAATATGACCGCCGCCTGACTGGCAATAAAAGCATTCGCCGCCTGAAATCCATGCAGTTTGCCGAACTTTTCCGGTATTTCCGGCAATCTCACCGCATCGGGGTGGCCGCTGAATAATTCATCGCACCTGTCCGATGCATAATAGAGAAGCTTGCGGGAATTTTCTGCCACCTGCCGGAAATTCGCTTCCAGTACCGCTTTGCCGCCCAGACTCCACTCGTGATCATCCTCGATATTGGGAATGACCGCCAGAAAGTTCTTCAACAATTTGTGCGTGCCGTCGGATTCATCAGCTTCGGTGACAAATATATCCCCGTCACCGCAGCTGTAAGCCGGCATACCTTTGACTTCCGCGCCGATCATGAACCCGGGATCTTTGCCGCACTGACGCAAAATCGACACCAGTGAAGAGGTTATGGAACTTTTTCCGTGCGTGCCGGTCACCGATACACACCGCTGATAGCCGGAAGCAAATTCCGCCAGAAACTCCCCGCGACGCAACTCCCGGATATGCAGTTCCCGCGCCCGGACTCTTTCACAATTGTCATATTTTACCGCGCTGGAATATATCAGCATATCCGCATCCGGCGGTACATTATCCGGGATATGGCGGTCACTGATCCGTGCCCCGGCAGAAGCCAGCTGACGGCATTTGGCATTGAATCCGCTGTCCGAACCGCTTACTTCACAGTTTTCAGCCAATGCCAACGCCGCCAGCGGAGCCATTCCAGCCCCGCCGATGCCGGTGAAATGCAACTTTTTCATGATCCTGTTTCCCGCTGTACGTCAGCATGTCCCCCGGCGCACAGCGGCATATTCCGGTAAGACGATCTTCCGGATCGCCTTACGCGAAAATCATTTGTAGAATTTGGCGATGGTATCGACCACAAATGCCAGCTGATCGGCACTCAATTCGCCGAAAACCGGCAGAGCAAGGATCTCGCTGCTGGCCTTTTCGCTCTCCGGATAATCTCCGGGTTTGCCGCACAGCTCTTTGAAACACTCCTGCAAATGCAGTGACAGCGGATAGTAAACCGCACAACCGACACCGGAATCCAGCAGATGCTGTTTGAGCGCATCGCGTTTGCCGTCCTTGACCAATATGCAGAACTGATTGTAAATGTGCCGCACACTGTATGCCGCTGTCTGCGGCAGTACGATCCGGTCACCGATACCGGAAGCGGCGAACAATTCCCGGTAAATGCCGGCATTTTTCTGACGGGCCTCTGACCATGAATCCAGTGAACGCAGCTTGATCGACAAAATCGCCGCCTGCAGTGCATCTATACGGAAGTTGCCGCCCACATATTCGTGGATATAGGTCTTGCTCTGACCGTGATTACGGTAGATTTTCAACAGCTGTGCGCGCTCAGCACTGTCGCAGGAAACAGCTCCGCCGTCACCGAAACAGCCCAGATTTTTGCTCGGGAAAAAGCTGAATGCACCGTATTCCGCAAAAGAACCGACCCGTTTGCCTTTGTATTCGGCACCGATAGCCTGACAGGCATCTTCAATAATGAAAAGTCCATGCTCTCTGGCGATCTCAACGATCGGATCCATATCCGCCGCCTGACCGAAAAGGTGTACCGGAATGATCGCCCGGGTCTTCGGAGTGATCTTTTCCGCGATTTTGGCCGGATCGATGTTGAATGTCGCCGGATCGATGTCGGCAAAAACCGGTTTTGCTCCGGCCCGGACGATCGCTCCAACGGTGGCAAAAAAGGTAAACGGGGAGGTGATGACCTCATCACCGGGTTTGATCTTTTCCGCCATCAGCGCGATAAGCAGAGCATCGGAACCGCTGGAAACACCGACTGCACCGCCGGATTGGCAATATGCGGTCAGCTCTTTTTCCAGAGTTTCAACCTTATCGCCGAGGATAAAACGCTGGGAATCGCAAATTTCCGCGACAACTTTCAAAATTTCTTCTTTCAGCGGCGCATACTGCGCCCGGAGGTCAAGCAATGGAACCTGCATTTTAATTTTCTCCTTATATTCAGGTTTATTGTAAACGCACCGGCGGTGCCGGATGGATAACACCGTCACCGCCAATCATTTTCCTTTTTCTGTAACTTTTTCCGCTTCAACCGGAACTGCCGCCTTTTCAACTTTTGCAGTTTCCGTTTTGGTTTTTGCGGCACTTTCAATTTTCACTTCCGCTTTCACTTCCGTTTTCACCGGAGCAGCAGCATGTTTTTTCAGATAGTGGATATGCGCCCAGGCAAAAGCGATGCCGCACAATGCTCCGACCGCCAGGATCAGAAACACTGTCACCATCTTTTTCCAGGGGAAACGTCTGACCGCCGGCTGGAAAACATCCACCGGATCGATCAGAGAAACTTCACCTCGCGGACGGCGCGGAGTAAAGGTGAATATCGAACCCATCTTGCGCGACATACGCATCGGACGGTTGACCGCACAACCGCAGCTTTCCAGAAAACGGGAGAGGTTGCGCCGGAATATTTTGCATAAAGCGATAATCACCGACGGCCCGCCGAAAATAACGATGATACCGGTCACCACCGCCAATACGGCCGCGAAGGAGACATTTTGCAGCGATTTGGCAATAAAAGCCACTGAACTGCCCAGTGCCGCGACTCCGATACCGCCGGTCATCAGCATCATCGACATGTTCCCGCCGGTTCCCGGGGCCGCCGGAGCGGTTACCGGTGCAGCCGTGCTGCCGGCCGGAACTTTCGGCACTGACGCCAACTGGGATTTATTCAATTCTGCGGTAAGATTTTTCTGCATCGCCGCGTTGCGGGTGTTGAATATCTTTTCCGTCTGTTTGCTCAAGAAATCGGCAAAATTGTAGAATGGGGTTTTGAATGCCTCACCGATGGATACCGGCTGTTCGGCGATGTCCCGGATCACTGCATCATAGATCACCCCGTCAGTGTCAAAGAATATCCCCCGCTTGCCGACAAAGAGTGATCTCATCGTCCCGCTTGTGACTGCCGCCGCCAGCAGTTGTGTATCCTGTTTTGCCCCGTTCTGCCGGGAAATATCCACATAGATCACACAAATATTGCTGCTTTTGATGATCCGTTTGTGTTCGGCGATATTTTTCACCCTCACGGTCAGAGTGAAGTGCCGCCCGTCCATGATCAATTTTCCCATCTGCAAACTTGAGGGATGGTGACCGTTGAAAAGATCCGGCAGCGAAATGAAGTTATTCAGAAATTCAATAATATACTGCTGGCAGAGAACCATTTTCAGCAAAGTTTCCCCCGCACTTATCACCGGAGCGAAACTCAAATCAGCTGCGATCAGCTCTTTCAATTTGCCAAACGGCGCACCGGCAGCTTTGCGCAGATCATCTTCACTGAATTTTTCCAAACCGCCGGTAACCAGCATTTCCGCCTGCCAGGCCGCAAACGGAGCCATTGCCGCTTTGACCGCCATCCAGGAACTTTTCCGGAGTATTGCTCCGGTCATCGCTCCGGCCAGCACCGGAGAGTTGCGCAGCTGCTGCAGTTTGTCAGCATACAGCGGATTCAGCGGTCCGTCAAAATCCAGTTCTTCCGGGTCCCCCGGCAAAGCTGCAGCCGCCTGGGTCAATACTTCGCGTACCTGCCCGCTGTCCATAAGATCCGCGCTGAATTCCTTTTTCTCCTGACGGCCGGGATCGGCAAAAAGAAATCTGCCGGCGGCAGAATTGAGAAAGTAACTGTCTATAAGCTTTTCACATTCACTGAAAAGCTGATATAATGCTCCGCTTTTTTCACCGTAAAGCATAATCGACGGATCATTTTCCGCAGCATCCAGCAGTGCCAGATGCCGCTGCAAAGCCGCTTCAAAACCCTCGACATCCGCCAGACTGACTCCGTCATTTCCGGAACGGTCACAGCTCTTTCTGCCGGAAGCCATGATCAGATTTATCAATTCAATGATATCCGGAGATAACTCATTTTCACAACTGATGATGCCATCGCCGTTGCGCCGGGCGAAGCTGGTGACACTTTTGGCATTGCGGATATCTTCCGCGCTCAACACTCCATCTGCCGGACGATCCAGATTTGTCAGCAGCAGCTGCGCACAACTTATCAGAGCCGCACCATCCGGAGCTTGCGGATTTATCGCGGAAACACGCAGAAACGGACTTCTTTGTGTCACTCCCTGAAGATCACGGAAATTATCCAGAACAAATTTTACTGCCGCTTTTACTTCATCGGTGCGGATCTTACCGTCATGGTCGTGGTCGACAAATTCCAGAAAGCGGCGATCCATCCGCAATGCATCCACATCAATACCGGTCATTGCCCAGTGCGCTTCATCCAATGCCAGCACATTGGGCAGATCTTCCGCGCCGGTGATCTGCAGCTGCAGACCGCCGCCGATCATCCGGAAACGATAATTGCCAACAGGAGGTTTTGCCGGAATCATTATATTTTATCCATCATCAGTTTGTCAAAGCCGCCATCCGGGATGGCCGCCGGGTCATTAATAAATTCTGGTTGATCGTAATAAAAATACTATTGAAATGCCGATTTGTCAAGCTGAAATATGGATTTTCTTTAAATGAATTGACGGTTATTGTTCAAATTTTTGGTTATTGTCCCATTTGTTGTGATGCCATCATACCGTCGGTGGCGCATCGTGGATAATCTCTTGTCAAAACTGCAGATACCGGTTCAGTCGAGCAGGTTTACTGCACCTTGTCCTCCGGAGCCTCCGGCGAAGGAGGATCCTGCTCATCCGCCTTGATTTGACGGCGACATTACCTCACGCTGCATCCACCGGTAGATATTGACCGTTATTGCGTGGTTGACAAATCATAATGTCGGTGATATATCCTTATGTTTTCCATTATTGCAATCAACGGTTGTTGAATGCAAATTTTACAAAATTTGGGACATTGCCAAATATTCCTCACGCAAACTGTTGAAAGTTCCGTTTTCCAGCGAACTCCTGATCCGCGCCGCCAGATTCAGATAGTAATGCAGATTGTGCAGGGTCAAAAGCCGCATGCCGAGAATTTCGCCGACATTGAGCAGATGCCGGATGTACGCTTTGGTGAAGTTCCGGCAGGCATAACATTGACACCCCTCTTCGATCGGAGTGAAGTCATGGGCAAATTTTGCGGCTTTAAGCGAAATCGTCTGCCCATTGCCCACATACGCGCCGCCGTGACGTCCCAGACGGGTCGGCAGTACACAATCAAACATATCCACTCCCCGGGCCACACTTTCCACGATCTGACGCGGCGTACCGACACCCATCAGATAACGCGGAGCATTCTCCGGCAGTTCCGGCACCGCTGCATCCACCGCCTGCATCATCTCCGCTTCCGACTCGCCAACGGAAACTCCGCCGACAGCATACCCGTCAAAACCGATATCCACAATGGTTTTAGCTGAACGTTTACGCAGATCATCAAAAGTCGACCCCTGAACGATACCGAAACGCAGCTGTCCCTCATTCAACGGCTGTTCCCTGGACATCCTCTCCCACCGCGCAGTTATTTCCAGTGATTTCAGAGCCTGTTCCCAGGTAGCCGGATAGGGCGTACACTCATCAAAAGCCATCACGATATCTGAATCCAGTGTCCGCTGGATAAGCATGGATTCCACCGGCCCGAGGAAAAAACGCGAACCATCGATATGCGAGGCAAATTTCACCCCATCCGGAGTTATTTTCCGCAAATTCGCCAGACTGAATACCTGAAAACCGCCGGAATCAGTCAGAATCGGTTTGTCATAAGAGATGAATTTATGCAGACCGCCGGCCAGATTGATGGTTTCCAGCCCGGGACGCAAAAAGAGATGATAGGTGTTCCCGAGAATGATCTGCGCTCCCAGAGTGTCAAGTTCAGCCGGACTTACTGCTTTCACGCTCCCCCGGGTCCCCACCGGCATGAATATCGGTGTCTGAATATCTCCGCGCCGGGTATGCAGCACCCCTCTCCGGGCCCGGCCGCAACTTTTAATAACTTCAAAACAACTCATTTTTCAATGAACATCCCCCGGTAAAGTTCTTCACATTCCGAAGCTGCTCCCAATTCGCCGGCCAATGCCCGGGAAAAGGCAAAAACTGCTCCGGGACCTTTGCCGGTAACGATCCTGCCGCTGACTTCCGCAGGTTCATCCGTGTAACGCAAACCGCAAAGTTCAGAATCAAAACCGGGATACATCGTAAATACTTTGCCGTTGAGCAGCCCCCGTTTAGCCAACAGATACGGAGCCGCGCAGATCGCTGCAATAACTGCACCGGATGCCGATGCTTTCTGCAGAACTTCATCCACCATCCGGTCAGCATCCAGATTGGCCGCCCCCGGCATCCCCCCGGGCAGAATGACCGCATCAAAGTCCTCTCCGGCAACCGCTTCCAGTGACGTATCCGGTATCACCGCAATATTATGCGCCCCGGTAACTTTGTCTTTATTCAACCCGGCCAACACCACTTCCAGATGCAAACGGCGGAGAATATCCGCCGTCCCCAGTGCTTCGATCTCTTCAAAACCGTCAGCCAGAATCATCAATACCCGCTTTTTCATCCGCATCCTTCCTGAATATTATTGGTCAGCCTGGGCAAGAAACCGGGTCAGATCCACATTGTAGATACCTCTGAATCCCTCGTGAATGGAGTCAAAACAGATCGTTTTGCCGTCAGCAGAGAAACTCGGATGCAAATCACAACGCGCCGGACCGTCATAAGAGGGATCAGCATAAAATCTGCCGATCTCATAAGCAATATCACGCTTCACATCATACAGATAGAGCGCACGGCAATTATCCAGTCTGTCCGGATAACTGTCCGTCAGCATCCACCGGTGATCCGGAGAAAAGGTGCAGTGACCATCATCATCAAAATATTTGTCGCCCAGAGTTTCCACCCGATCGCTTTTATCCGTAAAAAGATGATACTGCCAGCCGTCTTTGTAACGGTTGGAATAGTTGATGATCTGCGTCGGACTGATCCAGGCATAGTGACTGCTCATATCTTCCAGATTCAACGGATAAATATCACTGCCGTCCGGATCAGCAGTGAACATGTGCGTAACATGCGAACGCACCCCCGGCCCCCAGGGACCGAATTTGCGCCAGCGGTGGAAAAAGGCGAAACGCTTGCTGTCCGGAGAGATCAGGATATGATTGAACCAGCTGGTGGACTGATCCATCCCTTCGCGGTTGAATTCCCGGACGATCTGCCCGATGGAAATGATCAATTCGGCAGTATTGTTTTCGATATCGACCCGCCAGATACCATCATTATCCGGCCATCCGTGTTCAAGAACTTCGGTCCACACTCCGGGATAACCGTATCCCGGACGTTCCCGGTCAAGGCGTGCGAAATCCAGACTCAATGCGTATTTGCGATCCGGCGACAGACAATATATTGCCCGGCAGAGTTTCCGTTCATCCCCGGTTCTCAAATCCACGATCCGCGAAATAAAACCGTTGTCTTCGAAGTCGTTGTAAATAATGTGATCATCATCGAACCACTGAAGCATTGCTCCCTGCTGCCAACACCACGAACGGGTTTGCCCGACTTTGGTAAAATTTCCATTTTCCAGTATCCCGACTTCCGCGATATCTCCGAAACGCACCTGTCTGCCGGTAAAATCGGCCCGATGCGCCAATAGCCGCTGCTGTTTGCCGTTCCAGTGATTTTTATCGAAGTATCCGAAGAAGTAATTTTTGCCGTCAGCCGGAGTAACACGCTTTGCTTCCAAATGTTTTACGACCAGGTTTTTCGCCATTTTTCATACCTTGTTATGTTTATCAATGAACACCGTCACTTTAATATAATACCGGAAAAAATTTTTACAACGATTATAATTGTAAAAGTTATTCAAAAAGAGAAATCGTCTGTGCTGTCCGGCTTATAAAACCGGAATCAACGATGAAATAACGTAAGATTTTTTTTATTCCGGCTTGAAAAACCGTCATAATGATGATATATTATGGAAGAAAACGAAAAAACGTTGCGGGGTGGAGCAGTGGTAGCTCGTCAGGCTCATAACCTGAAGGCCGGTAGTTCGATTCTACCCCCCGCTACCAACGAGATTCAGGAACTTACAATTCGTAAGTTCCTTTTTTTACGCTCAAATTAAGGAAATTGCAGCAGAAACGCCTTGGTTTTCCACGCTGCCTTTGTTGTTTTGAATGATCCTCTGTTAATGTCGAAAACCGGGAAATCTACCGCCTTT
>SUVW01000025.1 GCA_015061815.1 Lentisphaerota bacterium
GACCATTACAGTTTCTCTTGTGAAGAACAATCCATAAATCAAAAGCCAAGTTGCTGTATCCAAAGAAATACTTTACTTGCTTGCTTCTTTGTGCCTCTTTCATTTTGTCCATTGTTTCTATGAATTGCTCAATATGAACATCTTCATCACTTTCATAATCAGACAAATGCCAAATTTCTGTTTTGTTGATAATAGTCATACCACGAACGCGCTTAACTGGATTCTTCTCAATTTTTATATCAAAAAGAACTTCATAAGCAGCTGCGTCATTCTTATTAATTTCAGCTTTCAACCATTCCAAATACCATTGTTCGGTTTCGCCTTCAACGCTGAAAAAATACTTTTGCTTTGGTTTACGTTCTCCCATGATTTATTCCTCCGATTTTGATAAAATTTCTTCAAATATCGGCGAAAAATCAATATCGCGTAAAGCACCGTACCTGCTAACAAAATAGTTTTTCATATAGTCTTCGTGCTTTCTAACACCTTTTTCTCCAGCTGTACCAAAATCAGAAAGAGAGTATAAGACACTCTCGTGAGAAACTTCATCACGTTCAACAAATTTTATCTCATCTCTTCTGAAAAGATTTGAGTTGAGAAAAATTGGATTATGCGTATTAAATACCAATTGAGCCTGATTTTTATTTATACCATCATTATGGAATATATTGATTATATTCATTAACGCCATAGGGTGGATAGATGCATCAAACTCATCAACAATCAATGTTCCTCCTGTCAAAAGTGCCCGAATCACAATAGGAAACATATTCACAAAACGTAATGTGCCAAATGATTCAAATATTTCAGCTAAAACAGCTTCATGTTTATGATTTTTCACTTTTCTGAAAATAGAAAATAATTTTGCTTTGGCATCTTCTCCTTCAACAACATAGCCAATCGCATTTGAGCTGATACCAAATAACTTCGCAGCTTCATTGGTCGTTTTTTCTATGTAAACCGTATTCTTTTGCGGATCAGAAAAACGTCTGAGCAATTGCATCGAATCTGCTCTATAAATAACCATAAATTTTTGTGCGAACCAGTCTGTTACAAGATTTGCAATATCTTGCGAAAAAATAAGCTTAAACCCATTTGTCAAAAACAACTCTTGCGGACTTAAACTTTTCAGCGCAATATTTTTCAAATTTTCCACATCTGACGCTATTGGCCAGGAATGAAACGGAGATTTAAATGACTCATTTATTTTTAATGAGTCGTTCCTGAGAAATACCAATTTTTCGTTAAACCACAGAGCTTCCTCCAAAATTTTCCTGGGATATTCCTCATCCAGGAAAGCCCCCAAATCCAATTTCAAAGAATATTGAATTCTAATTCCTTTTTCAATGAAATCAATATAAAATTTGACGGGTTTTGATTCTTGCGACTCGTGATTGGGAATCAATTCCAATGATGAGGCAGCGACATTAGGCGTAATATCGGAAGTGCTGTTACGGATATTTCCTCTTGAGACAATTGTTTGAAAAGTATCCATAGCTCCAATGATATTTGTTTTACCAACAGCATTGGGACCATAAATAACAGCGGAACATATCCCTTTTACATTTTTGACTGTCTTGGGAGGGATAAGTAAGCTGTAATCCAATCCTTTCTGTTTGGGCGCAGCCAGCATTGAAAAATTTACTTCATCAACAAAAGATTTGAAATTTTCAGTTTTAAATTCCAAAAGCATAATAAACCTCTGTTTTGCAGATTTCTTCCATCATCAACAACAATATACTACAATAACAGCTAATTGTCAACTTGATTTTGAAAAAAAAATGCAAAATCCAGCCAATCATCTAAAATAAATAAGAGGCTGGATTTCTGTTTTGTTTATTGTTTTACATTGAGATTTGTCAAAATAGCGATGTCGATTTTGGTTTTTGCAAGAAGATTTTTTATTTGGGTAATTGCCGCTTCATCATCTCCTGTTATGATTAATGTGGTTTCGTGTTCGTTGTCTTTGATTGCAAGACGCCAGCCGTCAAGGTTCATGATTCCGGCAAGCATGGTTTCGCCGACAATTTTTCCGGATATTTCAACTTTTTTTGCTGATTTTTTCAAAAGAGTGATCTTCTTTGTAGATGATTCTTTCTATTACCTTTAATTGGTGCCATTCTATGTATGTTTTTTATAGACAATAGGTTAGTTGGCAAATTATTCTCTTTTGTGTTTCCACTTGACAAATTGGAGTACGGATGGTATATTACTTGCGGCGTTTATGTAAAAAACAAGGTGGGTAGAACGTTTACCCCGGGAAAACCGGCAAAAAGGAATAATTTAATTGCAAATGCATGATAGAAAGCCATTTATATGGAATGGCACCAATTATAAAAAAGAATTCATAACTTATGATGGTACGACTAATACCCAAAACTCTCTAATTCCACCAGAATGTTGTTGTAACAAATAAATTTGTACCTAAAATGAAGGAATATAAGATGAAACTTTCCAGAAAACAAAAATTAATTTTGAAGATTTTTCTGTGTTTGTGCATATCATGCCTATTTTTGTTATTTGCCACATGGCGTCAACCCGTAGGATGTTTTTCTATACTGTCTTTGAAAACCGGTAAAAAAGTGACTATTCAACCGAAATTACACGATGGGGTGCTTAATTATCTGGATGCATGGTGTGATAAAGATACCTTCTTTTTAACAGAAGGAAATCGGGATATGAAACTCTGCTATATCATGCAGTACAATATGCAGGGAAAAAAGCTTTCAGAATACAAGCTGCCTTTCTTCACTCATTCAATAACAGGCTACGGCGAAGGTAATCTCTGTGCTTTTTATCCTGCACAAAAACGTTTTTTCTATGCTGAAGATGGAAACGCAACATATCATTATTACGACCTTGATTCGGGAGAAAAAGGCATGATTGACGGTATCGAAACGGAAGATGTTGCGATAAAAGACGTTTGTGTCGTAAACGAAACTCTTTTATTGGTGGATGCGTTTTATAATACTGTACCCTCAAAAAAGATCTTATATCTCATTGACATAAAAGAGAAAAAACTTGTCGCAACACGGGAAATCCCATGCGTCGGATGGGGCGGGAAAGATATTTTATTAAATATTTCATTATCTCGTCTTGCAGTATTTCCGAGTGGCAGCAATAATATTGATGTATATGATTCAAGAACTCTGCGACATCTCTTTTCCATTCCGAAAGACACCTGTTGCACAGATTTTGCATTTTCCCCGTCCGGAAATATTATGCTTCAAAATTTTGCCGGGGATAACACATACAATATAGCTTTGTCTGTTGAAAATAATCATTGGGAAAAACCTGAAATCATATTTTCATTATTATCGGAGGACTATCTTATAATTAACTTGCAATTTTATTCAGACAAAACTGTACTGATCCATCTATTTGAAAGTAACAAAAAATATGCTTCGGATTGGTTGCAAGATAAACATGCAGTGGAGCAATTATGGTTGTTTGATTTGCGGAAAAAGAAAATCATCCAAAAATATCCTGTACAGGTACGGCACCACAGCAAAATTCAAGGCGATTACTGGATTTGGGAAGATGTCTCCAGAGAAAGGTTATGTTCGCTCAGTAACTGTAGGCTCTTTAATATCAGTGAACAATGGTATAACTATCGGTATCGTTAATATTTAAGATAGCCTTAATGGTATATTAGCAAGAGTTTTTAACATAGTAGTTTAACAATGGAGTAAAATAATGAGTAGTTGACATGTTTGCAAAAGTCCTTTTTCCCTGTACGTAGTTTTATTGATCTGTTTTATATTGACTGATTTTTCTAAAAAAATCTTCGATGAATTATTTTTCCGTTCTGTCGAATTCAATTGCTTTTGCTTGAGCCTTTTTCAGTTCGATCAGTTCGTCAAGTTCTTCTTCGGTCATCGGGCACCTCCTGTCCATAAGATTTGTTTTTACCTATAAGACGCTCGCGAGCCCCAATGGTAAATGGTGCCATTCTATATATCTCAATGACAGGCAATTTGTTACATATAAATTATTCTCTTTGGGTATTTTTGCTTTAATTGTTACCATTCCATGTAATTGCTTTTTAATCAATGAATTGCAAATAAATTATTCTCTTGCGTTTTGGTGATGCTTGACTATTTGCTTGACTGGAGATATATTATTGACAGTAGCGTGTAGGTTATTGCGTCTGGGAAGACCGGCAAAAAAGTAATAATTTAATTGCAAATGCATGATAGAAAGCTATTTATATGGAATGGCACAAATTAATATACCAAGGGATTGTAGATTATTTCTAAATAAGAGGTAAAAAACATGTTAAGAGTGTTAATTGGATGGATATGTTTACTTACATTTTGTGCAAATGGATTTGAAATAATCAATTATGACTCAGACAAGTTTAAACTCATCAATCAACACAATAGTATTGGCGCATATAATCTCAATATTTTAGAAATAAAAATACCTAAATTAAATAAAAGCATATGTGTGTTTTCTGATGCTGACAATGAAAAATCAACTTGTGTTGGAATCCAAATTTTTTCAGATGATGCTTCAGTGCAAGAAGTAATAATAGGGAGAGACGAAAATAATAAAATGGACGCTCATATTCTAATTCAATCTCCAGAAGCTTATCGCAATATAGTGAATGGAATATTTGGGACATTCATATTTTCTTGTTTTCCACGCAATCTATCTACAATTTGTTCTTTTGAGAAGTCAGATAAAGGCACCAATATATTACGACGGACATTATGGATTTTGAGAGAGCCTTTTGATTCCGTACGTAAAAGCACAACTGATCTTAAATTCACATCGCCTATTCATAAAATGACAGAATCTCAAGAGATTTATAGGTTTAGAGAAAAGATTATGTGGAAAGATATTTTTTGCAAAAATAATCAAAATAAAAAATATATAAATTTTTTTACTGACATTCAGAAAATTACTTTCATGCAGGCACAATCATCACAAGATATTGTATCTAATTTTCGCCTAACAAAAGTCTCTGAACACGAAATGTGGTTTTACCACCATAAAACTAATGTTGTATTATCAATTGTAGAAAAAGAAAAAGAAATAATTGTTACAGTATGTGATGGGGAAAAAATATTTCTTCAAACAGTTTGTTATGCTGATTATATATCAAATATCTTTTCCTGTATATCAGAGGTTCAGAGGAGCCTGAAAATTTCACATGGATGGAATCCATATAAAATTGTTTTTTTAAGAGAGCAATACTATACAAAAACAAAAGATAAAATTAATTGGGGGGGGAAATTATATACGGCAAAAAACAACCCTTAAATTTTTTTTCATTTTGACATTGAATTTATAATCATATTTTCCATTGTTCTATCAAAAAACACTTGCTTTTCAGTTTTTACAGTATATCTTCTATACAGAGACCGTGAAAGAAGGTTTTTATGCGATTTTATACACAAGATGATTTATGGTTGGAACAAGTCGGTGTTGATGTCTGGCGTATTGGCTTAACAAAAACTGCGACCAGACCCAATGGAGTTACCTCGTCATGGAGTTATGAAGATAAACGCAATTTGCTTACGCAGATATAAAACGGTTCGGTGAGCGATTTCGGTTACACAAATAATGCAATTGGCAACCGTTTGACTGCAAATGAAAACAGTGCCGTCACCAACTATACCAGCAACTTGCTGAATCAAGAAAATGGTGCCATTCTATGGAACAGTATATAAATCAAGCCTTTATGATTTAATTATTCCGTTCCCCGCCTGTGAATCGGGGGCGGAACGGGAAAAAAGACGTGCGGTTGTTTTTACATCCGGGAAAACCGGGAAAAGCGAATAATTTAATTATAAATTCCTTATGGATAGTTTTTTATGTTGAATGGCACCAATAACTTCGCCGCGCCAAGTCTGCTATAATCCAAATAACCGTTTAGTGATATCATCGCAACATTGCCCGGCTGCCGTCTTCGTGCTTCGCACTTCGCCGCGCCAAGCGTGTTCGCTCGTCTGCGCCGATGGCTTGCCCGGGCGTAAAAAAGGCAACCAAATTTCTTTGGTTGCCTTTGTGAAGACTGGTGGGCGTAGTAGAACTCGAATCTACGACCTCCACGATGTCAACGTGGCGCTCTAACCAACTGAGCTATACGCCCACAAAGGGTATATCATCTTCTGATGATGTTTATAATATATAACTGTTTGTCGTTTTTTGCAAGCTCTGAAAAAGGAAAAACTGCTTTTTTTTCAAAAAAACAGAGTTCAGCCCGGTCATAAAAGCTGAATGTCTTCTCTGCCGGCCGCGATTTTCCGGAAGGGATATCCTCTTTTCAAAGTGTTAACAGCCGGGCAAAAAGTTTTTACCGGGAAATCAAAAAACTCCCGGATGCGATGAAAAATCTTTGCTGATGGCACACTGGGAAAACTCTGTTTAAAAAATCCGGCAAATGCGGGTAAAAAAGAATTTCAGGTATTAAAACTTGAAAAATACTGTTTTTGGCGATATCTTTAAGAAGTGTCAAAGAAAAATCAATTTTTCCGGAGAAATTTATTGTTATGAAACTTGAAGATACCACCGCAAAAAAATCTTTTGCCTACTCCTGGCTGATAAAACGGATGTTCCCGTTTGTCAAACCGTACATCCCCCGGATCATTATCGGCTTTCTGATCGCCCTGCCGCTGGGACTGCTCGACGGAGTGACGGCTTTTGTCCTGAAACCGTATATGGATTATGTTATCAGCGGCGATGATCTTGCTTTCACCTTTCTGGGGATCGATTTTTCCTTTACCAGTCTGCAATTGGCATTCATCATCCCCTTCTGCGTGGTGGCATTCACTGCCTTTCAGGGACTGCTGCAGTACATCAACCAGTATATCTGCATCTGGACCAGTCAGCGGATAACCAATGATATCAAAATGGCTCTGTTTGAAAATCTCATCGGCATGCATCCGAAATTTTTTGATGAGAACAGTTCCGGAGTGATAATCTCCCGTTACATGAATGACCCGGTGACAGCTTCCACCAGTTTTGTCGATCAGCTTAAAACCATCGTTACGACCGCATGCAGTGCCATCGGTTTGATCGCGGTGATGCTTTACAGCAGCTGGCAGCTGGCGATCGTGGGAGTGCTGGTTCTGGTCTGCGCCTTTCTTCCGGCGTCTCTGCTTCGCAAACGGATCAAACGCGCTTCCAACCAGAATATGGTCATCGGCGGACAATTGACCACCAACGTCAATGAAACCTATTCCGGCAACAAGGTAATGGCGGCATACAATCTGCAAGGCCGGCAGAATAAACTTTTCAAACAGCTCACCTGGGACTCTTTCCGGGTGAATATTTCGCTATCCAAGAGGTTGATATGGCTTTCGCCGGTCATGCATCTTATCTCATCAGTAGGAGTGGCGATAATCCTCGGCTTCGGAACTTATCTGATCAATAAAGGCACGCTTACTTCCGGCGGATTTGCTTCATTTCTGGCCTCGCTGCTGCTTTTGTACAAACCGATCAAGTCATTGAGCCACGCGATCACCAATATCCAGACGACATTTGTCGCTTTAAGCCGGGTGCTGGAACTTTTTGACTGCAAAAGCGAAATCGCTGAATCCCCGAACCCGGTGACCATGAGCGGCCTGAAAGAAGCAGTAACATTTGAAAATCTGTGCTTTGAGTATGAAGATGGGCACGAAGTTCTCCACAATATCAACTTGCGCGTACCGGTAAATGAAACGCTGGCGATCGTCGGCAATTCCGGCGGCGGGAAATCCACTCTGGTCAATCTGCTGCCGCGTTTTTATGATATCAAATCCGGTTCATTGAAATTTGACGGAGTGGATGTGCGTGACATTTCCCTGCGCTCACTCCGGGAAAATATTGCCATCGTCTTTCAGGATAACTTCCTTTTCTCCGGAACCATCCGGGAAAATATCCTGATGGGCAAACCAAATGCCAGCGAAGAGGAGTTGGCCGAAGCGGTGAAGTCTGCCCATTTGACCGACACTCTGGCCGCCCTGCCCAATGGTCTGGATACTGAAATCGGTGAACGCGGCACCACTCTTTCCGGTGGACAGCGGCAGCGGGTGGCCATCGCCCGAGCCATATTGAAAAATGCTCCGGTGATCATCCTCGATGAGGCGACCAGCGCGCTGGATAATGAATCTGAAGCCGTCGTTCAGAAAGCGATGGATAACCTGATGAAAAACCGGACGGTTTTCATCATCGCCCACCGGCTCTCCACCATCCGCAACGCCGACCGCATTGCCGTTATCAACAACGGTTCGCTGGTGGAACTGGGCAAACATGATGAGCTGCTCTCCATCGAAAACGGTCAGTACAAGGAGTTGTACGAATTATCTTACCGGCAGCAGCAAAAACAGTGATGCTGCGGATGAAATTCAGGTTTTCTGCATCTCTGCCCTTGATATTTGCTTTTCAATATCTTATATTATACAACAGGAGGTGAAAATATGAAAAAAATCCTTTTAACGGCAATCGCTTTTTCCGGAACAGTTCTGCTGGCTGATATCGACCTGAATGTAAAAAACTTTTTACCGCCGGAAAACGGTTCGGCAAAAATCGTCACCCGGCGCGGATGGTTCGGCAAAAAAGCCATAATGCTCAACGGTAAAGGCAATGAAACAGCTCCGGCGACAGCAATGTACAAAAAATCCTTCCCCTACCGCAATGCGGTTTATGAGGTAAAAGCGTATATTGTGGCCCAGGGAACGGCATATATCGATCTGGTTTTTGTCAATGCTGCCGGGAAAGAGCTGCTCACCCGCCGGATAATTTCGGTGAACGCAACGGATTCCGTCGCCCACCGGGAATATGAGGGTAAAGCTGATTTGCGCGGTGTCATCTTCAAAGAATCTCCGGCTGCAGTAAAGCTGCTCATCGGTATCGGCAAAAATTCTTCTGCGGTTTTTGAAGATATCGAAATGGAGATCGACGACGACTGATTCACCTGAAGGCACTTTTTGCCATGAAAGCCGTCCGGTTCTTGCCGCCGGGCGGTTTTTTTTGTATAAAAAACAGATGAATACAATTTTTTGTATACATTCGCCTTGATTCTTGCTCCTTTGGTGATATATTATGCCTGTAACATAAAAAGCAACAAATTTTCATGGAGACAAAGATGAGCGAAAAGAGTGGTGGTGACTTCCGTTATTCGGTTGGTGAAAGCAAAGTACCCTGGCATGCAGTCGGAGAATTTTTCAATGGAGCCGATGCATTGGAGCTGATAAAATTTCTGCTTCCGGACAGTGGTTCAGCGGATTATCAGGCGGCGTTGACCGATGCAGGCAATGCACTGGCCAAACTTGCGGAAGTTTCCGGGCGGGCGACCAAACTTACCCTCGGGAAAAAAGTTGCCGAAGCAGAGGCCGGAGCCTGCCGTTATTTCGGCAGTAAATATGCCTGTTTCACCAGCAACTGGACCGGCGGCATGGAGATCGCTTACAAGCTGGCCGGCATCGGTCCGGGAGATGAAGTGATCATGCCAGCAGTCACTTTCATTGCGACAATGGCCTATCCGTTGAGTATGGGAGCGAAAATAGTTTTCGCCGATATCGATCCGGAAACCATCAATCTCGATCCGGAAGATCTGGAAAAAAAGATCACTCCGAAAACCAAAATGATCGTGCCGGTACACCTCGGAGGATTCCCGGTGGATATGGCCGGAGTAATGGCAGTCGCCCGCAAACACGGCATACCGGTCATGGAGGATGCGGCACATGGAATGGGTGGAGCTTATCAGGGGCGCAAACTCGGTTCTATCGGTGACTTCGGCGGATTTTCACTCCATGAAGTCAAAAACATCAACTCCCTCGGTGAAGGCGGTATCCTGCTTACCAGCGATGATTTCTACGGCAAGCAATTATCCGGCGGCCGCTTCCTCGGTCTGGATTTCTCCCGTAAAATCAAAGACTGGCTCTATGATATCTCTCCTCTGACCGATAAAAACGGCGGTGTACAGGTGGCCCAGAACCACTCTGCTACTGAAATTCAGGCATTGGGACTGATTTTGCAGATGAAGCGTCTGGATCAGATCATCGCCATCCGCCGTCGCGCGGCAGAGTATATGAATGGAGTTTTGAGCGAAGAAAAAGGTATCCTCACCGAAAAAGCTGATACCGTTGACACCTACGGTACGCACCATCTCTATCTGCTGCGGATCGACCCGAAAACCGTTGGCGGCAATATTCAGCAGCTGGCGGCCAAACTGGCGGCCAGAGGATTGACCAATATCACCCACTTCGGGCCGATGTACCGCTTCAAGATCATGCGTGATCTGGGATACAATGAACACGAATTGGCCGCATCATGCCCGCGAACCGAAGAGATGTTCTACCACTCCTACACTCATTTGCCGCTTTACCCGCTTACTGAAGAACAGCTGGTCTATCAGGCTCAAGCGGTCGTAGAGGCGGTCAGAGAACTCAAACAGGGCAAATAACAGTAATCAAAGCTCTCCTGCCGTCAACCGGTCACAGTGCGGCGAAGACGGCAGGAGATTTTTCTGGCAAAGTTCCGTACAATACACACAGCCGGACAGGAGCATTTACCGTTATTTACATTTTGACGGGCGGTAAATATTCAGCTTCCGGATGATCGTTTCTGCTCCTGAAAGTATCTTCAGCGTGAAACTCTTTTCCACAGTGATCGCGCCATTGGGACAAAATTCCTGGCAGCAGTAACAGCGGATACAGCCGAGATAATCAAATTTCGGAGCCCCTTTACGCATTTTCAAGGTTTGCGGCGGACACTTTTGCGCACATAATCCGCAGGATATGCATTTTTTCCGGTTGACTACCGGTTTGGATAACAGCATTCCCCGCAAAAACTTTCGCATTTTGACCGGGAAATACACTCCCCATTCCAATTTCTTTTCCGGGGGTTCCGGCAACTTGATCGTCCTGATTTCCGGCACTTCACCGCAATTGACGAATTCCGGCAGCAGCATTCTTTTTTCCGCCTGCCGTAATACCGGAGTGTCAGTGATCCCCAAACGTCCGGAAACCGAAGCATCCAGAGCCAATGCATCTGCCGAAGCACAGATAAAATTCAACTCCACCGCATCACCGCTGCCAGGGCCGTTACCCTCCATGCCGATGACTGCATCCATTACCGTTATCTGCGGTGATGTCAGCAGATAAATATCCAGCAGCATATCCGCGAAGTTGTCAAAATTCCGTCCAACTGCCAAATGCCATGAGAGCCTTTCACTGCCGCGAACCAGACCGAAAAGATTTTTCACCCCGCCGGTAAAGGTCATCATCGCATGGGTTTTGGCCTTGGCCAGATCAATGATCAGATCATATTCCCGGAACTCCCCGGACACCTCCAGCTGATGATAACAGCTTGCCGCCGGCATCGGGAATTTGGTATATTTGGAACAGTTGGCGACCTTTACGCCCATGCTTTCCAATTCCGGCATGATATTCATTGCCCGGATGATCATATCCGCACTCCGCACCGCCGGATTTTCAATGACCGCCACCTCTGCGGCTCCATGCTCTTTCAGCATCCGGCACAATGCGGTCAGCAACTGCGGATGGATACTTGCCGGATCATTCTCTTTGCGGTACTCCAGCAAATTCGGCTTGATCATTATCCGCTTACCTGCGGCCCCGCCGACTTCAGACAACACGGGGGACACAGATTTTTTCAACGCCTCATCCAGAACCCGCTGCGTATAGCTTTCCGCCCGGGCGTAATGTACTTTTACCATCGTTTACCCCTCAAAAAAACAGGGACAGCTCCAGCCATCCCCGTTTCGATCAGATTCTCTTCTGCAATCAGAATGACGGCAGATCTATTCCCAGAGAAGAGGTGACTGATTTCATTTTCTCCTGCATCGCGCTGCGTGCGGAAGAGAAGGCACTGTTCAAAGCCTCTGTCAGCTCCTTTTCCAGAAAATCTTTGTCACCAAGCATCTCCGGAGCGATATCGATCCGGCGCACCATGAAGTCACCGCCGACGGTCACCTGAATACCGCCGTTGGCTGTCGAACTGGAAAATTCCATATTCGGCAGTTCTTCTTTCAATTTTGCCGCACTTTCCTGCAATTCTTTGGCATGCGACATGAGCTTTATGATATCTCCGAATCCGGCCATTGTCACCGCCCTCCGTTTTTAGCCTGCTTGCGGCGCATCTGCCACGCCACAAACGGTCCGGAAAGGAAGACCGAGGAGAATGTACCCAGAATGATACCCCACATCATCACAAAGACGAAGTCGCTGATCTCCGGTCCGCCGAAAAGCCACATGATAAAGACCACGATAAAAGTCGTTAAACTGGTGATCAATGTACGGCTCAATGTCTGATTGACCGACAGGTTCACCAGATTTTCAAAGGTTTCGGTTTTGTGCAGATTCAAATTTTCGCGCAACCGGTCAAAAATAACCACTGTATCGTTGATCGAATAACCGATAACCGTCAAAAACGCAGCCACTGTGGTCAAACCGATGGTTCTGCCGCTCAAGATATAGATCGCCAGCACGGCCAGCACGTCATGCAGCAGTGCAAAAACACTGGAAACTGCATACGCCCACTCATACCGGAAGACGATATATGCTCCGATGCCGATCAATGCCAGTACGACCGCCCAAACGGCAGCTTTGGTAAATTCCTTGCCGATCAAACCGTTAAGCTGTTGAATATTTGCCGAATCATCGACCAGTATACCGCACTGCGGGAAGTTTTTCTGCAGCAATTCTCCGACTTTAAGCTTGGTCATTTCGGCAGAATCTTTGGAACCGCGCAACCGGATCTCCAGAAATTCCCCGTTGCCATCTTCGGCGGCGATATTGGTTTTGTAAGTAGCCGACGGTTCATCATATCCGGCAGCTTTCAGCATCCTGGCCATTTCGCTGGTATTGCCTTTTTGAGTGTAGTTGTAGGTAATCGCCGAACCACCGGTAAAGTCGATACCCATGATCCCTTTGCCGCGAATTCCGAAAAGCAGGATAAGCATGATCACCAGCGCACCGGATATACACAACGCATAACGCCAGAGTTTGACAAAATCAAAATTTGATGTCCGCACCAGCTGCATCATGCTCAACTTCTTCAAGTTAAAGAAGCGGAAAAGATAATCGTAAATCAGACGGGTGACAAACACCGCCGAAAACAGACTGCTCAAAATACCGATGCAGAGCGTCACGGCAAATCCCTTGATCGCACCGGTTCCGACATACATCAGAATAAACGACGTGATCAAAGTGGTGATGTTGGAGTCCACCACCGCCGACAATGCCCGGTCATAACCGGAATTCACCGCATTGAGCAGTGATTTCCCGCTTTTCAACTCTTCCCGGATACGTTCAAAGATAAGCACATTGGCATCCACAGCCATACCGATGGTCAACACGATACCGGCGATACCCGGCAGTGTCAAAGTGCTGTCAAATGCGGCCATCGCACCGAGGATCAGCATGATATTCAACGCCAGAGAGATCACGGAAACCAAGCCGCTGAACCGGTAATAGATCAACATGAAAACCGCTACCAGTGCCAGAGAGATGATCCCTACGAAAATACCATTCTGCACACTTGCACGTCCGAGCGTCGGATCGGTGTCAAAGGTCGCCTGCACGCTGATTTTGAAGGGGAAACTGCCGGAAACCAGCGCATCAGCGATACTCTTTGCCTCCTCTTCAGTGAAGCTGCCGGAAATACTGGCATTGCCTCCGGCGATCGTTTCATTGACTCGCGGCGCACAGTAAAGTTTGCCATCCAGCACGATCGCCAGCTGTTTGCCGACATTCTTTTCGGTAACGACCTTGAATTCTTCCGCGCCGTCCGCATTGAATTGCAGCATGATCTGCAGCTGTCCGGTCATCTCATCGCGGTGCGCCCGGGCCATCGTAATATTTTTGCCGTCCATTTCCGGCAGAAGCTGTACCAGATAGCTGTGAATGACCGGCTTGCCATTCTCCATCTCGGTGTATTCCATATATTCCGGATTACTGCGGTATTGTTCGCGCATTTCCGCCGGGATATTCTCCTTGACCAGACGGAATTCCAGTTTGGCACTCATCTGGATCAAATCACGCAATTTAGCCTTCTCATCTTTGGAAACGATCGGCGCACGCAGCACGATACCGGTGGCTCCGGCCGGGGCGATCTCCGCCTCAAAAATACTCTGACCTTCCAGACGTTTGCGCAGAGTTTCCACTGCCACATCCCGGTAACGGTCAAAATCCTCCTCCATGTTCCGTTTCATATCCTCACTCTGTGCGCCATCCGGCTCAAGATTCAGATAGAACTCCACGCCGCCGTTGAGGTCAAGGCCCAGACGGATCGAGCTGGAAGCTTTTTTACGGATCAAACTCATCACGTCCCGGTTGTTGTGAAGATCCTGACCATTGACCTTTTTCGCCAGATTCACCCCCGCTTCATCGGCGGCGGCGAGCAATGCCTGGGATTGGAAAAGGTTGCGGTCGGCCGCCTCTTTGCTTCTGGCGACTGCGACAAGTTCTTTGGCTTCCTTATCGTCAGGATCTTTAAGAAGCTCCTGAAACACCTCATAGTAATCGCGTTCAGCCAGCGGATACATGGCTCCGGCAAAAACTGCCACCACCACCAGTACCAGCAATGAACGCAAAAGCAACGGTTTTTTATCCATGATTATTTGGCTTCCCCATTCTGCTCATCTTCCACGCGGGCAACACCTTCTTTCACCACCAGCACCCGGACATTTTCAGCGATTTCGATAAGGAATTCCTTTTCGCGGACTTCAACGATTTTGCCATAAACTCCGCTGTTGAGCAGAACTTTGGAACCTTTGGAGATCTTTTCGAGCATCTCCTGCCGCTGACGCTGCTGTTTTTTGTTGGCGCGGCTGAAAAGGAAAATCATCACCACCACCAGAATGATCGGCAGAGCCATGCTCATCAGCGACCCCTGTCTGGCCGGAGCAGCATCCGCTGCCATACAGCACACTGAAGCGAAAAGCGACATGATAAGAAACATTTTTTTCATCTTTTTTCTCCTTTATGGTTTATTCTTGCGTTTTATCAAATCCGATCAGTTTTTTCCCGGCACACCCAGCAGAGAAAGGTGCTTGTCAAAGTGTGCTTCGATCCGGGCATCATAATCAGCTTCAAACTTGTGCATCGCCTCAAAGAAACGGCTGCGCAGTTTACCGGTGAGGATCGGACCGTAGTTGATATGGAGCAGCTGTCTGGCTTCAGGCATTTCCATCAGTGACGGCAGCTGACTGTCGCTCAAAGTATCCAGAGCCGGGATCTTGTTGAAGTCTGCCGTGATATGATAGAGTTTGAGCATATCATTCACATTATCCAGCGCGCACTGATGCATATCGCGGTAGAGCTGCGGATCTTTGTACGCAATAACTGTCACAGCTTCCAGCCAGCTGGTACCGGCAGTTTTCAGATGCAGATAGTGACGGGTTTCCCGGCCGACGGTGGGATAAACCGCGAATTTATCACTGCCGCTGTGTACGGAAATTTTGTAATTGCCGTAATTCTGGGCGATCAAAGCGTGAACTTTGAACTGACGGTCAAATTCGGCCAGATCACCGATGTAATCGATCGCTTTCTGGAATTCTCCGATGAATCTGGGAGCCAGTGAACTGAATTCAACTTTGCGCCGCCGCAATTCACGGACGATGAAAAGATGGTGGCTCGGCAGAGTCGGACTGCTGGTTTCATCAATGCTGATCTCCAGATCGAATTCATCACCCCGGGCAGCTTTCAGATGTTCATAAACCTGATATGCGAAATCCAGAGCCGCAGTGTACATCACCGCGCAGCGTTTGGCGGTCAATTCATCCAGTTTGACCGTCACATCACCGCCGAGAACAAACTCTTTACCGGCATAATCTTTGATAACCAGAGCTTTCAGCTCTTCCGGAAGTCCGGCAAAAGCTTCATCGATCTGTGCCGCATCCCAATCACCGGCGGCCGCATTCATCACATCGGAAAGATCGAGCGTGATCATCGGCATTCCGGCTTCCAATGCCGAATCGATATCTTTGATCGTCTTCAAATGGTCGCCGTCGGCACCGTAACCGTCGCGGTAATCAGAAGCAAAAACCAGAAAACAGGCATCATCGACCACCTTGCGGAAAGTTCTGCCGGTCATGGTCAATTCGCGGATCGACTGCTGCGCCAGAACCGGAGAAACCTGAACTTTGGCAGCCGCCCGGACATGACCGACGGTCGCCAGACCCAAACGGTCGCCGCAACCGACTGTGGTGCGGACATTGCGCAGACTTTTCGGTGCGGTCCAGGGGAAATGTTTACGCAGAGCCGCCGCATTGGCCGGAGAAAGTTCACCGGTCAGAGCGACCATTTTATTTTCCAGAACCGTCTTTTCTCCCTCGAAGCCGGCAGGGATATCCTTATCCCCGGCAGCGACCACCATCAGATATTTCTGCCGGTCATCCCGGCACATCAGCACCGCCGCTTTGCCCAGCGCGTGGACAGATGCCGGATACACGGTGACATTACCGGATACTTTCAGTACATTCTCTTTAAGTGCGCATTCGCCTTTACCGAGAAATGCAGTCAAACTTTCTGCAATTTTTTTCATAATAACCTTTCTGACTTTATGATTATGATATGCAAATATACAATTATAAATAATATATCACCATTACGGTATTTTTTCAACTTATTCCGGGCACACCGTTTCAAAATTCCCGGCGGAATATGCCTGTCAACATCTGCAGCAGCGGCCGGAAGAGCTGTTCCCGGTGGATTATCCGGCATTTCACCCTGCGTCCGACGGCCGGAACATCGCGGCCTGCCCAACTCAATTCCACCCGGTAAAACAATCCTGCTGAATGTGATCTGCCTGCATCTTTTTCATCGTACCGCACCGGGATCGTCCCCCCGTGATCCTGCAGCAGCGGCGAAGCGGTCAACTCCTGCGCCACCGGGTCGATCGCAGTCACCCGGGCCGGATATCCGGAAATTTCCCCATCCACATAAATTTCAGCCCGGTCACCGGGATGCAGTTTCCCCACATCTTTTTCATCCGCGTAAGCATATATTACACTGTTGACCGTCCGCACCTCGCCGACGGCACTTCCCCGGGGCAGAAAACGGCCTTTGCAGAACTTATCCGCCGGGACTGGATAAAAGATCCCATCTGCCGGAGAACGGACGTTCAACTCCTGCTGCCGCCGCTGTAATTCCGCCAACGCGTTATGGTCGGAAATGACTTTGCGGGCGGAAATTCCGCCGGAGGCAAATTTTTTTTCATCCACCAGATCCATCCGGTGCTGCAGTTCATCCTGTTTGAGCAGATTCTGCATTTTTTCCTGTGCCATCACAAGTTGAGGTGAAGCTAAAGAAAACAACTCCGCATCTGCCGCCGTCCGGCAGGGCATATCCGGCAGATCATGCAGCAAATACCCGCCCTCTTTCACCGTCACCGGATGCCGTTTCTCCGGAACCACTTCACCGGCAAGAGAAAAACTCCAGTTCCAGGGGATGAAAAGTATTACCGATACCGCCAGCACCAGCGCACTGCCCAATAACCATCCCGCCCGCACCGCCTTGCCGGAAGCCAGTTTTCTGATCGTCACGACTTCACGGATGACCGGCAGCAGAAATATCATCCACACCTCCAGCACCAGCAATATCCATGCCGCGACCTTGATGAATTTGTGATATATCACCAGAATGATCGCCGTGTAAAGAAATATCCGGTAAATCAACGCTCCCAGACCGAAAATCATCAGAAACCAACGGTGTTTTTCCTGCGGCTTGCTGCCGATGCCGAGAAGATAATGCCGCCAGCATTGCCGGATATATTCTCCGGAACGCATCATCAGATTGTCGATACCGGTAATATCGCAGAGAATATAGTAACCGTCATAGCGGATGAAGGGATTGCCGTTGACCAGCAGAGAAGAGATCGTACTGACAGCAAAAATGTAAAACATCGTCGATTTCCACGCACCCGGTCCCAGACAGAAGTAGAGCAAGGCGGCAATACCGCCGGCCAGCAATTCAGCAATGATTCCGGCTCCGTCGATCAGAAGCCGCTGTTTCTGCGGCAGCTGCCAGCTGTCGGTCGTATCCGTATACAACCGGGGGTAAAACAGCATGAAGCCCACTCCGATCCCCCGCACCCGGCAGTTGAAACGGGTCGCCGCCAGCAAATGGGCCGCTTCATGAATGATCTTCAAAACGATTATCGCCGCAAAATATTTTACCATCCCGGCCCAGGAGAGGGTGTCGGCAAATACTCTGCATATTTCAGATAAATCCCGCAACACCAGAATAAATCCGGCGACCGCCGGTATCAGCAGCAGCATAACGGACTTCTTTGATGCCGCAAATGAGATGTACGGGCCGAATTTCTGACAGAATTTTTCCGGATGAAGCGGCGGCAGACGGAAATACATATAAGCCGAAGCCCAGCGCAGAAAACGGCTCTTTTCCCGGATATCTGCCAACTTTTCACGCTTCTGCGATGCTTCCTGATACTCCGGCACCAACAAATTATTCTGCTGCAGAAATGTCAGAAGTTTCACCACCTCTGCAGCACTGGCGGCAATACCGTTTTTTTCCAGTTTCGCCAGAAAATCTGACAAAACCATCACAGTTGTCATTTGTGAAATTATCCGGCCGGCCCTTTCGGATATCCGGTAATACGCATCGGCCTGCGGATCAAACAACATCAACGGTTCGCGCCGGATCATCCGTATATCCGGCCGGATAATGCCGACTCTGATGTTTCTGCTTTCAGGCATCACATCCCCCGGAAATAGAGCAGCGCGCTTTTAAACAGCCAATAGAAGAGCGACACGTTTTTTCCCTCAAGTCTGGCTGTCCCGCGCATCCCGTAACGCAAGTCGCTGTTCCCGGAAAAATTTTCCGGCATTTTACCGTATACTTTATAAGCATAACTCTTCTGTCCGGTCAACTCCGGATAAGGCGAAATACGGCTGATACCGACCGGGATGCCCCTTTCCGGAGCCGTGTGCAAAAATGCGGTGACCGTCAATTTATCCTGCAAAAGAGAGGCATCTTTCTCATCCACCGGGATCTCAAGCATGATATCCTCACCGCCGTACACCGAGAACAACTCATCCCCCATCCGTACCGCCCGGCCGGAAAGACTTTTATCCGCTTGCAAAGCATAGACCAACACCCCGGCTGCCGGAGCTTTCACCGCTGCATTATCCAGAAACCACTGCGCCTCTTTAACCGCCACCCGGGCCGTTTCCCGGCGCAGTTCCAGAAGCTTCACCTTGCCAAGTTTCTCGCTGTCAGTAAAAGAATTGCGGCTTTCCAGAGCGATTTGCGCATCCAATTCGGCAAGTTCCATTTTTGCCTCTTCAAGACGGTATTCCAACAACTCTTTATCATATTCCGCCACCGTTTCCCCGGCGGCGACCATATCGCCATCCTGACGCATCACTCCGGCGATGGTTCCGTCAAAAAGTGCGTATGCCGGACTCTTTTTTTCCGGGATCAGGGTAAATTCCGCCGTTGCCCTTTCCGGCACCCGGATAAACATCACTGCGGCAACTGCCGCCAGCAATATCACCGCCCGGATGATCCGCTTTTTCCGGCGGCTGAATCCGGCAGAGTGTTTCCGGCCCTTCAACCGGTGATAAGTCAACGCTTCCGCGATGGATCGTCCCAGCAGTTTTGCCAGATGTTCCACCCCCGGCGGGATACTGCCGGAATACTCCAGAAGCCAAATATATTCACTCTCTTTTCCCTCCTGTCCCGGCGGAACAAGCGGCATGATAAAGTATACCGTTTCTCCGTTATCCAACGTTTCCGGCAGACCCTTACCGGCACTCAAGACCATAACATCACTGCCGCCGGAAATGATTTCGGACAACAGTTTTTTCTGCTCCAACACCAATTGTGAACGGGGATTTTTCTCCGGAATGCCCGATTGGGCGGCCAATTCCATACATCCGTCAAACCGGGTAAAAAGTGCCGCACTGCGAAAATTCAACAGCACCCGGCTGTCATTGACCGCCCGCAGTGCCGCATCATCGAAATCTGCTGCTCCGAAAAGATCGTGCCCCAGTTTCAGTACCAGTGCCATCGTCCGTAATTTTGCCGCCGCATCATCATTGATCATGGAGCAGTTCTCCTGTGCTGCCGGCAGTTATAAGAGCTTGCCGGTTGTCGATTTTCACCCGGATACGGAGTGTGCCGGTTCGGTGATCGGCTTGCGGAGAAACTTCATATATGTTTCCGGAAATTATCCTGCCGTCATCCAGACGGATCTTCACCGGATTGCCGACTGCAGTCAGCTTCCGGTCGCCCGCCGGAACATTCATCACCGCCAGAAGAGTACTGTCATCGATGATCCGGCACAACTCCTGTCCCGGCCTGACCGTTTCATGCTCACGGGTGATCAATTCCGCCAGTTTCCCGGCAAATGGAGCTGTTATCACGCACGCGGATAATTCCAACTGCGCTCTCTGCATGGCCGATTGCGACATCTCTTTTTCAAATTCCGCTTTTTTCAACTCAAAATCGCTGGTCAGGCTCCTTTCCCGGAGCTTGCGTTTATTCTCAAATGACGCCAGATGGAACTCATATTGCGCCCGGGCCCGCTGAAACTCCAATGCGTGCCGGCGGTCATCCATTTTCACCAGTTCTGCTCCGGCCGGGAATGCTTCACCGATACGCCATGAACACGGGAGCATCCGGGATTCAACCCGGGAAGCAAGCACCGCCTCCCGGCTGGGAAACAGTACTGTGCGCACCTTTTCCTGCGCCGTCAATACGCCGCAAAAAAGCAGAACCAATACTGTTGTTCCCGGATATTTCATGCCTCGATCAACTCCTCAAGCAATTTTTCCAGATCACCTTTGAAAGCATCGGCCTTTTCCGGCAGAGCTTCGATCCCCGGCAGAACCTGCCAGAAGTCACCCAGCGGATTTTCGCCATCGGCATAGATCGTTCCACCGGGTATCGCCATCGGCATGACCGAACTTTCCCGGATCAACTCTCCTGCTTTCATCGGCAGAAACTTCAGCGCATCCAGTGACACTGTCTCTTTGAACTGCTGCAATGCGGCATCATCCTGACCGATAACCGTTTCACCGCCGCCGCCCGGATTCCAGTTGTAACGGAGCATCGTATGGGAAACCAGTTCAGAATAGTTCATCGTGTAGATGTCACCGTAAGAAGCATCCCCTCCGATACCATTGCCGGTCAGATCCCCCTGCATCGACGGGATATTTCCGGAAAATTGCGGATTCAAACCGTCAGAGTAATCTCCGCCGATACCGGGAGTGTTCATCACTACCGTAAAGGAGGTATTGACCGCATGATAGTTGCCGTCCGGAAGTGTCACTGTTACCGTATAACTGCCGGGTTCTGTGAAACTTTTGCCGCCCCAGTCAACACTCAACGGCACCTTGTTCCCGTTGATATCCTCGTAATATGCCGAAACAGAATCTTTCTGATCCTCTCCGTTGTAATAGTACGGTTCATTTGTAACATATTGCACAGTCACATCTTTAGGCGTGACGGTCAACGTGCCTTCGGTCCGGGTGATGTTGTAATTGACTGCCAGCGTGTTGGAATCAAGCGTGTAATCAAAGGTGTTGCTGCTGCTGCCGGCATCGGTTTGAGAACCGGTCACGTTGAATGCTGCACCTTCGCCGTTGACAAAACCATCGCCGCCGACCGCAATTGAACTGTCGGTCAAAGCACTGCCGTCATAGATCTTTTCCGCCGTACCGGAAGTCATAGTCACATCGCGGGCAACGACAGTGATGTTGCCTTCCAGATATTCTACATCAAAGTTACCTGTCACATTCTGCCACACATTCTGCCAGTTATATGAAGCGGTAAGCTCGCGTGCCTTGACCGCATAACCGCCGGCAACCACATCTTTGCCGCTGGTTTCAGGCGCGGTGACATTGAGAACTGCTGTGATCCGGCTGGTATCCAAATCGGTGTTTGCCGTATGATAAGTCACTTCGGTTGAATGCTTCTGCCCATTGTATTCCACCGTCTTATCCACCGGAGTGACCTTCAGGTATATCTCCCCGGCAACTGCACCGATAAAGAACTCATTTATCCCGAAATAGGTGTGCGCCAACGCCCGGTGATCCCCCAGTTGATCCGACTCAATGATTTCGGTCGCTACCGGGGCGTTCACCGCATTGCCGGAAATATCTTTCCAATTGTCATTTCCGGCATCATAAATATATTTACCATTGGAATAGGAATATGCGGTCAAAACACCGCCGTATCCGGCGACACCCTGATTATTAACCTGCACAACGCCATTGTCAAATTTGGCAACGGTCGCACCGTTGTTGCTGTTGGTCATGGTCGATGCAAAAATATCTTCCATACTGACCGTCGAACCGGAAACTGAACCGGCAGAATTGGAAATCTGCCAATCCGTGTCGTTGTTCCCATCCCGAACCTGATCGTATATGGAGTGAACCACGTTTACCCCGGCATCATCGGAAGAAATACAAATCCCGGATTGCTGAATCGTATTGCTGTCACTGATACTGTAATTACCATAAACAATGGAATTCAGTACATTCAACGCAGAACCGCCAGCGGAATCCTGGGCAAAAATCGCAGCTCCGCTGAATCCATCTGAATAGTAATCATAATTACCGGTTACAGTAGAGTCAACCACGTTTATATTGAATTTTCCTCCAATCACATAAATTGCTCCGCCGTCACCGGCTGCACCTGTCATGACCAGCGCACCATTGTTGTAAAGAGTGGAATTTACGATGTCAAGCGAAACATTCCCGTCCAATGTTTTCAAATAAACCGCACCGCCGTCACTGGCCTGACAGTTGCTGATGGAGACATTTTTCAAGGTCAGTTTGGCATCGCTGACGGCATTGATAAAAACAGCTCCGCCGTACTGGCCCCGGGAATCGGTAATATTGACATGGTCGAGGGTCAAATCTGCGCTTCCCGAACTGCTGATATAAATCGCGCCGCCATCCCACTCATTGGAAACATCGGAAAAACCGTCACCGTCGTCCAGATCCAAATAACTGATCGATATCGAAATGTCGTTGTTAACCTCGGCTTTGAATATCCGGATCAGATCGTCAGCAGTGGTAATGGTGATCCGGGTGTCAGCATCGCCGGTAATGGTGACATTGGCCGTGATCTCAAGCTCGCCGCTAGTCAAAGTGATCACAGTATCGCTCCACGAAGTTGTGTCAAATGTGATCTCTGATCCCGGATTATCATTGGCTTCAATGATCGCCTCACGCAAACTTGTCACTCCGTCTGTATCATCAACAATATCACTGTCGGTAGTGACCGTGATAGGCTGCAAATTACCGGAAAAATCATCCGGAACGATCGCGCCGGTCTCAACTTCACCATCTGAATACTCCAACTCCCAGTTCCCGGATATACCGGTGGTGTCGCTGCTTGCCGCCACATCTGCTCCGGAAGCATCGGAAATCATCCCGATCAGTTCCTGCCCCTCTGCACCGGCTGCCGTATTGCAGCCGTACAGCAGAATATCTCCATCTTCCGTCAGATGTTCCCCGATATCCTGCCACGCGCCGGCATCGAAATTTTCCGCATCAACGACCTGACCGTTTACCAGAATATGTCCGTCATTGCCGTGTGTGACCAGATGAATGGCCGAATAGACCTTACCGCTTTGATCCAGAAACTCATTCAATTCCGCCAGTCCGCTGCCATCACCGAGGATCAATACCTCCCGATTGCTCTGCAGGGAATCAATGATCGCAGCTTTGTCTGCCACCGACTGATTGATCACGACCAACTCTCTGCCGCCGGAAGGAATGACTCCGTCGATCAGAGCGTTGACCTCTGCATCCACGTCAGCAATATCCGCCGGATCAAGCGGGGGAGTGCCGGAAATACCATCAGCCGGATTTTCCGGAGGAGCATTTTTCACAGCATCGCGCTCCAGTTGCGCCTGCCGGTCACTTTCGCTCATATTGGTGTTGGGATCACTCTGTGCTGCTTCCGCCGCTTCGACGATCTCCGCCGCCGCTGCCGCTTCAAACAGCACCCGATCCTCAAGTTTGAAAAATTCAAGCTCTTTCATCATTCAACATCTCACTTGACTTCGTTTTTGACCGTCGGATCAGCGGGGATTGCCGGAGCTTCCGGATCGACCGGTTTGCGCTCCGCATCCGCTTTTTGAACAGCAGCGGCTTTTTGGGCAGCGGCCTGTTTGGCAGCTTCAAATTCTTCACGCGCCTTTTTCAGCTCTTCAGCGGCACGCACCTTTTCAGCATCCAGTTTGTTTTTCAGATCAGTGACAGTGGTCTCATGGAGGTTCTCAATTCCCAAAGTATTCAGCACCCGGTAGTAAGAAACATAATAGTTGCCTATCGACAAATATTTTTCCACCTCTTTTTCCGTAGTTTCCAAACGCATGTGCGCCAATTCCAGCTGGGACAATTCTCCGGTGATTTTGCTGCTCTCCTCGGCTTTGGCCAGATGTTTGCGGAATGTATTGCTGCTGCGCAGATCGATATTCAATCTCTCCCTGGTCGCCATCAGATCGGCATGAGCGATACGCACCTGTGCCATCACCGCCACCGCCTGCGCGTAAGAACGGTACTCCTCGGCATCAACCTGCGCACTGTAGGCGAAATAACGGTGCAGCTGACGGGGAATGGTCAACAGATTGTACGCCGCCCGGATCCCCAGTTCGATCCAGCTGTTGTGATAGAGAAAGCTGTTGTTGCTGTTGGTGAAATCAATGAACATCCGTACATTCGGGAACATGGAAACAATGGTTTTGCGGCACTCCAGCACATTGATATGTTTCTGCATATCGATCTCAAAAAGTTCCGGCCGCTTCATCAGCGCGATCTGCTCCATAAGCTCCATTTCCGGGAAAGTGAATTCCGGGATCGTATCCAGCACCGAATCATCGACTTTGATCTTGCTGCCGGGATAAAGTCCCAGCAGAGAACGCAGTTCCACACAGCTGTTTTCGTAGGCACGGATGTAGTTGGTCAGACGTTTTTCCATATCGATGAAGCGTTTGGCCTCATCAAATGCGCGGAACGGAGTGATCTCACCGGCTTCACCCATCTTCTCAATAAGCTGATAACGGTTTTTGCAATCTTCCAGCAGTTTGGTCGTGACTTTGATCGCCCGCTGGGAGGCCGCCACCTGAAAATAGACCCGCACCGTATCCAGAACCAGATTCTGTTCCGCCCGCCGGGTATACTGCTGACGCAGAAGCATCCGGTCATGCGCCTGACAGGTGTTGAAAAAAGCCAGACCGAAATCCACCACACTCAATGCCAGGTCGATATTGAAGTAGTTGACCGTCCGGTCCTGACTCTGGGAGTAACTGTAAGTACCGTAGCCGTTGCCGGAAAGCTGACGGCTGCTGGCAGCCGGAGTGTTGTCCCGGTGGTTGAGGTTGTTGGAAACATTCAATTCCGGCAGCATGCCGAGAATTTCAAATGTCCGCATCTCTTTGGAAACTTTCTCTTCCAGACCGAAAACTTTCAAATCCAGATTGTTCGCCCGCGCCAGAGCAAAACACTCATTGAGGGTCAACACCTTTTCCGCCTCAATATCACTGTATTGTGCGCGCTCAAAGTGGGCCACCGCCTTGGCCAGACGCTCCTGCTGATACTCATCGAACGATTTGCAGCCGCCCGCGAAAACAAGTATGGCGGCGACCATAATTGACAACTTACTGATTTTCATGATTTAAATACTCCTTTTTTTAGTTTTTCATGTTTCCGTTTATGTTTATATTTAAATGTATCCTCACGGTTCCCGGATCGCTTCATCCAGAGATTTGATCAACGGGTGAATGATATATTCCAGCACACTGCGTGTCCCGACTTTAATCTCGGCCTGCGCCTCCATACCGGGGATCAGACGGAAATTGTCGTGGACATTGCGCAGAGAACCGCTTAAAATTATCCGGGAACGGTAGTAAGTCGGAGCTTCCAGCTCATGCTCCTGGGCACTGCGCTGAAAAGTATCCTCACTGATGGTTCGTATTTTGCCGGATAATGTCCCGTGTTTCTGAAAGGGAAATGCATTCAACTTCACCCGAACCGAATCACCGGTATGCACTTTGCCGATATCCTTGGCCGGGATCTCCGCTTCCAACTCGATCTCACAATTTATCGGCACCAGAGTGATAAGTGCCTCGGCTTCACGCACCGCTGAACCGACCGGGAAATTGGCGATCTCATGCACGATGGCATCACAGGGCGCACGCAGCTGGATATATTGATTGAGCTGCAGCACTTTATCCAGACTCTTGGTGATCGTGGTCAGAGATTGTTCGGCGGCGACAAGATTTTCTGCGACATCCTTTTTCCACTCATTGATAAAGGTCTGCTTCTCGGCGATATGGGATTCTCTCTGGGCGACAGATTCGCGGATGGAATTTTCCAATTTTGATATTTCCGCCTCCTGCTGCTGATAACTCATCCGGTACTGCAGCAATTCCACTTTGGTTCCGGCGTGATTTTTGGCCAGTTTCTCCTGCATCTCGACCAGTTCTTTCATTCCGGCCAGCCGTTCTTTCTGTTTGATCAACTGCTCTCCGGCAGCCTCGATATTTATTTCCACGCGCTTGACGGATTCATCAAAATAGCGGATCTTTTCCACATAGTACTGCTGACGCTGACGGAAAATATCCAGCTGCCAGCGTTCATTCTGATTCATTGCCGCAGGAAGATAATTTTTGCCGTTGTATTCGGCACTCCATCTCTCATATTGCGCCTTGATGCTCTGATGTTCGCTGGTCAAACGCTCCTCCTCGGCCTGATTGATCGTCGGGTCAAAGGTCATCAGCAGATCTCCCTCTTTCACGACCTCCCCGACCCGGACATCAATGGATTTGATAACGGTACGATCCAGCGGCTTCATCACGATATTCTGATTGACCGATACCAGTTTACCGCTGCCGTTGACAATAACATCCACTTCGCAGAAATAAGAAGCGATCAGGGAACCGAAAAAGAAGACCATTCCAATCCACACCCCCAATTTCGCGGCAAAAGGCAGCGGCCGCATGGCGATCTCGACCGCATCCGGCTGGAAATCCACCGCCACCTGATTGAGTTTATTCTTTCTGCTCACCGGTTCATATTCCTTTCCATCTGCTGACTCCAGAAGTCCTTATACACCCCGGGGCGGCTCAACAATTCCCGGTGGGGAGCGAAGTCAGAGAGTTCACCTTTATCCAAAACTATCGTCTTATCCGCACCGCTGACTATCGACAGCCGGTGGGAAATTATCAATACGGTCCGGCCGGAAGCGATACGCGGCAAATTCTCCTGAATAACATTTTCGCTCTCCGGGTCCAATGCACTGGTAGCTTCATCGAAAATAAGAATGCGCGGATTGGTCAGCAATGCCCTGGCGATCGCCAGACGCTGTTTCTGACCGCCGGACAAGTTGGAAGCATTCTCTTCAAGCATGGTGTCATACCCTTTGGGCAGATTCTGCACGAATTCATCCGCACCCGCCAGCCGGGTGACGGCAATGATCTCATCCAAAGTCGCATGCCGCTTGGTCAAACTCAAGTTTTCCCTCACCGTGCCGCTGAAAAAATAATTCTCCTGCAGAACCACACCGATACTGTTGCGCAAATGCACCTTGTCGATCTCCCGGATATCGATGCCGTCGATCTTCACCAGACCGCTCATCACCGGATACAATCCCTGAAGCAGCTTGGTCAAGGTCGTTTTCCCGGAACCGGAACGTCCGACGATACCGATCACCTGCCCCGGTTCGATCGTAAAAGAGAGATCCCGGATGACCATCGGCCCGTCCGGAGTGTAACGGAAGTTGACGTGTTCAAAGGAAATCTGTCCCCGGAATGGATTGCGCACGCCGCCGCCGGATGGTTCAGGCCGGGTGTTCATCACATTGCCCAGCATCTGGATGGAAATGGATATCTGCTGATATTCATGCACCAGACTGACCAGCTTGACCAGTGGTCCGGTGACCCTGCCGGAGATCATCTGAAATGCGATCAATGCTCCGACCGACATCGTTCCGTCAAAGACCGACATCGTTCCCAGACCGATGACGCATACATTCATCATCATCTCCAGATATTGGCTCAAGGTCTTGGCGGTAATGGAAATTTTCCCCACCCGGAAATAGGCATTCACCGTAAAAGCGGTCGTATCCGCCCACGCCTCTTTCTGCACCGGTTCCAGAGAAAGACTTTTTACCGTCCGCATCCCCTGAATTGACTCCACCAGCATGCTCTGCCGCTTGCCTTCTGCACTGTACAAATCCTGCAGCCGCCGCTGGAACGGCTTGATCAGAACCCCGATCACCGCCGCCATCGCCGCTGCAAACGCCAATACCACACAGGTCAATTTCACACTGTACATCAACAGAAACGGCACAAATATGAACAAACTGGTCAATTCCAGAATAGTAAAAAACAAACTGCCGGAAAGAAATCCCCGGATCTTTTCCGTCTGCTGCATGTGTTTGAGCAGCACTCCCGACGGGACCCGGTCGAAAAAGTCGATGGGCAGTTTCATAAGTTTGTCAAAAACTTTGGTCGCAGTGGCAATGTCGATCTTGTTGGTACCGAAAAGCAGCAGATACCCGCGCAAATACTCCATTATGCCGTTGAATATCAATACCACGCAGATCGCCACGATCAAAACCGTAAGCGTGTTGTAACTCTGACTGACCAGCACCTTGTCCACAATTATCTGGAAAAACAGCGGCATGACCAGAGCCACCACGTTTATCATCAATACCGCAAAAGCGATGTGTGCAAAAACCCCTTTAAGCTTCAAAAATTCCGGCACGAACCACAACAGACCGAAAGGACGCTCCTCATCAAACATCCGGTAAAGACGCTTCACCATGAAACCGTAACCGCCGGAAAGTTCTTCATACTGCTTTTTATCCCACAAAAGGAATCTCTCCCCCGGCGGCGGAGGTGGAGAATTCGGATCGATAACCGCAAGCTGACCGCCATTTTCCGTCTCACGGAAACCGCAGATGATAAAGTGTTTACCATCTTTACGCACACCGATGGCCGGATAAGCTTTGCCCATGCCGGAAAAAACCTTCCAGGGCAGTTTGGTCCGGGCGATCTTCAGATGATTGTCGCTGCCTATACGGATCAATTTGCGCGCCGGCAATTCATCGGTCGCCACCGCATAATCGTGCATGATACGCTGACAATTCAAATTCAGCCGGTGATGATTTGCCACCGACACCAGAGCAAAAACCGATGAGTGACGGCGGGAATCGAAATCCCGCAAATTGGAAAAGGTTATCAAAGTTCCTTCCGCGATCTGCAGAAACTGCTCTTTGGGCAATACTACAGTATTGCCGGAGCCGTTGGCTCCGCGCGGATTGTAAAGCCCCACCCGGTCACCGGAAAGCTGTGCGGTATTGACCACCACCACATAATGACCGTTTTTCAACAACGCCAGCGACGGCCCGGAATAATCTTTGACCTCACCGACACTTGTCCGGTTGGGCTGATACTCCATCAAATCACCGATTTTGAGCAAAGCTGCCACCGAATCCCGGTCATACAGCGAAAATATTTCCGCTGTAACAATACCATCCCAATCCGGATTGAGATGCAATTTTTTGATCAATTCTTTAAGACAATCAAGTCCGCTGCGCTGAACCGTATCCATCTGCATATCTTCTCTGTTGAGGCAATTCCGGAAGTTGTTGAAACTTTCTTCTCATTATCACCGGCATTTGCCGGATCACTTCCGCAATCATCTCCATTAAACACAAATAATCACTGTAATATACCATAAACAGTGCTTATTTTCAAGGGAACTCCGGAAAATAAACCGGAAAACTCGCTTTTATTTTCCTGCAATAATGTTATTTTATCCGTCTGTCAACGCTTTCCGTCAAAAAATACCGTGACCATTCCGGGGCAACTCTTGAAAAAAACCGTGCGGTGATGTACTTTATAAAGATGACAATTTTGAAAACTTTATGAGGTGTTACCATGCTTTTTACCGGAACCCGCAGCCGCAATGCGGTCGAATCAGCTTTCGCCATAGCTTCAGGATTGGCCGCTGACGGCGGACTTTTTGTACCGCAGGATTTTCCAGTTATTTCCACTGCTGAATTTGAAACCATGAAAGAGATGGATTACTGCCGGAGAGCCGAAACGGTGCTGGCAAAATATTTGACGGACTACTCTGCCGGAGAGATAAAATATTGTGTGCAGGGAGCTTACAAAGGAACTTTCGACAACGACCTCCCTGCTCCGCTGACCGATATCGGCAGCAACAGAAAAGTTCTGGAATTGTGGCACGGCCCGACTTGCGCCTTCAAGGATCTGGCGTTGCAGCTGCTGCCGTATTTACTGACCACCGCCCTGAAAAAGCTCAATACCGGCAGGCAGGCGGTTATCCTCGTAGCCACCAGCGGTGATACCGGCAAGGCAGCACTGGCCGGATTTGCCGGAGTGAAGGATACTCAAATCGTGGTCTTTTACCCCCGGGACGGGGTCAGTGATATGCAAAAACTCCAGATGACCACTCAACCCGGAAACAATGTGACCGTCTGCGCCATCGCCGGAAACTTCGATGATGCCCAGAACGGAGTCAAAGCGATATTCACCGATGGGGAAATGAAAGATTTTCTGCATCAGAACAACATGGAATTTTCCAGTGCCAATTCCATAAACTTCGGCCGTCTGGTGCCGCAGATAGTTTATTACGTTTCAGCGTATTGCGACTTGTTGAAAGATGGTTCGCTCCGGCCCGGGGAAAAATTCAATGTGGTCGTGCCGACCGGAAACTTCGGCAATATTCTGGCAGCAGTTTATGCCAAAAAAATGGGGGTGCCGATCAGCAGATTCATTTGCGCATCCAACCGGAATAATGTGCTGACCGACTTCATCCGTACCGGTATCTATGACCGCAACCGGCAATTTTACACCACCGAAAGTCCCTCAATGGATATCCTGATATCTTCCAATCTGGAACGGATGCTCCATCTGCTTGCAGACGGGAATTGCGAAGTGGTTTCCGGCTTGATGGCAGAATTGAAAAACACCGGTAAATATCAGATTTCCGGTAAAATGCTGGAAAAATTACAGCAGGATTTCTACGGCACCTGGTGTGATGATGAAGCCGGACGGGCCGCCATCGCCGCAATATTCAAAGAACGCCATTACCTCTGCGACACCCACACCGCTGTAGCTCTGGCCGCCGGAGAAAATTACCGCCGGGAAACCGGAGATGATACTTTGCAGGTGATCGCTTCGACCGCAAGTGCTTATAAATTCGCCCCGGCGGTTCTTCAGGCGTTGACCGATGCCGCACTTCCGGCAGATGATTTTGAAAAACTGCAGCTGCTTTCACAGATTTCCGATACCCGGATACCCGAACCGCTTGCCAATTTGCGCGGCAGTGAAATACTGCATAAAGAGTGCATCGCCAAAGAAGAGATGGCCGGATTCATCCGCCGCAATCTGGAGTGAATAATGCTCTACCGCCTGTGGCTCTTATTTTTCACCTTTGCCAAAATAGCAGCACTGGTTCTTGGCGGCGGTCTGGCAATGCTCCCGGTGATCGAAGAGACATTCGTCAATAAAAAGAAACTGCTGACCGGCGAAGAGCTGCTGGATGTGGTGGCCCTGACCCAGACGGTTCCGGGAATAATCGCCGCCAATGCAGCGGTATCCATCGGGATGAAAATCGCCGGATTTGCCGGAGCAATAGCGGCATTGACCGGCGCAGTACTGCCGTCATTTGTGATAATACTGACGATTGCCATACTGTTCCCGTCGCTTTCTCCGGACAATATATACTGGTTGGGAGCATTTGCCGGTATCAGAGCCGGAGTCACCGGACTTATCGCCGCCACTGCACTGAAGATCGGAAAGAATACGCTGACCGGAAAATTTGAAGCGATCGCAGCGGCAATTTTACTGGGAGCGGCATTGTACGGAATAAATCCGGGAATAATCATTATCGCCGCAATAATCAGCGGGGCAACTTACTGCCGGATTTGTGCGGCGCGGATGAATAAAAAAGCGACAGACAGGGTGCTGAAATGAGTATATTGATGCTGTTTTTGAATTTCTGTAAATTCGGATTGCTCTGCTTTGGCGGCGGTTATATGCTCATTCCGCTGCTGACGGCGGAATTTGTCGGTGAAAACAAACTGCTTTCTCCGGAAAGATTCGGGAATCTGATCTCTATTTCACAGTTGACCCCCGGCCCGGTCGGAATAAATACGGCGACATTTGCCGGATATATATCTTCCGGATTCTGGGGAGCTTTGGCGGCGACAGCCGGGTTGGTGTTTCCGACGTTACTTCTGGCTGGAGTTGCGATGAAGTTCATCATCCGTTACCGCGAACATCCGGTAATGAAAAGCATTTTATACGGAGCGCGGCTCGGGGCATCGGCATTGGTGATTTACGCGGTGCTGATTTTCATGGAATTGTCGTTATTGAAGAGCCGCCTGGAGCTCGGCTGTTTTCCGGAACTGTCATATTCGGCACTGTTGATCATGGTGATTTCGTTTTTGCTGATAAGATTCTGCAAATGGCAAACGACCTGGGTGATTCTGTTATCCGGGTTATTGGGAGCAGTTTCATATCCGTTTTTGGGTTAAAATCGACAAAAAGTGCAAAAAAAACGCAAAAACGGTTTGACAACGGGCCAAGGAGATGCTATATTAGGAAATGTTGTGAATGCGAGTGTAGCTCAGTTGGTAGAGCATCACGTTGCCAACGTGATTGTCGCCGGTTCGACTCCGGTCACTCGCTCCAATAAGTGGCAGGTTAGCTCAGTCGGTAGAGCAGGGGACTGAAAATCCCCGTGTCCCCAGTTCGATTCTGGGACCGGCCACCATTTTTTTGTCTTGATGCCGGATGGTGACACGCCATTCGGCTTTTTTTGTGCCTGTGTTTGAGGGTGAATTGCAAGGATTTACGACTTTTTCAGCAAAACGGAGAATTTGAAAAGTACGCA
>SUVW01000026.1 GCA_015061815.1 Lentisphaerota bacterium
CGATATCGCTTTCTTCTGGACAAAATCACAAAACAACTGCGGCTGGCCGGAATCGCTGGAATGGAAGATGAAAAAAACTGAATTCATCGAAAAAATGCAGTTGCTGATACCACCGCAATGCACAGATAACCAATGGAACTATATCAAAAAGTTAACCAGAATTTCCGAAAAAGAAAAAATCATTCAATGCAAATTCGCATGCGATTGGCTACGATAAAAAAACCTCACTCCTCCCGGGAATCATTCTTCAATTCACCTGCCCATTGAATAAAAAACACCACCCCGGTAATCAGCATTATCATCCACCATAAGAGCGTTGCTATATTGTTTCCGCCATTGAGATAGACCCGCAACCACATCCCTACTGAAATTGCATTGACTGCTATCCAAAGCAACCACTGCTCAACACACCGCCGAACCGTCAATATCATCGCAGCAACTGATAAAACCGTCGTTATCGCATCAACAAAAGGTTGCTGATCCCCCAACCGCCGCAATATGATCCCATATACTGCCACCGCCACCGCGCACGCTCCGGCAGTAAGCAGCCTTCCCCGCCAACTCAAACGGTTTTTTATCACACAGGCATTATTATCCATACGCTTGCGCCAAAAAACTATTCCTGCGAACATCATCGGCAAATACCACAGCCAATTGAGCATAGCATCTCCGTACAATTGCTGTTCAAAAGCGATATAACCATACGCTGCAGAATTAAATATCCCGAAAAAATAACAACTTATTTTCCCCTTACCTGCCAGCATAGTATAAAGCGTGCCGGTAACTGCAGACATTATCCCCAGTGTATTATCACCCAATCTTATTGAAATAAGGGCTATTGCGCCTGTGCAAACCAATAAATATATTATCTCCCGGCACTTCCAATTGACAAACTCCTGCCGGATACGAGATCGCACCACACTCATATTCATCTGCATATCTCACTTCTGATTAAAACAAAAGGCAAGGAAATTTCCTTGCCTTTTGCGATCCTGCATTGGTGGATCCAGACGGACTTGAACCGCCGACCCGGAGATTATGAGTCACCTGCTCTAACCGACTGAGCTATGGATCCGTACGATTTAAAAATATACCCTGCCAACCGTTATTTTTCAAGCCGTTTGTGCAAGTTTTTTCATAAATTACCGTATATTATACCTTTTCTTCCTGTTTTTTCATTGCCGGATCTGAATTTGCATCCGGTAATATGTCCCGGAAAGTTTTCCCATCGCGAATTCAGCTACCTGACGCGGATCAAAAAAACCATCCGTAAAGATATTTAAATATGCGGCATTCTTCTCTTGAGAAACAAATCCGGCGATCCTGCCACGATCAAAAATCCGGAAAAATTCAGCATTTTCACCGCGTGGGAAGAACACCCATTCACCTTCAGCTGTCCCCGGCGACAACAATTCTGCCGTTTCTCCGGCAAAAATTTTCCATTTTTCCGGAGAATTCACTTCCATATCACGGCATCCGTATATATCAACACATCCGGATATCGCTCTGGCGCCGGATTGTTCAAATCTTTCCTGCCAGGAAAGATGCATCCCGCAGCTTTTGGCATTTTCCACCACGGGAACCAATCTTTCCAACTGCCCGGATTCATGCAGAATCCCACGATTGACCATACTGGAAATTATCCACTGCCGGGAATTCATCCCCGAAGCCAAAACTTTTACAGCAATGTCAAAATCCACTCCGCCGCCGCAGGTAAACAAATCTACCGCCGCATAATCATGTTCCGGCCAGGCGTGAACTGCAAAGTGCGATTCAGAAATAACCACCACTCCACTGACTCCCTGCGGCGCAAAAGAGTGAAAATTTGAGTTGACCACATGCGCTCCGGAGGCAGCGGCCGCATGCAGGAATATTTCCTCCATTTTATGAACATCCGCCAGAATTTCTGCCGAACAATCATAAAACTCCACCGTCATCTGCCGGCCAAGAGCTACTGCTTCTGAATGAAAATCAGCAAATGGTCTTCCGGAAACGATCATTTTTCAGCTTCAGATTCTGCTGTTGCCTGGGTAAAAACACACTGACGGGCAAGTTCCGCCTCAAACTCCTGACGCAGAGAATCAGCTTTCAATCCTTTGAGCAACGCTCCCAGCTGAACTTTCAGACTGTCAAACTTGCTCATATCTGCCGGGATACGTTTGGTCACTCGGAAGATCAGCATGGCATCACTCTTTTCCAAATCAACCAATGCCGGGGAAACATCACCGGCTTTCATCGTCAAAGCCAACTGGGCCATCAAATCATTCATCGAACGCGGCCCGTAGCTCAAACGTTCAATCAGAGAATTCTGGGGAAGTTTCACATTTTTAGTATGTTCGCCTTTAAGTTCTCCAAAAGCCTTACTTCTGGCTTCCCCTTCAAGTTTTGCCAGTTTTCCGGCGGCATCATTGGCTGCTTCGGTAGCTTTTACCATTTGCTGAACCTTCTTATAATCAGCTTTAACTTTGAGCAATGCCGATTCCAAAGGCAGCTGCTTCGGGTCGATCCGGTCTTTCAGCATAGTGATCTCAACGCCGTTGACTCCGGGATACTGCTGACTTACCAGACGTGAACCGGCAAGCGGCATATTTTGCAAACTTTTGCTCAATTCAGAATCTCCGAAAGGCTGTTTGCCGCTTTCATGGAGTTCCAAACCTTTTTCCGCAGCCCACTCACGGAAAAGTTTTATCTGCTCATCTGCCGGAGCAGACAAATCGATTTTTTCATACAAACTGCGGGCAAGCTGACCGGCTTCCAGAGCTGCCAGTTTTTGAGCTTCAACCAATTCCAAACTCTTTCTCAACTCTGCTTCTGCCATGTTTGTATAAACTTTTTTAGCCTCTTCCAATACTTTGGCAGTAACTTTTTCCCCGGCTTGGGCATTGTATTTCGCATAAGGAATAACTGCAGTCACTGTTTCCCAAACACCTTCACTGCGATAATTTCCCTTGTTTTTCTCAAAGAATTCCCGCAAAGTCTTGGCATCTGCCTCCTGAACCGGATAACTTGCAGCATTGAAACGGCAAACATCCAACTCAAATCCCGCTTCTGCCATCTCATAGAAACTTTTGATCTCATCATCCGTCACGACCACACTGTCATAGAAGCTCTTTTCCAATTTGCTGCCGACCAGGATCGCGCGCATCGCAGTTGCCACACGGTCGGCACTCAAACGATTATCTTTAAGAAATTTATCAAACGCTTCCTTTGTAAATTTGCCGCCGAACCGGGGACTTTGGGAAATAGCATCTGCAATCTCATTATCAGAAACCTGCAACCCCAGCTGCTCCGCACGCTTGATCAGACAGAGCTGATAAAACAACTGCCGGGCATCAATATTGGGCATTTCCATTCCCATGACCGCACAAAAAACGGAATAATCATGATAAACGTCAGTCAGTTCTCCGGCGGTAACTTTCTCTCCGAATGCCGTTCCGACCCGGGTCGATGCCGGATCATCACAACCACCGATATTTCCCGGGGTCAGAAAATCAGTAAAAGCCAGAATTATCAGCACAGTAAATGCGCCGAAAAGTACCCGGCTGTGTTTATGAAACAGCGAATTGAGTTTTTTGATTACCATCTTTTTTTCTCCTGTGTTATTTTGTTAAATAAACTATTTTTATTTATTATTGTAAAAAAATCCGTATACAGCAGTGCAAAGACTGCTGCACCTCTTAATTTAATGTACACTTTATTCTGATTTTTTCCGGTGACAATGATTGTATCCTCACATTTCCATCGGCCCTTTTCAGCACGGCCTGCACCGGCACCAGATATTCGCCGGGAACCGCATAACGCGGATCACTCAAGTCAGCATACACCATCAAATCACCTAAAGATATATTATCCAATTCATTCTGCGTCCCGGCCAGAGTGACCGTCACTTTTTCCAATTCCGGAGTGATCTTCAGCTGCTCTTTCAAAGGCCGCTGCCACTGCACCGGAATGCCGGGAATTTCTCTGGCCACATACGGCAGCTGCCGGATGGTGACCGACACGTTGGTGGAACTTATATTGAAAGTCAACTCTTCCGGCATGGGATTGACCAACTGCACACTCTTGCTGAATGAACGCGTTTCACCGGAAATAATATGAAGCGGTTCAGTCGAGATCTCCAAAATTCCGGCAACCGCCTTTTCCGGACCGCTGACGACCACCGAATCCGGATAACAACGCACTTCACCGCACTCAAATCCCTGCCGGGGCTGTCCGGTAACAAGCGGTGAAACAGCGATTTCTTTGCGAATCCTTCTTTGAACCGGTAAAGTCAAAACTTCCGGATCGATACTGATAACTTCGATCCCCCGGGGGGTGACAAAATCATCCGGAGAAATTTGCAAAGTGACCGCGCCGCTGTCAAAACCGGGCGTCTTCCGTGAAATTGTCACCTTGCCGGAAACATCCTGTACATTAAGTTTTTTTATCCGGCTCTCCGACCCTCTGACAGTCAACCTTAATGATTGTATCCGGCTGTTATCCGGCAGAAACACATCACTGCTGCTTTCGATCGTCAAGGGGATATTGACCACGTCTTTCTGCTGCTGTTTTCCTTCATTCAAAACAGCATATAAAACTATTGTCAAAGCCAGAGCGATCAATTTGCGCAAAGGATCTTTCAACAAAAAAGCCATGATCCATCTCATTTCTGCACCTCCGGAGAGTCTTTGCTTTCACCGGAATCATTAAAATCCGGTTCATTGAGCTGCCGGATCGTTTCATCCAACTCTCCGGCATCTTTTTTTACGATCAAAGTATCAAGCATTTTGTGCAGTTCTGCCGGCGAAAGATCCCGGTATAATTTCCCATCATGGCCGATACTGACAGCTCCGCTTTCTTCGGAAACCAACACCGTTACCGCATCACTTTCTTCAGAAATCCCCAACGCCGCCCGATGCCGGGTCCCCAGCTGGCGGGAAATATTTTCTGATCCGGATAACGGCAATATTGCCCGTGCCGCAACGATCCGGTCATCCCGGATGATCACCGCGCCATCATGCAAAGGAGAATTCGGATAAAAAATCGATTCGATCATCATCGAATTTACTTTGGCATCCAACACCACCGCATCGTCGATCAACGGCTGCAAACGTACTTTGCACTCAATAACTACGATCGCTCCGCATTTACGTTTGGCCATATTCAACATTGCAGAAACCACCTCATTTATCAACTCCTGCCGGCGGCGGTTTTCCAGAATCGCCAAACTTCCCAATCGGGCCAATGCCCGGCGCAGTTCCGGTTGAAAAATGATCATCAGCATCAAAAACAGAGAACCGAGGATCATTTCCATCAATCTGGATATGACATCCAAATCCAACGCCTGGGCCAAACACCACAGAGAACCGATGAACATCAGCAACCCGGCCATCACCAGCGAACCGTGTGTATTACGCAGATGGTACATTGCCAGATAGATCATGGCGAAGAGCAATCCGAACTGCAGAATTGCCCGCCAATCGGTAAGAAATTCAATGACTTCATTCATTTATTTCACCATATCCCCGATCTTATCCATGACTTTCAACGCATTATGCAATTCTCTGACAGCATGAGTTCTGATCACTGCCACGCCGCGTGCAGCCAGATATAATTCCAGAGCCAACGTTTCCCCGCCGCGACGGACGGGAACCTTTTCTCCGGTCAAATCTCCGAGAAACGATTTACGGGAAACTCCGACCAAGACTCCGGATAACGGTGCAAGTTCCTGCAGAGTCATCACCAGTTCCCAGCATTGTCCGGCATTTTTAGCGAATCCGAAACCGGGATCCAGCAAAATATTTCCGGCTTTGACTCCGGCGGCCAACGCTATTTCTCTTGCCCCGGCAAGTTCCTCTGCCACCATCGCCGCTACACCGGATGGATAAGAGCAAAAATGGTTATCCATCATATTTTCCGGAGTTCCCCGGGAATGGGAAATAATCAATCCGGCCCCGGCCCGGGCGACAAATTCAGCTATTTCAGGGGAGTGACGCAACATGGATACATCGTTGATGATTTGCGCTCCGGCAGCCAATGCCTGCCGGGCGGTTTCCCCATGCCGGGTATCTACACTTATCACCGCATCCGGATGAACTTTTCTCAAATTACGGATCACCGGGATGACCCGGTTCACCTCAAGATTGACCGGGATTTCCCCTGCCCCCGGCCGGGTGGATTCCCCACCGATATCCAGAATATCAGCACCGCAATCCAAATGGGCCAGAGCCAATGCCAACGCGGAATCAGCAGAAACATTTCCGTTTCCGCTGAAAGAATCCCCGCTGGCATTAACGATACCCATGATCGCCGGACGCCGGGACAATGAGTTGAGAAAACCGGTCAAATCAAACATTTTGATTATGCTTCCGGAGTATCGATTGCGTTTTCGCTTCCGGATTCCGGCTGCTCCACCGGCAAATCCGCGTTTTCGACAACGACCGGAGTTTCAGAAGTGTTTTCAACGGCCGAATCATCCCCGGCAACTTTTATCACCTTTGCCACACCGGTGATCCGGTCATTCTGATTGAGGTTCATGATCCTGACTCCCAGAGAGGCCCGACCGACCCGGCGGATCTCCGACACCGGTATCCGGGATATCTGGCCGCGTTCAGTGGTCAAAATCAATTCATCTTCGCCGGTAATCTGAACCACAGACAAAACATGTTCACCCTCGCGCAAACGGATATTCACCACGCCGCGCGCTCCGCGATTGGTCTTGCGGTAACCGGAAACAAATGACCGTTTACCCATACCGCCATCGGTGACGACCAGAACTTCCGGTCCGACACCGATGTCATCAGCTCCGGCAGCATCCTCCTCCACAGCTTCGGATTCAAAAACTGCATCATCGACTTCCACATCGGGTCCAGCCTCATCGAATGTCGGTTCGGAAATAACTTCCAGACTGACCACTTCGTCTCCGTCAAGTTTGAAACGCATACCGGTCACGCCGCGCGCGGTCCGGCCCATCGGACGGACCTGTTCATCATTCTGATCGAAGCGGCATGCCATACCCAGTTTGGTTGACAGCAGCAGCTCATCCCCGTTGGAAGCAACTGCGGCACCGATAAGATCGTCATCCTCTTCAATGACCAGAGCCCGCAAACCGACCCGCCGGAGATTTTTGAAAAGTGCCAATTCCGACTTTTTGATAAATCCGCGCTTGGATGCCATAACGATATACTTGTTGGGATCCTCAAAATCCTCCCGGGATACTGTAAGCATCGCGCAAATTTTTTCACCCTCTTCAACTTTGATAAGGTTGATGATCGCCTTGCCCTTGCCGGTACGGACCCCCTCGGGGATCTCGTAAACATTGAGCCAGTACATAAAACCGCGATCCGTGAAAAAGAAGATGATATCATGGCTGTGAGCGTTGAACAAGTGCGCCACATGATCCTCTTCTTTGGTTCCCATGCCGATGATACCTTTGCCGCCGCGATGCTGGGTGCGGTATGTATCTGCCGGCACACGTTTGATATATCCGGTATCGGAAACAGTTATAACACAACTGTGCCGGGGGATCAGATCGGCGATATTCAAATCGCTGTCATCCATTGTAATTTCAGTCCGCCTGGGATTTGAATACTTCTCTTTGATCTCCAGCAACTCGTTTTTGACCACATCCACCCGCTTATTGTGATCGGCGATCAAACCGTTGAGATATTCAATGCGCTGGGCAAGTTCGTTATACTCATTCTGAAGATTCTCGATCGCCAACCCGGTCAACTGATGCAGACGCATATCCAAAATAGCATCGGCCTGTATCTCGGAAAATTCAAACCGTTCACGCAGTTTATCATGCGCTTCCGGACGGTTGGCTGATTCGCGGATGATCGTCACCACTTCATCCAGATTCTCAACTGCCTTGATCAAACCGGAAACTATATGCATCCGGGCCTCGGCTGACTTCAAACGGAAAATACTGCGCCGCAAGATCACCTCCAGCCGGTGATCGATATAAGCCTGCAGCACCTGGGGCAGATTCATGATTCGCGGCCGGTTATGATCGACGACCAGCATGGTGCAGCCGATGGTAGTTTCCAGAGCCGTCATTGAATACAGCTGATTGAGAACGACTTGAGCCATCGCACCTTTTTTGACATCGACGACGAACCGCACGCCGACCCGGTCACTGGTCTCATCGCGGACATCACTGATGCCGGTGATTTTTTTCTCTGCGACCAATTGATCTATACGCATCTTCTGATCCTGACGGTAGACTCCGTACGGGATCTCGCTGAAAATTATCTGTTCCTTGCCGTCACGTTCAATAATATCCGCTTTGGCCCGCAGCCTGACACTGCCGCGACCGGTCTGGTAAAACTGCCGCAGCGTGTAACGGCCGCGAATGATCGCTCCACCCGGAAAATCCGGACCGGGCAGACATTCCATAAGCTGATCCACTGAAGCATCCGGATTATCCAGCAGAACGATAGTGGCATCAATGACTTCACCGAGGTTGTGAGTCGGAATGCTGGTCGCCATACCTACGCCGATACCGGTAGTACCGTTGACCAGCAGCTGCGGAAATTTCGCAGGCAGGACAGATGGTTCGACATCAGATTCGTCAAAGGTCGGAACCATATCGACGGTATCTTCTTTGATATCCTGCAGCATCTCTTCGGCGAGACGTTCCATGCGACACTCGGTATAACGGCTGGCAGCTGCCCGGTCGCCGTCATCAGTACCGAAGTTACCCTGCCCCTCGATCAGCGGCGCACGCAGGTTGAACGGCTGTCCCAGACGGACAAGTGCCTCATAAATCGCAGAATCACCGTGCGGGTGATAATTACCCATCACCTCACCGACGACCTTGGCGCACTTCACGGTCTGATGGCTTTTGGTGATCCCCATCCGTCCCATTGCATAAAGAATACGCCGGTTGACCGGCTTCAAACCGTCACGCACATCGGGGATCGCCCGCCCGACATTGACACTCAATGAATACTGGAGATATGCGGTATGCATGATCTCTTCAATATTCACCGGGATATCGCGCAAAAGAGTATCGCTCATTATCTGTTTTCCTTCCCGTAAATATACAATAATACACTATACAATATTATATTAATAATATAGCACACTTGTCCCGTATAAACAAGTGGAAGGTTTGCCGGGAAGTCACTTTTATGAACAAAAATTCCGTTTTTTTGCCGCAAACGGATAAACACCTTGCCGGATGGCGGAAATATCTGCTCTTAAATGACAGAAAGTATCAAACCGGCGATTATCAATATCACTCCGGCAAATTTTGTAACACAGGCTTTTTCTTTCAGAAAAAATATTCCGGCCAGTACTCCGAAAATCAATCCCGTCTGACGGAACACCTGCACGTAGGATACGTTGTCCACAAAATTCATAGAGATCAAAACCAGCACATAAGTCACCGAAGCAAATACTCCGGCCAGCACCGGCATAAAGCGGTAATTCTGCCAGATATCACGATAATATTTCCGCTGTCCGGGAATGATCAGCGACAAAAGCAGCAGCGTTGAACTCAATACTATTCCCCGGGTGGAATAATAGGTAACAGAAAGCACTATCCGGGAAATATTTTCCCCTGCAACAGATTGATTGACAAAATCTTGAGATAGTTTATCAAAAATCGTATATCCGGTCGTGCCGCAAGCAGTTACAAGCACAAAAAACATACTTTTATTCAGATATCTGCGCCAATTGAAATCGGAAAAACTTTTAAGCGGCATACTCATGCATCCGGCAAAAACCAGAATCCCGCCGCCGATCGCCAGCCATGACAATTCTTTGCCGATACCCGCCAGCGATGTCACCGCTAAAGTCAACAAAATCGGCAGCGAACGCATCATCGGATAGGCACTGGACATATCAAGAAAACGGTAAGCCATCACCAGACCGCAACAATATAAAACATCCGATGAAACCGAACCTGCCAGTGAAAGCCAGAATTTTACCGGCAGGTTCCAGACATCCACCGGTGTCCATAATTGTACATGCAGCCACATCGCCATCGCTGTGGAGCAGATTATCGTATAAAACGGCAGGGTTATATGATACTTTTTTGCCAACAGATTCCAGGAGGCATGCATCACAGCAGAAGCAATAATAAGAAAAAAGGCTGTCCACGTCATAAAATCACCTTTCTGTTATACGGGAATTTTCCTAATATAGCATATACCCGGCTGATTTTCAATCATCAGGTCTGCCTTTTCCCCTGAAAATGCTCTTTAATTTCAACGGCTGTACAGTCGGGATATTGGAAAATCCGGCAAAGCGTTTATAATTGGAAATTAGCATAGTTTTGAGTTTGCACGGAGCAGTGTTGCGGATAACAGAAAATTTATGGAGAAACAACTATGGCCAAAAAAATTATCATCGGACTTATCATTATCGTTATTATCGGGTTGACTTTGCAATTGATCATAAGCTACCGGAAAAATGCCATCCTCCGTAATCCGGCCTTCGCTCACGGCAACGGTCGTCTGGAAGCTACGGAAGTGAATATCGCCGCGAAACTGGCCGGCCGTATAGAAAAAATCTATGTCAATGACGGAGATTTTGTCCATAAAGGAGAACTTCTGGCCCTGATGCAGACCGATGTTCTTGAGGCGGAACTCTCCCAGGCTCAGGCCCGGAAAAATCAGGCCCTTGCCAATCTTTCCGCCGCTGAAGCGGCTATCGAATTGCGCAAAAGCGAACTTGAAGCCGCTGAAGCGGGAGTTCAACAGAAAGAAAGTGCCTTTGAAGGAGCAAAAAAGCGTTTTGAACGGGCAGTGAAACTGTTGAAAGATGCCGCTGTTTCCCAACAGGATTATGAGGTCGATGAAACCTTTTTTCAAAGCTGTGAAGCGGAATTATCCGCCGCCCGGGCCGCAAGGCAGAAAGCTCATGCCGCCATTGATGCCGCACATGCAGAAGCCAGCGGAGCCAGAGCCAATATCAATGCCGCTGCTGCAGACATCTCACGGATACAGGCGGATTTGGATGACTGCCGTCTGACATCACCGCTTTCCGGTCGCATACAATACCGGATCGCCCAACCCGGCGAAGTTCTCGCCGCCGGAGGCAGAGTATTGAATCTGGTGGATCTTTCTGATGTTTACATGACCTTTTTCCTGCCGGAAAAAGCTGCCGGTAAAGTAAAGATCGGTACTCCGGCACGATTGCTGCTGGATGCCGCACCGGATATGCCGATACCGGCGGTGGTCTTTTTCGTTTCCAGCGTTGCTCAATTCACTCCCAAAAGCGTGGAAACCAATATTGAACGGCAGAAACTCATGTTCCGCATAAAGGCGCGCATCCCGCCGGAACTGCTCAACCGGCATCTGGATCTGGTAAAAACCGGATTGCCCGGAGTGGCATGGATAAAACTTGATGACCGGGAATCATGGCCGGAATTCCTCCGCTTGAGGTCAGAAAAATGAGTGATTCCCCAAATACAGTGATCGCTGCTGAAAATCTTGCTTACCGCTATCAGCAGACGGTCGCATTACGCAACATCTCCCTGACAGTAACTTCAGGAACTCTCACCGGATTCATCGGGCCGGACGGTGTGGGGAAATCCACCTTGTTCAGTCTGCTTACCGGAGCGCGAAAATTACAGGAGGGCAATCTCCGGGTCCTCGGCGGCGATATGCGTTCAGCTTCCCACCGGAAAATTTGCTGTCCGCAAATCGCTTACATGCCCCAGGGACTGGGAAAAAATCTCTATCTCACTCTTACAGTAGAAGAAAATCTGCAATATTTTGCCCGCCTTTTCGGCCACGCTCCTGCCGAAAGACGCCGGAGGATAGACCTTTTGACCGCCAGCACCGGCCTATACGATTTCCTCGACCGGCCGGCCGGGAAACTTTCCGGAGGCATGAAACAGAAACTCGGTTTGTGCTGTGCGCTCATCCATGATCCGGAGCTGCTGGTCCTTGATGAACCGACCACCGGAGTCGATCCGCTGGCCCGGAGGCAATTCTGGGAATTGATCGGAAATATCCGGCAGCACAATCCGGCAATGAGCGTTATCGTTGCCACCGCGTACATGGATGAAGCAGCAGCTTTTGACCGGCTGCTGGCAATGAATAACGGCAGTATACTCTTTGACGGCACACCGGATGAACTGTTGAAAATGACTCTGAAAAAGGATTTGGACAGCGCATTCATCCAACTGCTGCCGGAAGCAGAACGCGCCGGACACCGCGAGCCGCTGCCTGAACCTCTGGACTTCGCTCAAAAGAGTACTTTTGTTATCCAAGCGGAAAATCTCTCCTGCAAATTCGGCTCCTTCACTGCCGTAGACAATGTGTCATTCAACATCCGTGAGGGAGAAATTTTCGGTTTTCTCGGTTCCAACGGCTGCGGAAAAACCACGACGATGCGGATGCTTACCGGATTACTCATCCCCACCAGCGGTGAAGCAAAACTTTTCGGCAGAAAAATTACCGGTGACACTCTGGAGATCCGTAAAACCATCGGCTATATGACCCAGAGTTTTTCGCTTTACAATGAATTGACCGTCCGCGATAATCTGGCATTGTACGCCCGCATCTGCCAGGTGCCGGAAACGATCTGCCGCGCCCGGGTGCAGGAGATGATAGAGCGTTTTGACCTTGTTCACTGCGCCGGCCGTTGTCCGCCGCAATTGCCGCTGGGCATAAAGCAGCGGCTCTCTCTGGCGGCAGCGGTCATACACCGGCCCCGAATACTCATTCTGGATGAACCGACTTCCGGAGTCGATCCGGTGGCAAGAGATAATTTCTGGGAACTGCTCATTGAATTATCCCGCCGGGATAAAGTGACCATTTTCATCACCACCCACTTCATGAATGAAGCTATGCGCTGTGACCGGATATCACTGATGCATGCCGGAAAATCACTGGCCTGTGACACTCCGCAGGCGATCATAAAAGCCAATAATGCTCCCAATTTGGAAAGTGCCTTCATCCGTTGCCTGGAAGCTGCCTCAAACAACAGAACGACTCCGGCTGAAACCAGTGCTGCATCCGGAATACCGGAAAAATCAAACCGGCAGCAAAAGGCTTTCAGTTTCCGGAGACTTTTCAGTTGCGCCTGGAAAGAAAATCTGGAATTGCTCCGTGATCCGGTGCGGGCCACACTGGCTCTTTTCGGAGCATTGCTGCTGATGACCGTCATGGGATTCGGTATCAGCATGGATGTGGAGTCACTCCCCTTCGCTGTTCTCGATCATGACAACTCCATGATCAGCAAAAATTATACACTGAATGTTTCCGGCAGCCGCTATTTCGTTCTGAAAAAACCGGTAAAAAATTATGCTGATTTGGACCGGCGGATGAAAAGCGGTGAATTAAGCATGGTCATTGAATTACCGCCCCAATTCGGCAAACAGCTCGAACAGGGGATCTCTCCGGAAATCGCCGTCTGGGTCGATGGAGCCATGCCGATGCGGGCCGAAACAATCAACGCCTATATCAATGCCATGCATAAACAATGGCTGCAAACACTTTCACCATCTGCCGACACTCCGCTGAATATCGAAATCCGCTACCGTTACAATCCGGATGTTTTGAGTTTGCCGGCGATGGTTCCGGCGGTGATACCGGTACTTCTGGCCATGCTTCCGGCCACGCTGGCAGCACTGTCTGTGGTGCGGGAAAAAGAGACCGGTTCGATCATAAACTTCTATGTCACACCGCTTAACCGTCTGGAATTTCTGCTGGGCAAACAGCTGCCGTATGTCGGGTTTGCCTTTTTAAGTGCCATGCTGATGGTTCTGATGGCAGTTACCACATTCCAGGTGCCATTGAAAGGAAGTTTTGCGACTTTGACCGCCGCACTGCTCATATACTGTGTCATAACTACCGGAATGGGACTGCTTGCATCATCGGTCACCCGCAGTCAGATCGCAGTGATCTTTCTCACCATGCTGGCCACCATGCTTCCGGCGACCCAATTATGCGGTCTGATAAACCCGGTGAACACCCAGCAGGGACTTGCCCGCATCATCGGCACGATATATCCCACGACCTACATGCTGCTCATCAGCAGGGGAGTTTTTAACAAAGCTCTGGGCTTTAAAGATTTATTTACACCGTTCATGATCATGCTCATTATGATCCCCATAATAACCTCGCTTGGCGCGATATGCCAGAAAAAACAGGAATCATGAAACAGAAACTGCGGAATATTTTTTATCTGGGCATAAAGGAACTGCGCGGCCTTTTCCGGGACCGTCTGATGCTGGTGCTTATAGTCTACTCTTTTTCACTGGGAGTATATATTTCCGCGAAAGCGGCCCCCGAATCCATCACCAATGCCGCCATCGCGGTCGTAAACGAAGATCATTCGCAATTGTCCAACCGGATAATCGACTCATTTCTGCCGCCGATGTTTCTCAAACCGCGCCTCATCCGGCTGCAGCAGGTCGATCCGGCGATGGATGCAGGAACTTACACCTTTATTCTGGTCATCCCGGTGGATTTTCAGAAAAATCTGCTCTCCGGACACGATCCGGCTCTGCAGTTGAATGTCGATGCCACCCGGATGTCCCAGGCATTCACCGGTGCCGGATACATTCAGCAGATCATTACCCGGGAAACTGCAGATTACATCTCTCATGAAAAAACGCCCTCTCCGGCGGCCCGTTTGATCCTGCGCAACCGTTTCAATCCCAATCTGACCCGATCATGGTTCTCTTCGACGATCCAGTTGATCAACAACATCTCTCTGCTGGCGATCATTCTGACCGGAGCGGCGGTCAACCGGGAACGGGAAAACGGCACACTGGAACATTTGCTGGTACTGCCGTTATCTCCGCCGGAGATCATGCTGGCAAAGATCTGGTCCATGTCACTGGTCGTTCTGATCGCCGCCTCGCTGTCATTGTTTTTTCTGATCGAAGGAGTTCTGCAAATGCCGGTGGAAGGTTCCCGTTTTCTTTTCATCTGCGGCATTGCGATATACCTTTTTGCCATCACTTCTCTGGGGATTTTCCTTGCCTGCATCACCCGCAATCTTCCGCAATTGGGGATTTTGCTGATATTGGTTCTTATGCCGATGGATATGCTTTCCGGCGGATTGACTCCGCAGGAGAGTATGCCCGCCGCAGTCCGGACGGTCATGCAGCTGTCACCGACCACTCACTTTGTAAGTTTCACTCAAGCCATTCTCTACCGGGGAGCCGGAATAACAGTGGTCTGGAAACAATTGACCGCATTGCTGGGAATCGGATTGATACTTTTCAAATTGTCCCTCATCCGTTTCCGCAAAAGCATCTCCTGACGGAAGGACTATTTCTTTACCGGGGCGGAGTTGCGCTCCCAGAAAACACCTTCGGCGAAACCCTGTATTTCCCGGTCAGTTTCAGCCATAAGCAAACGTTTTTCCGCACAGGCGCAGTAACGCGGTTCCAGCTCCACCGAGCAGTAGTTGCGGCCGAGTTTTTTTGCGCTCACTGCAGTTGAACCGCTCCCGCCGAATGGATCGAAGACCATATCACCGCTGCGGCTGGATGCCAAAATGAGTTTGGCCAACAGCTTTTCCGGCTTCTGGGTCGGATGATCGGTATTTTCCGGCATCGACCAGAACGGCACCGTGATATCATCCCAGAAATTCCCCGGGCAGCTGTCACGGAACTTGCCGTCACCGGTATTTTGCCAATCTTTAGGTTTGCCGTCATCCGCCCGGTAAGGAGCGACCACCCTGCGGCGGAGTTTGACCGCATCCAGATTGAATGTATACTCTTTCCCGGCGGTGGCAAAATAAATATCTTCCATGGAGTTTTTCCAGTTCGCCGCCGCCCCCCGACCTTTTTCACGTCCCCAGGTTATCCGGTTGCGGAGATGGAAAAAATCTCCAACGACTTTACCCACGATCAATGAACTTTCCCAATCGCAGCAAACATAAATACTTCCATCGCTTTTCAGCAACGGTTCAACGGCACTCAACCATCTGGCGGTATACTCTTCATACTCTGCCATGCTTTTCCGGCTGAAGACTTTGCCGTTGAATTTCTTGGTCATATTGTACGGCGGATCAGCGATGATCAAATCGGCAAAACGGCGCGGCAGCAGCGGCGAAACCTGAAAAATATCCCCGCAGATCGTGCGGCATTTTATCTCTCCGGCATCCAGAAGTTTTCCATCCGGAAAGATGCATTTTTCCAGGAACCGCTTTTCCTCATCCGGTGTGATCCGGACACTCCGGTTTCGGGAAGAAATTTTCCGGTCGGACATCTTTCAATCATGCTCCTGGATCGAAGCTGTTACCGAAAGCAATTGCGGCAGCAGCTGTTTTTTACGGCTCAACACCCCGGGCAGCATGAACAACTGCCCATCCATACTCCGGTAGGGCAGATTGCGGCAGATCGCCGGATCACCGGTAGCCAGCAATTCGGAGTTTCCCCGCACCGCATCTGTCACCAGCAGTCCGAAGAAATTCAAACCATCATCCGCCATGATCCGGTGCATCCCGGCCAGCAGTTCCTCGCGCCGCTGATGCAGCAGTTCCAGATTACTCTCTTCAACCTGGGAGAGGGCGAAACGAATCGCCCGGTCAGTATAATCTTTGCGGTCACCGTTGATGACCTCCAGAGCCGGTTTCACGGCCAACGGGGAATCGATATGGAGCAATTCATCCATCAAATCCTCTTTTTTCACTCCGGACAATTTTTCCAGCCATTCACACATCCTGATATCTGCTTCTGCCGTAGTGGGAGATTTCAACAGCAAAGTATCCGAAATTATTCCTCCCAACAGCAGTCCGGCCATATCCGGGCCCAATCTTTCCCCGGCACTGCGGTACATCATCGCCACCAGTGTACAGGTACTGCCAACTACATCTCCGGTAAAACGTATCGGAACAGCCGTCGGCATCATACCTATGCGGTGATGGTCAACGACCTCCACCACCGGTATCTCTTCGGCACCGGGCGGACTTTGGTCCAATTCATTGTGATCAACCAGGATCATCTGATAAGGCGGCACATCGTGCAGCACCTGCTTCAACACAGCTCCGGAAAATTTTCCTTTGGCATCGACCACCGGAATGACATCTTCATGATGATCCGAAATTTTCCGCCGTAAATCCCGCAGACGTTCCCCCGGAGAGATCACCAGCTCATCATCATCCCGGTTCAGAGCATACTGCACCGGCACACTGAACTTCAATCTCCGGATCACCGTTGCCGAATCCAATCCGGTCCGGAGAATCGTCACCTTGTTTTTTACTGCAGCATCCAGTACTCCTTTTGCGGCCGGACAATTGCCGGTAATGATCATCAAGCGCACTTTGCGTTCCACTGCCCGGTTTTGGACTTCCGGACGGTCACCGACGATCACGGCCAGTGATTTTTCACTGTGCGGCAGATGTTTATCAAATGTTTCAGCACTCATCGCCGCAACATAAACTTCGAAATCCTGTCCGGCAGTCAAATCTTCTCCGGATAACACCTCGGCATTCAGCACCTCTTTGATCAATGCCGCCGATGAAAAAACTCTCCTTCCGGTCAATCCGCTGCCGCTGTCACCGTCACAACCGATGCTCAACAGATTTCCCAGCAGGATCATCGCGCTCAACATCCCCTGATAATTGCCATTGCGATCGGTCACCGGCAGGCGCGGCAGCCTGGTCTGCCGTAATTTTTCCACCGCTGTGAATAACGGAGTTTCCCCGTTGATCTCCGGCACATCACTCATCAGATCCCGTATCTGGATATAAACATCATTGCGGACGACCGGATAGGGAATATGGAAACGGTCAAAAAGATACTTTGCCCGATCCGGCAATATCCCCGGGCATAAAGGAATAAATTCCCCCTCCTGATGACGGCCGCGCAACGCGGCCAGTGCAGTTGCCGCCGCCAGAGAATCTATATCCGGATTACGGTGTCCGCTGATGAAGGTCTGACGGATGCCGTTTTTGCGGCGAAAAAATTGTTTTGATCTCATAACTATCCCTGATTTTTCTTTAAACACACATAAAATAAAGCTCCTTGCATCTTTTTTCAAGCGGTATCCCCCCGGAGATATTGAATTAATCCGTTTTTTATCACTTTTGATAACAAATGAATATCCGGATGATTGAAAAATCATTTCCAAGGTGGTATAGTATGTAAAGGAACATATCAAAGAGGCAGATTCATAAATAAAAAGGATAATATATGGACACGGTACTCAATCTCTCTCTGGATGGGGAATGGGATTTTTTCTATGCCCCTCAAAAATTCACTCCGATACTCTCCAAATTACCGGCACCGGAAAATTACACCGGCAAAATGGTCACCCCCGGTTACTGGGATGATCATTATGAACTTTTTGATGAAGAAGATTTTTTCGGTCTGACCGCCCGTTTCAACCCTGATTACCGCAAACCACACTTCCCGATGGGCCGGACTCTCACGCCTCATGCCGCCAGCAGTTTTCTCGTTGGAACCGGCTATTACCGCAAACGCTTTACGGTTGAAAAGAATTTCCGTTGTGCCACTTTGACCGTCGGCCCGGCCATGTGGGGATGCTGTGTCTACTGCAACGGCAATTTTGCCGGACAGGCCACCGGATACTCCACCGCGACGACTTTTGTGTTGGATGACTTTCTCAAGACCGGCGAAGAAAATGAACTTATTATTATTGTCTGCAATGTCCGCGATGACGGTGGAGCTTATCACCGGGTGGATGAATCCCATGACGGCACCGTATTCGGAGCCCGTCCCGGGCAGCACCGGGGATTGGCGGCCCAGGGATATCAATCCGAAAGAGCCGGTATCAATGGCGGAGTTTCTCTCAAACTGACTCCGGCAGCTGAATTGACCGATTATTACATCACCTTTGCCGATGGCGAACCTCTCTGGCACATTTCCACCCGGGGCGGAAAAGCCCTGTTGGAATGGAAAATGTCCCAGCATGGGAAAACAGTCGATTCCGGTTCTCTGGAAATTGACGGGGAAGCTCTGTTCACCTCCAAAACGCCGGAAGTTCTCTGGAGCGACCGCAATCCGGAGTTGTGCGATATCGAATTGACACTGAAAGATGGTGACGTTATAACCGATTCAGCCAAATTCAGTTGGGGTGCCCGTCAGGTAACAGTTGATGGAATGCAGCTGAAAGTAAACGGGATACCAACCTTTTTCCGGGGAGTTACCGAACACTGTTATTTTGCCGACACGACCAATCCGCATTACGACAAGGCCAAATATCTCCGGGAATTGGGAGTGATCCGGGCCGCCGGATTCAACTTTATCCGCTGCCACACCTGGTGTCCGCCCGAACCGTTTTATGAAGCATGTGATGAACTCGGATTTCTGGTGCAGACAGAATTCCCGTCCATCTGGAGTTTTGATGAAGCCGGAGAGATCATCCGTCAGATACGGCGGCATCCGTCAGCAGTGATCCTTTGCGAAGGCAACGAAAAAATCATTGATGAAGTTGCGATCATCCGTTTGGAAAAACTGGTCAATATGCTTCACAAAATGGCCCCCGGAATGCTCTTCAACCCGCAGGAAGCCATGCGCGGGATCGAATATGAATTCACTCCGGGCCGCAAAATCATCCAGTCCCCCCTGCCCCACGATCCGGAACGGCTTGACCGGGTCCGTAAATTTTCCGATTGCTTCGGCAATCTGGCCGGGGAATACAGTTACGCACACGATGAATATCCGGGGCGGGATGCCACCGAAGCGGCTAATGCCGTATATCAGCGGCCCTGTCTGAACCATGAATCCGGTATTCTCGGCGGATATCTGGATTTCTCTCTTGAATCCCGTTATAAAGGTACGTTTATCGGCACAGATATGTTCGAAGCGGCCAGAGAACACATGCAGAAACACGGAGTTTATGAAAATGCCCGCACCTATTATGAAAAGAACACTCTTTTTATCACCAGCTGCCGCAAACAACTGGTGGAAAATATGCGCCGGGTACGCAACACTGCCGGATTCGACTATCTCGGCGGTATCGACACCCACTGGCACCTGATCGGTTATCCCTGCGGTATTTTCAATGAATTCTATGAAGAGAAATATGGCGAAACTATTGCCGATGTCCGCCGTTACTGCGGTGAAAGTGTGCTGCTCTGTTCGGCAGAGAGATTCCGCAACCGTCTGGCCGGAACCGTTTTCACCGAAGATGTGGAATTTTCCTGCTATGAAGCTCAAGCTCTGACCGGAGCAAAGCTCTGCTGGAGTTTTGAAACTGCGGATAATTCCGTTATCGCTTCCGGCGAGGAGCAGTGTGACACCTTCCAGCCCGGCACAGTCACCATTGCGGCCAGTCTCCGCTTCAAATTGCCGGAAACCGCCTGCGGTATCAAAGCGACTTTGCGGGTCAAACTTGTCGCCGGAGAAAAAAGCTGGGATAACTTCTGGCCGTTCTGGATATTCCCGTCTGCAGAATTCACTCCGGCCGACCATGTGAAGATCGTCGATAAACTCGACCGGGAAATCATTGCATTTATCGAAAACGGCGGAGCAGTACTGCTCACGGACAACTTCCCCGGCACCGCCAATGCCGAAGAGTATCGCGCTCACACTTCCGGGCGGTCATACGGCCACGCCGGAGCGTTGTTCAATGCCCACCCGGTCTGGGAAAAATTCCCGCATGACGGCTATTTGGATTGGCAGTTCTATCCGATGTTGAGCAAGAGCAACTCACTGGTTTACGACAAAAAAATGCCGGAATTCAAGCCGGTTTTTGAACTCATCCCGTCTTTCAAAATGGTCAAACACAAATCAATGCTTTCAGAATTCGCCGTCGGCAAAGGACGGCTGCTGATCTCCGGCTTGTGTTTCGATGCCGATGATCCTGCGGCCGGATATTTCCGCAGAGTGATCGTTGAATATATGAATGAAGGCAAATTTGCTCCCGCACCGCAATGGGATGTGGAAAGTTTGCTGGAGTGCAACGCTTCCGCCGGAACCATCGGCAAATGCGCTAAAAAAGTCGATGCCGGCGGCCGTCCGATCGATTGATCATAAGCGGTCGTGGTTTTATACCCCCCCAAAAAACACCGGCTGCTGCAGGATTTCTGAAAACAGATCTGCGGCAGCCGTTTTTTCTTTTCAGGTAATTTCTGAAAATTCCCTTGATACAAAACTCAAATAATCACCGTTTCGCCTTCATGAGCGAGATTGACCTTTTCCCGGCGCGCAATAGCTTCCTGTGCGGCAACATCCTGCGGCCACAACATTTTCGACCGGTGGTCAAGATAAATTTTAACCTGATCGTCAATATTGCCGTCTGCCTGCAATACGCGGCGGATACGACTGAACATTTCCGTGTCACTGTGTTCAAAAATCCGCCAGTTGTCCGGCTCCGCCATCGTGCCATCCCAGATTATCGCATCAATATGACTCTTGCCGATCAAATACCTTGCCCGGGTGGTCATCCAAGCCGTATCCAGCGCATAAAGCAGAGTTTTACCGGCAAAAGTCACCAGATAATTGAAGGTTTCTTCCCGGATATTTTCCACCATATGATTGGACGGCAGTGCCAGGAAACTGATATTTTCCACCTCAAACACATCCCCGAATGTCAGGGGATGGACCGTGCATATCCCCTCCAGCAGCCGGCATGATTCAAGAGAACCGTAATAGTCGATTTTCCGTTTTCCGGAAACTTTTTCAACTTCAGATAAATTCAGATGATCATTATGACTGTGGGTGTTGACGATCGCCCGGATATCCTCTTTGTCAACGCCGAAACGCGCCATTGATGCAGTTGCCGTCGGCCCGCAATCCAACAGGATATGATCGTTGAGCAAAGTAACGGTACTCCCGAGAACTCCATCTTCTCCATAGCAGCTCCAGTCAAAATCAGCAGCACCGCAACCAAGAAATTTTATCTTCATCTTTGCATCTCCTCAAATACATTACTTAAATTGGGAGATAATATACACGTTCTCACCGGAAATAGCAAGAAAAAAAACGAAAAATGATTCGTGAATCGTCAACGAAAAATGATTTGAATATTTTTTGTTTTTTTTCGAGATCCCACTTGAAAATTAGTTTGCTGAATGCTATGTAAGAATGTAGACAGAAAAATACAAACGCTTGCATGACAAAAAGGTATAACAAATGCATGAAAAACTTTTAATAAACCGCCAAGCCAGGATAAATAATTTTCTCTCTTCGGTCAGAGATAATCTCACTTACCGAAATTATATACCTTTGAATGCCGAAGTTGCTGTTACTGCCCAGCCGGTATCTTTTGCCGACCGTTTGCATTTGGAATATCAGCCGGTACATGAAAAAGAGTTGTGGGGATATGATTGGGCCAACGGCTGGTTCCACTTCACGGCGGTGATCCCGGAAAACTTTGCCGGTAAAGAGCTGTGCCTGCGCATACATACCGGCAGTGAAATGCTGCTGTTTGATGATGAAGGAGTTCCGATTTACGGGTTGACCGGATTTTCCATATTCGACCAATTATATTGTAAAGAACGCTTTGTCATCCCCCGCCGGTTCAAAGCCGGAGAAAAAGTGGAATTCTGGATGCAGAGTGTCGCGCACAGTCTTTACGGTTGTCCTCTGCCGAACCCGGAAAATCTTTCCGAAATCAATGCATCTTCCGGTTGCGGCACCCGTCTGCTCAAACATATGCGGCTGTGCATTTTTGACCGGGAAATGTGGGGAATGCTGCTGGATATGCGTCTGCTTGCCGGAATAATGAACAGTTACGGTATTGCCGATTTCCGGGGAAAAAGAATGCTGCAGATACTTAATGACGCCCTGGATATTTTCAATTATGACAACAATAAAGCCTCTGAAGTCCGCCGGATGCTGAAAGAAAAAGCTTTTTCCTCGCCGGCCGGGTCATCGGTTCCGACGGCATGGGCAACAGGGCACGGACATCTTGATATTGGTTGGCTTTGGCCTGTTTCTGTTGCTGTCGGAAAAGCGGCCCGGACTTTTTCCAGTCAGATAGCTCTGCTGGAAAAATATCCTGAATATATTTTCGGAGCTTCTCAAGCATATCTTTACCGGATCATCAAAGAAAATTATCCGGAACTTTATGCCAAAATCAAAAAAGCCGTTGCCGGCGGCCGTTGGGAAGTTCAGGGCGGAATGTATGTGGAAGCTGACTGCAATATCACCTCCGGCGAATCTCTGATACGGCAATTTCTGCATGGGAAAAACTTCTTCCGGGATGAATTCGGGGTGGATGGCAACAACTTGTGGATACCTGATGTATTCGGTTATTCCGGCAATCTGCCGCAAATTTCGCTTAAAGCCGGATGCGGCAATTTCCTGACCCAGAAGCTCTCTCAAAACAACTTCAATCAGATCCCGCATCACACATTCATCTGGCGCGGGGTGGATGGCAGCAAACTGCTGGGACACTTCCTGCCGGAAAACACTTATGCCGCCTTTGCTTCATCAGATCAGCGCATTGCGGCGATGAACCGTTTTGCCGAAGCCGGTATTTGTGACACCTTTGTCAGTTTGTACGGTATTGGTGACGGCGGCGGCGGTCCGAGTGAAGATTTCGTGGAAAACAACCTGCGGCAGCAGGATCTGGATGGTTGTCCGAAAACAGTTTTCGGCAGAACGGATAAATTTTTCGAAAATCTGGCCCGATACCGGGATAAACTGCCGGAATTGCGCGGCGAATTGTATTTTGAAAATCACTACGGTACACTGACCAGTCAATCCCGAACCAAACGGGGCAACCGTTATTCGGAACAGCTGTTGCCGGCTGTGGAATTCATCTGCAGTCAGATCGATTTGGATCATTATCCGGCGGCAGAACTTGATTCTTTGTGGAAAATGCTGCTGCTCAATCAATTTCATGACATTTTACCCGGCTCATCCATCCATGAGGTCTATGAACAGACGGAAAAGGATTATGCTCACATCGCCAGTCGGTGTCATATTCTGGCCGGACAGGCGGCAGAAAAGTTGTTTATTCCGGCTCCGGGGAATGCGGTTCTGGTAAATACTTTAAGCGTTCCGTATACCCGGTCGGTCGCTCTGCCGGAAAACTGGGGAAACTGCACGGTGGAATATGATTCAGGAAAAACTCTGCCGGTCCAATATGAAAACGGCCGCTTATACTGTCTGCCGGAATTGCTTCCGGGAAGTTTCACTGCCATCAAACGTACCATGCTTCCGGCTCCGGAAGTCACTCCTCTGGATACTCCGGTGCTGGAAAATGAGTTGATCCGGTATCAATTCAATGCCCGGGGGCAGTTGGTAAGTGCTTTTGATAAAGAACGTAATTGCCAGATCATGGCGGCCTGCGGCAATGTGTTGTCACTCTATCACGACCGGCCGCTGCAGTATGAAGCGTGGAATCTTGAAAACTACTACCCCTGCGACCGTTTGCCGGATGCATTGCAGGCGGACAGATTTACCGGATTTGCCGGAGAGGTCAGAAGTGTTTTGACGTTTGACTTCAAATTCGGGAAATCCTCCATGACCCAGCAGGTCATTCTGCATAAAAACAGCAAGCAATTGGACTTTGCAACGACGGTGGACTTTCAGGAATCCCGGATGATGCTGCGCACGGAATTTCCGGTCAATGTTTATTCGCATGAAGCCGCATACGACATACAGTACGCTTATATAAAACGCCCGACCGGCGACAATAATATTATCGAAGAGGCCCAGATCGAGTGCTGCGGACAGCGTTATGCGGATTTATCCGACGGCAACGGAGGAGTGGCTCTGCTCAATGACTGCAAGTACGGTTACCGGATAAAAGATAATGTTATTGATCTGGCACTGCTGCGTTCACCGCGTTATCCGGATGCCGATGCCGACAAAGGGCTGCACCGCTTTACTTACAGCTTCTTGCCGCACAACGGCAGTTTGACCGAAAGCGGAGTGATAAGTGCCGGAGCAGCCTTGAACCGCGCTCCGCTGTTGTTTGACGGATTTGCCGCCGGGAATAGCCAGCCGGTCTGCCGCCAGATTTCCGGGGACGGGATATCGCTGGAAGTGGTGAAGAAAGCGGAAAAGGCCGATGCGCTCATTCTCCGGGTAGTGGAGACCTGCGGGAAAAATTCCAGCGGCATACTGCAATATTCGGCAGATGCTCCGGAAGTCTGGGAGTGCGATTTGATGGAGTGGGATATGCTGCATAAGGAAAAAATTGACGGCAACCGGCAGCAGATCACCTTAAAACCATTTGAAATAAAAACATTTATGGTAACAAAATGGCAATAACGATACTTGACATTGCGGCGGCAGCCAATTGTAATGCATCTACCGTATCCCGGGCCTTGCGGAATGATCCGCGCGTCAAGCTGGAAACCAGAAACCATATCCGGCAGTTGGCGGAGGAGATGAACTACATTCCCAACCGGATAGCCCGGCAGCTGGCCGGCGGAAAAACCAAAATCGTGATCTTCGTCATCGGACAGCTTGAATTTGAACACACTGCTCCCATAGCATCAGTTCTGGATCATGAGCTTGAGGAATTCGGTTACATATTGACTATCATGCCGAACAGTTTGCGCGAAGGAAAATTTCATAACATAATATCCTTATGCGAACAGCGTTTCTGCGATGCAGCAGTTCTTTTTTCACCGCCCGCGCAACCAGACGATCTTCCTTCATTCAACCGATTGCTCGCCAATAAATTCCCCATTGTATGCGTTGATCAGTATTTGAAAAATTATCCGTTCCCTGCATTGACCAATGATGCGCGTCTGTCGATCAACCTGTTGGGGCAAAAGATGCTTGATGCTGGAATGAATATCGGATTGACACTCTTTCCGAACTTGAATACGACTGCAGAATTCCGTTTGAATGAATCAGAAAAGTTTCTTGACTCCCTTGATATTCCCCATATCAGAACATTGGAAGAACTGCCAGAGCTGCTGAAAAAATATCCCAATGCCAATCTCGGAATTTTTGCAGACAATCCATCTATTGACGGATTGAATGACATTATGATCAAGCATCGCCATGTCAGATGTATCGGCGGAATGTTTGACTCATGGAAATTCAATGCGCCTGAGTGTTTCGATACGATATTTCTCTGTCTGCAGGATGTAACAACGGCAGGGAAACTGGCTGGTGAATACATCGTCAGAATGCTGCGCGGTGATGATTCTATTGAAAAAGTGACAATGATACCTCCTGCAAGTATAATAACTCCCCATATAAAAAAATATTAACAGAAAAAGGATTTTCAAATCCGCAACCCCAACCAAAAGGAGAATGAACCATGAAATCGAAAACCAAAAAAGAAAGCATCCGCAACAGCAGAAAAATGAAATCATCATTCAGTTTCACACTGATTGAATTGCTGGTAGTGATCGCTATTATTGCGATTCTGGCGGCGATTCTGCTCCCCGCACTCAATTCCGCCCGAGAGCGCGGACGCACAGCCAACTGCATCAGCAATCAGAAACAGATGGCTCTTGCCTGTGGAATGTATGCAGAAGACAACGATAACTTCGCCCCGACAAACAATCCAGCGCATAATATTTACGCGGGCTACTGGATGATTCAGATTTCCAGCTATGTCGGCGGCAACTCAAAATTTTTCACCTGTCCCTCTTATACTGGTGAAAAAATTGATAACGGCAGCTGTGATTTTGCCCTTGTCAATGGCGGAGCATCAGACATGTTCTCCGGTTCTTACGGAATGAACGGGCGTGTTGGAAACAGCGAACCCTCTGAACCTGCCGATACAGTTATCAGAAAAATGACTGTGTCCAGACGATTTCCTTTTGTTATGGATCTGAAAGGACCTGCCATCAACGCATTGCCGCATTTGCTGCTTGCCAGTCTGACAGATGCAAACAGTGCTTTGCGTTTCGGCGAACGCCATAACAACGGCGGAACTATCTCATGGAGTGATGGAAGTGCAGGATACCACACATTTACCGAAGTGACCAGCATGGTGCAGAGTTCCAAAAACAATGCTGGAACAAAAGTTCCTGGTGACTGGGGTGATGCACTTGCATTCCTGCTCGGTTACTGATCCATTTCAATCCAAATAAAAAAAATAAAACGAACAGAATACGTGGCAGCTGTATTCCAGACAGCTGCCCAGGAGGAGTGTTGCATCTCTTAAACCGATGTAATCACACCGATTTTCAACCTGAAATAATGAGATAATAATATGAAATCGCTTAAATTATTGTCGGTGATTCTGGCAGGATCACTCTCTACAATACTGATGGCTTCTGAAAGCCTCGGCTGGATTGAAGAATTTGACAATGTTGCTCAACCACGCTGGCAAACTATCCCGAAATGTGCTGAAATCATGCCTAAAGACACATTGAGTGCAGCAAACCGCGTCGTTCGTTTAGCTCCGCCTATGGGAATTCAAAACTGGCTTCTTTCGTCTGACAAATTTGTAAGCGGCGATTTGGAAATTACATTCGCTGCCCAGCCTGATCCCAAAGGTGAGGTGTTTTACTATATCGGTTTTCATGAAACTGAACCCTGGCTCAAAGCTCTTGCCTGGATCCAAATCCATAATACGACAGTAACATTCGGAATAAAAAATCCTGAAGGCGGAACTCTTGCCAGAGAAATCGGTCATATCAACGGCAAATATCAGACGCTGAAAATAAATCAAAGCAGCGGTATACTGAAAGTTACCTTTGATGGAAAAGAAAGCAGCTTCAAAGGTAAAAACCTTATTACCAAAGAGGCAATGCCTGTTTTTGTGGGAGCATTCAGCAACACGGGACAAGCTGATATTAAAATAGATTCGATCAAGGTTTCTGGAGGAAAAGTAAAACCCCGCTTTATTCAACTTGAACAGAGCGAAAAAGAAAAAGCCGTCGTAAAAAAGATGAATAACTCACTGAAATTATCCTCTGGCAACACTCAGATCGCCCTCGGTTTGAATGGTGGTCTTCACTGGAAAAGTGTGGTCAACACGGGAGCAAATCTTCTTGCAGAAGATGTTTTTTCTCCTGTATTTGCGATGCGCATCGGCAACAGAATTGTATATTCTCATGAATTCACGATCATAAATGCAAATGCTGATGACAGGAAATTCACAGTAGAACTTCTTGACCGTGAAAGCATGATTTCAGCAATACTCCGTGCAAAGTCTGCTTCTGAAAATCGCGTACTTATGCAGTTAGAGCTGAAAAACAGCGGAAACAATGCCAAAACAGTGCAAGCGATATTTCCAATCATTTCCAATATAAATCCTGGAAAAGATCTGGATAAGGTAAAATACTTTTTCCCGTGGCGCGGTGGAATTCTGGGTGACTGTACTGCTTCATTTACGGCAGAATACAACGGCTTTGCATGGATGCAGCTGATGTTTGCCTACTCTCCGCAGAACGGTCATGGTATCGGACTTTTTCCTGAAGATGCCAACGGCCGCTTCAAAGGGCTGATGATGCAAAAAGGCAAAAACGGTCTTTCTCCGACTGTCAAGCACAGTGAAGTGGTGATTTTCAAAGAGCAGCCATCTCTGGATTTGCTTGAGAAACAGTCTGCTGTTGCTTTTGCCCAATATTACCGCGATGACCTGCTTCAGCCTGGAAATTCTACAATTACACCGCAAGTGCGTATTTTTGCTTTCAAAGGCGATTGGAAATCCCCGTTGAAACAATATTCATCATGGATGAAAGCGCGTATGCAAAAAGTCAATGTCCCGCGTTGGTTACGAGACACTTATACATGGGTGAACGGTCATCCGCCATTTTATTATGATGAAGCAAAAAAAGAATACATCCTGCACAAACGTCTTGCAGGCGGTGAAAATGCCATTCAAATCGCATTTTGGGATGATTACCCCCTTCCCTATGCAGAACGTTTGAAATATCCTTCTCTGGCAAGTACGATGCCTGGTGAATTTTTCGTCAATAAAGGGCGCGGCGGAGCTCCTGCACTTGCAGCTGAAGTTGAAAGATGTCATCAGCTTGGAGCGGCATTCACCCTTTATATCGATCACCGTTTCTGTTGGAAAGACACCAATCTCGGAAAAAAACACGGTAAATCATGGGCTACCAAAGATGCTCAAGGTAATTATCCTGGATATGTCACTGCTGATGACCAGTATCTGATGTGTTTCTACGATACTGACAAATGGGTGGAATATATGACAACCCGCTGCCGCAGTTTGGTCAAAGAGTTGAAACTCGACGGAATTTATCTGGATGAACTTGCAGTCAATTTTCAATGTTACAATGAAACGCATGATCATTACAAAGCAGGAAAATATCCTACCGATCCCCACGGAATTGTCAAAGCAATGGTCAAAGTACGCAATGCTATGCGTGAAGCCAATCCGAATGCGGCTCTCATGACGGAACATGCTGGCAGTGATTATCTGACTCAGTTCTTTGACGGCAGTTGGGATCAGACTTTCTATATCGGAGCATTTCCTTTTGTAGAAAAATATTATGATGATCTGCGAATAAACTTTTTCCATTTCTGTTTCCCGAATTTCAAATTCTCGGAATGGGGAAGCAGTACCCGTCATCCATGGAGAAATCTTTTCAATGGTTTTGGAATGGATATGGGCGGCTTTGAAAATACCGATATCCAACGCCAGTTCGCACAGATCATGAAAGAAAACGGTGATGCATTTGCTTCTGAAAATATAGAACCGATCGTAAAGACCAGTCATGATAAATTCCTCGCAAACCGTTTCCCCGGAAAAAATAAGATCATTCACACCATATATAACACTTCTGATAAAACCATTTCCGGATCAGTACTTGAGAAAAACTCTCAAAAAACGGACTGGCACTATGTGGAATTGATTGAAGACAAAACAGTCAATGTCAATACCGAAGGTCTGCCTGAATTGAGTGTTGAAGCTGAACGCACTGCTGTTCTGGCATCTTTCCCGATTATCCTGAATGCAAAAAAGACAGGCAATACTATCGAAATTACCTTTGATAAAACCAAAGGCGATAAGATAGTTGTTTGTGAAGACTTTGATGATGAACATTTCTTTGCACCGCGCGGCAAATGGACAAAACTTGCCGCCCCTCATGGAAAAGCCATTTACAAAATCAAAGACACCAATGCAAAAAAATATATAATTAAACTTTTCAAAAATGATTATCTTGCAGATGAAGTGATTCTGTAAATAATAATCAAAACCACCAGCTGAGCTGGTGGTATGCACTGTGCCTAGAAGGCATTTTTGCTGGCAGCCCGATCCGGGCTCTGAATGAAATTTTCATTCGCATTAAGTTCACTGGCTACTGCTAAAGCA
>SUVW01000027.1 GCA_015061815.1 Lentisphaerota bacterium
CGAGTGTGTGATAAACTATTAGTAGTATCTTTTGTCATTTTTACACCTTTGTTATTACATTAAGTTCGACTGGCAGGTCTGAACATAGTGTAGTAGCAAAGGTGAACTTTTACAAACTATTTCTGAAAATTTTTCGGTACTCACCGGCAAAGCCGGTGGTTTTATTGACCTGAAGGTGTATAATAAAAACATCGCGGATGAACCGATCATCCGCGATGCAATACCAAAACCGCTGCCGGTTACTTTTCCGGCAAAATCACGATATTTTTCTTTTCGCCGACATCCACACTTACGCCGGAAGCTCTATCAAAAGTGCCGCGCAAAATCTCTTCAGCCAGCGGGTCCCCGATCCAGTGTTCAACCGCCCGCCGCAACGGGCGCGCACCATATTCCGGCTCAAAATCCCGATCCAGCAGAAACTCTTTGACCGCCGGGGATACCTTGAAGGTCAAATTTTTCTCCGCCAGTTTTTCGCGCAGTTTATCCAGTTCCAAATCAATGATCTTCATCAAATCATGCTTATCCAGCTGACGGAAAATAACCACCTCATCCAGACGGTTGATAAATTCCGGCTTGAAATATTTTTTGGCAATCGCCATAAAGCGTTCTTCCACTTTCAGAGAATCTGCCGCTTTATCCACCGCAAATCCCAGCGTCCCGGTACCGGATAATTCCGCAGCTCCCACATTGCTGGTCATAATGACCACCGTGTTGCGGAAATCCACTTTCCGGCCGAGGGTATCGGTCAACCGCCCCTCCTCCAGTATCTGCAGCAGCATATTTATCACATCCGGATGAGCTTTTTCTATCTCATCAAACAACACCACCGAATAGGGATGACGGCGCACTCTTTCGGTCAACTCCCCGCCATCACCATGCCCGACATACCCCGGAGGAGAGCCGACCAGACGGGATACATTGAATTTTTCCATATATTCGGACATGTCGATTTGGATAAGAGCATCGGCATCACCGAACATAAATTCAGCCAACGCTTTGGCCAGAAGCGTTTTTCCGACTCCGGTCGGCCCGAGGAATATAAACGAACCGATCGGACGCATGGGATTTTTCAATTCCGCCCGTGACCGCCGCAAAGCTTTGGAAATCGCTGAAACTGCCGCATCCTGTCCGATGACCGAATGTTTCAATTCACTCTCCATCCGCAGCAATTTGGCACTTTCCCCCTCCTCGATCTGCTGTACCGGCACTCCGGTAAGTTTGGCCACCACCGCTGCAATATCCGCCGGTGATACCGGAGTGAAATTCTCTTTTTTCGCCTGTTTCCACTCCGAAATCGCTCCATCGAGTTCTTCCCGCAATTTCCGTTCCTGATCGCGATATTTGGCGGCAGATTCAAAATTCTGTTCTGCGACAGCTTTGATCTTCTTTTCCGAAATTTTCTGCAGCTTTTTCTCCAGTTCCCCGGTGTCCGGCGGCGGTATCACCTGGTTTATCCGGGCCCGGGAACCGGCTTCATCCATAACATCTATCGCTTTATCCGGCAGAAAACGCCCGGAAATAAACCGGTCGGAAAGTTTCACTGCGGTTTCCAACGCTCCGGGCAGATAACGCACATGGTGATGCTTCTCGTAAGTTTTACTCAACCCCTGCAAAATCTTTATGGAATCTTCCACTGACGGCGGATTGACCATCACCGGCTGGAATCTTCTTTCAAGCGCGGCATCTTTTTCGATACCTTTGCGGTACTCATCCAGAGTCGTCGCTCCGACACACTGCAATTCCCCCCGGGAAAGAGCCGGCTTGATGATGTTGGCCGCATCCATCGCCCCCTCGGCTCCACCTGCCCCGACAATCGTATGAAGTTCATCTATAAACAAAATCACCCGGCCGGAATTCCGCACTTCATCAATGACCGCCTTGATCCGTTCTTCAAACTGCCCCCGGTACTTTGTCCCGGCAACCATCAACGGCAGATCGATGGAATAAATAAGTTTATCCGCCAGCAGATCCGGAACTCTTTTTTCAACGATCGCCTGCGCCAGACCTTCTATGATCGCCGTTTTCCCGACACCGGCTTCCCCGATAAGCACCGGATTGTTTTTCGTCCGGCGGCAAAGTATCTGAATGACCCTCTCTATTTCATCAGCTCTGCCCACCACCGGATCAAGCACGCCGTCAGCAGCCAGTGCCGTCAGATTGCGCCCGAACGCCTCCAGTGCCGCAAACGAACCGCCGACCGCACCGGATTCCCCGCTGCCGGCAGAAGCCGACGGCGAAGACTCATTCGCCGGATTCTGCGGAGCATCCGGCAGATATTCCGGATTGAGAGCTTTTATGACCGTCTGACGGACACGGTCGATATCCACACCGAGATTGCGCATGATCCGCGCCGCCTGACTGGCTTCTTCGCGCAGCAATCCCAACAGCAGATGTTCCGTACCGATAAAATTATAATTCATCGCCATCGCCTCCTGGGCGGCAAACTCAAATGCCCGGGATAAACCGTCGGTCATACCCACGTCACCTGCCTGCATGATCGCTTCACCCTGCCCGCAGCTCTTTTCCACTTCCAGACGCAAAGCATCCAGATTCAAGCCGCTTTCCTGCAGAATATGCAGAGCCACTCCGTCATTCAGTGCCAGCAAACCCAAAAGCAGATGTTCGGTGCCGACATGGTCGTGATTGAAACGCATGGATTCCCGTTTGGCCAGAAGCATCGCCTGCCGGGCCCGGGGAGTGAACCTTTCCAATCCGTCAAATTCCGGATAATCATTCATAACATTATTCTCCCTGAAAACACTTTTCTCATTACTTATTCAATATAACTGCTGCAGCCGAACTTTCAATGCGGTTTTATTTTTTCGGTTCATAATAATCATCGTGGTTCGGAACAAAAGACGGCAGCGTCGGCAACAAAAACAGCAGCACCAGCAACATCATACCGAACAGCAGAAACAATGTCTGATAACTGCTTATCTGCCGCATCCCGCAACTCCATACCGGCGAAAGCATCGCCGTACCAAGTATCAGCGAAGTGCCGAAACGGCTGATCGCACTTCCCGCCGAACTGTAGGTCAGCACAAATGCCATCGCCATCGTTTTGTTACCCGGACGGGCCAACGCCAGCAATTCAGCAGAGTTGTTGCACATGTATATACTGTAACCCACACTCTGAAAGAAAACCACCGTTCCGGCGATCCAGGCAAAACCGCAGGTCGAACCATCGACCAGAAACAACGTAAATGCCGTCATCATAAAAATCAGATGAGCTGCCAGTTCCATATATTTCAGCTTCGTGTTTGCAAACAGCCTGCCGTAACAGAAATAACCGGCTATCAATCCGCCGATCCCCGCCGAAGAGATGATCTGAACCGTTCCGGGATTCAACTTGACATACTGATTCATATAAAGATACGACAGCGGAGTCAATGTCGAATACGCAATCGTAAACAACCCGTTATAAACCGCATAAGAGGTCAAGGGCCCATTCCTCAAGGCGATACCGAAACCCTTTTTAATATCCGGAATATCGACCACATCCCGTTTGTTTTCCGGGAAACGGGCTATGCATAAATATCTGCCCATATACGCTATCCCGGCGATGGCGATCACCACCTGCAAAATAACAATCGACGGGTTATGCAGCATCAACAGACCGATGCAAAAGAGCATGACCCCGTTGAAACTGCTGTATATCAACCGCATTTTGCTGAAAAATCCGGCCCGGTCCTCCGGACGGAGAAATGCATCCAGCAGAGGAAACCACGTCGCCCCGAAAGTAACCCGGCTTATGCAATATATCAGACAGCCGCCCAATGCCGCATATTTCGCGGCCGTCATTCCGATCAGCGGCGACAGAGCCATCAATAAAAATCCGGCACTCCCGGCCAGACAGGAGTAAAGCACCATCGGTTTCAATCCGGTACGGACAATGATCATACTGCTGGGCAAATAAAGCAATGCTCCGGCAATACCGATGAAACTGGTTCCCATCATGGTCAGCATATCACCGCCGTCAAGCATGGTGAAATAAATGATTATAACTGCACTGTTATCCAACAGCACTTCTGAAATACAGCCGAATAATGTCGAACCGTAAGCGTATATCCGTCCGCGCTTGCGTATATTTTCCGGTAAACTTTCCGCGTAAGTCATGATTTTCCCCGATCATCCGATATTAAAATCCAGCATCCGCAACGCTTCTTCTGCTGCCTGCGGAGCATTTATGACAGTGTATGCCGTAAATTCCCGGCGCACCCGGTAATTGCCGCGCAAAGCCTCAAAACATTCCGGTTGTTCCTTAAAACTTTTTACATCATCGTTTATATCGTAAGCATGCAAAATCGCTTTTTTTACAGCTTCATCTTTATTTTTGCACCCGGCAAGGTCGATCACCGGAGCGAAAACCGGTTCCGGCAATCCTTCCGGATGCCAGTCCAGCAGTTGGGTAATTCCCAGTTTCCCGGCAATATAACGTACCGCCGCCGTTGTGCCATTGGCCTTGCCGTCAACCGAATATCCGGCAATGTGCGGCGTGGCAAATTGCACTTTTGCCAGCAATTCCCGGTCTATATCCGGCTCACCCGGCCAGACATCCATCAACGCTCCGGTCACATCTCCGGAAGCCAAAGCGTTTTTCAAACGGTCACCATCAACTACTTCACCGCGACAGCAGTTGAAAAACCACGCCCCCTTCTTCATCCGGCGGAAAAAATCATCATCAGCCATATTCACCGTCGGATATCTGCCGCCGGTTTCCAGCGGCACATGCAGTGATACGATATCTGAAGCCGCCAGTAAATCATCCAGTTCCGTGAATCCGGCACATCCCTCTTTTTCCTGCCGGGGCGGATCGTTAAGCAAAACATTCATTCCGAAAGCCCGTCCGACAGTTGCCACCTTGCTGCCGACATGGCCGACACCGATGATCCCCAATGTTTTACCGGCCAAAGATCCCGGTATTGATGCCAGCGCACTTGCCACGTAATTTTTCACACTGCCGGCATTACAGCCGGGAGCATTGCTCCACTCGATCCGGCATCCGGCCAACTCCCCGGCATTGATGTGATCAAAGCCGATAGTCGCCGTTGCGATCGCTTTTACCCGGGAATTCTCCAACAGAGAACGGTTGCAGCGGGTTCTGGTGCGGACGATCAAAGCATCGGCATCTGCAACATCCGTCGGAGTTATACTCTTACCGGGCAGATATACTGTTTCAGCAAAAGGTTCAAAGACCCCCTTGAGAAAGGGGATACGGTCATCAGCGACAATTTTCATCAAATATCACATCCTTTAAGCATGATCCGGTCACGCATCATCATTGCGGCACTGCGGGCGGTATCAAAAATATCCAGCGTGGATATTTCGATTTTCAACTCCCGCACCGCTTCGGGGAAGCAGCGCAGTTCCAACTCCCGGCGCAACGCTCCGGAAAGAAAATTACCCAGACTGGCAAATTTTCCGGATATAACGATCATTTCCGGATTAAGCAGCATTACAGCCACACTTAAAGCATTGCCCAAATCCCGGCACAACTCATCGGCGATGATCCGCACTCCCCGGTTTCGGGCGGCGAATTCAGCAAAAGTTTTCATGGAAAAATTCTCCGGCAATCCGCCCAGATCAACTCCGGCAGCGCGGGATTCCGCGATCTTCTCGGCCAAACCATTCGGACTGGCGACCGATTCCAGACAGCCGCTGTTGCCGCATTGACAACGCGCGCCGCCGGGTTGGACGACGATATGCCCGATCTCCATTGCCCGCCCGGAACTGCCGACAAAAAGTTCGCCTTTTTTTATAAATCCGCCACCGATTCCGTCATCGGTCACAAAATTGAATAAACTTTCCGGGGCATCCGGCAAACGCTGCAAATACTCCATTCTGGTCTTGACCATTGCTTCCGGCCACACTCTGGCCGGCAAACCGGAAGCATTTTCCAGCATTCTTCCGGTTTCCATCTCCTGCCAGGCCGGAATATTCACCGCCCGGATGGAATAGTTGCGCTCGATATCCACCAGACCGGGATCGGCAAAACCGACACCCTTTACCAGGGCCCACTCTTCACTGCTGGCCAAATCCCGCAAATGCTGAAGCACTTCCAGAATTTCCCTTTTGACATCCAGCAAACTCTGACGCAATCCGGCAATATGTTCAGCACGATGCACGATATTTCCTGCCGCATCAACGATCACACCGATACAGCCGGATACCCGCAATTCCAAGCCGACAGTAAAACAGCAATTCGGCTCAATACACAACTCCGGCGCGCGTCTGCCGGTCTTTTTTCCCCGCCGCTCCGGTTCAACGACCAGTGCTGCCTCTTTCAATTCATCGATGGCTTCAAAGACCGTTGCCGCGCGTACTCCGGTAACCGCGACCAGTTCCGGACGGGTGGCCCGCCCATTGAGCAACAAATGGCGCAGCAAAGTTTGTTTAAGTTCTTCCCGCCGGCTCATTTCAGATTCAACACGTCCTGCATATCATACAAACCGGCAGGCGCATCCAGCAAATACTCCACCGCCAGCAATGCGCCCCGGGCGAACATATCCCGGCTTGAGGCCCGATGTGACAACTCCAGACGTTCTCCTTCAGCAGAAAAAATCACAGTGTGATCTCCGACCACATCTCCGCCGCGCAAAGCATGCATCCCGATCTCACAAGCCGGCCGTTTGCCGACCATTCCGCTGCGTCCGTTCTTCACTGCAGTTTCATAATCCCACTGCCGCGCCTGACAGACGACTTCCCCCAAGCGTACCGCTGTACCGCTGGGAGCATCCAGCTTTTTATTATGATGCATTTCCACGATCTCGACATTGTAATCGATCCCGAGAAATGCGGCGGCCTGCTGTACCAGTTTGAAAAGCAGATTGACCCCGACACTCATATTATTGGCCGCGACGATCCTTCCGCCGTTTTCCACGCTCAAACGTTTCAAAGCCGCCCGGTCATCTGCAGTAAGCGCGGTGGTTCCGATGACCATTGCACAATTTGCCGCGACCGCCATCCGGGCGGCATCCACCACATTTCCGGTGGCGAAATCGATCACCGCCTCTGCGCCATTGGCCAGAGCTTCTTCCAGAGAAGCAGTGATCTTCACACCGGCTTCACCGCAACCGGCGAGAATTCCGGCATCCTGTCCGACAAAAGGAGAACCCTCAACTTCAACAGCTCCGGCAAGAAAAAACTTCCCGCTGTCCATAATATTTGCCACCAGACGGCGTCCCATCCGCCCGGCGGCACCGACAATTACCACACCATGCATCTCAAATATCTCCGGAATTACAACTTTTTCAGAGGCCACCGCAAAAACAACTCAAGAAAAATTGAAAAATCAACGCCGGCAAATCCCTGCCGCAATGCAGCAATAATCACAACGCTGAATTTCAAGAATTTTTGAGGGCTTCTGAAATTGCCTCTTTTCTCTCCCAAAAAACAGTCAATATATTTAATATAACCAGAATACGCACTTAATTCAAGCGGAAATGCTTGAAAAAAACGTTCTGCGGTGATATGGTATAAGCAAGTCATAAGATTTTTCAGGAGAATATTGTCCAATGCGTTGTTTGAACTGGTATGTCACCAAATCGTTTCTCATTACTTTTTTCATGGCGATAATCGTACTGACTTTTGCCATGACCGGGGCCAATCTCATCAAAGTGCTTGATTATATTTCCCGGGGGATACCCTTCGTGGTCTTTTGCAAATACATGCTTTATATAATTCCCCGGATACTGACCTTTACCGTGCCCTGGGCGGTGATGGTTTCCGTTGTACTGCTCTTTGGCAGGATGTCCGCCGACAGTGAGATCACTGCGATGCGTGCTTGCGGAGTCAGTATCGTGCAGATCATCAGCCCGATTTTGCTGATAACATTTCTGATGACCGCTTTCTGCCTCTATCTGCACATTGAGATCGGGCCTCCCCTGCTCTGGAAATCCCGCAGTATGATGGCCAATGAAGCTGCTCTGCGGCCGATGGCACTCTTTGAACCCGGACACCCCTTTTCCTACCGGGAAGGGGAAAACAACATTGCCATTTCCATTGATGACCGGGTGGGGGACAATGAGCTGCGCGGAGTGATCTTCTGCAAAACTGACAAAAACGGCAATATCATGCAGGAGATCAATGCCACCAGAGGCATCATCCGCACAGATACCGATTCCATGATCCTGCACTTCACTCTCTACGACTGCATGATCGATGATCACAGTGAAGACAGCGGCAGCGGAATTTCCAGAGGCTATACCGAAAATTTCTCATTCCAATTCAATTACGGCAAAGAAGCCAACGCCCAGCAGATCGGGGAAAAGGCAAAATATATGCCGTTGCGGGAACTGCTCGGAGAAATTCGCCGGGCCAAACTGGATAATCAGGATTCCACCAAGTTGGAAATCGAATTGAATAAACGTATCGCCTTTGCTCTTTCCCCGATCGCATTTTTACTTTTGGGTATGCCTCTGGCGATCCGCACCAACCGCCGGGAGACCTCCATCGGACTGTTTATCTGCGTGATCCTGGCATCGGTCTATTTTTTCTCCATCATGCTATTTGAATCACTGGATCAATCACCGCATCTTTATCCGCAATATCTGTTGTGGATACCCAATATTCTGTTTCAGATCGTCGGGGCGGTAATGACCTTCCGGATTTCCCAGAGGTGACAAATGCGGCATATTCTGCAGCTGTTGACGGTTATTCTTTCAGCGGCGGTCATATTTCTGCTGTTAACGATGATTTCCGCCTTTGACCGGGCAAGAGAAGCGGCCAACAGCCTGAAAGAACGTCTGGCGGCCGCGACGACGGCAAATTTGCTGTCACCGGAGGAAAAAGACGGAAGTTTTGCCAATCAGCAATATTTTTCCCGCGATGCCGCAGTCGGCGGCAAATTGGCTCTTGCCATATCCGCTGCGCCGCCGGGACTCAATCCGCTGCTGGCCAATGAAGCTGCAGCTCAAAGTATTTTTTCACTCTGTTCCATGACTCTGGCAGAAAGGAACTGGCAGCATCCGGAAAAATTTCAAATGCTGCTTGCTGAAAGTGTTACGGCTTCCGACGATCACCTGACATATCATATAAAATTACGTGACGGTGTTTTCTGGCAGCCATTTACCGATCCGGAAACCGGGAAAACGCATCCGGGGAAAAAAGTTACGGCGCATGATATAAAATTCACAGTTGATGTGATAAAAAATCCGGCTGTGAACTGCGCACCTTTGCGAAGTTATTATCAGGATATAAGTGAGGTCACGATCCTTAACGATCTGGAATTGACCATCACCTGGAAGCGCAAATACTACGGTTCACTGGCCTCCACGCTGGGATTGTTTCCGCTGCCGCGCCACTTATATTGCGGGAACGACGGAGTTTTCGACCCGGCAAAATTCAATGACAGCCACCGCCGCAACCGGATGATCGTGAGTTGCGGGCCTTATATTTTCAAAGAGTGGTCCGGCAATTCCCGCACGATAAAACTTGAACGCAATCCGGCTTATATCGGAAGAGCTTATCGTGCTGCTCCGGCCATTGTGCATCGTGATTTTGAAATCATTCAACTGCCGAATACCCAGTTCCAGTCTCTACTGGCCGGAAAGATCGGAATGCTGTCACTGACTCCGGAACAATGGCATACCCGCACCGGAGGTAAAGAATTCACATCCGGAAAGTTCAAAAAACTCCGTTACCCGGGGATGTCCTACAGTTACATCGGTTACAATCAACAACTTGCATGCTTCAAAGATGCCGAAACCCGGCGGGCGTTGACCATGTTGATCGACCGGCAGGCGATTCTGGAAAAACTGATGTACGGCTGCGGGCAGCTGGCCAAAGGGCCCTTTGCTCCGGGATCGGTCTACTCTGATCCGGAACTTTCCCCCCTGCCCTATGACCCGGAAAAGGCGAAACAGTTGCTGCGGCAAGCCGGATGGCGGGATACTGACGGGGATGGGATTTTGGAGCGCGACGGAAAAAAATTCACCTTTACCATGTTACAGATTTCCGGAAGTTCCATGCAGTTGCGGATGCTCCCGATGATAAAAAACTATTTTGCCGCCGCCGGGATAGACATGAAACTGCAGACAGTTGAGTGGAGCGTCCTGATCGAAAGACTCAAAAAACGGGAATTTGAAGCCTGCAATCTCGGTTGGACCGGCTCGGTTGATCCTGACCCTTATCAGATTTTTCACTCCAGTCAGGCATCGGATAACGGGGACAACTTCGTATCATTCAAAAACAGCAGAGCCGATTTCCTGATCGAATCACTCCGGCAGGAATTTGATTTGGAAAAGCGGATAAAAATATCCCGGGAAATCGAATCCATCCTCCAGCAGGAACAACCGTATACATTCATGTTTTATCCGGATTCGCTGTTGGCAGTATCTTCGAAATATGAAAATATCCGGCTCTTTCCGTTGGGAGTCGAACCCATCAGTTTTTATTTAAAAAAGGAGTTTTTGCCATGAGTGACCGGTTGCCGGAAGTATGGAGGGAATTTCTGCAAAAATCCGGAGTTCCGGAATATTTATGGCAAAAACCTCTGGATAAAGTCAACCGGCGGCGCACGGAAAAAACGGTTTTTCCTCCGGAAGGGAAAATTTTCCGCGCCTTTGAATTGACTCCGCCGGAAAAGGTCAGAGTGGTAATTATCGGTCAGGACCCGTATCACGATGACGGACAGGCCGAAGGATTGGCATTTTCCGTGCCGGAAACAGTGGAGCTGCCGCCCTCTTTGAAAAATATTTTCCGGGAGTACGCAAGTGACCTTGACCGGGAACCGCCGCCCAACGGGCATTTAAGCCGATGGGCCGAAAATGGAGTTCTATTGCTCAATGCGGTATTGTCAGTCGATGCTCATACTCCGGGCAGCCATGCCGATTTCGGCTGGGAGGAATTTACCGATGCCGTCATTTCCGCATTGAATGAAAGAAACAGCAAAACGGTATTCATACTCTGGGGAAATTTCGCCCGGAAAAAGAAGAGCCTTATCTCCTCCGGGGAACATATCATACTGGAGAATGTCCACCCCTCCCCGTTGTCAGCTTACCGGGGATTTTTCGGGAGCAAACCATTTTCCGCCACCGAAAAAGCTCTGAAAAATTGGCACTGGTGATATCCCGGCAGCGGTTATTCCGCCGTTCCCGGAAAAAGCTTCATCACCTGATTTTCATCGGCCTCTCCCACGATCCTGCCGATCTCATGACCATCCCGGAATATCACCAGAGTCGGAATGATATCAACTTCAAATTTGGCCGCGATCACCGGAGCTTCATCCACATCCAGCTTGGTAACTTTCACTTCTTCCGGGAACCGTTCCTCATCGACAAGAGCATTCAGCAGATCTCCCTGCTTATGACACGGCCCGTGCCATTGAGCAAAAAAATCCACCAGAACCACTCCCTGTTTCACTGCCACCGGGAATCCGGCTGCCGTCAATTTTTCGATTTTATCCATGTTGCACTTCTCCTCTGCCTAACAATATAAGTTGTATCGGCAAAAATACAACATCCGGATGAAACATTTGATACGGTTATACCGCAAAAATTTCATGATTTGTTATTGTCCCATTTGTTGTGATGCCATCATACCGTCGGTGGCGCATCGTGGATAATCTCTTGTCAAAACTGCAGATACCGGTTCAGTCGAGCAGGTTTACTGCACTCCTTCACCGTTACTTTGTTTTGACTTCGACCTTATCTCACGCTGCATCCACCGGTAGATATTGACCGTTCCCAATTTTCCCGTCGGTAGCGCATTGCGGACTTCTCCAAAAAATCTCCCTTCCGTCTTCGTTTCACTGCGCCGTGACAGGGCGGCGGCGGGAGAGCCGCCTCGCCGCCCGGGCTTCCGCCCCGGCGGTTACCGGTTCAGCCTGGCAGGTTTACTGCACCTTGTCCTGCCGTAGCCTCCGGCGAAGGAGGATCCTGCTCATCCGCCTTGATTTTACGGCGACATTATCTCACGCTGCATCCATCCGTCTTCGTTTCACTGCGCCGGGACAAGCCGACAGGATCAAACCGTTATTGCGTGGTTGACAAATCATAATGTCGGTGATATATCCTTATTGTTTTCCATCATCGCAATCAACGGTTGTTGAATGCAAATTTCACAAAATTTGGAACATTGCCTATAATTTTTTTCCGGCCGGAAACAATGTAGAAATAAAACTCACCGTTTTTCCGGAAATGGAACGTTTCCGTAAAGCGGAGGGGGTGATGCCTGTAAGTTTTTTAAAACTCCGGCTCATCAGGAAGCAGTCACCGAACCCGCATTCCAAAGCTATCGTGGCCAGCGGCATATCAGTTTGAGTGATCAATTCAAAAGCTTTACGCAGCCGGATGGAATTCAAATAAACCAGCGGCGACGTACCGGCGGCCACCCGGAAATGACGGAAAAATGTCCGTCTGGACATCCCCAGTTTTTTGGCAAGCACATCGAAGTCGATGTCATGCGAATAGTTGCGTTCCAGAAATTCCAGAGCCGCCGGGATCGCTGACAGCGTATGATATTCATCCTGCGGCGAATATGCCCGATCAAGAATGACCAGAATTTCCATAAAAAGAGCCATCATCAGGAAATAAAAACTCTGCCCCGGAGATTGCTCTTCCCCCAGTATCCGGTTGCCGACAGTAATAAGTTCCTGCAGCTGTTCCGGCTCAAGCGTCATCAATTTTTCTGCCGTCGGTTCCCCGCTGCGGGTGGAAAATATCTTTTTGGCGAATTTCCCGCTGCCGAAATCCAAAAGCGGCAGCGGCAGACGCCGTTGGATAAAAAGCAGATTGAAAATTCCGAAATCATCCATTTCGGCATAGCCGTGATTTGCGCCGCGCGGTACTAAAATCACATCTCCCTGCCGGAGAGAGTGAGTTCCCTTGCCGACCAGATGGCGCGCCTTCCCGGAAATGACGATACCTATTTCCGTAAAATCGTGAAAATGGATCGGGTGGAACCGGGCGGAAGTTTTTGACGGATAAGTCAACCGCAATGGCATATTTATTTCCGGGAAATATTCGGTCTGCGAAACTGTAAAGCCGCTTTTGGGCAGATTTTCCATGCCTTTCCCCCTTATTGTAAGCTGTTTACATTTAGTACACGTACAAGCCGCCGGGTGGAGCAGACCGTTAGAACGGCAGTGAAATTTCTTCCGTCTTTTTTCATTTCACTGCAAGTTTCTCCACCAATGGGACTATCGCCGGAAATAATATAATGCCGGGTCGGCACAAATACAAACATTTTTGGCACAAAAAGTAAATAATTTGGCACAAAAGGTGTTGTCTTTTAACTGGTTTTCATGTATATTTATTGCAGTAACCTCTAACTGAAAATAAGGAGAAAAGTCATGAAACAAATCAATTCACTTCAACCCGTTGAAGTGAAGCGTATACGCTTCACGCTGATTGAATTATTGGTCGTTATCGCCATCATTGCGATTCTGGCGGCGATATTGCTGCCGGCGTTGAATAGTGCGCGGGAGCGGGGCAGAGCTGCGAGTTGTATTTCCAATTTGAAGCAGATCGGTTCGGGTATGACGACTTATGTCAATGATTTCGGCAACATTCCGGAACACAGCAGTACCAAATACTGGACAGAAGTGATGTACAAGAGCAAGACACTGGATGACTGTCAGGCGGAGATTTCCAAGCGCAAAGACACCAACAGTGTGTTGAATTGTCCGACCAGCACCAGTTTCAACCCCAGCTTGCGGCGCACGACCTATCTTATCAACGGGTATTTTTCCAATCCGACCTACAAACTGTTGGAACCGCTTGGCAAGAACAAGAGTGAAACGAGGTTGATCATCGTTGCGGAATCCCGGGTTGCCGGAACAGATTCCAACAGCGGCGAAAAATATTCTGATTCCGGAACTGCGGATGTGAATAATGAAACCACACACATGATTTTTCATCACGGCGGCAAAACCAATGTACTGCTGGGTGACTTCCATGTGCAGACGATTGCCAAAGAAGAGATCGGTTCCAGTTTAAAAGACCACAAAAAGCCGTACTATTTCCGTCCGTGACGGCGGTACAACACAGAAATACACAGCGAAAGAATACAGGAGAAAATCAGATGAAAAAATTATGTGTATGGGGTATCATCGGCCTTGCTTTGCAGCTTGCCGGGGCAGTGACAATTGATTTCACACCGGATGCGCCGGTGAATTTTGACGGCAAAAGCGATCACCGTCTGGAAGCATCCAACGGATTTGCTCCGGCGAATGCGCTGACAGTCAAATGCCGGTATCAATTTGATGATATCAGTTTCAAAAACAAAAGCTGGGTCTGTCTGGTCGATAAGAGTGACACCAGCGGCAACGGATTTGTGCTGCAGTATTACTTCGGACAGCCGTCGGTATTGATAAATACCGATAAGGGAACGTTTTCGGTAGACCGTTTCAAACCCGGATACCGGGTGGTTCCGGTTGATAAACAGTGGCATGAATTGACTGCGGTTTACGATGGCAGCCAGCTGCTTCTCATGCTGGACGGTATGCAGATCGGCAAAGTGGCAGCCAGCGGCAATTTGCGCAAATGTTCCCGTCCGGTCACGCTGGGCGGTTCAGCGGCGGTCAAATCGCGTTATTTCACCGGCAGGATCGCCCGGGCAAGCGTTGAAGACCGGGCAGAAACTTCACCTGACAATGAAGCTATACAGATGTATTTCTCTAAAGTGATCAAAAACAGCAATTTTTCGGATAAGAACTTCAACTTCCGGGAAACGGAAAAAGAGGTGATCATCGGCAACCGTCAGGCGGATTTCGTCTTTGCCAAAAACGGCAAGGGCATTGAATTTGCCAATATCGTTCTTAAAAACGGCAAAGCGGTTTTCACTTCGCAGGGCAATTTCATGGGGGCGTGGATGCTGAATTTCCGGGATGCGGCACTGCTTGCCGGGAATATCGGCTGCCGGATCAGCGGTTCGGTGGAGAATTCCCCGGAAAGATTGACACTGGTACTGGAAAAAGAGTGGAAAAACGGCAAAATCACCGAACGTTATGCCATTACTCCGGATGGTAAATTCATCCATGCCGATGCGGTATTCACCCATACCGGCAGTCAGGCGGCGCATCTGGAAACCGTTTCATTCAACCTCTCCAATGTGGCACTTGGCGGGGATATCAAACAGAACCGTTTCATCTATCCTCCGCACGCATTCAACTTCCTCCACGGTGAAATGTCCCAGGCAGATGCCAAAACCATGAATTCCCGCTACGTTTACGGCAATTTGATGAGTACCGACAAAATGATGCTGCCGTATGCGATGATCTACAGCAAAAATCAGCCGTTGACGCTGGCGATGGCGATCACCAAAAGAGATGCGAAAAACTTCGTCGGAGTATTCGGCGGGCAAAGCGGTTCCCTGCGCAACCGGTGTGTGATTTCCAAGCGGATGAATGCCGGACAGCAGGAAGTTCTGCCCTCGATCATCATCAGTTTTGAACAAAAAGACTGGCAGGGTGCCATGGCTGCCCAGCGGGATCTGATGCTTAAAGAATATCAATGGAAAAAAGTCCGCAAAACCACTGCCGACCTCTCGGAAATGGTCATTTTGTGGGATGGTATCCCCGGAGTCGGCGTCGAAACATTTGAAGATCTTGCCAAATGGATGCCCGAATACCGTAAACTCGGCATCAATGCGATGATCAGCGGCGGCAGAACATGGTTCTGCTACTTTGAAAAAGATCCCGCCTCAAGTGTCAGCGGATTTATTCCCATCCCGGTGGACGGCAAAATCATCCCTTCGGTCAAATCCGGCGGCATTGCAGGATTGAAAAAACTCCGTCAGGCATGTGCCGACAACAATATCCGGCTGATGGCGTGGGGACCGGTTTCCATGAGCGGCATGGATAAGCACGCCGATGAAGGCAACACCCATCCGGAATGGTTCAACCGCAAAGCCGACGGCAGCTGGAACAAGTGGTACAGTTTCATGATCCCCGGCAACCCCGGCAATGAAGGATGGAGAAATTTTTATATCAGCAATGTCCGCAATCTTATCGGTTACGGTCTGCAGGGGTTGTGGTTCGACTCCAGCTGGCAGGATCACCGTTACAATTTCAAAAGTCCGACCGGACACTTCGGAGAGAGCAACAGTTTCGTCAATCCGCTGCTGCGTTCCATTGCGGAAAATGTCCAGCAGATCAGCCCGGATGCCGTCCTGCTCGGTGAAACTTGCGGCATTGAAGCCCATCTGGCACTGGATCTGGTCTACACCGCCATGCACGGTATCTGGCCGGCTCTGACGGCGGAAGAGGTGCAGGATATGGTGATCGCCGAAGAACTCTGCCGCCTGCCGGGATTCCGCAATCTGGGACAGGTGACCATGGGATTGGGCTTCACCCCGACTCTGGGCAAAGAAAAGCAGGAGATCGCCAAAAAATACCGTGACAGCTGGATCGCCAGAACATTTCTGGTCAGCACATCTGAATGTACTCCGGTCTACTTCGGCATGAATTGGACGATCGGTTATGTGCTTAATAAAAATGCCACCAGCAAAGATGCGGAAAAAATCCCCGAATTGCGTTATGCCAAAGAGAGCAGTGCCCGCAGTGCCAACTGGGTGGCGTTGCTCAAACGGCTCAACGAAGTGCGCGCGGCAAATAAGGAACTGCGCCGGGGTGAAACCATATTCCATGCGGTAAAAGTTTCCGACCGCCGGATCGTCAATTTCGTCCGCTGCAACGACAGTGCGCTCAGCGTGGTGCTGCTCAATGCGGATGTGGAAGCGGTCAAATTCACCGTCACTGCCGCCGACTTGACGGCGTTGCGGCTGAAAGCTGATAAAAAATATCAGGTCGTCGAGTTGATGAGCGGCAAGATCATCACCGGTATGACCGGTGCAGAATTGCAGAAAAAAGGTATCGATCTGACCTTGGATGCCTATCAGGGAGTGATTTTGAAATTCAGTGCCATGTAAAACGTTTTTGAGAGAAAAATCAAAAAATATGAAAAACAATTCCCCGCTTGCCGGCAGCTGGCTGACATATTCATGGATCGGTGACCGGCGTGTTTCCGATCCGCGCCCCATTGCCTGCCGTACCGGATTTACGCTGCAGAAAAATGACCGTCTGCAGCTGCGGATATCAAGTTGTGAATATTACGCGCTATTCATCAACGGCACATACATCGGGCACGGACCGGCGCGTTCATATCACGCCAATAAAGTATATGACGAATTGGATATCTCACCATTCTGCCGTCCCGGAGAAAATTCTCTGGCGTTACTGGTGACTATTCCGACCGGAGAGGTCAGCCACCGGGGCAGATTATCATGGTGGTGCGATTGTCATAACCAAAATGGAGATTTGATTTTTAAGACAGAACCAAATTCCTGGTTGTGCCGGATCGCCGGCTGGTATGATGATTTTTGTGAACCAAGATCCCTTTCGTCTGCCAGACAGGAGCATATTTACGCTGAAAAAGAGGAACGCAATTGGAAAACTCTTCCCCTCACCTGCCTTGCAAAAGATTGGATCATGCCGTTTGAACTCGGCCCGGTGGATTGGACTCCGCCATTCCGTAAATTGCGCCGCCGGGAAACCGGCATGCAGAAACGGATGGATCTGCCTCTGACTGTAGCCGGCAGCTATACGGCAGAACCGGCTCTTTTCCCGCTGAAAACACTTGCAGACAACTTTAACAGCCTGACATTTTCACCCGCCGGTAAAACTTTTGACGGCAAATTGCGCGCCGGTGAAGTATACACCTTTGATCTTGGTAAAACCCGGACATTCATTCCGGTGATAAAGGTCATTCGCGGCAACCGGCATATCCGGTTGGAAAGTTTCTGCGACACCCGCCATTTTGACCGTCCGCAAGCGACCTCTCCTCTGGAAAGTGCCGGAGCAGGCTTCGCAGACACCTGCTTTTTAAGCGATGACTGCGGTCAGGAATTTATTCCCATCGTTCCCTACGGCGGCAGATTCTGGAGTTTGCGTGCCGCCGGCAGCGGAGAGTGCGAAGTGTCCCTGCGCCTGCAATCTCTGGAATATCCTTACCCGGAATCCAACCGCTTTGCCTCAACGGATGAAGAACTGGAAAAATTCATGGATATCGCAAATGCCACTGTCCGGTCGGCAACACAGGAAGTTTTCGTAGATACCTGCTGGCGGGAACAGGCTCTATGGACACGCGATGCGGCAATTTCCGGATTATCAGCCTTTTATCTTTTCGGAGATTCAGCCGTGTGGAAAGAGTCTTTGCGCCTGATCGGCGAAGGTATTTCCGATGATGGCGTCCCTTGTGCAGTGGTCCCGGCGGAATTATCCCATCTGGCACTGACCGACCAGACTTTTTCATGGATAAACTCTCTGGAAGATTATTTTATGATATCCGGCGACCGGAAATTCATCCGGGAAATGCGCCCGGGAGTAATGAGGTTTTTACGGTTGATGCGCCGTCACACCGGAGATGACGGCCTTTTTGCTCCGCCGCAATGGTCATGGCACTTCATTGATTGGGCGCAGGTTGACCGGCGGCCCTGGTCTCTGACCGTCAATGCCATGCTCTATTCGGCACTGGTTTCGGCCCATAAGCTTTACGGTGACAGATTCACCGGAGAATTCGCTGAATTAAGCAAATCAGGAGTAATGAAGTTCTGGGATGAGGAAAAAGGATACTTTGTCAACCATCTGGATGGCGCAGAACCGGATCTCGGCAATACAGTATTCTTCCTGCCGGAAAAAAATTATCCGGATGCCCTGCCGGTTCATGGCAACGCTCTGCTGCTGGATAGAGAACTCTTCCCGGCAGAATATTGTCAATCGGCAGCAGAAAAACTTGCCGGATGGCTGCTCCCGGCAGAAAAAAGTATTGAAAAATTCGGCTGCAGCTGGTTCGGCACTGTCATCGGAGCATTGCTGAAACACGCTCAACACCGGACCGCATGGCAGCTTATCCGCGAAAGATGCGGCACGGCAGTTGCCAATAATGCACCGACTTACGGAGAAATGTTTCCCTTCAGGGAATTCAATTCAGCTCACGGGTGGAGTTCATCCGTTGCCGAATTGCTCTCTGCACGTATTTGGGGATTAAAGCCGGTCGAACCGGGCTTCCGGAAAATAACACTTGCTCCGGTTTCCGGTATGCCGGACAGTGAATTGCTCCTGCACACCCCCGGAGGAAAATTGCATTTGCGAACAAAAAATGGCAAACTGCAAATAATTACCGCAGAAATGAGTATTGCCACTCCTTCCTGATGATTTGCCGGATATTTTGAAACAGCAAGGGCCGTCCCCGGTACCCCCGGAGACGGCCCGTTTTTATGCCGGAAGAAAAACGATTCAATCCAAGTCGCTTTTCATCTCTGCCAGACACTTTTCGATCCGCGCCTTTGCCGCATCAGTCAGAGTGTCCATCTCCTGTGCCAATGTAAGCGGTGAAGATATCAAACCAAGCTTATACAATGCATATTTCTGGCCGTTCCAGCAATTCTCGATATCCAAACCGTAAACCCCGTGAAAGACCCGTATCAAATTGTTTTGAGCCGCGACAGCTCCTTTGATATCGCCGTTGTCGACACAGAGTGCAAGATTTTTCATCATCTTGGAACAGAGTGCTCCCATCCCGCAAATCATACCGTCATAACCGGCAAAAAGTGCCTCATCGGCAGCCCACTCCTGCCCCTCAAAAAATTGAGTTGAAAATCCTTTTTCTTCACGCAGCAGCAGCATTTCCCGGCGCAGCCACATATTGGAAGAGGAATTTTTGATCCCTTTCAAATTGGGATGTTTCATCATTTCGGCAAATTGAGCAAGAGTAAAATTAATCCCGTTATTCGGGGGACAGTGATAAAGATAAACCGGACGGTCTGCGGCATCAAGGATTTTAAACATCGACCTCACCGGATCAAGGGCGGAAGTTTTGGCCGGAGGCATGAAAACATAAGCATCAAAATCATACTTTTTATAGTTCTCCATAATCTCCAGCGAGCGGTAAACACTTGTTCCGTTGATCCCCACCAGCAGCTGCATTTGCCGCCGGATAACATCAGAAGCGAACTCCACTGCCTCTTCTTTGAATGCATCGGAAAAACTCCCCCATTCCCCCATCGAACCGAAGAGGAAAACACCATCCAATTGATGACGGATATTACGGAGCAAAATATTACGCAGGCCGTCCTTATCCAGCATCCGGTTTTCCAGAAGCGGAGTGACGGTCGCACTGATTACAAGCTTTGACATTTTTACTGTTCCTTTATCTGTTTACTGTTATTGCTTAAAATGTTTATCGCCTCTTCTGCGACGGCAAGGGAGTGCATGGCCTGTTCGCCGTCCACCATAACCGGAGTCCCGGTACGGATCGCCCGGATAATATCATCATGTTCCCGGATAAACAAATTGTTCCTTTCGCAGGGAAATGAATGTATTTCCGGTTCAGAACGATCTTCCGAAAACACCGTCACCGTGTTGACTTCCATATCATATATCACACTCTGCCTGTCACCATACAATTCTATGACCCGCCGCTGGGGGTGTTGAACATAATCAAAATGCAGTGACACGATCGCTCCGGAACGATATTCCAGCAGTGTCGACACCAGTGACGGATTTGATGGTATCTCCTTTTGCGCCATAGAATTGGATTTACACACGACATCACGCACAGGACCGAATATCGCATGAAACATATCCAATTCATGAGTAAAATCGACCATAATAATGCCGAATGTGTGACTGCGGAAGTTACTTTTAGCGCACTGCAAAGTCTTATAACTGCCAACCACTGACCGGCCGCCGATCAAATTTCCCATATCTCCGGATTTCACTTTTTCCAGAATATATCCGAATGCCGGACGGAATCTTTCTGTATACCCCACCGCCAGAATACATCCGGAGCGTTTTGCCGCATCGACGATCCGCCTGCCGGATTCTACCGTATGGGCAACTGGTTTTTCACAAAGAACATGCGCCCCGACAGAAAAAGCTTCCGTCACAAATTTCTCATGCAGCTCATTGGGCGTACAGACTATCACCAGTTCCGGGCCGGATTCAAGAGCTTCCCGGTAATCATCAAAAAATAGAATTTCCGGATCAATCTCCTGCACCGCGTTCCGGGCATTCAAATTGGAATCACATGCCATTATCCGGCAATCTTTCCGGGCAGAAAGACATCTCAAATGGCGCAAACCGATCGACCCGCAACCGACAACTAAAACTTTCATCGTATCCATATTTTTTTATTTAAACCGGCTGAATCCGCCGTCCACATACAAATTATGCCCGGTAATATATCCTGCAGCATCAGAACACAGGAATACCACTGCTCCTTTCAAATCAACTCCGTCTTTTCCCATCCGGCCGAGCATCGCTCTTTCCGAATAAGCCTGAATAAACGGTTCCGGCTGACCGCGTTCAAAACCTCCCGGGGAAACCGCATTTACCCGGATACCGTGTTTACCCAGAACTGCAGCAGAATCATAGGTCAACCCGATAACTCCGGCTTTGGCAGTCGTATACGGGATCGGATTTGGCGTCATCGGCAGATCCTGATATACCCGGCGGTCACGCCCCAGCAGCGAGGTCACCGAAGCAATATTCACCACCGCACCATATCCGTGACCGATCATTATTCTGGCATACTCTTTAAGACACAGAAAAGTACCGGTCAGATTGGCTTTTAAATAGAAGTCCCATACCGGCAACGGCTCATCGGCCAAAGCTCCGGTCGTACCTTTGCCGTGTCCTCCGGCATTATTCACCAGAGCATCAAGTTTGCCGAATTCATCAGCGGCGATTTTGAATGCTCTTTTAATGGATGCTTCTTCCGTAACATCCATTCCGATACCGATCGCCCGAACTCCGAACTGCCGTTCCAATTCCTCCGCCCGGAGCCGGGCTTTGACCTCATCCCTGGAAGTAACCACCAGATTTGCACCCAATTCGGCAAAACCATCGGAAATTTCTCTGCCGAAATTCTGACATCCGCCGGTTACCATTACACTTTTGCCATGAAAATCCAGCAAGTCGGACAAATTTTTATTTTTCATTGTTATGCTCTTTTCTGAATTTGATATTATTCAGTACTCAAATGATGGAACTTCCATCAAATCCTTCACTTTGCCGTCAGGAGCGATGGAAAAATGGTCTATCGGTTTCAACGTCTGTCCGTCAAATGCCTGAAACACAAGAGATTCCGCAGTTGCCTCCATTATGGCGTAACAATACTCAACTCCTCCGTTGCCCCGGGCATCCAGAAGCACCGAGGTATAAGGCAAATCTTTGTTGGGTCTGCCGCTGGGATTATCCCCGAAACTGCTGCTGTTCACCTTGAATAATGTGCTCCCGGCATCTGACCGGATATAACGGTGGCGATGGCCGGAAACCATAAGATGGATACGCTTGGCAGGATCAGTCGACTGCAGCAACTCCACGCCCATTTTGTTCCAGACCAGATCCATAATCTTCTCATCGATGCAACTGTTGGAAATATGAACCAGCACCACGCGGAAAGTCGCAGTTTTGCAGGCTTCGGTTTCCAGTTCTTTTGCGATCCACTCTTTCTGCCGGGGATAGACTTTGTCAGCCTGATAATCGGAATCAAAGTCCGCACTGTCCAGAACCATATACCAGACCGGGCCTATGCGGAAACTCTGCCATGTGCGATCTCCGCCGTCGGAATCGCGGAACACTTTGAACCAGTTATCCGTACTGGTCCCTCTGCCCCGGCACTCATGATTTCCGCGCACTGCCACAATGGGCCAACGTCCATCGGCTGCTTTGGCGGCATCCGTCAGGAATCCGTCGAAAATTGCGACAAAGCTGTTCGGATCCATCCGGTTGCCGATCTGATCTCCAAGCAGGACAAAAAGATCGCAGTTGGCCTTGACACCTTTGCCCATCATAAATTTCAACATACTTGAACGGTGATGAATGTCTGAATTGAAAAAGACCTTATGCTGTTTACGCACGGCGTCAAGAGTCTTAAATATCCGATTTTCCGTAACCGCGCCATCGGAAGCAATAATCCGGTATTCATAGGAGTTACCGGGTTTCAACTCTTTAAGATTTGCCTGAAAAATTTTGTTCCCCTCCAGTTCAGCGGGTTCTGCACTCTGCTTGCTCCACGCTCCGTCATCAAGTATATTACGGTATTCAACAGCAAATGTCCTGGTGTCGGCTGACGGCATCACAAAGCTGACGCTGAAAGTCGTATCTCCCGGATTTGACAGCCAGGGAGTTTGCGAAGTAACCAATTTTTCCGCCGATAGCGCACTTGATATAAAACAGAAAACAAATAATAACAGTTGGATTTTTTTCATTTTTCTACCTCTTTCTTTTGTTATTTTATATTATTTTCATAAGCAGTTAAAAGTCTGCTTTCAGATAATGTACTCCATAAAGTTCTGCAGCTTCAGCACTTAAAGGTTCAGTTCCTTCGTTGCCGACCACCTGAACCCGGTCAAACGCTCTGAATGACAACATCTCTTTGCCGGAAGCGTATTCAAGATACTGTCCCATATCCAAAAATGGTTCCGGCCAGGGCAGAGCCAGCTGAACAGCATCGGCAATGATGCGCGGTTCTCCAAGACTCAAATCCGGAAATATCTGATATTCATACAGCGGATTGCGTTCATGATGATAAGGCGAAAGTGCTGAATCATTCATAAACAGCCGCATCAATCCATCCGAACGCACCCCCAGTGTCCTCGGCGCAGAACTTCCCTTATATCTGCATACCCGATTGATACCGGCACCGAATGGATCGCTGACTTTCGCCAGTATAATATCACCGCCGCCGAGAAATTGCCGCACTGAAATCAGGAAATCCCCGCTGCCATCCGGCATCCTGACAACACTGGCTTCGCCCAGAGTATCGTTGCCATCCCGCCATCTTCTGCCGGTCTGCACCCACCGGTAACGGCGGGTCGCCGGGTCAAATTTATACCGGATCGGAACGATCGTTCCATGTCCGCTTATTGCATACGGATCATCATACGCCGTTATGGTCACATATTCCAGAAACTCCGTCCCGTCATCATTCAGCGGAACTGGAGATTCCAGAGCGTGGTTAAGGGAGAATCCGGGACCGAATTCACAAAATGCCTCTCCTGCATCCTCCCATCCGGCTTGAGTGAGTAAATGCGGTTCTTCCACGATCTTCCAGTCATCGTTCTGCCCATCATATTCCAGTTGAAGCATACCAAGCCGCAAAGTACGTGACATCAGCATGGAGCCGTGTTGTTTGCGCCAGAAATATGAACCGGGATTCTGCAATACCCCATCGACCCATTTCTGGGCATGCTGATAATAAGTTACCGCAAAGACTCCGGTTTTTTGCGATCCGAAAAGATGCGCCTGCCCGGCGCAGCGGAAATATTCTTCACCGTCTTCCAGCGGAAAATAGTTTGTGCCGTCTCCGCCGGGAACCAGTACTCTGGCTTTGAGAACCGGGCCATCCGGAGCATCCGCCCGCAATTGGGCGAATACTCCGCAGTTGGCATCGTGACCGCGCCCGTCGACCATGCTGTAGAGGCACAGCCAGCGGCCGGGAGCGATCTCCACCGGACCGGCCGGTTGCACACAGAATATGCCGGGGGCCTGCGGTCCGTGAATCAATGGGCCGCAGTATTTCCATTCAGAGAACATCGTTTATTTCTCCTGATACCGGGGGATGATATTCAACCGTTTCAATTCGATTACTCCGCTGCCGTGAGGCTGAATGGTAAATTGAACCATGCCTTCCTTGCGGCGGCTTAAAGTAATATCTTCTTTGCCGGTCACCAATTTTCCGGAAAAATTCCGGCTGCTGTTGGCGTGGTTGACATCGGCATTCAATGCAATTCCGGTAACGGCAACCGGCAGCGGATTGTGCAGGATCAGATAATATTTGCCATAATAATCCAATATCCGGTGGCGGATGCTGCCGGGGCCTCTGATCCCGGGAGCGGTCCAGTTGATAAAAACTTCCCGGGACGGGCGGCCGTCGCACAATATGTCATTAAGTGATTTGAATTCAGCAACGATTTCCCGGAGCATATTCAACTGCTGACGGGTTTGCCCGGCAGTAAGAGGAACCTCTTTTCGTCTGCCGTTTTCAGATCTGTAAGTCAGCTTCAAAGCATCCCATGTATAAAAGAGCAATCCTTTGGCTCCGGCAATGATCGCAGTGTAACACTGCGCCCGCAGATCGCGTTTTTCCAAAAGATCCTGCGGCTGAAGAGAAAAGTAGCTTGGCTGATACAATTGCGGCATATACCAGAGCGATTTGGATTTCCACGCTTTGCAGGCAAGATCAAGATAATCAGACATGGTATTATCTGTATGATAGAATGATTCAGCATTCTCCTTTGTTCCCTGAAGCAGATATCTGTCATAGATCATTACATCTGCGGAGTTGAGATATCCGGGCAGCCATCTGACATCACAGCTGATGGAAAAGACCAGTTTTTCCGGCATATAACCTTTGACCACTTCATAAGCAGCTTCAGCCACCTCGGTCTGTTTTGCCTCCGGTTCATCGCTGATGATCCAGCCGATCACCCGGTCTTTGTTGCCGAAAGCTTCCAGAGCTTCCGGCACAGAACGTTCACTCTGATCTTTGGTGTGTTTCAAAAAATTGGCAATAACAGCATCTTCCCGGGCATGCAGATCGATCCCGTCCTGCGCTCCGTGAAAGTGCAGATAGCAGTCGCCGCCGATGATCCACATGCCCTTTGCAGCAGAATAGTCATATTGGGCAGAATCCCACTCGCCAGACCCCATCACCAGATTAAAGCCGACACTTGCCCCCTCTTTGACATCCGCCAGACTTTCAGCCCGGTAGCCGATGGGGAAGACCGGTTTGCCATCGACCAGCAATGTTCCGTCGCCGCGAACCATCGCCTTTTCAGCGAAAGCGGAAACTACCGCCAGCAACATAAAAACAATGAACAACTTTTTCATAAATAAAACCTTAAAATCAATTTTCCCGGGTATCCAGCCAATAATGCTCCCTTTCATAAACATCATACTCGTCATGCGTCACACAACGGACATTCTCAACATGACCGTCAAGAAACAACAAGTTGGTCGTATTGCTGTGGACGATCCGGTTCCAAACCCTGCCGAATCCCCATTTTACTCCGCTTTCCTTACCGGCAGTATTAAATCCGCCGTCACCGGCATTGGTGGATTTCTGCCCTTCAAACATCAATATCCATTTGGAGTGCTGTTTGACCGAAGAAGGTGTGGATTTGCCGGTGACATAAGTACACAGACCATAATCCCAATACACCGGATCACTGCCGAAATAATCGGTATTCATCTCCGGAATATTACTCGGACAATCGGTTATTTTACCGGGCTGATAACAACTGTTGGCTTTGTCAGTAAATCCCAGATACGGTCCGGCGAAGTAGTCGCCGAAACCATGCCAGTATTTTCCGCCGGGCATATTCCACGGGACCCACCGGTTTTCGTTATCATCGGTATACATTTGGGCCTTGAGTCCCAACTGCTTCATATTGTTGATACAGCTGGCGCTGCGGCCGCGTTCACGGGCGGAATTGAGTGCCGGAAGCAGGATCGCGGCCAGAATCGCGATGATGGCGATGACTACGAGAAGTTCGATCAGAGTGAACACCCGGCGGGTGTTCATCGAAGCACGCTTCGATGAATAAAAATGTTTGAATGCATTGATTTTTTTCATTTTTGTTACTGTCCTGAAATTTTATTAGGAAACATTTGCGATTTTCCAATGCCGGTCGCGGCATTGCCGGTTAAAGATTGCGGATCACTGTTTTTCAGCCAAAGTCCTCCCATGCTTCGGTATTTGTATTATGGCAGAGGTGATTTCAGAAATTTTCAAAAGTCTCTGATTTTTTTGAATGACTTCTGCAATTTCCTCTGATATAAAATATGTTCCGGCGCAGTTACGCCGGATATACGATCATTCACCTTTGATCAGCGGCAGCAGTTTGATGTTGGCAGAATTGTGCTGTCCTTGCAGCATATCCACTGCCAGATGTCCGATTTCCAGACTCTGTTTACGCAGCCAGAAAGTCCGTTCTCCGGGGATCGGCCAATATTCACCCGGTTCGACAACGCCCCCGATATAATATCCGGGCAGCTCTGCTTCCGGGATCGCCAGACGCAATTCATAAGCAATGGCGGTGGAACTGGCCGCATCGGTCAGGAGAATTCCATCACCACCTGATCTCAGAATAGCCGCCGCCTTTTGTTCTGCAGTTGAATACTCCTGTAAATCCACTTGTTTCAGTGTGATACCGTTATTTTTCAATGCGTTGCGTATGCCACTCAAGCGTTTGGCATACACGCGGTTGCCCACTTTTCCTGCGACAGTCAGCGTTTTTACTCCGCTCTTGAGCATCGCTTCGGTCATCTTCTGAAACGGCTGGCTGTTTTCTTCACCGACAAATGAAGCCTTGCAGCCGGGGACTGCCACGTCTGCGATAACCAGACGAAGCCCCCGGTTTTCCAGATGCCGGACAAAATTGATGAATTCCACATCATCCACATCGTCGGAACTCGGCTGAATAATAGCGGAGTCGATCTGATTGTCTTCGAGGATTTTTTCCAGTTTCTGAAAACCGATCCCGGCCCAAGTCAAAAGCAGCAATCCCCGCCGGTTTTCCAGCAGGCGTTCCTGAACCCCCCGGATAATATCGGTACTGCTCCGGCTCATGGGATAACTCAACAAAAGTGCTGTCACTGACCGCTTTTTAGGCGGCACGGAAACAAAAATTCCGGCTTTGGCTTTCCGGCACAAACGTCCGGCCTCCTCCAATTCACTGATCGCGCGCAAAACAGTGTTTTGACAAACACCGTATTCAGCCATAAGCTCACGGACCGGGGGAAGCGCCGCACCGGGTTCCAGGTTATTCAACAACTCTTCGAATTCGCGCTGAATCTTTTGATATTTCAACATTTTACACACTCCAAAAAACAACTCTGTATTTATTTTGTATTTATTTTTACAACTTGCTGTATCTATAGTATAGCACACATAAAAAAAATTACAAGCCTCCTTCCGGATTTTTTATTGCATTTTCTCTTTCAGGGAAATATTCCGAAAAAACCGCATCATTCTGCCGCCAACAGCTCTCTGACACCGTCTGTTAAAATTAAAAAAGGGGGTGAATTGACAAAGTAAACGCACGTTTGTAACAGTAAATGCACGTTGAGGGTAGAAAATCGTGCGTTTAGTCTGCCAAACAGCAATTTTGACAGTTTTCTTTAAGGTAAAGGCTTTTGAAGTTGAGCATACCGTGTGCGTTTACTATTACCAAAAAGACAATACGCCCCCGCAGCGTTACGCAAGCGTTGTTTTTCGGACATACTAAACACACGCTGCTCTCAAAAAGAACGTGCGTTTACTTTTACAATCGACAAAATTAAAAAAAGTGGAAGTTTTTGATTTTTATCACTTGCAAAAGCTGAAATCAATGATATATTATGTAAACAGTTTCAGAAAATACTGAATCCAAGTCGGGGTGTGGCTCAGTCTGGCTAGAGCGCTGCGTTCGGGACGCAGAGGCCGGAGGTTCGAATCCTCTCACCCCGACCATTCTTTTTTAAACTCCTTTATTTCAACTTCTTGCACAAGATTTTTCTGCCTGGATTCTGCTTTGAAGTGGACCACAAACTGGACCACACCTAAAGGAAAATGTGTTTCATGGCAGCAGAAATCCCGAATCTCGTCAAGCGTAATGGCATCTATTACTTCCGGTGTCGTATTCCCTCAATTTTGACCAATGGTCGTGCACGTGAGGTGAAAATCTCCCT
>SUVW01000001.1 GCA_015061815.1 Lentisphaerota bacterium
CGTAGGAGTCTGGGCAGTGTCTCAGTCCCAGTGTGGCTGACCATCCTCTCAGACCAGCTACCCATCATCGTCTTGGTGAGCCGTTACCTCACCAACTAACTAATGGGACGCGAGCTCATCCCCAAGCGATAAATCTTTAGCCGTAAAACCATGCAGTCATACAGCCACATTCGGTATTAGCAGTCGTTTCCAACTGTTATTCCCAACTTGGGGGCAGATTACTCACGCGTTCCTCACCCTTTCGCCACTAGGTATTGCTACCTCGTTCGACTTGCATGCCTAATCCATGCCGCCAGCGTTCGTTCTGAGCCAGGATCAAACTCTCCGTAAAAATAAATTTTTTATCGAAGAACTCGATTCAAAGCATTTGATTTAAGACTTTTATCCATTACAGATTGTCTCAAGAAATTTTAAGGTTTACATCGCACTATTCAATTTTCAATCAGCTTGCCCGTTCAGAGCAACAGTTTCTTAATATATCACCGATTTTTATTTTTGCAAGCTCAAGTTTGAAATTTTTTAACTTTTTTCTCACCGAACCGCAACCACCGGACTTATCAAGCAACCTGCGCACTCAACACGCAACGGATTCTTAATATATCACCGATTTTTAACTTTGCAAGCTCAAATTTGAATTTTTTTCAACTTTTTCACCCGCACAAGCCGACGGATTTGATTCTCAAGCATCCGCGTCAACACCCTTTCAGGCGCGACAGAGTCATAATATAGCACCGGCTTTTTCTTTTGCAAGCTCAAATTATACTTTTTTTGCGTTTTTTGCAGCCGGAAGACTGGAAAAACTGCAAAAAATCCTCCGGATAACAGGAAAATGCAGTACTTTGTGGAAAATTTTTGCATTTTCAAATTTCAATAGGCAATCCAAAAATTTTCTTTTCAGGCACAGGGACAAACAATCCACGCAACAACTCTCTCATAAGGGCATTTTCCAATTTTTGCATAAAAATCTCATATCCGATATAATCCGGATTTTGCCTTATACAAAATTTCAGCGCAGCAACAGCTCTTTCGTTTCCTTTTTTTGCGGCCTCTTGCCACAAATCCAGTGCCACTGAAGTATCCGGAGCCACTCCATGCCCATTGTAATAACACCATCCCAACTCCACTTGCGCAGAAACATTCCCCTGCTTTGCCGATTTTTTAAAATAATTAAATGCTTTTTGGCGATCTATCTCTCCTCCGGGAGTTCCGATTCCCTTTTTATAACAAATACCAAGATGGTATTGAGCTTCAGAATGCCCTTGATCAGCCGCCCGCGAAAACCATTTTACAGAGGTTTCGTGATTTTTGTCAACTGCATCTCCGGCTCCATAAAAAAGCCCCATTGCGAATTGAGCATCTGCATACTTTTTATCAGCGACCAGTTTCATCCACTTTATAGCTTCCTGATAATTTTTCTGAACTTCAATACCTTGATAATACAATACTCCTAAATTATATCCTGCAAGCAACGATCCGTTTTCTGCCGCCTTTCTATACCACGCGATGGCCTTTTCCGAATTTTTCTCTGTTCCCAAGCCCTTTAAGTAAAAATACGCCAGACGGCATTGAGCATATTCATTACCTTTTTCTGCAGCTGCCTTATAATATTTGAACGCCTGTAAATAATCTGTTCCGTTCAATTTACCGTCTTCGCACATGAACCCCATATTATAAAACGCAAACGGTTCGCCGGCTTCAGATGCTTTTCTGGTATAAAACAAAGCCTTTTCCAAATCTTTTTCTGCCCCTCTACCATAATAATAGCACATTCCCAAATTAACCATTGCCAATACATGATTTTTTTGTGCAGCCTGATTGTATAACTCAAATGCTTTTTTGTAATCAGGACTTGTTCCATGTCCATAAAAGTAACAATATCCTGAATTATATATTGCTTTAACATGCCCTTTAGCAGCTGCCCTGCAAAATAAATTAAACGCTTTTTTGAAATCCTTATTTACCCCATGTCCTAAATAATAGCATAACGCCAAATTATATAACGCCTTATCGTATCCTTTGGCGGATGCCTCACGAAAATATCGGACTGCCAGAGAATAGTTTTTCGCAGTTCCCTTGCCCTCATACAAGCATACGCCCAAATTATATTGGGCTTTGCAGAATCCTTTTTTTGCGGCAGTACGATACAAATTGACCGCTTTTGCATAATCAACTTTTGTCCCATAACCAAACTCATAACATATTCCGAGATTATACAGAGCTTCAAGATATCCTTGTGCCGCAGATCGCCGAAACCATAAAAAAGCTTGTTTGTGATCCTTTTCAACCCCCAAGCCATCGTTATAGCATTTCCCAAGTCCATTCTGTCCTTCAGGATTTCCTTTTTCGGCTGATTTTCTCAACCAATAAACCCCTTTTTTGTAATCTTGTGCAACTCCGACAGCTTCAGTATACATCTTTCCCAAATTAAATTGAGCGTATGAATTGCCTTGATTCGCAGATTTTTCAAGCCAGAAAAGTGCTTTTTCGCTATTTTTGACAACGCCATGCCCGGAGAAATAACAAGCTCCTAACGCATTTTGCCCACCGGCATGCCCTTTTTCAGCCGCCCGTTGAAACCATTTAACAGCTTCTTGATAGTTTTTGGGACACCCTTCCCCGTTATAATAGCACCAACCAAGATTAAATGAAGCTACACTATTTCCCTGCTCGGCGGATTTTTTGAACCAAAATACAGCCTTCTTGAAATTTTGACGCACTCCGGTTCCTTTATAATAATACACGCCTATATTTTTCTGAGCTTCAGCATCTCCTTTTCGGGCTAGAGTAAGGTTTTTTTGCAATTCACTTCCTGCCAGATAGGATGAAGCGAAAATTGCCAATACAAACAACAACTTTTTCACAACAAAGTCCTATATATTTGTAACAGAAAATATTTTTCCGGCGGCATCAAGATAGTGTTCCCAATCCTGCCACAAAATATTGTGCTTGCCGGTTCGCATGTGATAACTTATTTCCCCGGTAACATTCACATCGGGCTGCGGATGTTCTGTTACCGGCATTCCTTTTGCTCCGAAAAGCCGCCACACCTCCGATGCATATACTCCGCCCAGAAATTCTCCTTTCGGATCGGCCCACAAATCCTCTGTCGCACTGCCGATACACAATGCTCCCGGGGCAATCAGTGATAACAAAAAGTTCTGATCGAATTCCAGATCCGCATCTTTCCCGTTGTATTTTTCAAATCCTGCAACGAACCAATGCGGGAATGCTGTATTCAAAATTTCAATTGTTTCTCCGAAATTCCGCTTGAATAAAGCAGCTCCCCCGTGACCGGAATCGTTGCTGACCACAACTTTGAATCGCCGGTCATTCGCACCTGCCCATAACGCTGTTTTCCCCAAACGGGAGTGACCGACCACCCCTGCCCGGCGGCAATCGATCAACTTTTCCCCTTCCAAAACATCCAGCATGCGGCTCAATCCCCATGCCCACACTCCTATTGCAGAATATCGTTCATTCAGTTTTGCCGGAGGAGTATCCGGGAAAAATATGCTGCACACACTCTTTTTCCATGCGCTTTCGCCGGGAAAATCCGGAAAAATGTCATGATAACAGCACGTTGCCACTGCAAATCCCCGGGCTGTAACTTTTTCAAACTCCCAGCGTTCTTTCTGCACACCTCTGACCGGTTCGATCAGGTTGCCTTCCGGATCTCTGCCGCTTTCAAGAACATCAATTTCATCTGTACAGGCGTGATTGCCCCTGAAATTCAACCCCAGAAATACCGGAACTCTCTCCGGTGCATTTCGGGGAATATAAACCAGCATCATTATCGAATGGCTGAAACCGCCCTGCCGGAAAGTTATTTTGATCTCTTTGCGGATGGCCCGGCCATTGAATACATCACGGCAGCTGACCTCTTCGCTGCTCATTTCTTCCGGACGCGGCAATGTTTCTCCATAAACTTCCCGGGTGTAGAAGTCCAAAATTTCCGGGCGGCGGACATTCATCCACTCCCAGGCGTTGGTCACTGTTGAACCATTGTTTGCGACCAATGCTGACGGTATCTCTCTTTCCGGAACAGCCGATTCTTTATAATTCACCTTTTCCGCCAATTTTGCGACTTTTTCGTTCCGCTGCGCATCAGACAACATTTACTGTTCCTCCAAACTTTCCAATTTACGGTATAATGTCCGTCGGCTTATCCCCAGTTTCCTTGCTGCAGCGGCCCGGTTATTGCCGCATTCTGTCAAAGCTTTACGGATCAACTCTCTTTCCGACTGTTCCAAATTCAACGGTTCTGCGGCCGGAACTTTTTTCCCTGAAACAGGAGGTATAAATAAATCTGGAATATCTTTTTCATCCAATATTTTTCCGGTGGCAAGCACCACCATTTTTTCCACACAGTTGCGCAGTTCCCGGATATTCCCCGGCCAGTTGTATGCTTCCATGACCGCCAGTGCTCCGGGAGTTATTCCGGAAATATCTTTCATATTCTCCCGGGAAAATTCGGCTATGAATGCTTCTGTCAGACGGGCGATCTCCCCTTTCCTGTCCCTCAATGGCGGCAAATGCAGATCGACCACGCTCAACCGGTAATACAAATCCTCGCGGAAATCGCCATCCGCCACCATTTTTTTCAAATCGCGATTGGTCGCTGCGATCAGCCGGAAATCACTTTTCAATGTTTCGCTGCCGCCAAGCCGTTCAAATTCATGAGTTTCCAGAATACGGAGCAGTTTCACCTGGGTCGCGGCATCTATTTCACCGATTTCATCTAAAAAAATCGTTCCGCGATCGGCCAATTCAAAACGGCCGCGCCGCATTGCCACCGCATTGGTAAAAGCTCCTTTTTCATGTCCGAAAAGTTCATCTTCCAAAAGTGTTGCCGTCAAAGCTGCACAGTGTACCGCAACAAACAATCCGGTCCGCCCGCTGTTGTCATGTATATAACGGGCGACCACCTCCTTGCCGGTACCGCTTTCGCCAAGCAGCAATACCGTAGAACGTCCGGGAGCAACCGTCCGTGCAGTATCGTACACCCGCCGCATGGGATCAGCGGCACTTACCGGTGGAATGATCCCCGGCGCAGGTGGAACATGATTTCCCGGAATGTTTTCAATTGCCGCCGATGCAGAATTTTCCGCTTGAACCGGAGCTTTCAACGCAGAAGCGATGATCTCTTCAAGTTTAGCCAGCTTTATCGGTTTGGCAATAAAATCAAATGCCCCGTTTTTCATTGCCTGAACCGCATCGGAAATCGAACCGTATGCAGTCATAACTATGCATTTCGGACGCTTTGCCTTGCTCCGGACCGCTTCCAACACACTCATACCGTCAGCTTCCGGCATGCGCAAATCAGTGAGAACTATATCAAATTCCTTCTGCTGCAGAAGTTTTATGGCATCGGCACCATTGCCCGCGCCGGAAACGTCAAATTTCCGGCTGAAAAACTCCACCAGCGTATCTCTGGTATTGAATTCATCATCTACGATCAACAGTGTCGGACGCCCGGCCATTCTTACATCGCCTCCGGAACATCAATCGTCAAAGTCTGCAATCCGTCAACGATCACCCGCCGCACAGCACAAGCCAATGCCAATCTCGCCGCCGCCAGAGCATCATCGCCGGCAGACAACACCGGACAATCGCGATAAAAACGGTTGAAAGCTTTGGCCAATTCCAGAAGATATTCCACCAATCCTGAACAATCACGCTTTCCGGCAGCAGTTTGCAATACCGACGGATAAAAATACAATTTCACTGCAATATCTCTTTCTGCCGCTTCCCCGAGCAGACTCCAATCCACTGTATTCCCGGAAGCGATCCCTTTTTCCTGCGCTTTGCGCAAAATCGAAGCGATCCGGGTGGCAACATACTGAACATACGGACCGGTATCTCCCTCAAAACGCAGCGATGCCGCCGGGTCAAAGGTGATCGTTGTTTTCGGATTGAACTTCAGCAGCATGAACTTCAACGCTCCCAACCCGATGATCTCACCGCGCCGATCCAACTCCTCTTCGCTCACCTCTCCGGCTCCGCGTTCAGCACAGGCATTGCGGGCCAGCATCGACATTTCATCGAATAAATCATCCGCATCCACAACTGTTCCTTCACGGCTTTTCATTCTGCCATTGGGCAGGTTGACCATGCCGTATGAGAGGTGATAAAGATCTTTTGCCCACTCAAAACCCAGTCGTTTCATGATTTCAAACAACATCTGGAAGTGCAGATTCTGCTCATCGCCGACCACCCAAACCATGCTTTGCGGCTTATAATCGTCATACTTCTTTTTGGTCGTTCCGATATCCTGCGTGATGTAAACGCTGGTTCCGTCAGAACGCAGAACCACTTTTTTACCCATTTTGCCAAGGTCGCAAATCACCGCACCATCTTCACGGCGGGTAAACACTCCTTTTTCCAACCCGGAAGCAATAATGTCTTTTCCCAGAAGGTAAGTTTCACTTTCCAGATAGGTGTGGTCAAAATTTATTCCCATGCGCCGGTAAGTTTCCGCAAATCCGGCAAACACCCAACTGTTCATCATCTGCCACAATTGCCGGACATCGCTGTTGCCGGCTTCCCAATCCTGAAGCATTTTCTGGGTGGCCTGCCCGATCTCTGTTTCCAGAAACAGTTCTTCAGAATCTTTATCCGCCAACTCCGGACGGGCAGCTTTCAATGCGCTGATCTCTCCGGAAAGCATCTTGTTGTATTCCACATAGAAATCCCCGACCAGATGATCGCCTTTGATACCGGTATTTTCCGGATCACGGCCATTGCCGACCCGCTGATAACAGAGCATGGATTTGCAGATATGAATTCCCCGGTCATTAACAAGGTTAACTTCAATAACCTCGTGTCCAACCCGCTTGAGCAAAGCTCCCAGAGCCATTCCCAGAGTATTGTTGCGGACATGGCCGAGATGCTGCGGTTTATTGGTATTGGGGGCTGAAAATTCGATCATCACTTTCCGGCGTTCGCTCTCCGGCAGTATTCCCCGCGAAAGCAGTGAATCCACATCCGCCGCGCCGCACCGGTGGAGAGCCGCCGGAGTCAGCTTGATATTGACAAATGCTTTGACCGCCGCCACCCCGGCCACATCAGAGTGACCGGAAAGGAATTCCACAACTTCTCCGGCAGCGGCCATCGGATTGCCGCAAAATTTACCGATACGGAAACAATTAAGGGTAAAATCGCCATCCTGACCGGTCGGACAGGCCTCGAGAGTCAAAATATTTTCCGCCGGATAATTGGCAAATTTTTTGCGCAAGTGCGCTTCCAACTCACATAAAAATTTCATTTTTCATCCTATATATATTATCAGTTTAATAACAGCATATCAAAGAGTCGTCTTGATAACCACAGCTTCCCCCGGCCCTTCCGGAGTAACTGAATAAACTCCGAAACACGCCGGAACCAGTGCTGTTTCCCCCGGAGAGATCACACACATCCTCTCACCGCGCCCGATCCTGACCCGATTTTTTACCGCGCTGAGCAAATGAAAACTTTCTCCGCTGCCGGTATCATCATTCCATGTGCTGTGCAGACGCAAGTCAGATACTTGAAAAAACGGGCAAAGTTTTACCACATCAAACTTCCGGTTGAAATCGCGTTCTCCCACAGCTCCAGGCACCCGGGGGTTGGTTCTCCGGGTATAATCTATCGACTTCAGCCCCTGCTCTTTATGCAGCGCACGCGGCTTGCCGTCGATTCCTACCCGTCCCCAGTCATTCACCCGGAAAGTGGTGTCACTGTTCTGCTGAATTTCCAAAATCAGATTCCCGGCACCGATAGCATGCAATGTTCCGGCAGCGATATAATATGCATCGCCGCCCTGTGAGTTGTAAACCTGCATAAGTTTTTCGATATCAGCCGAATCAAGCATATCCATCAACTGAACTTTTGTCGCACTGCCATCCAATCCGGCGAAAATTTTCGCTCCGGGGCGGGCGGCCATAACATACCACATTTCCGTTTTAGGTTCACAGCCGCCGCCAAGCTCACGGCAGGCATTCTCATCCGGATGCACCTGAAGACTCAACCGTTCCCCGGCATCTATCAATTTGACCATCAACGGGAACTTTCTACCCTCAACATATTTGCTGCCGACAAGAGATGAACCGTAGATTTTCACCAGCTCTCCGAGAGTTTTACCGGCGAATTCTCCGGCAGCCACCACACTGTTCACTTCATCTCTGTCCACCAGTTCCCAGGATTCACCTATCGGAGCATCACAATCCGGCAGTTCGCGTTCAAGCAGTTCCGTCATCATATTTCCGCCCCAGACCCGTTCCATGTAAACCGGCACAAATGTCAGAGGATAAAGTTTGCTTTCTGCAGTCATTTTTTCTCACCGCCTTCCGTCCAGAGGCACTTGTCGCAATATTTCAACATCCATTCCGGCAGCCGTACCACCCGGAAATCCCGGTTCACACATGCCAGCACCACGTAGCCACTGGCCAGTATCTCATCCTGACGGCGCACTTGTGTGCCGATTTTCACCCTGACCCGGGTATACTCTTCAATATATGCCCGGAAGGTCAACAAATCATCATACCGCGCGCTGCCAATATATTTGCAATGAGCTTCTGAAACCGGCATAATGATCCCTTCGGCCTCCATCTGCGAATATGGCAATCCGGCTTCCCGGAACATCTCTGTCCGCGCCCGTTCAAAATACTCCAGATAGTTGGCATAATAAACCACTCCCATCTGATCAGTATCTGCATACGGAACACGGTATTGCATATCAAAATACATAATCACTCTCCCATTGGGTATATACTTATTTATAAGATAATCTGCTTTTACTGATTTTTCAAGCTGTACAGGTCAAAGAGATGTGTTTTTACCGCTGTTGCAAGAAGATATCAGCGGCACAGGGCAATGGTCAATTGTTCAAGGATGATTCGCGGTTCACCGCCGCCGGAGACCAATGCGCGGTTGGCATTGCGGATCAAAGTCAGCTTGCCGGCCAGCGATGCACCATCGAGCCGGACAGCAGTTTCGCAAATTTTAAACGCCCGGTAAGGATGAAGTTTTATCAGTGGATTATCAGGATATTTTGCTTTGATCTCTTCTGAAAGATTTTCAAACGCTCCGGGCGACGGGTGACGGATACCGAGTTCCATCATAGCCAAACGGCTGTTGAGAGCTTTCTGATAGGAATTTGACAGCAACGCCAGCAGCTTCAACTCCATTCCCGGCTCATTTTGTCTTGCCAGTAACGCCAGCGAATGCAAAGCGGCATCTTTACGGCCGTTTTGCACAGCCTCGGTGTACTCCCAGATAACTGCCTCCGGAGTCCGGCTGACGATCGCGCGGCAATCAGCAAGAGTTATTTCCGGAGCATTTCCGGTATAGCATGCCAGTTTTTCCAGTTCATTGGCCAGAATTCCGGAGTCCCCGCCGATAACTTCAGTAAGATACTGGATAACATCACCGCGCAGCCGTTTGCCGGTGGATTTGGAAAATTCATTGAGAATGTTGCGCCGCACTTCAGCGAAGTTCCGGTCGGTGGCCCGGGCAACTGAACAGATCTCTATTTCCGCACCGTTTTTCAACAATTTTTTGCAGAAAGTTTTCCTTTTATCCAATCCCGGCCCGTCAATAATGACCGTCAACTCCTCCGGCAAAGGTAAAGTCAGGAATTCTGCGGCGGCGACTACTGCTTCCGGCCCGGATTCCCGGTTGAAAACGTCCAAATCCGGATGGTGCCGCATCCACACCACTTTTTCCGGAGAAAGAAATGGCGGTGTCTGCAATGCTTCCAGCAATCTCACAGCGATCGCTTCTGACTTCAATTCCGGCAGATCTCCCTGCACGATCTCCACATGATCAGCATTTTCCGGCTCATCACACCCGGATACAGCGACAGCTGTCTCCCGGGCCCGCTGCTTTCTGGCGAAATCATCATCCCCGGATATCAGGTAAATCTTTCCCATCACTGCACCATGAAATTGATCATTTTTTCTGTTGCCGCCACAGCTGCAAGCACCTGGTCGGAGTCAACCCCGGTAGTAATATGAGTCCTGCCGCCGAAGCTCCAGGTGATCGTTGTTTCCACGATCGCATCGGTTCTGCCGCCCGGCGGGATACGCTCCTCATAATCGATCAGTTTCGGCATGGTCAAGCCGAACTGCTTCAAACATTTTTTCAAAGCCCGGACAAAGGCATCATAACCGCCGTCCCCTTTTGCGGAATACTCCGCACTTTGACCGTTAAAATCCACCGCCACACAAGAGTGGGCCATACCATGCAGACTGGAACGGAAGTCGGCCCGGGTTATCTGAAAAACCTTCTTCAGCGGTGTTTTTTTCACCCCGGCGATAATATATGGCAAATCAGCGGAAGAAACCTGTTTTTTCTTATCTCCCAGACGGATTATTTCCGACAGCAGAAACTCCTTTTGTTCCGGGTTCAAACCGGAACTCCATGAAGTATCCTCCAAAATCGTTTCCACCGATGCCCGTCCGGCCAACTTTCCCAACGCGATATCCTGCTGTCTGCCGAAACGTTCCGGGCGCAATTTTTTGCCGTACAATCCGCCCTTGCGGTCACCGTCAGCATGGACTCCGCAGGTATGAGTATAAACGTCACTGCCGACCACCGGCATATTCCAGGGACAGCGTTTGCCGGAAAGCGACTGGATCAACTGGGAAGCGTGGTGAAGTTCTTTTTCCGTTATCCTCGTCCGGTGCCCGGTAAAATCGTGAACCGCCACCACCAGTTGAGCCAACGGCTGATTTCCAGCCCTTTCGCCCAAACCGTTGATCGTTGTATGCACTCCGCTGAAACCTGACTGCACCGCCGCCAGACTGTTGGCGGTAACCAGACCGTAATCATTGTGTCCGTGAAAATCGAAATGTTTTTCCGGGAAAGCGGATAACATCCATTGAGCATAACGGGCCGTTTCCACCGGAGAGAGCAATCCGAGAGTATCAGCAAGCATAAAACGCTTTACCGGCAAATTTTCCATACTGTTGATCAAATCGCAGATATAGGGAAAATCCTTCTGCATCCCCTCGCTCCACGCTTCCAGATAGACATTCACCTGCATTCCGGCATCGACCGCGCGGGCGACCTCTTTTTCCACATCATCAATGTGTTTGCGGGGAGTCTTCCGCAGTTGGAGCTTGCAATGTTCCACCGAACCTTTGGCTACAAAATTCACCACCTGCCCGCCGACATCCCGGATCCATGAGACCGATTTGCCGCCGTCGATAAATCCGAGGATTTCCAATTGTCCGGAAAATCCGTGCGGCTGCGCCCATTTTATGATTTCACTGACCGCCTCTTTTTCGCCGTCTGAAACCCGGGCACTGCCCAATTCCAGCCGGTCGACATGCAAACGTGAGAGCAGGACACGGGCGATCTCCAGTTTTTCCGACGGGGAAAAACTGACTCCCGGAGTCTGTTCACCATCGCGCAGCGTGGTATCCAGTATTTCGATATTTAAGTGGTGCTTCAACTTGTTCATACCTTAATATACGCCATGAACACAAATTTTTCAATAGCCGGAATAAATATTGATATTCCGCCCTGAAAACAGAAAACTCTGCCGCTCACCTCTCCGGCGGCCGTCGATCACGCCAATTTCTGTGATTTATTTTTGGCTATTTTGCTCCGGGCGACGGCACTGGTTTCCATATCTCCCAGCTGGATCTTTATGCGGCGGATATTCTCTTTGCATTCCGGAATTTTCACCTTTTCAAAAAGATTGACCCGCTGGGTGGTAGTGGTCAACTCGGCCAACAGCAGCTGATACTGTTTTTCCAGCACTTTGCCCTCGGCGCGCAGAGAAAGCGACTCTTTCAGTGCCGCCACACACTCATCGGTGTACCAGGGGGTATGAAGCAGATCCCAACGGATATCGGCAAATTCCACTTTTTCAAATACGGGGATGGTGATACCGGCGATATTTATCGAAGAAGTGGCGATCGTCCTGACCCCGACCAGCGAAGTCAACCGTTCGGCTTCAGATGGTTCACAGAAAAAAGAGAGTACTCCGGAAAGTTTTTCCAAAGCTTCTTTCCGGGCGGCACGATTGACCGACAGTTTCTCCACGCTCAACCGGACTTCCTGCTGCAACTGCTGTTTTTTCAGCTGCAGTGTCGGCAGGAAGCGATTGAATTGCTTGAGAGAATCCTGCTGATGCTTCTGCTCGGTCTTGGTATATTTTATCTTTGCCATAATTTCAACGTTCCGGCCAGAATTCTTCTATAAGATCGCTCTTTATTCCCACTTCATTGCGCTCAAAACAGTCAGCAAGTATCTCCCAGCCCAGATCAAGGGCCTTTTCCAACGGGATATTCACCGAAAGATCCATCATCTCATTTTCAAACCGTTTACCGTATTTGAGCAGTTTTTCATCCCAGGCAGACATTCTGAACCCCATTGATTGCTTTTCCAGAGTACTGCGGTAATCGGAAAAGAGCCGGATCATGGCATCCATGATCGCCCGGTGGTCACTGCGGGTGCGGCTGTTCACCTGCTGTTTAAGGCGGGAAAGTGACCCGAACGGCTCAATGCGGCCGCCCTTGAGATAAAATTGTCCTTCGGTAATGTAACCGGTATTATCCGGTACCGGGTGAGTCACATCATCACCCGGCATCGTAGTTACCGCCAGAATAGTGATACTTCCGGCACTGTCGAAATCCACTGCTTTTTCATAACGACCGGCCAACTGACTGTACAAATCGCCCGGATATCCCCGGGTCGCCGGGATCTGTTCCATTGTGACCGCGATCTCTTTCAAAGCATCGGCAAAGTTGGTCATATCGGTCAACAAAACCAACACTCTTTTGCCTTTAAGCGCATAAGATTCCGCGACAGCCAGCGACATATCCGGCACCATCAGACACTCCACCACCGGATCAGCGGCGGTATGAATGAACATCACTGTCCGTCCCAGAGCACCATGCTCATCCAGAGTTCTTTTGAATATGAGATAGTCGTCATATTTCAACCCCATACCGCCGAGAATGATGACATCGACTTCCGCCTGCAGTGCGATCCGGGCGAGCAATTCATTGTAAGGTTCACCGGCAACAGAGAAAATCGGCAGTTTCTGTGATTCGACCAAAGTATTGAATACATCGATCATCGGGATGTTAGTACGGATCATGTTCCGGGGGATGATACGTTTGGCCGGATTGACCGACGGCGCACCGATAGGGGTGGATTCTTCCGTAACTTCCGGCCGGTTGTCCCGGGGCATGCCGCGACCGTTGAATACTCTGCCCAGCAATGCTTCCGAACCGGAAACACTCATCTCCCGCCCCAGAAAGCGGATCTGATCCCCGGTACTTATACCTCTGGCACCGGCAAAAACCTGCAGGGAAACTTTATTGCCGTCCAAACGGATCACCTGGGCCAGAGAAACTCCCCGGGCTGAAGATACTTCCGCCAATTCATTATAAGCTGCTCCTTCGGCTTCCACCGTTATAACGTTACCGGAAATTTTAATGATTTTATGATAAACCTTACGCATCTTTTCTGCTCCCTGCGGCGATTAATTTTTCAATCAAAACACTCTGTTCCTTATATTCGCTGCTCTCCAGAGCCATGTAGTTGCGGTCAATAAAAAGCTGACGCAACTCAAGGAAAAACTTGCGGGCCTCCTCTTTTTCATCAAAGACGAATGCGGTTTTCAGCACCTCATATACATCGTTGAACATCTCACGCTGACGCTCTGCCGGAGTTGCACCGTCGATGGCATCAAAAGTATTCTGCTGCAAGTAAGTGTAATCCAGAAATTCACTCTTCAAATAGATGATGAAGTCCTCCATCGCCGTACCTTCTTCACCGATAACCTTCATCATCTGATTGACCTCGGAACCGCGATGCAGAACCCCCCTGGCATAATCAAGCTGTTTTCTGTCAACGATACTGGGATATTTGCTCCAGCTGTCCAGCGGATGGATCGCCGGATAACGGCGGGCGTCGGAACGTTCACGGGAAAGTCCGAGGAAAGCACCAACCACTTTCAAAGTGGCCTGCGTTACCGGTTCTTCAAAGTTTCCTCCGGCCGGAGAAACTGAACCGCCAATGGTGATCGAACCGGTTTCTCCGCTGCGCAGTTTCACCAGACCGGCACGCTCATAAAAACTGGCGATCAGTGATTCCAGATAGGCCGGGAACGCCTCTTCGCCGGGGATCTCCTCCAAACGCCCGGACATTTCCCGCAAAGCCTGCGCCCAACGGCTGGTGGAATCTGCCAGCAGCAGAGTATTCAACCCCATCTGCCGGTAATATTCCGCCAGTGTCACAGCGGTATACACACTGGCTTCCCGGGCGGAAACCGGCATACTGCTGGTATTGCAGATGATTATCGAACGATCCATCAGAGATCTGCCGGTACGCGGGTCTGTCAGATCCGGATACTCGCGGAGAATTTCCACGACTTCCCCTGCCCGTTCACCGCAAGCGGCGATCACAACCACATCTGCTTCGGCATTCTGACTTATCGCGTGCTGCAAAACGGTCTTTCCGGCGCCGAAAGGTCCGGGGGTGCAAAATGTTCCTCCGGTAGCGACCGGGAAGAAAGTGTCGATAGTACGCTGACAGGTTATCAATGGTTTTTCCGGCAAAAGTTTGTCAGCGTAGTCAGTTATCGGAATTTTCACCGGCCAGTGCTGGGTCATCGTGACCTGAAGCTTTTCTCCGGCGCCATCCACCACCTGCGCCATACAGTCATCGATCCGGTATTCTCCGGCGGCAGCAACACTTTCCAGGGTAAATTTTCCCTGCCACCGCAACGGGATCATTATGTAATGGCGGATGACTCCTTCCATCACGAAACCGATCCGGTCACCGGGAACAACCTGATCCCCTGCCTGGGCCAACGGAGTGAAATTCCAGAGTTTTTCCCGGTCAAGAGCCCGCAGATAGATACCGCGCTGCAGGAAAAATCCGGATTTTTCCGCCAGCTGCGGCAAAGGATTCTGCAAACCGTCATACACCTGGGTAAGCAGTCCCGGGCCAAGTTCCACGCTTAACAATTCGCCGGTAAATTCGACCATATCCCCGACTTTCAAGCCGTTGGTACTCTCAAAAACCTGCAAATCGGCATATTTCCCGCGCACCCGGATGACTTCGCATTTTATCCGGGCATCACCGACCGCAGCATAAGCCACCTCATTCTGCATGATCCGGCCGGAATATTCGACGGTGATCATATTGCCGTTCACGCCGACGATCGGTTCCAAAATTTTATTATTTTCCATATTATCCAAACTCCTAAACAGGGTATTACGGTTCGTTGAAGCTGGCCGCCAGCTGTTCCAGAGCCGACTCAAAATTATCCCGGCCGGCAGCTTCATCCCGCCGGGCATATTTCTGAAGCAGACTCAAGCGTATCCGGTAGATGCACAAGTGATAAAAATCCAACTCATGCCCGACTTCCAGTTCATCCAATTTACGCCACAACAGAGCATCCAGGAGTTTTTCTCTCTCCAACGCTCCGCAGGAAGCAGCATGACTCAAAGCGTGATCGACTTCTCCGAAAAACTCTCCGGGTTCTTCAAAAGCGGCATTCACTTTCAGCTTCTCGGCCCGGAGCATGGCAATGCGATACTCCATGCAGTCAATAAAACGCTGCATTTCGGCATACAGCGGGACTTTCACCCTCGCTTGCGGATCATCCCATGCCGTCATACGGGCGTAAAGTCTGCCGGACAGATGTCCGCTCATCAGACTGTCGAATTCCGCCAGTGTCATCTCCGGCACCGATGCCGGGACAAGGACCGGCAGTGCCGCGCTTAAAAACGGATACATCATACGATCACTGCGCCTTGAAAGCCGAAGCCAGATTGGCTCCGATATATTCATCCATCAAATCAGTTACAGCATCCAGTGTGAAGTCATAAAAACACTTGCCGCCATCAAAAGAAACTTCCATACCTCCGGCGATCTCCCGACCGGCAAAAAGCTGCGGTGCTTTTACGAAACTGTCCGCCAGTGCCGCCTGCAGAGCTTTTTCCAGAGCATCGGCATCTTTTACCGCGCTGCGCACAGTGATAACGCTTTCCGGGGCGGCACTGAATGCCAGTGCCAGTTCCCGTACCAATCCGGCCATGAACTCCGGCGAAAGAGCTTTGGCCCCGGCATCAGCGACCGCCTGATGCAGCCTCCCGGCCAATTCATCACGCAGCTGCAGAACAATATCTCTTTTGGCCTGTTCCAATGCACTGGCGGCCCGATTGGTGATCGCTTCTGAATCCTTTTCGGCTGCTTTGACAATATTTGCCGCATTTTTTTCTGCTTCCGCCACGATCCGTGCCGCTTGAGCTTCAGCATCAGCAATGATTTCCGCCTTTTTGGCCTCTGCTTTCATAACACCGTCCTGATTGATCTTCTCAAGCAGACTCTGCAATTCCTCTGCCATAACAGCTCCTTTCTGTAAAAACAGGATATAATTCCAATTACCTAATCATATAATTTACCACCAACCCATCCCTTTTTCAAGCTCTTTCATCACTTCAAATTACGTTTTTTTTCATTTTCCAACTTGCTTTTGACGTGATTAAGAGATATATTGAAAATATGAAATTTCTGCGGCTATGCCGGGATAAAAAAACGGGATAATTGCCGAAGCGGTCATCTCAATAACAACAAATTTTCAGGAGGATACTGATCATGGAAGAACTTTCAACCAAAATTGCGGCACGTTTGAATGAATTGCGCAGCTGTTTACAGGCTGACGGCGGAGATCTGGAAGTGGTTTCCATCAACGGCAAACAGGTTCAACTGCGGCTGCGCGGAGCTTGCGGCAGCTGTCCGCATGCGACCATGACCATCAAAGAGGGGCTCGAACGCATTCTGCGCGAAGAACTTGATCCGGAAATCACCATCGAACGGGTCATGTAAGAGTTTTTTCAGGATGTCTGACAGGGCGGCTTTCCCGCCCTTGATTTTTATTATGCCCGGAATAATAACCGTTGACCTGCATCATCAGGTCTTGCCGCACTGGGAAAATTGCCGCGCACCACTGCCGATGCCGCCGATGGTGATAACCCTGGATTTTCACACCGACACACTGGATTGCCGCAGACGGCTGCCGGATATGCCGGAAAATTGCGCAGCCGCAGTAAATATCCTGCACCACGATGAACACTTTGACTGGGCTTTGCGCCGCAATATCATCTCCCGGGCGGTGATAATCGCGGTATCCCCCTGTGCGATACTTCCGGAACATCCGGCTCTGGAAGTGCGCCGTCACCCGGAGCTGCCGGAAATGCATGATATTCTGAATTCTCCGGAAAAATTCCGCCCGCTGGCAGAAATGTTTTTGGATGACCGTTTTCTCGCACCTCTCCTGCCGGGAGGAGTTCCGGCGGAACCGTACATACTGGATATCGACTGTGATTATATTATGTGCCGGAAAGCTCTCCGGCCGGAACAAAGTTCCCTTATCCGTTCTCTGGCGGAAAATGCTCTGCTGATCACCATTTCCCGGGAGAATGACTGGGTAAAACTGCTGCGTCTGCCGCAGGAAGATATTTCCGGAAGTGTCATTGCCGGTGAATTACTGCCCCTTCTGAAGCCGTCCGGTTCAAGATAAGTGCGATTTTTTGGTCTGTACCACTTGAAAAAAGAGTATTTGTGAAGTACTTTACGCCGTAAGCAGTTTTTATGGAGATTCGGATAGACTGATGAAAAAATTTTTGCGGCGGATAACAAGACTCGTGCTGTTGGTACTCTGGAGTATTTCTCTGATGCCGTTTGCAGTACTTTCTTTCATCGGATTATCCAAATGGGATCGGGTCAGACGCGGGGCTTTCTGGGCTCAATTATGGGCAAAAGGATGCTCCCGGATCATGGGAGTAAAAACCGTTATTCACGGTCACGCCGGATTTTCTTCCGGAGTTCTGCTGGTTTCCAACCATCTGGGATATTTGGACATTCTGGCTCATGCCTCCGTTTTCAAGCTCCGGTTCACGCCGAATGACGGAATAAAGAAATGGTTTATCGCCGGACAACTGGTGGCTCTTTCATCACCGGTCTGGATCGACCGTAAACATCCGCGAAAAGCGGCTTTGTATGCCGGAGAATTCCGCGATACCATGAAAAACGGAGTGTCGCTTCTGGTCTATCCGGAAGGGACAAGCACCGACGGAGAACATGGTCTGCTGCCTTTCAAATCAACAGTTTTCGCTTCTGTTTCTCCGGAAGAACCGATCGTCCCGACGCTGATTTTTTACCGGAAAGATCCGGCCAATGAAATATCCGGAGCGTGGTTTGATGATACCGGATTTGCCCGCCACGCCTGGAGCGTACTGGGACTGCATTCTGTAACTGTTGATCTCCACATCCTGCCGGAGATGTTTGCCGGAAAAAATGAAGATCGCAAAACTTTAGCTGCACGTGTAAGAAACGTAATGATCCAGGAGTACGAAAAACATGTATGAAGAATTACTGAACATCACCGCCGGAATATTGCGGGCTTGGCAGAAACTGATAAAAATCCCCCTGCCGCAGAAGTGGATGAAATTTGCCGCCGGAAACGGGAAATACGATGAAGCGGCAGGATTTATTCTTGCCGGATGGCTGTGCGGTGCATTGATCGCCCTGATTGCCGGTGCCGGTCAGATGCTTTTCAACCGCCTGACCGGAGCATTCATTTTTGCGCTGGCGGCATGGCTGTTTATGCTTTTTCACGATCACGGACGCGGCGACGGATTGATTGCCGCCCATTTGAGCCGGCTGCTGCCCGGTGAAGTGATCCCGTTCAATATTGTCATACCGGTTTTTATGATGATTTTGAAATTTGCTTTGTTGATGACCCTTTTTTATAATGGCAACGCGCTGTTTTTTGCTCTGGTCATGGCCGGGACATTCGCCTTTGAAGTCCTGCTGATCACCGGAGCAGACTTTTCGCCGCCCATTGTAAATTTTTCCGACAGAGCAAGAAAACGTTTCCTCTATGCGGCGGTGTTGGTACTGCTCATCTCGTTCTGGCAGGCAAAACTGGCGGTGGCATTCGGCGCATTGCTCTTTGCGGTTTTCTGGAAATTTGCCGGTGAACGCGCTGCAGAACACGGGGTAACAGCGGATGACATCCGGTGCTGCGGCGCAGCGATGAGCTGGATTCTTCTGCTGGCGGGAATGCTGGCCATTTGAAAAAAAGCCCCTGGCAGGCTATATTATAAAGCAGTACAATGAAATAATGTTCAATTCAAAAGAGAGGTAAAAATCATGGCAACATTGAAGCCGTTTCACGGTTTGATGCCGTCACCGGAAAAGGCGGCCGAAGTTTCAGCAGTCCCGTATGATGTGGTCAACAGCGAAGAAGCCGCTGTTCTGGCGGCCGGGAATCCGTTGAGTTTTCTTCATGTTTCCCGTCCGGAAATCGATCTGGCCCCCGGCATCGATCTGCATGATGATAAAGTTTATGCCCAGGCCAAAGCAGCTTTTGACCGGATCATCGCCGAAGCTCCGTTGACTCTGGATGCCGGAGAACATCTTTACATCTACCGGCTCATTATGAATGGCCGCAGTCAGACCGGAATCATCGGTGCCGCCAGTGCAGCTGAATACAATGCCGGGATCATCAAAAAACATGAAAAGACCCGCAAAGATAAAGAAGATGACCGCACCCGTCACGTAATGACATTGCGTTCCCATACCGGTCCGGCCTTTTTCACTTACCGGGCGGTCGATCAGATCAATGCTCTGATCGCCGCAGAAACGGCACGTCCGGCACTTTTTGACTTCACTTCTCCGGATGGCATTCAGCATACGGTCTGGCGCATGGATGAGAATAAAAGTACTGAATTATCTGCGCTTTTTGCAGAAAAAGTTCCGGTTTTCTATATTGCTGACGGCCACCACCGCAGTGCTGCTGCCGCCCGTACAGCGGCAGAATGCGCCCCCAACAATCCGGCGCACACCGGCAACGAGGATTACAACTTTTTCCTGACCGTCGCCTTCCCGGACAGCGAACTGGCGATCATGCCTTACAACCGGGCGGTAAAAACTCTCAACGGTCTGGATGAAGCCGGTTTTATTGCCGCGCTGGAAAAAGAATTCACCGTCAGCGACGCTGCTGATGGCACAGTCGCCCGCCCCGGAGAATTCAAATTTTACCTCAACGGCACCTGGCGTCTGGCTGTTCCGAAGTTTGATATTTCCAAATTTGATGAGATCGGCAGACTTGATGCCAGCTGGCTGCAGGACAGAGTATTGGCTCCGATCCTCGGTATCGATGACCCGCGCACCAGCACCGGGATCGACTTCATCGGCGGGATCCGGGGAACAGCTGAATTGGAAAAACTGGTAAACACCGGCTCTCATGCCGTGACCATTTCCCTGCATGCCGTGACTCTTGACCAGTTGATGGCGATCGCCGATGCCGGAAAAATCATGCCGCCTAAATCGACATGGTTTGAACCGAAATTGCGTGACGGACTGGTTTCCCACAATTTTTGACAATAAAAGTAAAGATTTACACTTGCATTTTCTGAAAATGGGTGTACATTAACTGAATGTCATGTGTGATATTTATAAAAATTTTTAATAAGGAGATTTAATCATGGCACATAAAAAAGGACAGTCCAGCAGCCGTAACGGCCGCGACAGCAATCCGAAGTTCCTCGGTGTCAAAGCTTACAGCAGCGAATTTGTTACCGCCGGTTCCATCATCGTCCGTCAGCGCGGAACCCGTTTCCGTCCCGGCAACAATGTCGGTTGCGGCCGTGACTTCACGCTTTTCGCTCTCTGCGATGGTACGGTTGAGTTCGTTCGCGAGCAGCGCAAAGTCAATGTCATTCCCGCGCAGTAATTTGCGTTGGCAAGGATATTTATTCTGACAAATTCCCCGGTTCGGTTGCTGATCCGGGGATTTTCGTTTAAATGGCAGAGAGGATTGAAAAATGTTTGTTGACAAAACCGAAATAACGGTAAAAAGCGGTGACGGCGGCAATGGCTGCTGCAGTTTCCGGCGGGAAAAATTCATCCCCAAGGGCGGTCCGGATGGCGGAGATGGCGGCAATGGCGGGGATGTTATCATTGAAAGTACCACCAGCGAACAAAATCTCAATTCTCTGGTATACCGCCGCCGTTACTGCGCCCCCAACGGTCCCGGCGGACAAGGTTCTGATATGCACGGCAAAAATGCCGAAGCTATCGTGGTGAAAGTTCCGGTCGGTACGGTCATCCGCGATATTGATTCCGGAGAAATACTGGCCGATCTGGCTACCCCCGGGGCCCGGGTCATCGTGGCCAAAGGCGGCAGAGGCGGTCGCGGCAATGCCCGTTTTGCCACCAGCACCAATCGCGCTCCCCGGCGGCGCGAACTGGGATTTCCCGGCGAAGAAAAACGGTTGGAACTGGAATTGAAGCTCATCGCGGATGCCGGTTTGGTCGGTTACCCCAATGCCGGAAAATCGACTCTGCTCACCAGAATTTCCGGAGCAAGACCCAAAGTTGCGGCCTATCCATTCACCACTTTGCACCCGGTGATCGGTGTAGTGGAGTACCCGGATTACGCAAGGATCAATGTCGCCGATATCCCCGGATTGATCGATGGTGCCCATGCCAATGTCGGACTCGGGCATGAATTTCTCCGGCATATCGAACGGACAAAAGTGCTGATTTTTGTTCTTGACACTGCCGGTATCGACGGCAGAACCCCCTGGGATGATTACGCTAATTTGAAAAAAGAACTTGCCTTGTATAAAGAAGAACTTGCACAGCGGCCGGCATTGATCGTCGCCAATAAAATGGATATCGAAACAGCCGGAGAAAATCTCCGTTGTCTGCAAACGGAATTGGGCAGCGGGGCACCGGAAATATTCCCCCTCGAACCGGATGGCGACTGCTCCGCATTCCTCAATGCTCTGCGGGCACTGGTCAAAGCCAATTCCAATGAAGAGGAAGCGGCATTACGCAGATTGTAAATCTGCCAAAATCATTCTGAAAACAATGCGGGCTGCAGCCAATCCTTGAATAAGGTCAGGTCGCAGCCCGTAAGTTTTATACAAAATTTTCTTCTGTGGCCGGTTACTGTTTTTCCACCAGTTCCGCATGCAATGCTTTCTGCGCTTCGGCAAAATGTTCGCGGGCAATGATAAACTGCATATTTACCTGCCGCATGCACTGATCCAATGCCAGAATATTGATGTTGGCATCAGCCAATGCGGCCGCCGCCCGGGAAAGGAAACCGGGGATCTTCATATTGCTGCCGATCACCGACACGATCGCCACCGCCCGGGTGGATATCTGGGCTTTCGGGAAAGTCTGCCGCAATTCATTCAAACAGATATCCAGATTTTTATATCTTTCTGAAACGTAATGCGTGATGGTATTGGCATTGGTATTTTTCGCAATATAACTTATCTTGTTGCGCGCGAAACTTTCCAACACCTTGTAATCATATCCGCTGGCCCCGACCATTTCCGTATCAAATATTTCAACGGCAATAATATCTTTGCGGCCGCAAATCATATCGACTTTGGGAACCGGAGAGACAAAATCCTGACTGATAAGTGTCCCCGGATGCCCCGGATCAAAGGCGTTATCCACCCGGATAGCGATCCCGTGACGTTCCATCTCTTTAGAGGCCTGCGGATGAATAGCTTCCATCGCCATATCCGCCAGCTGATCGGCAATATCGAAATTGGTGTGCCCGATCGTCCGCACCTTATCAACCCCCATAAGTTTGGGATCTCCGGTGGAGAGGTGGAACTCTTTATGAATGATTCCTTCTCGTGCATCGGTAACAACAGCTATCTTGCTGAAAGTTATTTCGCTGTATCCCCGGTCAAATTTTGCCATAACTCCCTCGGCGCACTTGGCATAACCGGTCACGATCGGCATACATTCAGCGAAATTGATATCTTTGAGATTGTGACGGATGGTATCTTCCATCGAACCGGTTTCCTGATCTTTCCAACCGGAAAGATCGATAAAAACAGCATTTACTCCATGCTGCTGTAAAATAAGAGCTGAATTGAATGCACTGTGCGCTTCACCGACCGAACTGAGCAATTCCCGCGCCGCCGGCAGATAATTACCCGGCTGGAAGTGGCCGAAACTGCGCAGATGCATCAAATGCAAAAGACAGTTCTTGATTCCGTCCATCCGTTCGTTGACAAAGGCATCAGCCTTTTTCAAATCCAGTTTCAAATCTTCAAAAGAATGGTTCAACTCCAGCATTTTATTCCGGGTGGCTTCCAATTTCTCCTGCCACTCCCGGTTTTTACCGGCGGCAAAACTGCCGTAAATTCCCGGTTCACCGGTCTTTTTATCCTCCAACAGCAAATTGGTGATCCCGCCATAAGCGGAAACGACAAAAATCCGGTTGTAAAGCTCCGCACCGGTACGTGAACCGATCAGGATGTTATTCATCAACTCCCCGAAACGGGTCATACTGGTTCCGCCGATTTTTTCAACTGTGTGTTGTCCCATCGTTGTCAAATATCCTCTATTCTTAAAAGTTTAACCGGTGAACTGTTCACCGACAATACCGCTATTTCCGACAATGCTGCACGGATCTCTTTTTCCAAAGCCGGATGAGTGAGCAGCACCAGTGAAACCGATTGATCGCTCTTGCGGCTCTCGTGCTGGATCAAACTGGATATACTGATCGAACGCGCCGCCAATATCTGGGTGACTTGCGCAATCACCCCCGGACAATCTTTTACCTGCAAACGCAAATAATAACGGCTGGTCACCTCCTCTTCCCGGAGCTGGCGGTCAAACAATTCCCCCGGCATAAATCCGGGGATCCGCTGACGGCAGTCGTTAGCAAGATTGAGTGCGGCATCGGTAATATCCGCGACCACCGCGCTGGCGGTTGCCTGACGGCCGGCCCCGCGTCCGTAAAACAATGTCTGCCCCACCGTATCGCCCTCGACCATAACTCCGTTGAAAACCTCGTTGATATTCGCCAGAAGAGCCTCTTTGGGAATAAGTGTCGGGTGAACCCGCATCTGCACTTTGCCATTATCGCATTTTATGATACCAAGCAGCTTGATCCGGTAGCCAAGTTCATCGGCACAAACGATATCTGCCAGCTCCAACTCCCGGATACCTTCAACATAGACCGCGTCAATGCCGAACCATTTACCATAAGCCAGAGCCGCCAAAATCGCGGTTTTATGCGCCGTATCAAACCCGTCGATATCCAACGATGGATTGGCTTCTGCATAGCCGAGTTTCTGGGCATCAGCCAGTACACTGGCGAAATCCGCCCCTTCTTTCTCCATCCGGGTGAGGATATAATTGCACGTACCATTCATAATACCGAAAATCTTGCTGATCCGGTTGGAAACCAACCCTTCGCGTAAAGCTTTGATGATCGGAATTCCGCCGGCCACGCTGGCTTCATAACAGATATCCGCCCCGGATTTGGCGGCAGCAGCAAAAAGTTCTTCGCCGTAATGCGCCAGCAGTGCCTTGTTGGCCGTGACCACACTTTTACCGGCATTAAGCGCGTCAAGAATGAATTTTTTGGCAATAGTCGTACCACCGACCAGTTCCACCACGATATCGCTCTCACGGATAACTTTCGCGGCATCAGTGGTGAGCAGACCGGCAGGGACATTCACCCCCCGGTCAGTGGTAATATCCAAATCTGCGATCCCGGTCAATACCGGACGGACTCCGGTCCGTTTGGCAATAACATCTCCATTAAGCAGCAAATTTTCAGCTACTCCGGCACCGACTGTACCGAAACCGATGATTCCGACTTTATACTCTTTCACGAAAAATCCCTCCCTGTGGATAAAACAACGGAATATACATTTGATTAATATAGCACAAAAAAAGCAGATTACCACAAAAAGTTGCTTGTATTTTCCAATTTAGATGCTATTTTTATTATCAGGGACACTTCTTGAAGTTCCCGGCAGAGGAGGTTTTTATGAAAATTTTCTTTATTTTGCTTATGCTGTGTCTTTTTCAAAGAGCGTTCTCTCTGGAAAGAAACTTTCACCGACGCCCGATGCAGGCAGTGGGAAATCACGCAGTTTTCCGCGATGCCAACGGCAGGATTTCCGGGTCTGCGACCCGTTTCGGTGATTCCGTAACTTACCGCGATGCCAACGGCAGGATGTCCGGCACGAGCCACCGTTTCGGTGACACTGTCACCTACCGGGATGCCAGCGGAAAAATTATCGGAACAGAAAAAATAAACGGTTCACGTTCAACTTTCCGCAATGCCAACGGACAACTTGCCGGCAGCAGCCATTCTGCCAACGGCCGCACTACATTCCGGGATGCCAACGGCAAATTTTCCGGTTCCTCTGTTTCCAACGGCAGTCACACTACATTCCGGGATGCCAACGGCAAATTTTCCGGCTCCTCATTCAACCGGTAACTGTAAAAATCGTTTTTTTTTCAAATTGCGCATTGAAAAGCATCCGGAGAGTGCTATATTCTACAGCAAGCAATGACATCTTGAATAAAAAATAAACCAGGGACACATTGCAGAAAAATGAAATCTCATTCCAAAGAACCGGATCGCGATACCATTATGGCCGGTTACAAGAATCAGTCTTTTGAAAAAGTCTGGACTTTGCTGAAACCTTACCGCCCGATGCTTTTCGGATCGATCATTTCGCTGATACTGTTCAATTTCGTCGGCTTGAGCATGCCCTGGATGCTGAAAATCACCATCGACCGGATATTGCCCAATGCCGATGAGGTACTCTTCTGGATCCTGGCCTGTGTCATGCTGCTGCTCTATCTGATGCGTTCACTTTTGCGTTACATCGCAGCTTACACCCTGGATTACCTCGGAGTCCGGGTAATGATTGATCTGCGCCAGAAGGTATTTGCCCATCTTCAGAGCCTCTCGTTGCGTTTTTACGAAGAGTACCGTACCGGAAAACTTATAAGCAACGTTATCAGCGATGTCGCCATGCTGCAGGTATTGATCCGTGCCATGACCCAATTCGGCGAACAGATGTTCCAATTATTGATAATTGCCGCATTGCTCCTGCTGATAAACTGGCAGATGGCTCTGCTGGTATTCATCACCATTCCGCTGCACTATATAAATTTTCACTATTTCCGCCGGGAAATGCGCAAAGATTCGATGGTCATTCAGGAAAAACTTTCCGAAATTTCTGCCAATCTGTCTGAAACTTTAAGCGGTGCCAAGGTCGTAAAATCTTTTGCCAAAGAACACACTGAATGCCGGAGATTTTTTCAGAATCTCCGTCCTCTGGCCGATATGCAAATGCGTTTGACGGTTGATTCCGTCGGTTTATGGGCAGTTTTTGATACCATCTCTCTGATCACCTATCTGGCGATCATCGGCATTGGTATCTGGATGGTCAAAACCAACACCATCACCATCGGAGAATTTGTTGCATTCTACACCTATGTCGGCATGATGCTTTCTCCGATAAACATCCTTTCGGGCATGTCCATAACTTTCGCACAGGGCATGGTCGGCGCGAACCGCATCGTCAAACTGCTCAACACCATCCCGGAGATCAGGGAATCCCCCAATGCCATCAATGTGGAAAAACTTTCCGGGAAAATAGAATTCCGCGAAGTTTCTTTCAGTTACGAACCGGAAAAAGGCAATACCATCGAAGATTTCTCTCTGAAAATCTCTCCCGGACAGAAAGTCGCGCTGGTCGGTCCCAGCGGTTCCGGCAAATCCACCGTCAGCAATCTGTTGTTGCGTTTTTACGATGTTTCATCCGGTTCGATACGGGTCGACGGACTGGACATCCGCAAACTCAAACTTGCCTCTTACCGGGATAATATCGGTATCGTACTGCAGGAACCATTCCTCTTTTCCGGTTCGATCCGCGACAATATCGCCTATGCCGTAAAACACGAAGTGCCGGAACAGGATATCATCGCCGCTGCAAAAATGGCCAATGTCGAAGAATTTGTTGACAATCTCCCGGATGGATATGATACTGTAATCGGTGAAAACGGTGCTTCTCTTTCCGGCGGTCAGAAACAGCGTCTGGCCATCGCCCGGGCCGTATTGAAAAATCCGGCGATTTTGATTCTGGATGAAGCGACCAGCGCACTGGATACCGTTTCCGAATATCTGGTTCAGGATGCTCTGGATAAATTGATGAAAGACAAAACCACCATCATCATCGCCCACCGTCTCTCCACGATCAAAAATGCCGACCTGATCGTGGTACTGGATCGCGGCCGGATCGTTCAGCAGGGCCGCCACGATGAACTGATGGCACAGGACGGCATTTACCGGGAACTTTACCAGACCCAGTCAAAAATAAACAAGGGGGCATAAACCATGAAAAAGCGTAAAAATGAACTCCTTGCCAATCCTTCATCGGTGCGCAACCGCTTCCGGATGTTCAGAATAATCATTTACACCATATTCCTGCTCCTTTTTGTGATCTTTCTGGTCATGTGTCTGGGTAGCATGGAAGATGTTGTCGAGGGAAACGGCACGGTGGTCGGCATCCGGGAATATGACTTGAAAACGCTCGTATCATCCAAAATTTCCCACGTCTACCATCAAACCGGCAGCGAAGTCAAACGCGGAGAATTGCTTATCGAATTCGATTCCCGGGACCAGAAAGATAAAATCGCCCTTCTGGAACATGACCTTGAAGAGATGATGCAGGAGTTGGCGGTCAAAGAACAATCCTTGAAAATCCTGCGCAAAGACCCCCTGCCCGAACACTTCCGGCATACCAAACTGCAGCTGGAAGAGGCCAGAGAAAGATATGCCAGACATAAACATGAATTGGAGGTTTATTCCGATCTCTTCAAGCGCAAAGCCATCACCCGCCGGGAATATCTGGAAGTGGAGCTGGCTCATCTGGGCAGCCAGATGACTTTGCGGCGTTACGAAGACGATTGGCAGAAAATCCAATCCGGGATAGTTCAGGATATCCTGAAACAAGCCGAAGAGGAGTACTCTCTGCTGAAAAAACGGATCGAAAGCAAACGCAAAGAGATCAAAGTAGCTATCGCCCAACTGGATGATTACAAACTGTATGCTCCCGATGCCGGAGTGATCACCGACACACCGCCACGCCCCGGCGGTTTCTATGAACGCGGCGAAGTTGTCGTTAAATTTTCCGCGAACCAGAATAAAAAAGTTATCGCCCTGATCGATGAAAAATTGATTTTCAAAGTCGCTCCGGAGCAGTCGGTGAGAATCTACTGTCAGCAATACAACTATCTGGATTACGGCTACTTCACCGGCAAAGTCACCGACATTTATCAGCTGCCGGTAGAAAAAAACGGGGTGAATTATTACCCCGTGAGAATAGTTTTGGATGAGGAACAATATCCCCTGCGTTTCGGTTCAGGCTGCGAAGTTACCATCGTCACCGGTTCCGACCGGATCATTTTCGTGATGCTTGGTCTGCGCGGCAAGCGACTGCCCGGACGGCACAATGAATAAAAAACTTCACCCCATCAGCAAACGGATGCTGGCAACAACAACCAATGCCTGAATGATGATTTCAAATATTTTCTGCGGCAGCTTCTTAAGCAGAACAATGCCGAGGAAACCTCCCAAAATCAGAAACGGCAGCATGCACAAATCCAATTTTACCGATTCCAAAGTCACCCGCCCTTCCCAGGCAAACACCGGCAGTTTGATCCAATTCAAAATCAGGAAGAACCAGGCGCAACACCCCAGATATTTCTCTTTGGGCAGCTTCATCGCCAGAAAATAAATAGAAGATACCGGTCCAGCCGCATTGGCCAATTGAGTGGTTGAACCCAGCAGTATACCGTAAAATCCGGCCCAGCCGACACCGGAAGGGATCTTTTCCGGAGCTACACGCTTGCGGATAAAACTCAATACCATCAACGCCAGCACTACACCGCCGATAGTGCGTTTCATCACCATCCCGTCCGCTGGAATGAAACGCAGGATCACACTCCCCAGCGCGATACCGGCCAACGCCCAGGGCAGCAGGCGCAATAAGATTTTCCAATCAGCCTGCTTGCGGTAATAAGCCACTGCCACCAGATCAGCCAGTGCCAGCATCCCCAACTGCACTCCGGTGGACATGCGGGTTTCAAAAACAAGAGTCAGCATCACCACCGGCAGAACTCCCAATCCGGGGATGGCTGTTTTATTGATCCCGATCAACATCGCAGCAATTATCAGCACCCATAATTGAACCGCTGATAAGGAACAAAAAGTTTCCCATACCATAATGTATTTCTCCATGAAAAAAGCGGCGTTCCATACGCCGCTTTTATGATTCCGGGGAATTTCCCGGCACGTGATTTTCCGATCACAACTCTTTACCGGAAAGCATCCGGTAAGCATCCAGATACTTGGCGGCGGTTTTCTCAACCACCTCATCCGGAAGTGCCGGAGCCGGCGGATTTTTGTCCCAATCCAGACTTTCCAGATAATCGCGGACAAACTGTTTATCCAAACTTACCGGACTGGTTCCTTCCACATACTGATCGGCGGGCCAGAAACGGCTGGAATCCGGAGTGAGAACTTCGTCGATCAAAATGATTTCGCCATCGATCTCACCGAATTCAAATTTGGTATCAGCCACGATAATACCGCGTTCAGCAGCATAATCGCGGGCGGCAGTGTAAATATGCAGAGCCAGATCACGGACTTTGGCCGCTTTATCCATACCGATGATCTCCGCCACCCCTTCGAAACTGATCGCTTCATCATGATCGCCGACCGCAGCTTTGGTCGAAGGAGTGAAAAGCGGTTCATCCAGTTTGGAAGCCTGCTTGTAACCGTCACGCAGCTTCAAGCCGGAAACCATGCCGGTCTTCTGATAATCTTTCCAGCCGCTGCCGACCAGATAACCGCGAACGATACACTCCACCGGCAGAACTTTGGCTTTTTTGACGATCAGAGAACGCCCCTGCAGATCGCTGACATAGGGACGCAGCTCCTCGCGGGATGAGACATCCGCAGAAATCAGGTGATTGGGGACATCTTTCAGAAAATCGAACCAGAAAAGAGAGATTTGCGTAAGCACCTCTCCTTTGCGGGGGACTCCGGTGGGCATGACCACGTCAAACGCACTCAAGCGGTCGGTGGCGACGAAAAGCAGAGCATCGCCGAGATCATAAATATCCCGGACTTTGCCGCGATTGACAAGTTTGATACCGGGAAGATCAGTTCCCAGCAGTGCGCCGTTGGCTCCGTACTGCATGATAAAGAAGTCCTTATGCGATAGCGGTGATCTCTACGCGGGAGAGATTCTGACGGTGACCGAGAGTACGGCGATAGCCTTTGCGACGTTTCATTTTGAAGACGACAATTTTCTTGGCGCGGAAATTGTCAAGGACTTTAGCGGAAACTTTGGCTCCCTCGACCATCGGGGTACCGATATTGAGTTTGCCGTCCTCGCCGGCCACAGCGAGAACCTGATCGAAAACAACTTCGCCGCCCGCTTCAAGACCGAGTTTCTCGACTTCGATAACGTCACCGACCTGAACTTTGTACTGTTTGCTGCCAGTCTGAATAATAGCGTACATTTTTACAACTCCTGTTCTTATATTTTAAGGTTCAAAATTTACACAAACATACTACAATTCAGATAATATAACCCCACTTTACCACTTTTACAAGTTTTTTTAGCGGAAAAAGATGTCTTGAACAATATTTTTCCATCCCCGCCCGAAACGTGAGTAGTTGCCGGAAGAGATTTCATGCCAGATAAGCGGCAGACGGTTAAAAAATCCGGAAGCCATCCGGGAACGGGCATCCGAATGGGCGATGCGGGAGAGCAGAAGTTCCCTGCGTTCAGCGGGAAGTTCCGGGAAACGGCGGTATATTTCAGTAAAGAGCCGGACATTCCACGCAAAAGAGTTGTTGCGGATCGACTCGACGGCCTCGCGGAACTTATCAGCCAGAGAGAAAGATTTTCCGGCTTGAGAGGTGCTGGCATCGTGCCGCCGGAAGATGCCGAGAGATTCAGGGATGACCGTCCAGCAGTCGAAAGCAGCAGCAGCCACCCCCAGATAGTTGTCGTGGCAAGCGGGGATATCTGGCAGCGGCAGAAATTTTTCCAGTACAGTAATGCGCAGGGCCATATCGTGTCCGGCAGCGGGGAAACGGCGACAGGAAACCGGGAACTGGTCTTCCCACTTCCCGGCGGGATGATGACGTAAAAATCCCATATCCCGGCTCTGAAAATGAGTTATACCGATCGGAGAACCTTGAACATCAGTAATGTCGCTGTCGCAGAAGACGGCTTGAGCCCCGGCAGAAAAATATTTCATAAATTTGACGGTTTTTTCAGGATACCATAAATCATCCTGATCGCAGAGGAAGACCACATCGCAGGAAGCCAGAGCCAGAGCTTTATTGAAGTTGGCGGCAACACCGAGAGGGGAAGGATTGCGGAAATAGCGGATATTCAGAATGTCCCCGAACTTGCGGACCTCTTTTTCAGTGAGGTCATCCGGGGAATCATCGCAGATGACCACCTCATCCGGCACCAAAATCTGTCCGGCAATACTGGCGAGCTGTTCCCCGATAAACTTTTCCCCGCGATAAGCAGCGATTACTACTGAAATTTTCATGCAAATTTCCTTTATTTTTCACATTCCCATTCTGCCGGATAAGCAATCAACGTACATTCGCCGTGCGACATAAAAGGATGCAAAAACTTTATTTCGTAATGATAATTTATATTCCATGACTTTAATGTCTGATAAATCCCGACAAATTCATCCTGATTGTGATATATGGCGATGGATAAAAATGGACGATCACGCATGATCACGGCTTTAGCACCATTTATAAAACGCAATCCGGCCCCCTCAATATCAGCTTTCAACACTCCGAAAGGCTCTGTATATTTATCGGCAATATCATCCAAAGAACAAAATTCCATTCCATCTGAAGTCGATTTTGAGTCAGACAATCCAAATGGCAATAATTCAAATGTTTCCGGGTTGACATGATTTCGGGAAAGAATTTTCAGCAACTTTTTCCGATTTTGTGCCACCGGTTCAAAAATCAGAGTCTTTTTTGGCATATATTTCTGAAACACGAGAGTTGAATCCCCCCACCAACCGCCAACATCGGCAAAAAGTTTACCCTTGATATAATTTTTTCCCGATTCCGGTATAAAACGCAAGCCATGATGATAGTAAACAGATTCCGGGCCGACTTTATTTTTTTGGAAACCGTATTTGCGGAGAGATTTCAAATATTCCTGATGGATTTTTTCATATTCCTCTTTTTCCTCTGAAAGATAAAAATTTTTCGGATAGATCAATACTCCATCAACCGGAGCCTGAAATTGCCGATGCATAAATCTCCGGGCAAGTTCAATTGATTGTTCATCCAGTCCGGAAAAAACATCAGCGATTTCATCATCAGACAAAATCCGGCTGCCCGTAGAATTAAAGTACATTGACACCGCATATTGAATATTTCCGGAGAATGCGGCCAAAGCCATACACCACCGGTCGCCACACGGCAAACGGCGGATAAGTGAACCGCAAAAAGAACGAAAACTCATAATAAATCCCTTTTTATAACAATTAAAATCTTCCCCATCCGGGAAGTAACAAATCTCTGCAAATTGCTCCCAGTGTCAATATTTTGATAACAGCTCTATCCTGAAAAATCCGTTTTAAAATATCAGGTTGATACCATTTATTTTCACACCGGACTTTCTTCATGTAAGTTGCATAAGCCGAAAAAGATGCTTTCCGACGGCTGTTAAAACCGAATTCCGTATACAACTCGCTGAATCGATACCACATCGCTTCCGGATTTTTGCACGTATTGTTATCGTGCTGGCGATAATAAAATACTGTTTCCGGCAATACAATAAAACCTTTTCTTGCTTTTTCTGCATATTTAAAAAGCCGATAAAACAAAACACAGTCATCACCTATCATTTTTTCAGAAAATCCACCGGCAGATTCAAAATCCTGACGACGGATTATAGTAGATGACATCATTAGCATACCTTCTTTTTCAAAATCATATCTCCGCATAAGAGCAAGCATATCACTGGCAGAATACTGATTTAATCTTATATTATTTTCTCCGGCGAAAGACCAATCTCCGACATTTCCATTATGATAATAACGGCATAAACCAGAGGCGCAAAATAAATTTTTGTCTTTTTCCAAACATTCCAACCTGTTTTTTAATATATTGGGCGGAACAAAATCATCTCCTCCCATAAACAACAGATAATCACCTGTCGCCAAGTTCGCTAAATTACCAAACGTTTTTGCAGCCCCTTGATTATGTTGTTTATAGCGATGCACCGGGAACGGTGCATCGGCAGCTGCCGATGCAATAACATCAAAACTGTCATCTATCGAACCATCGTCAAGCACGATCATTTCAATATTTCCGTAATCCTGCTTATAAAATGATCTCATGGCCTGTTCAATAAAATCACGTTGATTATAGCAAGAAATGAGAATGGACAATTTTGCACTCTGCATAAGAATTTACTCCTTTTCCCATTCCGATGGAAAAGCAAATAAAGAATATTCTCCATGTTGAACCAAAGGAGAAAATTGTTTTATCGAAAACGAGTAATTCACCCCCCATGACTTCAACGCTTGGTAGATGCCAACAAATTCATCCTCATTATGATATATAGATAATGACAGCAATGGCCTGTTTCGGATAATCGTATTTTTTGCACCTATCAAAAACTTAAGCCCCATCCCTTCTATGTCTGCTTTTAACAATCCGATCGGAGAATTCTGCAATTCAGGCACATCATCAAGAGCCCGACATTCCATATCCAAAAAATTTTCTTGCACATCAGATAATGCGAAAGGATATAAATCATATTTTGCATTACTGATATGATTTTTTTTCAACATTCTCAAAAGTTTACAGCGCGATTTTTCCATCGGTTCAAAAATCGCAATCTTTGACGGAGAATATTCTGAAAAAACGACAACAGAATCCCCCAAATACCCTCCGGCATCAACAAAAACTTTATTTTTGAGATGTTCTTTTACAAACGCTGGAGCGAACCGCAAACCATGATGATAATACAGTGATTCAGGCCCGACATCTTTTATTGAAAAATGATATTTTTTTGCACTTTTCTTATAGTCGGACTTTAATTTTTGAAATTCTTTTCTCTCCTCATCAGTATAATAATAGCTTGGATGAATCAACGTACAAGGAGGGAAATTTCGTTGGCGATTCATAAAACGCTTTGCTGTAAAAATAGATTTTTCATCTAATCCTGCAAAAATTTCTTCAATCTCTGAATCTGTAAATATCTTATTATCACCAGACATAGAATATATCGATCCCGCAAATTCCAAATTAGCATAAAACGCGACCAATGCGATATCAATTCGTTTACCAATTCCTGTCGTCGGAGCATTGGCGACAATATATTCTTATAAAAAGTACGCATCCCCATCAGAAACCTCCCATTTCTAAAATTTGCATTACTTTTTTTGTGCTAATCAATCGCCTTACATTTTTTTTGATTTTCATGTACATACCTCCTTTGATTAATTGAAAAAACATTTGATTTTATCAAAGGGATCTTACCAACGTTTCAGCAGTTGTTTGATACGATGCAGCATTTCCCGGGAAAAGAAACGGCTGACCGTCCAAAGCGCAGCAACTTTGATAAATGAGGCATAAAAATACCAATCCCGATGATAAACTTGAGTATTTCTCCAATAATTCTTTTGGGGGACACTGTTAAATTCACCATAAAAATCAAAATGCCGATAGATAAGATATTCTCCCAACATCCGCTTTTTTTCCAATTCAAATGCCGCAGAAGAAAGCTCCCGGCCTGAATATTCAGAAAGCAAACCGAAATAGTTCCGGCAAAAAATCTCCGCGACCTGATATGCCGCCCGGCGGGGGATGGTCACACTTTCAAAAAATAATCTGCCATCAACAATCACTTTTTCTCCGGCAGCGGCCAAACGTAAAATCATATCCGTCTGGGTCAATAACCGGTTGCGATAACGTGATGGAGATGAAAGTTTTTCAAAAACATCTCTGCGGACACACAAAATACCGATCCACGTCAAAAAATATGAACACATATTCAACATTTCACTCATATCCTGACACTGAATAGTTTTTTGTATTGCATAAGCCGGAGCAATACGGCTGTTCGGAGTAAGTACCAATGCCCCACCAGGGCGGAGTATCTGCAGATACTCCGCCAACGCGTTGGCGGACCAGAGCAAAGTATCATTGTTCAGTTTCAGATATTCTCCATGTCCAAGACGCATTGCCGCCTCAAAATTATCATGGGGATCAATTGCCGGATCTTGACGAATACTGCGAATAAGCCCCGGATAACGTTTTTCATATCCGGCAATTACTGCAGAAGTACTGTCAGTGGAAGCATTATCCGAAATAACAATTTCAGTATTTCCAGTATTCCAAGCACTTTGAGTAACGATCGATTCAATTGTTTTTTGTAAATATTCCGCCCGGTTATAAGTAGGAATACAAATAGACAACAGCATCTTTAAACTTTCTTTCAATTACAGTATCAATTTTTATACAGCAATTACACTTAATACAATATTTCCGCAATAACATCTGAAAGCGGCAAACATGCCGCTGCGATAAACTTTTTCTTTGCCTGCTTTCTTTCAAGAAAAAAGAAGTAGGGTACTCCGCTTTTCTTTGCTTACTTTCTAACTGCCGTTAACAAAATTTTTCTTTGCCTACTTTCTTTTCAGAAAAAAGAAAGTAGGGTTTACCGCTTTTCTTTGCTTACTTTCTTTTCCCGTGAAAAGAAAGTAAGGTTAAGGTTTCAAAATGAGCCGTACAAGGGAACATGTCAAAGAGTTGAGATGATTGCACTTTATAACCGCTTTCGGTCAAAAGTTTCAGATCCCGGGTCAAGGTGTCGGCGGCGCAGGAGATATAAATTATTCGGGAAGCTCCGGAGGCGATAATTTTCTTCAGGGTTTCCTTTTCGACACCGGTTCTGGGGGGATCAAGCAGAATAGAAAATTCCCGATGGTTATGAAATTTACGCAATCCGTTTCCGGCATCTCCGGCAAAGAAACGGCAACGGTCAGAGACCTGATGATTGGCGGCATTGATTTTTGCGAATTTCACGGCATTGGCATTTACTTCGACGCCGGTACAGCGGAGTCCGGGAAATTTTTCAGCCAATGCGATGGAAAATACGCCGACCCCGCAATACAGTTCCAGCAATTCCGGCGAACTTCCGGCTTCAACGATTTCACCGACCTTGCGGATCAATTCCGCCGCAACCGGAATATTTACCTGAAAAAAGCCATCACCGGCGACCAGAAATTCCCCAGCCCCCGGAATATTTTCCCGCAGCTGGATATTTTTCCCGGCTTTAATGATCCGTGCCCCGCCGGATGCAGTACAGCGCAGCAGAGAATCTCCTTTTACCGGCAGCAGTCCGTTAATCCTGCGATCGGCCAGACGGCAGAAATCGACCGGAATAATGCTGCGATTGTCAAAAGCATAATATCCGGCCTGCCCATTTTCGCCCGGATGCAAGGTCAATTTGTTCCGGTAAAATTCCCTTTGCGGTGCCGGGAAACCGTTTTTTACCGCTTCGGCAGCTGCAACACCGGAACGGATAAGAAAATCTTTGAGCTGCTTTTCTTTCCAGAAAAATTCGGTTTCATAATCGCCATGCATATAACAGCATCCCGGACACTTGCCATACAAGGGACACTCCGGAGAGATCCGGTGTTCAGATTTGTCAATCAGCCGTACCATTTGCGCTGATACGAAGCGTTTTTTCTCTGCCGTAATGCAAATTTCCACAGTTTCCCCGGGCAAAGTTCCCGGCACGAAACACACTCTGCCGTCGTCAAGCCTGCCGATGCCGTTCCCGCCATAGGCCAAAGCTGTAATTTTCACCACATTGTCAATCTTCATCCGCAGCTTTCACCGGCATTAAGTCTTTGCCCAGATCGACCAACCCGCCATCCGCCGCAGGCTGCGGCTTGGAATTGGATTCTTCCAGCAATTCCGAAATGGTCAACGCCCCCTGCTTCGGATCGTCATAATCAATACCTTTCCTGGCCGGTACGCCTCCCATTCTGGAAACAACACCACTTTTCGGATTACGATACAGCATCGGCACAGTTCCGCTGGTTTTCCAGTAGCTGTTTTCCAGGGTCATCCCGTCAGCATTAAAGGCCATATAGTGATAAACCCGGGGGCCGACCGGCATCAACAGATGTATCCGGCTCAACATATCGACCTGCGCCGAGAAATTCATGTGCGACATAACCATTCCCAACCGGGTGACGGCATAAACTTTGCCATCGTCCTCCACGCGCAAATAGTAATATTTGGTCCCGTCACCTTCGACTTTGCACACAGAATAACGCCTTTCGATGTGACGGTCATCATCTCCGGTGCGGCTGGGCAGGCCGACAACTTTCTGCCACACCACCGCGCCGGCAGATATGCGGATCAATTCATCTTTGCTCCGGTATTCGTAAGGGATGTTATTGTGCGACACGTAAGCGTGGATATGAAAAACGCCTTCTTTATCCAAATCATAATATTTATTCAGCGGGATGACCATGTTTTTGATCTCTCCGGGAGCAATATAAAGACCGTCAACAGAAATTTCCATGCCTTTGCGCCGCTGGATCAAACGGTTGCTGCTGTCGCGGATATCAAAAAGAATAAACCCCTGCAGTTCCGGCCGTTTTCCGAAAAGAAGCGGCTTGCCGGAATCATTACGCAATGTCACACACGCATAAATGCGTTCATAAAGCATATAACGGGAACGGTTGAAACGCAATGAAACCGAAAATTGCCCGTATGCTGTGGAAAAGAACATGATGAAAAGAAACGTTATCGCGCCGACTTTCCATGATTTCACCATTATACCACTCCTCCTGATAGATTTTTAACGGCCGATCCCCAAGCGGACAGCCAGCCTTTCCGGCAGTCCGGCCGCCAGAACTTTTTCCTGCGCCGCCTGAATGTCATACGGAACCCGGTAACGGGTCACCGTTTCTTTGCCGGAATCAAAAATTGCAAATGACGCCCGGGTATCACCATTGCGCGGCTGCCCGATGCTGCCAATATTGAAAAGATATTTATGCCCCTTCTGCAAAGGGATTTCCAACTCATCAGCTATGGAAAAATCTTCGTTTGCTTCCGGCATATCCGGATTTTCCTCCCAGCCGGAAATTTTTTCCACCAGCCGTCCGCCGACTGCAAACGGCATTTTGTCAAATGCCACCGGGACATGGGAGTGACCGCAAAAACAAAGTTGCGTAAACTGATATGAAAAATTACTCACCGCATGATGAGCATCAAAAACATATCCCCACGTTTCCGGAGAATCCAAAGTCGCATGCACCAGTGTCACCGGTATCCCCGGCACCCGCTGCTTGTAAGGCATGGCATCAAGAAATTCCATATCCGCCGGTGACAGCATCTTTTTGGTCCACTGTATGGCAAGAGCCGCGTTTTCATTGAACCCGTCACCTTCATCATTGTCGCGGATGGCAAAATCATCATGATTTCCCCGTACTGCCGCCACAAAACCGAGTTCTTTAGCCATTGCGATACAACGGGATACATCCGCATTGTAACCGACCAGATCCCCTAAAAACAGATAATGATCCACGCCCAATTGCGAACATTTCTGCAAAACAGCTTCAAAAGCATCGGCATTGGAGTGGATATCACTCAAAACAGCATACTTCGGCATAACACCTTTTCCCTTTTTTATCCAAGACGGTTTCAAAAATCATCTTTGACTTTTGAAATCACCTCATCCATAAAAACGGCAGAGCCGTTGAATTTTCAATTCAAGGAAACATCATTGTCCGCTGTAAGCCGGATTCTGTACCGCAAAAGCGGCGGCAATCATCTGTCTGTGCGACCAGAACCCGGAGTTTATAACGCCGCGAGTAACGGCTCACTCCCTATTTGGTCTTGCTGCGGGAGGAGTTTACCATGCGGTGAAGCTCTCACATTCACCCGGTGGGCTCTTACCCCACCCTTTCACCCTTACCGCCGTAAAACGGCGGCGGTCTGCTCTCTGTTGCACTGGTCTTTCTGCGGAATATCGTCCGCAGCACCCCTCTTTTCAAAGGGGCTCCCCACTCTATGCAGTCCGGACTTTCCTCAACGGGAAAAAATTCCCGCCGCGACTGCCCGCGTCCAAAGATGTTTCCAATATATTAATATACTCATGTTATGCTGAATATGCAAGAATTTTTCTGCAAATCTTCGCAAGATAACCTTTTTAACTTGTTTTCCGGCGTTTTTGGTGATATATTCAACAGATGTTCAAGGAGATATCTCAACGATGCTTACCCGAAAGAAAATTTTAATGCTCACAGCCCTGACTGCACTGATCGTCAGAGTACTTTTTGCCATTGCATTTTACTTCTCTTATTTTGAAAGTTACCATCTGGTTCCGGGATTGGATATGCAAACTTTGCTGCGCTATTCCGAATGGACAGGCGAAAACAGTTATCCACCCTTTTTCACTTTTCACCGGCTGATGATTTTCCTGATATGGCTGGTCAACGGAAAAACTCACTGTGTCTGGGCGATTTTCATCCTCCAATGCCTGACCGGTATACTTGGAGCTGTATGTGTGGCAGATATCGTCCGCAAAATATCCGGCAACCGGCTTGCGGCATTGATCTGCGCAATCGCCTCAAGCTGTTATCTGCCGGCATTAATGTATGAATTTTCCGTATTGAAAGAGACATTTGCGGTTAACTTTATGCTGTTTCTTTTCTGGAGCATGCTCAATGCCCTGCACCGGAAATTTGATTTGAAAAGTTCCATGCTTTTCGGATTATGCTGTTTTGCCGCACTGGAAGGGCGGCTGGCAGTACTGCCAGCCGTCGGGCTCTGCGGGATTTATTGTATCATAAAAATGTGGAAACACCGCAAAGTAAAAAGAGTTCTTGCCTGCGCACTGCTTCCGGCAATACTGCTGCTGACAGCATCGGTTTTTAATAAGTACTGCGGCAATTGGCCGTTTTCCCCGTTTTTCAATATCGTTTCGTATACGCTGACTTACAACAATTCCGGAGCAGCCCCCGGAAACAGAGACACCGTATCAGAACCTCCGGGAAGAACGGCAGCCGTGATCAGGACAGTCACCCAAGCGGCATCCAGAGTTCCCAAACTGTTCAAATCCGGAGAACTGCCGGAAAACCAGAATATCTACTTCTGGTGTAAAAAAATTCCGGTGATGAATATTTTTATTGCTCCCGGAGTGCTGATACCTCTTGCCGCCGCCGGCATTATGGTCATACTGCTTTCCGGAGAATTCAAACGCCGGTACGGACTGCTGCTTTTGCCGGTATTAATGCTGGTTCTGCCGCTGTGTGCCAGAGAGCCTATCGGGCGGTACCGCTTGATGCTGACACCGTATTTCTTTATGATTTCAGCTTGTGCGGTCATGATTTTCCTGAAATTGAAATCGCCGCGCCGCCGGGGGATAGTGCTGATGGGAGCCGGGGCCGGAGCATTTTTCAGCATTCACAACGGGGATGTCCCTCAAAGGATACGATATTCTGACTACCGTTCGTACGCGATTGCGGTTGCCAATACGCCGGACGTGTCGAAAGAGGAGATTTTGAATACGGCTTACGAATATTGGGAAGCAACCGGGTTCCGTTCGTCTGCCGCATTCGAAATGATGATGGGCAGATGTCTGAAAAACGGTGAGCTGCAATTTGGCCGCGCAGTGATCAAACAGGCTGCGGCCAATGGGATAGATGCCAACGTGATATATTACTTCAATGCCTGGATATATGCACTGGAAAATCAACCGGATGCAGTAAAGACAGAACTGGAAAAAATCCGCGTTCTGCCTCCGGAACTTCAACAAAAAGCCGCAAGACTTTATTATGACACGATCCGGATATTGAATAAGGATGAAAAGTGAAGTATATTATATAATGCGAAAGTAATTCGAAAAAATTGCAAATCAGCATCATAAAATTAAATTGCGGATTTCAACAGTTTTTGAGGACTTTTGAAATTACCTCAATAAAAAAACAGAATAATAAAAATAATTTTTGGAGATATTATCATGAGTGAAAAATTTTACGTAACCACCCCGATCTATTATGTCAATGACCGTCCGCATATCGGACATGCCTATACCACAGTGCTGGCAGATGTACTGGCCCGCACTCACCGTTCGCTCGGCGACCGTACTTTTTTCCTCACCGGCACTGATGAACACGGTCAGAAAGTTCAGAATGCCGCTGAAAAACGGGGGGTCGATCCGCAGACTCACTGCGATGAAACAGTCGTGCGTTTTCAGGAGTTATGGCAGAGGCTCGGGATCACCAACGACTACTTCATCCGTACCACACAGGAAAGTCACAAAAGAATCGTTGCCAAAATCATGCAGGAACTCTATGACCGCGATGAAATTTACAAAGCGGATTACACCGGCTGGTATTGTGTCGGCTGCGAAAGGTTTTTTACGGAAAAAGATCTGGTGGACGGGAAATGCCCGGATTGCGGCCGGGATGTCAATGCCATTACAGAAAGCAACTACTTTTTCCGCATGAGCAAATATCAGCAGTGGCTGATCGACTACATCCAGACCCATCCGGAATTCATCCAGCCTGCTTTCCGTGCCAATGAAACTCTCGGTTTTCTGAAAAAACCGTTGGGCGACCTCTGTATCAGCCGTCCGAAATCACGCCTGAACTGGGGAATCGAACTGCCGTTTGATCCGGAGTATGTCTGCTATGTCTGGTTCGATGCTCTGATCAACTATATTTCCGGAGTCGGTTACGGTTCTGATGAGGAAAAGTTCAATTCATGGTGGCCGGCGAGCTGCCATCTCATCGGCAAAGATATCCTCACCACCCACACCGTATACTGGCCGACCATGCTCAAAGCGATCGGCCTGCCCATGCCGCAGACGATTTTCGCTCACGGCTGGTGGCTGACCGGCAACAGCAAAATGAGCAAATCTCTGGGCAATGTGGTAAATCCGATGGATATGATCGACCGGGCCGGAGTGGATGCATTCCGCTACTTTTTGATGGCGGAAATGAGTCCGGGCAATGATGCCAATTTCAGTGAAGACGGATTTATTTCGCGTTACAACAGTGATTTGGCCAATGACCTGGGCAATCTGCTTTCACGGGTCAGTAAATTGACCATCCGCGCCACCGGCGGCGAAATCCCGGTTCCCGGAGAACCCAATGCCGATGATGCCGAACTTGCCGCCGCCGTAAATACCGCCATTGAAGCCATGTCCGGCAGTTTGCTCTCTTACAAGCTGGATCAGGGGATCAATGCCGCAATGAATGCCGTCCGGGCCGGCAACCGTTATCTGGAAAAATGTGCGCCCTGGACTCTGGCTAAAAACGGAGATACCGCCAGATTGCATACCGTACTGCACAATGCGGCCGATGCACTCTGCCGGGTGGCAGTACTGCTGGCTCCGGTAATGCCGGAAAAGATGGCGGAATTACTTGCTGTTCTCGGGGCAGACAAGGCCGGCATTTCCGGAATTTCCGGCTTGAAAGAACTGAAATCAGTTGCCGGATTCGTAATGAAAGAAACTGCCCCGCTTTTCCCGCGCATCGTAGTGGAAGAAGAAACCGTCAAAGCTGCTTCTGTTCCCAAAGCAGATAAAAAGGCCAAAGCGGAAAAAGCTCCGGCAGCAAATGATCTGCCGGTAAATGTTACGGTAACGATCGATGAATTTTTCAAAACCAAACTGAAAACTGCAAAGGTCCTTACCGCTGAAAAAGTCGAAGGTGCCGATAAACTGCTCAAACTTTCCATTGAAGTCGGCAGTGAGATCCGTCAACTGGTAGCCGGGGTCGCACAATTCTACACCCCCGAAGCCATCATCGGAAAAACTATTGTCATCGTATCCAACCTCAAACCGGCAAAAATCCGGGGTATAGAATCACAAGGCATGCTGTTGGCAGCCAAAAACGGTGATTCTTTGAAATTGGTGACTCTTGACGGAGAAATGCCGTCCGGAGTGGATATCGGCTGAAATCGCCGGATAAATCAAACAGTCAAAGGGCAGTTGTTCATCACCATTCAAGGTTTGGCAACTGCCCACATCTTTATCGTCACTCAAGCAGCGGACAATTCAAACAGTTTGCAACCGTGATTCCATCTTATTGCATCCCCGCATCATACGTCCGGCCCATATTACAATTGAACAACGGTAAAAACGGTATCCATGAACGGGGATTGTAATTCAGCAGCCCGATTTGAAATTTGCCGCCTTCATTAAATAAACCGATCTGCAAAAAACGTTCATCAAAATCTTCGCTGAAAACCTTATGTTCTGCTGAATTTATCAATCCGATTTGGATCTCATCGGCGATATTCACTCCCAGCAGCTGCAGACACTCCATTTCGCCGGTCATTCCGAGAAGCGATATCTGCACTCCGTAATTTTTGTTAACGACCGCCAACGGAGCGCACACGACAGCATAATTACACCGGCTTCCGGCGACGATCAAGCCGGTTTGCACACCATAATTATTTTCCTGCTGATTTTTCCATCCGGCAAATGATAAAACAGATGAATTCTGTTCCAGACACAGTAATCCCAGGGATAAAACCGTATCATTATCATTGCCTGTAATACCCGGAGTTTCCGTCAGCCCCCATGTCAGCTGGAGAGGAACAAATTTGTTGTCAACAGATTTTCCTCCGTTATCCTCTGCGGTTCCGGCAAAAATGGTTATACCACAGAGAAACAATACCAGGCCGACTGCTTTTTTCATAAAAACCTCCCATTTCCTACTCGGCACCAGTCAAAGAAAAAGTCCGGCAACCGGCAATTTCTGCCGTTTGGCTTCTTTGACAAAAAGTTCGGCGTAAAACTTCGCGCCTTTGCTGCTCAAGTGGACATTATCGTTTATTCCGTCGGGAAAATTAGGATATTTACCCTCCGGTAAGATCAGATGATTTTCCCGGGCGGCACTCCTGCCCATCTCATTCATCGCAACCAGAGCCGCCGCATTCAAATCCACAAAATCACAACCTGTTTCAGCAGCAACTTGCCGGCAGGCGGCAATATAAGTTTCTGCCTTCGGTGTATTGAATGCCCTGCCTTTATCATTGAAACGGTGAACTGCTGTTTGCGTACAGAGAACAGGAATCATTCCGCGTCTGCGGGCCTCGGCAATATAAATTTTAAGATATAACGGAAAAGTCGTTTCCGGATAAGTGGTCCGGTAAATATTTTTTTCGCCGTATTCCGCATCATTATGACCGAATTGAATGATCACAAAATCTCCGCTTTTTCCGGCCCGCAAGATGCCTTCCCACCGCTTTTCAGAGATAAATGACATACTGGACCGGCCGCCGGTGGCCCGATTGATGACCGTAACACCGGAACGGCAGAATTCCGGCAGAGCCATCCCCCATCCTGCTTGCGGATAACGTTTGGCTGTATATTGCGACATCGTCGAATCTCCCGCCATGTAAATGTCCGCCGCCGTCAATATCAACGGCAAAAACAAAACAGCAACCGTTTTTTTCAACATCTTTCACACTCCCTGTTATACCAACTCTTCCCTGCATAATATACTGTGTATCTCCGGAAAAATCAAACAAGGCATTGAAGTAAAATCATCAGAAAGAAAATCGACCGGCGGCAGATTGCCGGAAAAAATTTAACTTTCTGCGGTAAATAATTCGGGAAAAAACTTGCAATATCAGGTAAAAAAGGGGATTCCGCCCCCGCCGCCAGCTCAAAATACTGACGATCATCGGGATGACGGCGTATTTTATGCCTTCTCCGGCCGGGCCAAATCCCCGGCCTCGTTGATCGCTTCGACGATCCGTTGATTCAATTCAAACTCAACGCACTCCGCTGAAACCCGGATCGCATTGCGTACAGCTACCGGATTGGAACCGCCGTGACCGATGATGCAAATCCCATTGATCCCCAACAGCGGTGCGCCGCCGATAACATCGGATGAACCATGAGCTTTCAATTCGGCAAAAGCGTTTTTCGCTAAAACAGCCCCGACCAGCCGGGCCGCACTTTTATTCAGAGCTTCTTTCAGCCAGAAACCGGTGGCACGCGCCAGCCCTTCAGCGCATTTGAGCATCACATTCCCGGCAAAACCGTCGCTGACCAACACATCGCACACCCCCTCGAAAGCGGTATTCGCTTCCACATTACCGACAAAATTGATCGGCAGCTGTTCCAGACGTTTGAATGTTTCCTTGGTCAAATCACACCCTTTGATATCTTCACCGCCCACACTCAACAACCCGACCCGGGGGCGTTCTTTGTGGTAAAGATAACGGGCGTAAACCTCTCCCATCAAAGCGAATTGCACCATATTATGCACTCCGCAATCCGGATTCGCCCCGGCATCCATCAACAGGAAACGGTCCTTTTTCGCCGGCATGCTTGCGCCGAGAGCCGGACGGTCAACTCCGGGAAGAGTCCTTGCCAAAACCGTTGTTGCAGCCACCGTAGCTCCGGTATGACCGGGAGTGGCCATCGCATCGATCTCTTTGGCTTTCATCATTTTAGCCAAAGCGGTGATCGAAGAATCCCGTTTGGCCCGCAATGAAATCGCCGATGGCTCCGACATTTCGCAAACAGTTGGAGCGTGAACCAATTCCAGATGCGGATTGCCGGAAATACCATACTTTTCCAGATAAAAAGCGACCCGGTCACGGTGACCGACCAGAACAATGTCCAAATCGGGAAAATCGACCAACGCCTGTGCCACGCCTTCAACAACGACACCGGGAGCGAAATCGCCCCCCATTGCATCCACGCCGATTCTCATATCTTCCGCGTCCGGGTTTTACGGTCAAATCGACCGTTTACGCTTCAACTGTAACGACCTGTTTGCCGTCATACTGTCCGCATTTGGCGCAGACGCGATGAGGCATGACCGGGGCACCGCAAGCACTGCAATAGGTTGCGGCGACACCCTCGTAACGGTTGGCGGCTTTGCGCTGACGGCGCTGCATACGGGAAGTTTTTCTTTTCGGAACTGCCATTTTTACGACTCCTTATTTAAACACAATTTTATTGTCTTTTTCCTGAAAATCATTTTCAATCTGTATAATATACCCCATTTTGCCGGATTTGCAAGCCGTTAACTGTTTTTTCAACAGAAAAATCCATTCAGTATTTGCTTTTTGCACTTTTTACGCTACATTAAGCGGAATGACTTATTTAAAATCATTCGACAAACACGGATATGAAAAAACAGAATATTATCGCCCGGGCATTTTCCGCATCCTTGCCGGTGCTTATGGGTTACACTGCAATGGGGATGGCAGCCGGAATACTGCTGGCCGGAAAAATAGAACGCCCGGATATCGTTCTCTGGGCCTTTTTAAGCAGCATGAGCAGCATTTCCGGCGCACTGCAGTTTGCTCTTGTCGATTGGATAGACAACTGCACCCCGCTGCTGGATGTCGCTCTGCTCACACTGTTCCTGAATATGCGTTATGCCATGTACGGACTGCCGCTGCTGGAAAAATTCAAAACCGCCGGTTTCTGGAAAAAATCTTACCTGATCTGGAGCCTGACCGATGAGACCTTTGCACTTGAGGCCGCAAGCGACATCCCCGACAAGCAGGAAAATATCCGGTACTGCCTGTTTGTCGCGTTTTTTGACCACCTCTACTGGGTAATCGGAGTGACATTCGGCGCATTGGCCGGAAAATTTCTGCCATTCTCCTCCCGGGGAATAGATTTCGCCATGACTGCACTTTTTCTGGTCGTGCTTACCGACCAGTGCCGGGAAAAGCGCAATCGGATCCCGGCTCTTACCGGAGGGATTTGCGCACTTGCCGGCAGAATACTTTTTTCAGTTGACAACATGCTCATTCCGGCAATGGTGATGATGACTGCGGCCTTTATCTGTCTGCGGAAAATTTTGAGCCGCCATTTTTTAACAGAGGAAAATTGAATCATGGAAAATCAAACTTTGAATATAATTCTGGTCATTGCCGTGACAGCAGCGGTAACGGTGCTCCTGCGGGCATTGCCTTTTATTTTATTTACCGGAGGGAAGAAGTGTCCGCCGGTGATAACCTATATCGGGCAGGTCCTCTCTCCGGCGGCGATCGCCATGCTGGCAGTATACTGCCTTCTGGCGGTGTACCGCGAACAGAGTTTCAGTTCCGGCGGATTCGGCCTTCCGGAAATATCAGCCGCTGCCGTCACCGTACTGCTGCACTGGTGGCAACGCAACCCCCTGCTCTCCATAATTTGCGGAACAGCCCTCTATATGATCATCGCACAAAATTTCTTCTGAAACGGGGCAATTTCAAAACTCCTCAACAGCAGAACTTGATTTAAGTGCGTATTGACAGTATATTATATAAAAAGGTAACTTATATAATGAAAAACAGCGATATCAACCTGATGCCGGTTGTCGGAGCGATCCTTTTGACCGTGCTTTACATCTGTTCACTGTGCTACCGGGGGATTTTGACCGCCGGGGAGTATGATTTTGTTCTTGCGCTGCAAAATATCTTTCCGGGGTTATCCGGCACATTTCTGCCGAAATTACCGGCCGCACTGGCGACACTGGCTTCCGGCGGAATAATTTTTCTGGCCGCATACCGGCTGAAACTGCTTCATCCAGGTGTACCGGCCGGGCTTTATCTCTGCTTCCCGCCGGTCTGGTGGATCGGGACCAGCGCGACAGCCATTCCGGTCTTGAGCTTTTTGATAACAGTGGCGGCGGCCGGACTTTTCACTGCCAGAAAAGAAGAGAATTTCACCGGAAGATTGATCGGATTTGCCATCGGCTGTGCCGGAGCGATCGGAGCAGCGGCTCTGGCTCAAACGCAGTTTTTCAGCTGGTGGTCACTCTTCATGGCACTTTTCCCGGTGCTTTTTCTTGCTTTTGCCATTCATCTGGAGAAATTGGATGACCGCAATCTGGCGGGAAAACGCTTGAACCGGATCGCTCTTTTTATCGCAGTGATACTGCTGATGCTGACGGTATGTTTTCTGCTGCCGTCGATCTGCCGTTTTATGAAAATAGCGATTCCGGCAGTGCTGAAAAGTTTTTATGCCGGCAAAAATCTTTATCTGCCGTCGATGGCTCTTTTAGTACCGTTGTTGTGGCTTTATGTCGCAAGCAAAGCTCAAAAGAGCGCAGAAAAGGTATTTTTCATCTGTTTTGCTGCGGGTTTTGTTATGCTGATGCTGCCGCCATCCCTTCCCTGGTCACAAATGACGGACACCCTGCAGAAAGATGATCTGCTTCAGATGTGTCCGCAATTATTATCCGGAAAGTATACTGTTTTTGCGGATGATTCCAGTGCTTCTGCCGTTGCCTGCAATCTGCGGTTGCCGGTACAGCGGGTCGGACGCGGAGAAAATGATCTGCCTCCGGCTCAACTGCGGGAAAAGATCATTGCGGCTCTGACCAACGGAAATGTGGCGGTATTTTCTGATGATGGCGAATTGGATGCATATTTACCGGTCGAGCTTGACTGCGTAAAATATACTTCTGCAGGGAACTGCAAACTTTATCTGTACTCCGGAACTGCAAATAGTGCTCCGGAAATCAAAAAAGAGGAAAAATTATGAAATATTTTGGTTGGATTTTTTTGTTTTTCATCGCTCTTTACATCATCCCCCTGAACAACCGGCCGATGCTGCTGGATGAGTTGCGTTGTGCCGAATCCGTAAGAGAAATGGTGACGAGCGGAGAATATGCGGCGGTCACGGTCGCGGGTAAAGCTGATGCATCGCTTCCGCCGATGTTCAACTGGTTGAGTTCAGCTTGGGTCAATGTTTTCGGACAGAACAACTTCGCAATGCGCCTGTGTTCAGCCCTGGCAGCCGGATTGACCGCATTACTGACCGCATTACTGATACAGCAGAATTTACGGGATGAAAAGCTGGCGGCACTGGCGGCAACTCTCACTCTCTCATGCGTGGGGGTGGTTGTCTGCGGAACACTTGCCATACCTGACATGCTCTTTGCCATGAGCGTGACCGGCACGCTTGGCACGCTTTTTCTGGCTCTGCAGGAACCGGAATTCAACCGGAGGAAATTCTCTTTGAGTCTTCTGGCCGGATTATTTTCCGCATTGGCGATTCTGACCGAAGGACTTTCCGGATTGCTCTTCCCGCTGCTGGTGGTGATCCCCTATATATTTTTCAGCAGAAAATTCAAAGATTGCATTACGGTACTGCCGTTATTCATTCTGTTTGCGGCGATCCCGTCCGGGGCATGGGCGATGCAACTGCTTATAGCTCCTCCGGAAATGCTGATGGAGTTTCTGTTGACAGCCGGACTTTTTGCCGGAGATTATCGCTGGTACAGTTATGCACCGGTTTTGATTGCCGGAGCTTTCCCGATCCTCATTCTGCTGCCGGCGGCACTGATGACCGGACGGGAATCATGGAAACGGCTGTTGAATCAACCGCTTTGTCAATTTTCCTTGTGCACATTAGTGCTGCTTTTGATCTGGTTCAGCGCATGGCGCAGTTTCCCGCCGTCAATAATTCTGATGCTCTACCCGCCGGTTGCCATTCTCACGGCGATGGGACTTCAAGCCTACTTCAATAATGGCGGGCATCACCGCTCCTTTGACTGGATGCTGAATATCTGGGGGCTGTTTCTGCTTATCACCGGCTGTATTGAACTGCTCTGGTGGTTCCTGAAAGACAACTGCTTTACCGAATATTTCCAACTGCTGCCATTCACCCGGCTGTTTCTGCTCAATCTGGGGATATCTTCGATCATCGGCGGTGGAGTTCTGCTGTACAGTCTGCATGGCAACTGGCGCAGCCGGCTGTATCTGTTCTTTTTCTCCATTGCCATTCTGCCTCTCGGCATCTCCTGGTGCATCAAACCGCAACGGTTCATGCCGGAAGCAACTTTCCGCACTTTCATCCGGGAATTTGACATAATCCCGGAAAAGTGTGAATTTTTCACATCCGGCGAATTTGTTCCCGCCCTCTCCTGGTGCGTAAACAAAGAGGTGCAGACTGCCGATTGTCTTTGTCCGGTCATTGAAACCGCCGATTCCGGGCGGACTGTTTATATTATTCTGGAAAAAAGTGATCGCAGATTGAAAAATATCGATGCCAAAAGATCATTGACCCGGGGTGAATTCACCTGTATCGAAGTTGCGGTACCGGAAAAACAGTGAGGATTCGAATGTTTTACGAATTATTTTTGGCCGCCCGCTATCTGAAACCGCGCCGCAACGCAGTTTCGCTGATAACACTGACCAGCATCCTCGGAGTCACTCTCGGGGTGATGGTATTGATGGTGGTGATGGCGGTAATGAGCGGATTTACCGAAGAGATGAAAAACAAATTGATCGAAACTCAATCTCATTTTCAAATCCGCAATCCCCGGGGCGTGCTTTCAGCCCGGGATGTTGCAACTGTTGACCGGATATTGCAGAAACACAACTCCTCCGGGACACCGGTCATTCAAAGTCCGGTGCTGGTGCAATACGGTACGACCAATGCTTTCGGGCAAACCTCCCAGCATCTTGATACCAGAAGCGTGATTTTTGCCGCTTCGGAAGACGAATTGATCAAGCATCTGAATCTGGATAAATATATCAAAGCCGGTTCGTTGAAACTCGGCAGTTGTTTTGAAGATGATGCAAACTATGCAGTGATCAGTACCTACATGGCGGACAGATGGAACTTGCAGCCGGGTGACCGTTTCCTCGTTCACAGTGCGAAACATCTGACCGATCTGGTAAAATTCAATGCGGCCGGAGGTATTGAATTGAATGATGAAAGTACCGCTTATCTGCCGGCAGAATTCACCGTTGCCGGCATCTACGCGCTCGGCAAATCCGACTTTGATCAACTGGTTTTTTTCACCGGTCTGGACGATGCAGCAGAATTGTTTTTTGAATCCGGGCAATATGCGGCGGCCACTTCAGTCTACGGTTGGGGGCCGGATGCTTTCAACCAGCAGAAACTCCTTCAGGATCTTTCCGATGCCATGCCGGAATTTGCAGTGATCGGTTGGGAAGAGGCAAACCGGAGTTTTCTGGAAGTCCTGGCGGTGGAAAAACTTATGATGTTCTTCTTGCTGATATTCATCGTACTGGTCGCGGCATTCAGCATCACCAACACGCTGATAACATCGATTTACCAGAAAACCAGAGAGATCGGTCTGCTCAAGGCTCTGGGGTGTACTGATGCATCTATTATGCGGATATTTATCCTGCAAGGTTTTTTGGTCGGTCTGACCGGCAGTATTTCCGGAAGCGTACTTGGATATCTGGTGATCCGTTTCCGTCAGAATATTCTTGATTTTGCCTCGATGGTCAGCGGACAGGAACTTTTCCCGAAAAAGTTCTACTTTTTCGATCAGCTTCCGGCCCAGATAATTCCGTCGGATGTGGCATTTATCGTAATAAGCAGTATCGTACTGTGTACATTGGGAGCATTACTGCCGGCGTTGCGGGCGGCACGGCTTCATCCATCGGAGGCTCTGCGTTATGAATAACCAAATCCTGAAACTGGATTCGATCCATCACTCCTACCGGATGGGACAGAATACTCTGGAGATATTGAAAGGGGTTAATTTCACCCTTTCCGCCGGAGAATGGTGCTGTATTTTCGGAGCCAGCGGCAGCGGGAAAACCACACTGCTCAATTTGATCGGCGGTCTGGAAAAACCGGCATCCGGCAGTGTCATCATCTGCGGCGAAGATCTGGCCTCCATGTCCCGGCGCAAAGCGGCGGCATTCCGGGCAAAATATCTGGGATTTGTCTTTCAATCCTACCATCTGCTGCCGGAATTGACGATTCTGGAAAACGTTGCCATCGCCGGAGCGATCGCCGGAAAAAATTTCCATGATGCCGGCAAATGTGCCCGGCGTCTGTTGGAGGAAATGGGATTGGGCAAACGCCTTGCACACCGGCCGTCAGAACTTTCCGGCGGCGAACAGCAACGGGTGGCGATTGCCCGCAGTCTGATAAATGATCCGGTGCTGCTGCTGGCAGATGAACCGACCGGAAATCTCGACCCGGATACCGGAAATGAAATTTTGCAGCTTTTTCAGCAGCTGCGTTCCGAACGCCCGGACCGGGCGATATTGATGATCACACACAATCATGATATTGCCAAACTGTCTTCCAGGAGTGTTGATCTGAAAAACGGCATCCTCTGCGGGTGATCATAATGAGGATCAAAAATTTCTCTTTGCTGTCCCCGCAGCAGTTTACTGCGGATAACTTTTGCCATCCGGCATTCGGTCTTAATCTGTAAATAACAATCCATCTCAAAAAATATTCCACCTGAAACAAATCATGAAAATCGACCTTCCATCTCTGCACGGACACGGCGGTATTGCCGATGTTTCCAAAGTTGCATTTCCGCTGGTCATCGCCTCCATCGGTCACGGAGTAAATCTTTTCACCGACCGGGTGATGCTGTCAAATTACTCGGAAGCGGCAATGGCAGCAGCCTTCCCCTCGGGGCTTACCAGTTTTACCATGTCCTGCATTTTTCTCGGCATCGTCGGTTATGCCGGAGTTTTCGTTGCACAGTATACAGGAGCCGGACAACCGAAAAATGTCGGCAAAGCGGTTTGGCAGGCCATTTTTTTAGCCCTGATCGGCGGTGCTGTAATGGCTTTGACCACCATCCGGGCCAAAGAGATATTCAGCTGGTACGGACATGATCCGGCCCTGCAGCCGATGGAAGTCGAATATTATCAGATACTGTCATGGTGCGGATTTGTGCCTCTGGTATCGGCGGCACTTTCATCTTTCTGGAGCGGACGGGCCAAAACCAGATTTATCATGATCGTAAATCTGTTGATAACTCTCTTTAACATTCCCCTGAATGCCATGCTGATATTCGGCTTGCAGGTATCTTTCGGCTCGTGGGATATCACCATCCCGGAAATGGGCATTGCCGGAGCGGCATGGGGAACTACCGGAGCAGGCAGCATCGGTTTGGCGGCCTATCTTATCGGTTTCGGAACAAAATCTGCCCGCCGGGAATTCGGGACATGGGATAATCCATTTTCGTGGGATATATTCAAACGGCTGATTCGGTTCGGAACTCCCAATGGAGTGCAATTGGTTCTGGATCTGGCGACATTCAACATTTTTGTTGTGCTGTTGGGGAAAATAAGTGTTGATATTCTGACGGCAAGTACCGTTGCCATGTCGGCATACAGTCTGGCATTCAATCCGATGATCGGCTTCGGGCAGGCAGCCTCGATCCTGGTCGGTCAGGGGATCGGTGCCAAAGACACCGGATTTGCTGAACGCTCCGTCCGCAGCTGCCGTTTTCTGGTGATCTGTTATTCGGCAGTCATGATGATAATTTTCATTATTTTTCCGGAAGTCATCTTCCGGATGTTCGATTTGGGAAGTGACAAAGTGCGTCATCTTTCCCGGATCATGTTGATATTTACCAGTGGGTACCTGCTTTTTGACGCCTTCAATATCCTCTATGGCAATGCGGTCAAGGGAGCAGGCGACACCAAATTTGTCATGTGGGTCGGTATCGCGCTGGGATGGCTGCTTTATGCCCTGCCCTGTACCGTTGCGTACTTTACATTTTCCAGTCAATGGGCCATCGGATATTTCGGTATGGAAGCCGCACAGAATATTTGCGTTTGGACTCTCTGGTGGATATGCGATATTTACATCATCCTGCTGGGCGGCGCATTCTATTTGCGTTACCGTCACGGGAAGTGGAAAAAGATGAATGTCATTGATTGAAAATCTGATCGATCACCGTGCGGGCGACCGAACCGGGAGCCGGTAATTCCGGATGATTTTCCGGGGTGAACCAGCCTAAATCGCTCAATTCTTCCCCATCAGCCTCGGCGGTTCCGGACTCGTATTCAGCAGTAAAAGCCAGCATCAGCGAATTGGGAAAGGGCCAGACCTGACTGGTTACATATCGTAAATTTTTCACCCGCAGCGAAGTTTCTTCCCAGATCTCCCGGTGAATCGCCGCCTCGACGTTCTCTCCGGCCTCAACAAAACCGGCGATCAGGCTGTACATGTTCCCGGCAAAATTGCGGTTGTGCGCCAGAAGCAGTTCCCGTCCGTTTTTGCGGGTGATACCGACGATCACGGCCGGCGAAAGCTGCGGATAATAAACCGTACGGCAAACCGGACAATTCAATCCGGAATCATTCCCGGACGGGATCAATTCCGCACCGCATTGACCGCAAAAACGGTGTTTATCCCGCCAGTAAAGCAATTCCCGCGCCCGGCATAGAGCCATCCGGTAATCCCCGGGAAACTCAAATAAAAACTGCCGGATCGGATACTCCCGCCAATATTCCGGAAAATTTCTGCCGGAATCTTCCGGCAATTCCCGGGCGAAACACCGTTTGCCATTTAGCATACCGACAAAGACCGACCGGCCGCCGGAACAGTATGTTTCCGCTTCATGCCACAACGGTATCTCTGCTTTTCCTCCGGCCCGGGACAACAATGTACTTTTCCCGGTCAAAACCAAAACCATGTCATCCGCAGAGGGTTGACAGCTGAAACTTTGCTGCAGATTCCCGGCAAATTCAAACATAGTCGATTTCTCCGCCGCCGACCAGCAGATCGCCGTCATAAAAAACTGCCGCCTGTCCCGGAGTTACGGCCCGCAACATATTTTCCAGCACAACTGAAATACTGTCCCCGGATAATTCCCGGATCTCACAGGATGTTCCCGGCGAACGGTAACGCACTTTGACCGTCAACTTTTTCCCCGGGCATCTGCCGGATTGCCATGAAACATTTTTTACAGTAAATTCAGAAGCAAGCAACTCGTCCTGATCAGTCACCAGAATGATATTGCCGTTTTGCGGTTCAATACTTTTGATATATGCCGGCTTTCCCAGTGCCACATTCAACCCCTGACGCTGTCCGAGCGTATACCGGTGGATGCCATTATGATAACCGACGGTTTTTCCCTGATAAATAAATTTTCCACGTTTTTCCGGCAAATCACACCTGCGCCGCAAAGTTTCCCCGCAGCACTCTCCGGAAATTTGAAAACAGGCATCCTGACTGTCTTTACGCACAGCACAACTCAATTGAGCTTCTGCGGCGATCTTCCGCACCTCATCTTTGGATAAATCCCCCAGCGGGAAACCGGCACGACGCAACTCTTTCTGCGTCAAACGGTAGAGAAAATAACTCTGGTCTTTGCCTGCATCAGCACCTTTGGATAACAAAAACAAACCGTCTTTTTCCAGCAAACGGACATAATGCCCGGTAAAAACTTTCTCTATCCCCAATTTATCCGCCGCACGAAACAATTCGGCAAATTTCACCGTCATATTGCATACACAACACGGATTCGGAGTCCGGCCGCAAGCATATTCACAAGCAGAAGCATACAGCACGTTGCGATAAAAATTATCGGCACAATCCACTTCCGTAAGCTCAATTCCCAACTGCTCGCAGCACTTATACAACTCCGGATCATCCGGAACATCTTTTTCCATCCGCAAATGAATGCCGGAAACCTCATATCCGGCTTTCTTAAGCAAATATGCCGCGACAGACGAATCGACTCCGCCGGACATGGCTACGGCAACTTTTTCCTTACTCATCATCACTATTCACCCGGTAATCATCATCCTGACGCTGTACTCCGCGCCATAACGACACCGGAACTCCCCGGCAGATGTAATCATCCGGCAGCAGCGGTGTCCATACCCGTCCCGGATAAACCGGCAAACGCGATGAAATCAAATACACGCTGTCATCCAATTTATCCAATTCATCCAGCGAACGCATCTGATGCACGGGGATCCCCACATAAAACATACCGCTGTACATTCCTTCGATATCATATTTATAGATCCGGGAAACATCCGGCGGCAGCACCTGACGCACATCCGAACCGAATTTGCGCCAACCATTTTCCATCAGCGAATAAGGCAGCAATTCCACTATGCCGACCACTCCGACACCAAAACTGAGCAACCCCACCAGCAGCCACACCGGCAACTTTTTCCGTCCCCGGCAAAATACCGCAAACGTCAACAACAGCAGCAACGCCGCACCGGAAGCCCAATAACTGTAACCGGCGATGATCTCCCGGAACAACATCTTTTCCGGATCGCCCAGAAAACGCAATATTACCGGCGGAGCGAAAGCAGCCGCCAGCACCAACAATACCGCCGCCGGAAAAAACAACCATCCCAATATCAGAGATCTCCGCAAAAATGAACTGTAACGGCGCACCCCCAATTCATAATTCAATCCGGTCAATACCGCCAGCGGGCCGATGATAAAAAAGGTCAATTCTGTCGATATTCCGGGAATCAACCACACCAACGCCGCCATCGCAAAAAAGAGTGTCCGCAAATAACGGCTGAAAACCGGAACCGGAGAAATCGCCTGCAACGCCACACAAAACGGCATCCACGCCACCAAAGTCCAGGGCATAAAGCGCAATGGCAATTTCACGGGGAAGAGCAGCAGATCCCGCAAATATTCCCCCGGAGTGATCATCTTCAATTCCGCACCGGGATTTTTCAACAGTTCCATCCCGAAAGGATACGCCCAGATGATAATTACCAGCAGCAGCAAAATTATTCCGCCCAGAAACCCGGGAGTCCGGAATTTCCCGGCAAATGACAACGGACGGCGCAAAAATATCAACGGAAACACAAAGAACAAAATCACCACCGGACCGGAGGTCAGAAATCCCAGTGCCAGAAAAAAGGCCGATGCCATCCAGGCATAATTCCAATCTGCCAACCGGCTGCCATAATGAAAGAAAAGCAATTGCGCTGACAACAGAAAACATGCCGCCATCGTTTCCGGCCCGCCCTGTACACCTTTATCCAACGCAAAAATAGTTCCGAAACAGCAGAAGCCGGCAACCACTCCCGCCAGCTTGCCGCTGCGGCATCCGGCAGCAAATGCCGCCAGCAAAGACAACACCGCCAACATCGTTACCGATACCAGGCGCAATGCCGTTTCCATCGGCAGCGGCAAACGGTAAAGCAATGAAACCAGTGCCGGATAAAGCGGCCAGACATCCCGCTGCAGCGTATTGTGTGCCTGCGCGGCGATCCCGGTTTCCGCCCCCCAGTGCATATCAATAAAATCCACCGCAACAGCCGCATACAATCCCTCCTGCCGGAAAAGTTCCCGGCAACTGGTCAGCCAGGGCAGAAAAATAAACAGAAACATCACCGCAGACAACAATATCGCCATACGGAAAGATATCCGGTATTCCAACTTCAATGACAGTGGTAATTTTTCCTGTTCTTTCATTGCTCTGTCCTCAACAAAACATCTGCTGTAATTCAGTTACTGTCCCATTTACGGTTGCGACAAATCCATCCGGCAGCGGCACATTGCGGTCAATCTTCTGCAAAACCGGCAGACATTTTCACAATCAGGCAGTTTCTGCGTGTAAATTTCACAATTTTCGAGACATTATCATAATTTAATACCGGTTGAGAATTTTTCAATCTTTTCTCATCTGATTTTACCGGTTTTCAACACTCTTTCCAGTTCCAGCCGCTCAAATACCGGCAGAACGACCGCATTTTTGCCCAATCCCGGAATTCTGGTCAAAAGAAAATCCGACATGGCAACTTTCACCATTTTCCCCGTTGGTCTGCCGGAGAAAAAATATCCCGGTCTGCCGGAAAATTTCTCCTGCAGCAGCACAACATCATCCGGCGACATGGATATAACAGCAATGCGATTCCCGTAAGGGAGCATTTCAAACAACTTTTTCCGGGTGATATCCCGGGAAAACCTCCCGGCATTAAAAGAGAAAACTGCCATATCTGCTCCTGCGGCCCGCCGGATCATCTCTGCTGCCGCCTCTCCGAATTGCTGCCGGTCCGGGAAAACCGCCAGCAACTCTCCTCCCTCTTTCCGGGCTGCGCGTTCCGCCTCACGCATAAGATTCATGATCCGGTCATCTTTATTTTTTCCGGGACGCAAAAGTTGCGAAGAGGCATAGAGAAATTTCCGCTTTTCATCAAACACTAAAGTCAATTTCACCGCCGATTGACCGTATGCGCCGGGCTGAACCGCCAGCACACCATTGATCACCCTGCCGGGCTCTTCCCGGTGAGAATGCGCTCCGGCGATGGCATCTATTTCCGGCACCTCATAAAGCAGACGGTTTATTGTCAAATAATTGCTGACAGAAATATGACACAGCAAAACGATGGCATCGCATCCGGCTTTTTGCAATTCCGGGACGATCAGCCTGACCGCACTTACCACATCTGTATAAGTCAATTCTTTCCAGTATCCGGCCAGTTTTTTCAAGCCGACATCCCCCAAACCGATCACCCCGATCCGGCAGCCATCCCTTTCGATGACCTTATATCCGGGCAAATCGATCCCGGCAAGCTGCCACTGGGCGGCCAATATTTCACCCCGGAACTCCCGCTGCCACATCTGCAATACCGGCAGACTGAATTCCAAATCATGATTTCCGGGGATCAGCAAATCATATCCCAGAATATTAAATGCCCGGATAACCGGCAAACCATCGGCCCGGACCATCGCATAATTCCCCTGAACCATATCTCCCAAATCGACTTTCACCGCCCGGGGATATTTGCTTATTACCGGAGCCAACGCTGCCAGATCAGCCAATCTGCCATGCAGATCGCCGGTCACGATAAAAACCACCTCATTGCTTTCAAGCCGCAGCAAACAGCACAGCGACATGAACAGCAGAATATATCTTATCATAACCGGCACATCCGGAAAAATATCACGCCAGAGCCAATGCCTGATCAAAATCAGCTTTGATGTCCTCTATATTCTCCAAACCGACTGAAACCCGGATCAAATCAGGAGAAACTCCGGCGGCCTCCAGTTCGGCTTCTGAAAGCTGCCGGTGAGTCATGCTTGCCGGATGCAGCACTCCGGTGCGGGCATCCGCCACATGAACTACGATCGCCGCCAATTTCAAAGCATTCATCACCTTTTCTCCGGCAGCTCTGCCGCCCTTCACTCCGAAGCACAGCACTCCGGAGGCCATCGAACCGGTAAAATATTTCTGAACTTTTTCATACTCCGGATTGTCCGCCAGTCCCGGATAATTCACCCAGCTGACTTTCGGATGCTTCCGCAAAAATTCCGCCAGCAGCAGAGCATTGCTGCTGTGCCTTTCCATACGCAGGTGAAGCGTTTCCGCCCCCAGATTGGCCAGAAATGCATTGAACGGCATCATCGGGATACCATAATCCCGTACCAACTGCACCCGCAATTTCACTGAAAACGGTGCTGCGGCAAAGTCTTTGGTGTAGATCAATCCGTGATAACTTGAATCCGGTTCGGTAAACTCCGGAAATTTTCCGTTGCTCCAATCAAATCCGCCCTTTTCCACAATGATACCGCCGACGGCGGTGGCGTGCCCATCAATGTATTTCGTGGTGGAGTGAGTAACGATATCGGCCCCGAATTCAAAAGGACGGCAGAGAATCGGAGTGGGAAACGTATTATCGACTATCAATGGCAGACCATTGGCGTGTGCCACTTTGGCATACATTTCAAAATCCGCCACCAGCAGAGCCGGATTGGCCAGAGATTCGACAAAGATCGCCTTGGTATTTTCGCGGACTTCTGCGGCCACCGCCGCTTCGTCCATATCCGGAGTGACAAAAGATATTTCGATACCGGCTTTTTTCAGCGTGTTGGTGAACAATGACACCGTTCCACCGTAAAGACTGGATAATGCCAGGATATGATCTCCGCACCGGGCGATATTCATCAGCGCAAAAGCATTGGCAGTCTGACCGCTGCTGACTGCCACCGCTGCGACACCGCCTTCCATCGCGGCAATTTTTTTCTCAAAGGCATCCACCGTCGGATTGGCCAGACGGGTGTAGAAAAAACCTTCCCGCTTCAAATCAAAAAGATCCGCCACACTCTGAACATCATCATATTTATAAGTCGTACTCTGAACGATCGGTACTACCCTTGCCGCACCATTTTCCGGTTCATATCCGGCCTGAATGGCCAATGTTTCGATTTTCCAATTTTTGTCCATTTACACTCTTTCCTTTCACAATTCGTGTATTTTCATATTCAAATCGCTGCTGCATATTGACTTTTCCATTTTGCAGAAAAGTTCTTCAAAGCGGGAAAATTCCGGGGTTTCTCCATCCCCGATCCCGTTGATGATATGCATAAAATCCATTACCGAAAACTTTTCCGGCGGCACTCCCGGCAGAAAAAACACCTGCCCTTCCGGAGAAACGCTCCGGCAGAGTATCCCCGCATCAAGCAATTCCCCGATTTCGGAACGCATCACCGTATCCGGCACCCGCAAATTCAAAGAGATATCATCCTCGGCCACCGGCCCGCTGCCGGCTTCAAATTCCCGGAAAACCTGCCGTAAAATCGCCAGTTGATGCTCCCTGCGCAACCGCAACGGTGTTTTACGCCTGGTCTCATTGAATACCCCGCTGCGCAAATGCTGATGTACAAAACTTATCTCCGCACCGAAAAGGATCAACTGCCACGACCAATTCACCCAAATCAGAAACAACGGCAATATCGCGAAACTGCCGTACAACCGGTTATAGGAAAATACGGAACTCTGCAGAAACATAAATGAATCCTGAAGTATCTGAAAACAAATACCCGTAATAATTCCGGCCGCCAGAGCCCCGCGCCAGCGCACCCGGGTATTCGGCACCCGCAAAAAGATGAAAAAAAACAGTAAACTTCCGGCAACAACCGGCACTATACCGGCTGCACTTTCCAACAGCCAGTGGGTAAAGTGCCATTCCGGGATGGCATCACTGGAAGCATTGATCCGGCGGCGGAGCATCATTCCGAAAGTACTGACTGCCACCATCAGAATCGGAGTAAGTAAAATCAATGAAAGATAACTGCTGAATTTCCGCAGAATATTCCGGCGCGGCGGCAACCCCCAAACTACGTTAAATGATTTTTCCACATTGGTGATCAACCAGATGACCGTCCACAGCAACGCAATAACACCTACTCCGGCGACGATACCGCCGGAAGCTTCTTTCAGCGTTCTCTCGGCGATCTGACAGACATAATCAAGCATCTCATGCTGGGCGGGGAAACGGGAATAAAGAGCATCCCGCAGCAGAGATTCCAGCCCGAACCCTTTGGATATGCCGAAAAGCAACGCCGCCAGCGGCACTATGGCAAACAATGTGTAATAGGTCAAAACCACCGCCTGCTGGCCCATTTGATCACCGACATAACGTTTTCCGCTGAATTTGATGATCCGGCCGCAATCCCGCAGCCACAACATTATTGAATGTCTGATTTTCATTCTCTTCCCGTCCCCCATACTGTTATTGATACGACATGACCGGGAATGTCGCTGCCCCGGCTTCCCCGGTGGCCTCATCCAATGGTTCCTGCCGGTCGACCCATCCCACTCTGCGGCTGAACGGATAAAATACAAACCACGCTCTGCCGATCAAATTCTTCCTCGGAACCGCACCGAAATAGCGGCTGTCCATGCTGAATTTGGAATTATCCCCCAGCATAAGATAGTGATCTTCCGGTACAGTATATTCTCCGCCATAAGCAAATAATAAACTGCCCATCCCGTTCAAGTGTCCGTGATATCCCCCTTTACCGGAATAAACTTTGGCAAACGCCCCGGCAATATCCTGTATCCGGGAAAACTCTTTTGCCCCGGCCGGACGCACATAAAGCTGGTCATCTTTGATCTTTACCGTATCTCCGGGCAGAGCCGCCAATCGCTTGATATAATAATATCCCCCGGAAGTCGCAACCGGGATCCCGTCAACCTGCAAACCTTCCGTATTGAATACGATGATATCTCCCCGGGCCGGAGGCTTCAAATACATGCTTACTCTTTCCACAAAAAGATGATCCCCCAGAGAAACCACCCCCTCGCTGATCGTTTCGCCTGGAGCAAAATCACTTTTGGACGACAGTTTGGAATAATCCAGCACCTGCCGTTCATTTCCCGGCAGAAGATATCTTCCGCTGTCACCGGTCAGAAGAGTCCCGTCAAAAATCCGTCCGCTGACCTTTTCCAAATTAAAAACTGACAACGGGACATTGCCATTTTTCAATTCCGCACTGGTACAACCGTATATCAAATTATGTAAAAATCCCGGAATTTTGCCGAATCCGGGGTTGGCATTGCCGGGAAACTGTTGATGATGCACCCCAAAAAGTGTCGGCTGCATCGAACCGGTGGGAATTCTGAACGGCTGAAAAAACAATCCGCGCAAGCCAAAGGCGACAACACCTACCACAATGATCAAATCCAGCAGCGCATACATTCTGCCGCGACGGGGAAGCGGCAAGGACTCACAGTCTTTGCGCGCTTTGAGCAATGCGGCATCCAAATGATCTGCCGGAGCATTTGCCAATTCCGTTATAATACTGTCAAATTGCAGCCGCAACGCCGGGGAGAGCAGATCATCCTCGGCGCGGCGGCGGGCTTTCATTTCTGAAAGTTGTTTTTTACGTTTCCGTTCTTTTAAGAAATTCATCCTGTTTTCTCTGCGCTTTTACCTGCGTCCGGGGCGATGTGCCGGAGCCGGACGGTGATGACGGGGCGGAGCCGGACGGTGATAGTGGTTGCGGGGCACCGTATAACGGTACTGCACCACCGGAGCCGGTGCATAAACAACCGGAGCCGGAGGCGCAACTGTGACCGGATCAGTGTACACCACCTGAACCGGAGCCGGAACCACTGCCGGAGCCGGAACCACTGCCGGAGCCGGAACTGCAACCACCGGAGCCGGTGCAATCACCCGCGCCACCAGATTTACGATCCCGGCCGCCAGAGCCAAACCGTCATTGCCATGATGATGATGTCTGGTCCCATGCGGACCGGCAAACGCGGTCGTACCTACCAGCATCACTGCCAACACCGTCATTGTTTTAGTAAGATTTTTCATAACTTTTCCCTTTCGTTTTAAGAGTTGCTGTTGTTTAGCCGTTTCCGGCGACTCCAACCCTTTAACGTTAAGGATTCCCTAATTATTTTACACTCTTTACTTTTTCCTGCAAAAAATTTATTATTTTCCGCAATCGACCACGATCCCGCGCCGCTTGAATGTGGGGACATCCAAATCTTCCCCATCGAGCATCACCGGAGTGGTATTTTCCATAATCCCCTTATCTTCAACGATCAAATTCGGCAGATCCATCTGGGTTCCCGGTTCATTGTCATATTCAACGGCTTTATTTACACCGGAAGTCCGCTTTCCACTGACAGAAGTGACCGGTGACGGACGATCCAGGTAACGAACCGTCAAAGCTGTCAATTGGAGCTTTCCGGTGAACTCTTCTGATGTTGCCGCTCCCATAACTATGATTTTTTCCAAATCCGGATCACATTGACGGGCGCAAAGATCCAATACCGCCCTGGCACTTCCAAGAGAAAGTTCCGGTCCGCCCAGCAAAGAAAATGCTACTGCATCTGCCGTATCCAGACTTTCCGGTCCGCCCAGCAACGGTGAGGCCAGCAGCTTTTCCGTCGCCCTTGAATAAGCATCGTCTCCGGCTTCAACCAGAGCCGTCCCCAACGCGCAAAGAGTGTGCCTCCGCTTCAAAACTCCGGTAAAAGATGCGAAATCAGCATTAAAAAGATTGCCGCCGCCAAGTATCGACGCCACCGCCCGCAATGTGCGGGCCATCTCCTTATCCGACAGGATGAATGCATCATTGATCGCCGTTTCGCCATCCAACGTGGAAAACAATAAATCATTGGGCAGAACGATCACCGCATCGGCAATCGGCAGAATATCATTTTTGATCTTATCCTCGGCCAGCCGGCGGCGGCGGATGCCTTCCATAGAAAACGGCAGAGTGACCAACACCGCCGTTGTTATATGCAGTTTAGCCGCCACGCCCAGCACCACCGGCAAACCGCCGGTGGCCAAACCGCCGCCCAATCCGGCAACGACGATCAAAACATCCGTGTCACTCAAAACATTATGCAGCTGCTTGCGCTCATTGGCCAAAGCCTGCTGACCGGCGATCAGATCACCGCCGCACCCGCGACCGGAACGCAGCAGTCTGCCGGCCTGTATCCAATGTTCCTCCCCAAGTTGTGTTCCGGCCAGAGAAGTCACATCGCTATCGACTGCCAGCAGATGAAAACCTGCACTTTCAAAACTTCCGGCAAATTCGCGGATGACCCGGCAACCGGCTCCGCCGACCGCCATTACTGTGATTTTTTTGCTTCCCATATTCACCGGTCTCCACGTCCCAGAAATTTACCCATTTTGCCGAAGACCTTTTTCAAGCCTCCTTCCGGAGAAATTCCATAACTCTGCTGGAAAAATGCCGCTACTTTCAACGCTCCCCACAATGCGCTGAAACGGGGCGACGTCAAATCCGTTCCCGCGCCACCGGCATCTGCCGGAAGCCCGATACGGCAATCCAGATCAAAAACATCACTGAAAAGTTCACGGCTGCGGAAATATTCAGCTCCTCCGCCGGTCAAAACCCCTCCTGCGCCCAAAGCTCTGGGAGCATTTTTTTCCCGCAGCTGACTGCGTACCAATTCAAATATTTCCCGCAATCTGGCGTCCACGATCATTTCAAATGCCGACAGCGGAATATTTTTCATCCGGCCGCCGGGGCCGGGAAATTCCAGAAAAGCTCTCTTCTCTTTCAGTGCATTTTCCAGCATACCGCTTCCAAGAAGTTTCCGGCAGGAATCTATATGCAGATTCAATCCGATAGCCAAATCATTGGCGACATGCTCCATTCCCAGCTGCACCACTCCGGATGCACATACTCCACGATCAAAATAAACCAGATATTCCGTTGCCCCGGCTCCAAGATCTATCAACAGAGAACCATTTTCCTTTTCCAGCTCACCAACGATCCCTATTCCGGCTGCCAACGGCGAAAAAACCGGTTCGATCCGGGCATTTTCCACCCCGGAATTTATCACCGCCCGCCGGAAATTATCCACCCGGCTGGCAACAGCATGAATAATATGCACGTAAGCTTCCAGACGCCGTCCGGATTGTCCCAATGGATTACTGACCCGGCGGTTGTCTACCAGATAATAGGACACCGACGTGTTGATTATTTCCCGTCCGCTGCCCAGAGCAATGACTTTGGCATTTTCATTTGCTTCTGCTTTCTCCGCATCAGTTATCACTCCATCTGAATTTTTTACCGTGACAATGCCCTTGGCCTGACGTGACTCGATCCCGCAACCGGAAACCAGCAGAGTCATCATCCGGCAATTGACCAACTCTCCTCCGGAGGAACGATCCGCTTCAGAAAGAGCTTTATTCAATGCCTTTGTGGCCCGATCCATATCCGCGATCTCTCCTTTGATCACAGCTCCGGGCAAATATGCCATCCCGTGCCCGATAATAGCACCGACCCCGCCGCGAGTTCCGACCTCTCCGATCAAGACACACACTTTTGACGTACCGAATTCAATGGCACAAACTGTATTGCGTTTCTGAAACATCTTGCTGATGCAGTCCTGTATCTTTTATTCTATAAATACATATTCAAGGGAAATATAACCCCATATCCTGAAATATTCAAGTCTGCCGCTGCAAAAACCTTATCTCTTTATCTGACTGTACCCAAACTTATTATCCGGATCGGCAGCAATATCACCTGATAAACCAATTCAAACGGCGCACAACCGCCTTTTATGCAATTTTGCACTCCATCATCAAACATCCCGAAAGGGGCCCCAAGAGTACACTGCAAGATCCCGGCCGGCAGCAATAAAATGGACAATGTCGATTCTCCGATCTTCATCAATCCCACTCCGCCGGACTGCAGCGCACTTATGGTATGGGGGCTCCAGATGGAAGCCAGCTCCAACGCTTTGGGAGCCGCAGCAGTCATCGTGGCAGGATCAATGGCCGCAACCGGTTTCATCATGGCGAATAATGCGCCGCAAACACATATCATTGCCAACTTTTTCATTGCCGCTGCTCCTTTTCACGGGGTTGGATATCAATACCGCCTGCCGGTCGTTTTATCGGGTGCTCATCACCTTTTTCTGCCACTGTCTTGCCATTGACCGAGCCCGGGCATCTGCCTCAAGGACCTGTTCCAAAGACTCCTGATGCTCAACCGGACAACGTTCCATGACATCTCCGATGATCTGCCATATACCGCCAAAATTTATCTCTCCGGTACAGAATCTTTCCACAGCCACTTCATCAGCCGCATTCATCACCGCCGGAAGAGTTCCACCGGCACGCAAAGCCGCTTCCGCAAATTCCAGAGAGGGGAATTTCTTTTTATCCGGAGCATAAAACTCCAATTTCGCCATTGCCGCCAGATCCAGAGTACTCCCCGGTTTACTCAATCTTTCCGGATAGCTCAATCCGTAAGCGATCGCCAGACGCATATCCGGCACAGAAAGTTGAGCCAGCATTGAACCGTCTGACAACTCGGCAAGCGCATGTACCACTGATTGCGGATTTATCACCACATCCAACTGTTCCGGCTGCAAATCAAAGAGATATCTCGCTTCGATCAATTCCATTGCCTTATTCATCATTGATGCGGAATCTATGGTTATTTTGCGCCCCATCTGCCAGGTCGGATGGGCCAAAGCCTCTTCCAATGCGGCCTGCCGGATGCGTTCACTTGTCCATGTGCGGAAAGGGCCGCCGCTGGCAGTCAGCCAGACCTTGCGCAGCTCATCACGCTTATATCCGGCCAGACACTGGAATACTCCGGAATGTTCACTATCCACCGGCACCATGCTTCCGGATGAATCAGCACACGCCCGCATAACCAGTTCCCCGGCCAGCACCAAAACTTCCTTACTGGCCAGAGCCACCTTTTTCCCGGCTTTCAACGCCGCTAAAACCGGCAAAATCCCGGAAGTGCCGATAATCGCACATAAAACCACGTCCACTTCCGGATGAGTCACGGCTTCCAGCATTGCCTCCATACCGCAGGCCACAACAGCTTTGGAACCGATCTTCTGCTGCAATTCCGGGAATTTTTTTTCTGATGCAGTTATCACGACTTCCGGATGCAGCAAATCGCATTGCCGGGACAACTCATCCAAATTGTTTTTTGCAGCCAGTGCGTAAACACTGTAACGATCCGGATTGGCGGCCAATACACTTGCCGCACTTTTTCCGATGGAACCGCTGGCCCCGAGAACAACGACTTTCTGCATTGAAATATTCTCCTTATCCGGATTCAGTGCCGGTACAAATGCCATGCCCAGTAAGCTAATATCCCGGTGGCGACAGACAATATAATGATGATTACCAGATAAATATTCCGCCGCAGAAACAGAGCAAAATTCCGGATGGCTGAAGCCTCTTCCGCAGTGGATGCGTATCCGGACAGCGAAGCATTTATATCCGCACGCATATCCATCGCATCCTGATAACGCTCTTTCGGATCACGTGCCATCGCCTTCAGACAGATCGCTTCCAAACCCGGTGGGAACTGCCGCCCGCTCAACGACGGCGGAACTATCCTGCCGGAAACCGTCCGCCGCAAAACCTCCTGCTGCGGCAGACCGGACAACGGAGAATCCAAAGTCAATATCGCATACAATATACCACCCAGGGCATAAATATCAGCGGCTTTACCGGGGACACCATCCCCGGTGACCAGTTCCGGAGCCATGTACCCGGGGGTACCTTTTATCTGCCCGGGTTTCCCTGTGGAAATATCTCCGGCCAATCCCCAGTCAATAACCTGAACTTCGCCGAAGTCGCCGCAGTGGATATTACCGGGTTTGAGATCAAAGTGACAAATATTCAGAGAGTGCGCAAATGCCACCGCATTGCATACCCTCACAAACAACTGCAGCAAACGGGTCTGCGGAAACTTTGCCGCCATCTCCACATCTCCGGAACGCAACCGTTTCAACACCACCGCCAGAGTCGAACCGCGCAGATACTTCATGATGAAGAACGGAGAACCGGACATATCGATGCCGATATCATAGACCGGTACGATGTTGGGGTGTTCCAGCTTTGCAGTGATCCGCGCTTCCTGCACAAAACGGTTCAAATCGTGTACCGGGCGATCCCGGAAATCCGGCATGATCGCCATCGCGACATCCCGTCCGGTATCCCGGTCATGCACCAAAAGCACACCCTTCATCCCTCCGAAACCGATACTGCGGATAAATTTATAACGATCCTGCGGCTTCAGCGGCAGAGAACTCAACAGATTTTCCGTTCCGCAACCGCTGCCTTCTTCTGTCAAAACAACTGTCGGTTCGATATCAGTATCAGATCCGTTCAAGTTTCGGCTCGGCATCTCCACGCACAACCTCGGCGGTAATTATACAACGACTTTTTCCCTTGCGGGACGGGGCGGCAAACATTATATCCAGCATCAACTTCTCCATCAGAGCCCGCAAACCGCGCGCACCGGTGCCGCGTTGAACGGCCTTGCCGGCCAATTCTTCCAACGCATCAGGAGAAAACTGCAGATCCACATCTTCCATCGCCAGCAAACGGCGATACTGTTTTACCAGCGCATTTTTCGGCTCCTGAAGCACCCGTATCAATGCCTTTTTATCCAACGGTTCCAAAGCAGCAAACACCGGCAATCGCCCGATCAATTCAGGGATCAAACCGAAATGCACCAGATCCTCCGGCTCACATTCACTGAAAAGCCGGCCGATATTCTCCTCTTCGGCGACTTCAGCCGCTGCATTTTTTTCCGGAGCATTATCGCCAAATCCGAGCACCCGGCGGCCGCGACGGCGCTTCACCACCTTATCCAGACCGACAAACGCTCCGCCGCAAATAAAGAGTATATTGCTCGTATCGATATGCAAAAATTCCTGATTGGGATGTTTGCGACCACCCTGCGGCGGCACATTGGCGACTGTTCCTTCCAGAATTTTCAACAAAGCCTGCTGCACCCCCTCCCCGGAAACATCCCGGGTAATGGACGCATTTTCGCCTTTGCGCGAAATTTTATCCAATTCATCAATATAGATTATACCGATCTGGGTACGCTCAATATCATTACCGGAAGCCTGATACAGCCGCAGAAGGATATTTTCCACATCCTCACCGACATATCCGGCTTCGGTCAATGTGGTCGCATCTGTAATAGCGAACGGCACATCCAGCATTTTGGCCAGTGTTTGCGCCAGCAAAGTCTTACCGCTTCCGGTCGGCCCGAGCAGCAGAACATTGCTCTTATCCAGCTCCACTGCGGATAATTCCGGCGGCAATGTGTCATCCTTGCCGCTGAACTTCGCTTTGAGCCGGGAGTAGTGATTATGCACCGCCACAGAAAGAACTTTTTTTGCCTGTTCCTGACCGATAACGAAACGGTCAAGCTCCTCTTTTATCTCTTCAGGTGTCGGCACATGCAATCCGTTCAACGGAGACGATGTCTCCTTTTTCCCTCCGTTTTGAGCGCGCACTTCGCTGACGATCTCATGCCCTTTGCACAAGCAGTCAGAACATATACTCAATCCCTCATACATACTGGGAATGAAAAAAAGATCTTTTCGTTCTTTGGCGGACTCACCGCAAAAACCGCAAACCGGCGGCTGTTTATCTCTGGATTTGGCCATTATTTGCCCTTATCTTTTCCGGACGGCAGGACTTTGTCGATCAGATGATAATCACACGCTTCCTGCGCGCTCATAAAAAAGTCGCGTTCAGTGTCTTTGTACAATTTCTTCAGCGGCTGCCCGGAGTGGGATGCCAGGATGCTGTTCAGCATCTCTTTCAGACGCAATATCTCTTTAGCCTGGATATCGATATCTGCTGCCGTGCCCTCGGCCCCTCCCCAGGGCTGATGAATCATGATCCGGCTGTTGGGCAATGCGAAACGTTTGCCCGGAGCTCCGGCAGCAAGCAGTACCGCACCCATGCTGGCGCACTGACCGACGCAGTACGTACGCACATCGCAGGATATCAACTGCATCGTATCGTAGATCGCCAATCCGGCGGTAACTGAACCGCCGGGACTGTTGATGTACAATTCGATATCTTTTTTCGGGTCTTCAGCCTGCAGAAAAAGCAGCTGCGCCACGATCAAACCGGCCACCTGATCATCGATCGGAGTACCCAGCAAAATGATCCGGTCTTTAAGCAAACGGCTGTAAATGTCAAACGCCCGTTCTCCCTGCCCGGTCTGTTCAACCACCGTCGGCACCAGATAAGAATTACTTTTTTTCATACTTTCTCCCTGCTTCTCCCCCGTGACCCGGATTACACTTTCCCCGTAACGCTTCTTACGTCACTTCAGCCGATAGCAGCTTCAGTAAGTTTTTCCAGAACTTTGCCGTTGACGATATCCATGCGCAATTCATCTATCGAACCGGATTTTTCCAGCATATCGCGCAATTCTTTGGGTTTGCAGCCATAGTAACGGCTCATCATGGTCAACTGATCATCCAGCTCTTTGTCATCAACGGAAATATTTTCCGCCTTGGCGATCTGACGCAGGATCAAAGCACGGCGGACCGCAGCTTTGGCATCAAGCTCAACAGCAGCACGATGATCGGCCAACTCTGCTTTGAATTTCTCGGCATCCTCATCGCTCTTGACGATTTCCCGGGCCTTCTGCTGCAGCAGTTTCTGAACTTCATTCTCGATCAGAGCCTCGGGCAGGTCAAATTCGCCGGCCTGCTCATCCAGCTTCTTGAAAACAGCTTCAGAAGCATTGCGCCGCTGCTGATTTTTGGCATCAAGTTCCAAACCTTTGCGGATATTTTCACGCAAAGTATCCATATCTTTGCTGCCGGTACGCTCGACCAGCTCCGCATCCTCCAGTTTTTTGCGCCGCTGAACAGCGGAAACTTTGACTGTGTAGGAAACTTTTTTGCCGGCCAGAGCTGCTTCACGGTAATCGGCGGGATATTCCGCTTCAAAGGTGTATTCTTTGCCGACTTCCGCGCCGGTCAGAGCTTTGATGCAGCCGGGGATATTTTCCGGCTCATTGAGCCACATGAACGCGTCTGTCGCCTCGATCTGACGTTTCAGAGAAGCAGATGCATCCTCCGGAAGCTCGAATGCGCCTTTGTAATCAACTTTCAACATATCTTCAGCCTGGGCAGCACCCTCGGCATCTGCATAGGTGCCGTACATGGAACGGTACATATCCAAACGTTCATCGATCGCTTTTTCCTCAACCGCATCGACCGGAACATCCACCTTCAAATTTTTGTAATCGCCAAGCGTGATCGCCGGAGCAGTGATACCTTCCATAGTGAAGGCGAATTCCTCACCCGGCTTGATTTCGCCGAATTCTTTGAATCGCAAAGACATCAGATCCAGAGAATCGTCGCTCTCTATCTTTTCCACTGCGGCTCCGACAAAACGGTTGCGCAGCTCTTCGGTGATTTCGGCAGCGTATTTTTTGCTCACCATTCCCATCGGAGCTTTGCCGGGACGGAAACCGGGCAAACTCGCCACTCCGGCGATGTAGGAAACAACTTTATTCTGCTCGTTTTTCGCGACTTCAGCATCGACTTTCACCGCAAATTCTTTGGTGCAAACGCCGCTGTCTTTGATCTCCAGCACGATGGATTCGCTCAATTTTTTTGCCATTTTCTGACACACCTTTCTTGGATTTATACCTTAATGTTTCTAAAATATTCTTTACAACAATACATTCAGTACACACTGATATTTTCATAATATACTCCATCACGTCATCTTTTACAACCTTTTTTATCATTTTTCCGGAGAAAAACCACTGTGACCGCAAAAAATACTGGAAACATTGTCAATGTGTGATATATTATCTCATTGACAACGAGATTGCCATTGAAATATTCCGGGAGAAACATACTATGAAATTTTTACCAGCGATCGTGGCCATGCTGCTTTTTGCCGGGTGTATAAATATCGATTACACCGGTCGCAAATTCGCTCCGCAAAAAAGTGTCCGATACACCGAAAACCGGGATGAAGTGCCGCAAGGCTATTCACTCATCGGCCGTTTTACCGTATCCGCCCGGCATGAGATCCACCCCTATGAAGTGGAAGATGCCGTCATGGAAAAAGCCGGAGAATACGGCGGTGATATCCTTTGTCTGACCTCATGGTCCGTTGTCCGGCACGGAGTATACACCCCGAATGAGCATGAATTCGGTGCACCGGATATCAAAGAGCGCAAAATCCCGGAAGCTGAAACAAAACTTTTCGGAACTCCTGCAGCCCTGGAAAGTGCCACTTTGCAGAAAAAACGCAGGCAATTCAACTATCTGCTCTACAAAAAAACTGCCGATATCAACCGGCAGTTCGGATACTGAATACCCGTCTCAAAAATCGTTGTTGAACCATTTGTCAGGATGCGATCATTCCGGCGGGACCGCCGCGTGGAACTTCTCCTGAAAAAATCAGAATTCTGTAAATTTTTCCCAGGGGATCGCCACTTTTTGCCGGTTGCTCACGATCTCATCCACATGCATAAGCAGCGGATAATCGCACAAATCGACCTCCCCCCGGGCCGCCCGGAGCTTCAATGCTTTGGCCACCCGGCCGGCGACCACCAGCGATTCCAGTGTAACGCCCTGCAATTTGGCCAAAGCTTCATCAATGTCAAATCCTTCGCCGAGCAATATGCCGACCTTTCTGGTCCGGCCGCCATAAACCGTCACATAGAGATCACCGACACCGACGAAGAAACTTTCCTCACTGCCGCCCAACAATTTTATCAGCTTGCGCATCTCACGGGAAGATTGCAGAAATACCGCCGCCTGTGAATTGAAGTGAAGTTCCTCCCGGCCGCAGCGTTTGAAATTTTCTCCGATCGTCAGAGCAACCGCCAGAGCATAACCGTTTTTCAACGCCACCGCTGATTCAACACCGATCACATCATCTGTCGTCATGATATGATAATAGTCTGTTGCCATCCAGGATTTTATCTTTTCCAGCAACGGAATATTCCTTCCGCAAAATGCAACAAGTGTCTGGTCATGACCGACCAATTCATAACTGGTACAAGGCCCGCCGATGGCACACAACTCATTATCTTTGCCAAGCATATCCAGTTTCTGCTGCCAGAAATGCGGATAGCAACTCAAATTACCGGTATCATCCACCAGCAGACCTTTGGTCACCGACAGTACCGGCACTCCCGGCGGCAGCAACGGCAACACCGCTTGCGCGAACCATTCCACCCCGAAAGAACTTACCCCGCCAATGACCAGATCACACTCTGACAGTGCAGATGACACCTCTTCGAATTGATAATATTCCACCCCGTCCGGAAATTTGCGGTCAAATTTCGGATGCTGTCCGCTCTTTGACGCAGTGTCGATAATGTCCCGGTCAAGCGGCGTACCGACCAACCGCACCGTATGCCCGTTTTCCCGTGCCGGGAATGCCAACGCCGATCCCATCATCCCGGAACCGATTATTGTAATTATGCTCATATCGCCCTTTCTCCGGAAAGAATATCCCTCTTTTATAACAACGACTTGTTACAAGACAAAATCATAAGGGCTGCGGCCACCATTACAGTAATGTTTGCCGACAGCCCTTTTCATTCTTACGAAACGTGTTTATTTGTTGCGCAATTCCGTCCGGCGGATCTTGCCGCTGGTCGTTTTGGGCAGAGAATCAATAAACTCGATCAACCGGGGATATTTGTACGGCGCGGTGTGCGCTTTGACATAATCCTGGATCTCCTTTTTCAACTCTTCGGAAGGAACCGTATCTTTGGTAAGCATGATCCAAGCTTTGATCACCTGCCCGCGCACCGGATCCGGCGCACCGGTAACTGCGCACTCCAGAACATACGGCAGTTCCATAATGACACTCTCCACCTCAAACGGGCCGATCCGGTAACCGGAAGTTTTGATCACATCATCGCTCCGGCCGACATACCAGTAACAGCCATTTTCATCACACCATGCCACATCACCGGTGTGATAAAATCCATCATGCCACGCTTCAGCAGTACGTTCCGGATCATTGTTGTAGCCGCAGAAAAGTCCCGGTATCTCGCCGGGTTGGGCCTTTATGCAGATCTCTCCGGTCTCGCCGGGGGCAACCGGATTGCAGTCGGCATCCAGAAGCACGATCGGATATTGCGGGCTGGGACGCCCCATTGATCCGGGCTGCGGCACAGTCCCGACCAGATTGCCAAGCGACATGGTCGTTTCAGTCTGGCCGAAAGCTTCCATGATCTTCAACCCGGTAACACTGTAAAACTGATGGAAAACTTCCGGATTGAGAGCTTCACCGGCGGTTGCGGCATACTTCAAAGTGGAAAAGTCATATTTACTCAAATCCTCTTTTATGAAGAACCGGTACATCGTCGGCGGCGCACAGAATGTGGAAATGTTATGTTTTTTAAACATCGGCAGGATCTCATCCGCATGGAACCGGTCAAAGTCAAAGACAAACACCTGCGCTTCGCAGAGCCATTGACCGTAATGTTTCCCCCATGCCGACTTGCCCCAGCCGGTATCGCTGATCGTAAAATGCAGTTCACCGGGCTGAACGTTGAGCCACCATCTGGCGGTCAGGATGTGCCCCAGCGGATAAGCGTGGTCATGCAGCACCATTTTCGGATAACCGGATGTCCCGCTGGAAAAGAACATCAGCATCGGATCGGAAACTTTGTGATCTGCCGGACGGGCAAACTCCTTGCTGAAATGCCCCAGAGAACCATCAAAATCCAGCCAGCCGTCAACAACTCCGTTGACCGACAGTTTCAATTGGACCGTCGGCGAATTTTTGCACGCTTCATCGACCGCCGAAGTAACGGCCTTTTCCGAAGTGGTCACGACCATTTTCACTTCCGCACTCTGCAGCCGGTATTCAATGTCCTTGGCCAGCAACTGATTGGGAGCCGGGATCGCCACCGCACCGATACGGTGCAATGCATTCATCACATACCAGTACTGATAATGACGTTTGAGTATCAGCAGTACCCGGTCGCCCTTCTTTATCCCCAGAGAAGTGAAATAATTGGCAGCCTGCATGGACAATTCGGAAATATCTTTGTAGGTAAAATCCCGCACCACACTCTGATCTGCCGACACATAACGCATCGCCCGGCCGGCCGGATGCTTTTCCGCCAGCACATCCAACACATCATAAGCAAAGTTGAAATTTTCCGGGATATTGAATTTTACGGCTGTCAACAGGCCGTTTTCATCGATCGTTTCATCCATAAAACGGTGATATATCAAGTCGCTGCGATCATCCTTGCTCACTGCGATTTCCCGATGCACCGCTTCCGGAAGAGTGGAATCGCTGGATTTCATGACCACCGCCAGGAATGTACAATCCTCACCGCCGACCGCGATCATTCCATGAGGATGACGGCTGTCGTAATAAACACTGTCCCCGGCTTCAAGGATCTCAACTTTATCTTCCAATTGAACTTTCAACTTACCGCTTAAAACATAATCGAATTCCTGACCGGCATGCGTGGAAAGATGTATTCCGGCCTCATCTCCGGTATACGGTGCGCGCACCACAAACGGTTCAGCCATACGGTTTTTCATCTGCGCTGCCTGATGGAAATATTCAAAATTCGGACTTCTTTCCACTTTAGTTCCGGAAACTTTTCTGGTAAGAGTATAAAAACTCAATCTGGGCGATTCGCCTTTGATCAGAGCATTTATATCCATCCCGAAACGCTCGGCGGTTTTCAGCAGAAATGAAAACGAACTGTCCGCCTGACCATCTTCATGCAGGAGATATTCCGATTCGGTAATGTTGTGCAGGATCGCCATCTCACGAATGCTTATACCGAGTGCTTTCCGCGCCTCGCTAATTCGCTTGCCCGTAAGTTTGAGCTGTTCTGCCACATCTTTGCCGCCGAATACATTGGACGGCACATTCTCCTGTTTTTCCGCCATCTTTTTTTATCCTTTATATTTAACAATCAATACCCATTACTGATTGTCTTCCATCTTTTTGTAATAGTGATATTTTGCTGCAGCATTTTCTTCCCCCCGGCTGAAAAACACTTCTGCATTTTCCGGGAATGTCCGTTTCAACGCCGCGTATCTGGTCTCTCCTGCCAGAAAATCCGTATAGGATGCCGTCGGTTCTTTTGAATCAAGAGTAAAGGGCTTTTCCTTTGCCGGGTTATAACGGTAAAGTGTCCAGTAACCGGCCTCAACCGCCCTTTTCATCTCCTCCTGCGCGCCCCCCATTCCGCACTTCAAACCGTGCGACAAACATGGTGTATAAGCGATTATCACTGACGGTCCGTTGAATTCTTCAGCTTCCCGGATCGCTTTTATCAGCTGATTCGGATCGGCTCCCATCGCCACCTGGGCAACATATACATTGCCATAGGTCATGAAAATCGCCCCCAAATCCTTTTTCAAGCTGGCTTTGCCGCTGCTGGCAAATTGCGCAACTGCCCCGATCGGAGTAGCTTTGGAAGATTGACCGCCGGTGTTGCTGTACACTTCAGTATCAACAACCAGAACATTGATATTCTCTCCACTGGCCACAACGTGATCCAAACCGCCGAAGCCGATATCATAGGCCCAACCGTCGCCGCCGAACATCCAGAAGGTCTTTTTCGCCAGCATATCCTGATGTTTAAGAATCTCCTGTGCCGTAGGCAGATCTGACTGCTTCAACGCCGCCACCAATTTATCTGCCGCCCGCCGGGATTCATCCACCGAGTCAAAACCACTCATAAACTCTTCACCGGCTGAACGGATATTTTCCGGAATATCAGAAGTCAGCAGCTGCGCGACCAGCATTTTCACCTTTGCCCGCTGCTGTTTTACCGAAAGTGCCATACCCAGAGAAAATTCCGCATTGTTCTCAAACAGTGAATTGCTCCACGCCGGTCCGCGCCCGTGACGGTTGGTCGTATAAGGTATTCCCGGCATCGGTGAACCCCATGCCTGTGAACAACCGGTGGCATTGGCCCAGTAAACATGGTCGCCAAACAACTGGGTCAGCAACTTTGCGTAAGGTGTCTCCCCGCAACCGGCACATGCCGCTGAAAATTCCAGCAGCGGCTGGCGGAATTGACTGCCTTTGATCGTCCATACATCAAAAACATCGCCTTTATCGCTCAATTTCTGCGCATATTCCCACAATTCAGAATGATTGCCGACTTCACGGTACGGCTTCATTTGCAACGCTTTATCTTTCGCCAGACAGGCGTTGACACACGCTCCGCATCCGGTGCAATCAGCGAAACTGGTCTGCAAGGTGAAGAACAACCCCGCTTTGCCCCGCACTTCCAGAGTTTCAAATCCTTCCGGCCGTGAGGCATTTTCTTTTTCATCAAGCAGATACGGCCGGATCACCGCATGAGGACAAACCAGAGCGCACCGGTTGCATTGAATGCATTTTCCGGCATCCCACACCGGCACATTGACCGCGATCCCCCGCTTCTCGTAAGCGGTCAATCCCATGTCGATGACGCCATCTTCATACCCTTTGAAGGCACTTACCGGTAAATCATCACCTTTCTGCCGGTTGATCGGATCAGCGATTTCCGTCACCACTTTCGGACGGTTCCCGCTGTTTTCAGGAGTTGCCTCATCCACCGCATCGTGCCATGAGGCCGGGATCTCAAACCGCTTGAAAGATTTTGCTCCGGCATCGATAGCCGCATAATTCCGGGCCACAACTTCATCACCTTTGGCAAAATATGTCCGTTTTGCCAAATCTTTCATATAAGAATCCGCTTCATCACCGGGAATTATACCGACCAGATGGAAAAATGCCGACTGCAGCACCAGATTGTAATGATTCCCCAATCCCAATTCTGCGGCAATGGAAACGGCATCGATCGTATAGATCTCCGCTTCTTTGGCCGCCAGCTCCCGTTTGGCTGATGCCGGGATAAGTTTTTCCATACCGGCGGCATCCAGAGAGGTATTCAAAAGCAGTGTTCCGCCCTGCTTCAATTCTCCGGCCACGTCATACTGCCGCATGTAAGTTTCATTGTGGCAGCCGATGAAATCTGCCGATTTAACGTAATAGGATGAACGTATGGGAGAATCACCGAAACGCAAGTGAGATTTCGTTACCCCGAAAGATTTTTTGGCATCATATTCAAAATATGCCTGGGCAAATTTCGGAGTGTGCGCATTGATTATCTCCACCGTACTCTTATTTGCCCCTACCGTACCATCGGAACCGAGTCCCCAGAATTTACAGCACACCTGATGTTCATCATCCGGATACAACATCCCGGATACCGGCAGAGAGAGATGCGTTACGTCATCTTCGATGCCGATGGTAAAGTTGCCGCGCGGCTCATCGTTGAGCAGATGATCGTAAACCGCCCGTATCTGCGCCGGATCGACATCTTTACTGGATAATCCGTATCTGCCGCCGATAACTTTGATTTGACGGGCAGAATTGGCAATGACCGTACACACATCCTGATACAGCGGCTCACCGGCACTGCCCATCTCTTTGCACCGGTCAAGAACCGCGATTTTGCGGACACTTGCCGGCAGTGCCGTCAGAAATGCGGCCGATGAAAACGGACGGAAAAGACGCACTTGCAAAAATCCGCATTTCCGGCCCTGCGCATTAAGGAAATCCACCGTCTCTTTCACCGCACCGGAAACCGATCCCATCGCAATGATCACCTCTTGCGCATCTTCAGCACCATAATAATCAAAAAGATGATATTTCCGTCCGGTCAATGCTCCGATCCGGTCCATATACTCCTGGACGATCGCCGGCAATTCATCATAGAAACGGTTATTCGCTTCACGCACCTGAAAGAACACATCGCCATTCTGCACTGTCGCCCGCAAACGGGGATGTTCCGGATTGAGAGCCTGCGCCCGGAAAGCATCAACGGCATCATGATCGATCAGAGATGCCAGATCTTCATAATCGACCGCTTCAACTTTGCTCATCTCATGCGAAGTGCGGAACCCGTCAAAAAAGTGCAGAAACGGTATCCGGCCTTTTACCGCCGCCAGATGTGCCACCGGAGCCAGATCCATGATCTCCTGGGAATTGGCGGTGGAAAGCATCGCAAAACCGGTTTGACGGCAATTCATCACATCCGAATGATCGCCAAAAATCGACAAAGCATGGGTCCCCACTGTCCGGGAAGCCACATGCAGTACCCCCGGCAATCTCTCTCCGGCGATCCGGTGCATCACCGGGATCATCAGCAGCAAGCCCTGGGAAGAGGTGAATGTGGTGGATAAAGCTCCGGTTTCCAGTGAACCGTGAATCGCGCCGGCGGCACCGGCTTCAGATTCCATCTCCACCAGAGTTACCGTCTGGCCGAAAATATTTTTCCGCCCTTTGGCTGACCATGCATCCGTTTTTCCGGCCATCGGACTGGACGGGGTAATGGGATAAATCGCCGCTACTTCGGTAAAAGCGTAAGCCGCATAAGCACACGCCTCATTACCATCCATCGTAACAAATTGTTTTGCTTTACTCATAACTCTCTACTCTTCAGTTCGCCACAATTCCGTCAACTTGCGCGATATTCAACCGTTTGGCAGCATCTTCCCGCATCTTGTACTTCAAAATTTTACCGGCAGCATTCTGCGGGAACGCCTCCACAAAGTCAATGTAACGGGGCACTTTGTGTTTCGCCATATTTTTACGGACATAATCCTGCAATTCCTCAACCGTCATGGTTTCACCGGGTTTCAAAATCACAGCGGCCAGGATCTCCTCACCGAGCTGCTTATCCGGGATGCCGATCACCTGCACATCCTCCACTTTCGGGTGAGTGTAGATAAATTCCTCGATCTCTTTGGGATAAATATTTTCTCCGCCCCGGATGATCATATCTTTCAACCGGCCGGTGATCTTGTAATTTCCTTCCGGAGTACGCAATGCCAGATCCCCGGTGTGCAGCCAGCCGTCACGGTCGATCGCCGCTGCGGTTTCTCCCGGCATCTTGTAATATCCTTTCATCACATGATATCCCCGGGTGACAAATTCACCGATCTCATTATCCGGCAGATCTTCACCGGTTTCCGGATCGACGATACGGTTTTCTATTTCCGGCAGATCCCGTCCCACTGTCGCCACCCGATCCTCGATCGGATCGCTGGTCGTGGACATCGTACATCCCGGAGAAGCTTCCGTCTGACCGTAAACGATCGTTATTTCGGTCATATGCATTTTGTCAATAACATCCTGCATCACCGAAATCGGACAGGGAGAACCGGCCATGATACCAGTGCGCATGCAGGAGAAATCGGTCTTTTCGAAATCCGGATGTCCGAGCAATGCGATAAACATCGTCGGCACACCGTGAAAACAGGTGATCTTTTCCTGATTGATGCAGGCCAATGCCGGTTTCGCCGAGAAATACGGCAGCGGCAGCAGTGTCGCTCCGTGTGTCATACTTGCCGTCATCGCCAGCACCATGCCGAAACAGTGGAACATCGGTACTTCGATCATCATCCGGTCGGCGGTGGACAGATCCATGCGGTCACCGATACATTTACCGTTATTGACCACTCCGTAGTGGGTCAGCATCACCCCTTTCGGAAAACCGGTCGTGCCGGAAGTGTACTGCATATTGCAGACATCGTGGATATCAACCGCATCAGCCCGCCGCCGCAGCTCTTCTGCCGGAACACTTTTCGCCCGCTGCAGGGCATCTTCCCAGCTCAAAGCTCCCTTCTGCCGGTAGCCGACGGTGATAACGTTGCGCAAAAACGGCAGCCGCCGGGCATGGAGAGGTGAACCGGAACGGGTCTTTTCCAACTCCGGACACAATTGGCTGATGATCCCGGAATAATCGGAATCCCGCCAGCCTTTTTCCAATATGAGGGTGTGGGTATCTGATTGTTTGAGCAAATATTCCGCTTCCGCGATCTTATAAGCGGTATTCACGGTCACCAGCACTGCGCCGATCTTGGTCGTTGCCCAGAAAGCGATATACCATTGCGGCAAATTGGTCATCCACACGGCCACATGGCTGCCGGGTTTCACGCCCAATGCGATCAACGCACGGGCAAATTGATCCACATCATCCCGGAACTCCGAATAGGTGCGGGTGTAATCCAATGTCGTATACTTGAATGCCAGATGATCCGGAAATTCTTTGACCATCGTATCAAGCACCTGGGAAAAAGTCTTTTCGATCAGAGTTTCTTTTTTCCAGACATACTTCCCGGTGCGGGCGTTGTTATCATACAGCGGCGTTCTGGCCCGGGACAACTCAAAGCGGCTCATATAGCTGACAAAGTGCGGGAAAATGATATTTATATCACTGACTTCATCCCATGACGGGTCCCATTCTATGGAGATAAAACCATCATAGTTGACCGACTGCAGAGCATTCATGATCGCGGCCACCGGCAGAGAACCTTCGCCGATAAGCATCGGTTTGTCGGCACTTTCAGAATCTTTGATATGTACGTGGCGCACATAAGCTCCCAGATTGCGTATCGTTTCTCCGGGTTCTTCGCCATGCACCCGGAAAGGATAGTGCAGATCCCACAGTGCAGCCAGATGATCGCTGATGAAACTTTCAAAAAGCGACCGGAGCTTGGCCGTATCGGAAAAATATCCCACCGTTTCGATCAAAAAAGTCACATTCGCTTTTTCAGCCAGCGGCAGGGCTGAAACCAGAAAATCCCGCACTGCTTCCGGAACATCTTCACTGTCGCAGACGGTCTTTATCCGGATACTGGATGCGTGCAGACGTCTGGCAGCTTCCAACACCAGAGCCAGCTCTTTCAACGCCTCCTCTCTGGCACTGACGATATCCGATATCAGGTCGATACAGGATATTTCCAGACGTTTTTCCAGCAAAAGCCGGTACAACGCCGTAAGTTTCCCCGGTTCTGAAGCATCAAAAAAAGCTCCGGCATCGTGGATCTCGATCCCCTGAAAACGGTACTCGTCAGCGATCTCCACAAATTGTTCAAAACTGAAATTATTCCAGCGGTTTGTTGAAAAGGAGAGCTTCATGATCAATTATTCTCCTCATAACAGATTTTATTGAGAGCATCAACATAAGCCCGGATACCGGCTCCGATCACATCGGTGGATATACCTTTGCCGGAATAGAGCTTGCCATTGGAACGGAGCCGGACGATACCGGAACCGACAGCTTCGCGCCCTTCGGTAACAGCTGTGATCTGAAAATCATCCAATTCAAAGTGGCGGCCGACAATATTTTCTATCGACATGAATGCCGCATCGATCGGACCGTCGCCCATGCTGAACCCCTGCACTTCCTCACCATTTTTCAGGAGGATGACATGAGCCATCGAAGTTATCACATTTCCACTGTTGATGACAAAACTTTTCAAAGTATAAGTCGGCGGCACCTGCATTGCCACCGTAGCGACGATGGCATCAAGATCTTTGGCCCCCAACTCTTTTTTTACGGAAATGCGTTGAAATTCCTGGTAAACACTGGCCAAATCCCCGGCCGACAATTCGTAACCGAGTTTTTTCACAGCTTCACCGATGGCCGCCATATCATCACTGCTGGCAAGTTTCCAATTTTCTTCCCGGCCGATCCCGGATTTACGCACCGGAGAGGCTGCGGCGGTCTTACCGCTGATGATATCCCGGATAACGGCGATGATCGTACTGCACGCCGTCCGGTTCAATGAAGTGGTTATTTGCAGAGCTTCACCTTTTGCACTCAATATATCAGCCAAAGCTTCCAGCTGCAGTTTACCGGGGACTCCGACGGCGGTCTTGACCTGCCGGACTCCGGCACGGATACCGGAAATGGCACACGCCGGAGCCATGTGTAATTCATCGGAATTTTCCACTGACAGAACCACACCGGATAATTCCGGCACATCACCTGTCAATTTTTTGATGAATTCAGACATCTCTCCGGGCAACATCACTCCGGCTGAATCACAAACCGTAACGATCTGCGCTCCGGCAGAAATCGCCGTTTTCACCGCCGACACCAGAAAATCATATTCAGCCCGGGTAGCATCAGCCAGAGAAACTTCTGTTTCGATCCCGGCGGCCCGGACTGCAGAAACCGCAGAAGCGATCTTTTCCAACACCACTGCCGGTTTCTGGCGGCAATGATACTCCATCTGCACCGTTGACACCGGAGCGATGATATTGATACGCGGTTTTGCCGCCTTGACAATCGCCTGACAGCTCAATTTGATCAATTCTTCATCTAAAGTCACCGCACAGCTGAGTGTACATTTTTCAGTCAGCGGAGCAATCGTATGCAAAAAAAGCACATCGGATTTGCCATTAAGCAGCGGAGCCGTCTCAATAACATCGACGCACAATCGGTCGAGCTGTCTGACGATCTCGATTTTCTCTTTGAAACCAAGCGTACATCCGGAATATTCGCACACCCGCAATGTCGCATCGGCCACAGCTGCTTTTTTCATGATTAACAAACCTTTCTGACTTTTCCGGATGGAACTTTCCTTTCCCTGACAATCCATCCGCCTGAACTGTAATTTTTTCCTGATTTTTCAGGAAATCGAAAATTATATAATATAATACAAAAAGAAAACTTTTACAAGCAAAGTGATACCGGCAGATAAACTATTTTCCGGATTTCACGGCAGTTTTAACCGGCAAGTGTCAAAAAAAGATCCGGCCGGCAAACTTCAAACACAAAGACGTATCTCCGTACAGACATCTTTGCCGATAACCTGGTTGACCTTGTCCCGGATGATATCACATGACGGTTTAAGCTCCACAAGCAGAATACTGTGCCGGACTTTCAATGTCAAAATGTTATCACGCAATGACACCGGTTCACAAAAACGGGCAAACGTTGACCCGATGACGCTTTCCCACTCTGAACGCAATCTGACCAGTATCCCATTTTCCGGACGCTTGATTTTTTCCAGTATATTGCAGAGCAGATCATCTATTTTTCGCGGTTGGCAGGTGTGAGCAGCGATCTCATATTCAGCGGCCTCCTCTCCGTACCATTCGGCCAGCATCCGGTATCGCCGTTTACGGGCTCTCACTCCACGTTTGCCCGGCGGAAACGAAGCAGAAATTTTCGACTCCGGCCTCATATATTTATTTTTGCCCCTGTCATATAAATTGGCAGCAGTAAAACATTTACAACAATTTTCGCCGGAGCTATCACGCCTCCCCGGACAATATGCACCAATCCTTTACGTGCCTTGTTGAACGGCAATCCGATGGTCAATTCCCCCAACCCGTAAGGCAGATAAAGTATCTCAAATGCCGCTTTCCCGATCTGCAGCACTCCTTTGCCGGTACTGACCAGGGAACGTATCACAAAAGGTTTGGCCGCCTCGGCCACTTTCAATGCCACCGGAGCGAGGATCGCCATCGTTATCGGGTCGATCGCCCGTGCCTTTTGCGGCATGGCAAACATCATACATGACACTGCCAGCACTACCATTACGCTCTTATTCATAATCAAAAATTCCCGCCATCACCTGATTTAAACGAATCAAACACATTTTGAATACTATATCACTCAAGAAGCAAAATGTCAATTCAATTGTTCAGAAATTTTGTCAATCATCACATCCGAAGCATCTGAACGGGATAATCTTTGCATATTTTTCCCCATTATCTGCCACTTTTCCCGATCGTTTAAAGCATCATCAAGCAGCTCCAGAGCCTTTTCAACATCAAATGCAGAATTTTCCACCACTACTGCCGCCTCCTGCCCGGCAAAATAACGGGCATTATCCATCTGATGGCCCTCTGCGGCATACGGATACGGGATCAGGACTGCCGGTTTACCGAAAAACGAGAGTTCGGCCAGTGTACTGCCGCCGGAACGGCTGAATACGACATCTGCCGCCATCATCATTTGCGCCATTTTTTCAGTGGATTCCAAAAGCAGATACGGAAATTCCGCATTCTGATAAATCGCAGCGGCTTCATCTGCTTTGCCCTTTCCGGCAAGGTGTATCACCTGAAATTTACCGTGACAACGGAGAAATGCCTGCGGCAGGATGCGATTGAATACTGCCGCGCCCTGACTGCCGCCGGTAACCAGAAAAACCGGTTGAGCTGCCTGAAAACCGGTTCCGAATTCTTTATTCACCGCATCAAGCGCACCGGCTTTGTCCGCGATTAATCCTGCCGACAACTCCGGACGAAGAGGCATCCCGCACTCAAAAACCGGACAGCGGCATTTTTCACTGTTTACCGCCGGGAACGCACTTCCGGCAAATTCCGCCCAACGGCTGAAAAAACGGTTACCTTTGCCGATACGGGCATTGCCGTCATGCAGAAAAAGAGGTATCCGGCAACTGACCGCCGCCCGTACCACCGGCAGCGCGGCAAAAGACCCCATCCCCAACATGGCCTGCGGTGAAAAGTTACGGATCTCCCGTCGTGCGGCAAAATAACCGCCGATCAATCCCCGCAAAAAAAGCAGCGGATGACGACGGTAATGGGGCATTTGCGGCAACGCGACCGCTGCAACACCATACCGCGAAGCAGTTTCACATTGGTTCCGGGCATGGATACCGGAAAGCAGCAGCAAAACTCCCCCCCCCCGCTCCTGAAAACGGCGGGCGATACTCAACCCCGGATAAAAATGTCCTCCGGTCCCGCCGCAGCTGATCACCAGTCGCTGCAGTTTCATCATGCCATTCTCCTCTTTCATTATCTTTTCAAGCTGAAAAAATTCCTGATATGCCGCCACAATTTGGACGGATAATCCGGTTCCCAGGCATCCATTGCCACCGACACCAGAAGTCCGGTGGCGATCAACGAACAAACCATATTGCTGCCGCCGTAACTGATAAATGGAGCAGGCATCCCCTTGGTGGGGAACATCCCGGAAACCACTCCCAGATTGATGATCGCCTGAAAAAGGACTCCGATCGTCAACGCGCACCCCAGCAGCATCCCCATCCGGTTGCGGGCCGACATCACAATGCGGAAAGCAAAAAAACCCCATAATGCGTAACATATTATCACCAGCATCACGCCGAGATACCCCAACTCTTCACCGATAATGGCAATAATAAAATCGGTATGAGCTTCCGGCAGATAACTGGCTTTCAACCGGCTGTTGGTCAATCCCAATCCGTGCCACGATCCCGATCCCAGAGCCATCAGCGAATTCCACAACTGATAACCGCCTGCCCGCTGATTGGCTTCCGGATCCATGAATATGGTCATCCGCCCCCAGCGCATAGCATCGAAATATTTGATATAAACAACTGCCAACGGCAGAACTATCAACGGGATCAGAAAGTAACGCCACTTCAAATTACCGGCGAACATCGTAAAAAATGCCATCGCCGCCACCAGTACCGATGTCCCCATGTCATCCCCCCACAATATAAGCAGAACGACAGCTCCGACTCCGGCTCCGATGCCCCAGATGCCGTATTTCCACCGGGTGATATCATTGAATGTCCGCAAATATTCCGAACAATAATTAGCGACAAACAGTGCCACAGCGATTTTAGCCAATTCTGACGGCTGCAGCCGGAAACTGCCGATGATTATCCACCGGTGCGCACCATTGATCTCCCGGGAAAATCTCGCCCAGATCAGCAGCAATGCACACGCTCCGATCCACAAAATGCTTTTCCGGCAGAAAAAACCGAATCCGCCGACAAAAGCCGCAAATCCTGCCGCACCGCCGACGATCATCCACAGCAGCTGGTTTCGGAAATATGCCGCAGCAGCCGCAACATTGCTGCTGCTGGCCGAATAGAGCATGGTCAATCCGAATGCCGCCAGAATCATCGTCATCAGGATCAATCCGGCTGCCATCCCCGGAGTATTCGGAACGACCGCCGCCGGATCAGTCAGCTCCACCGGTTCCCGGCTTTGAAATGGTTTCACAACGCCACCATACTGCCGGGAAGTATCTTTTTCAGCCCGGTCTCTTTTACCAAAGCTGCCGCATCAGCATCATCGATCACTTCAAACGGTGAAATTTCAATAACGGCATCCACCGCACCGTCTTTACCGGCCGGGATCTCCACTCCGGCGGCAGCCAAACGGCGGGCATTGCGGGAACTTATCATCATCCGGCAGCTTTCAGCAGAATCCACTCCGGTGGCATTTTTGGTCGGAGCAAAAACCTCTGCCCGATCCCCTTCAAGGATCATCACCTTTTCTGCCAGCGGCAGGGCATCAAAAATAAATGATTCCAGTTTCACTCCGTTGGGTTCTGCCGGAACCACCGCTTCTCCGGCGGCATTCAGGCACGGGATCTTTTTATCCGCCCGGTGCCAGGGCAGACGCAAGGTCCCGCCGGAAGTGAGTTTTTCCACAAAACTCCGGGAAAGAACATGTATTGCCGGACTGCCGGCCACAAACGCCAGCGAACCGTCAGCATTGCGCTTTTCAGCCAATTCTTCGGGCAGATCGCTGTATTCAATGATCATCGTGCGGCCGCCGGAAACACAAAAGTTGCCCAGCTTTTCCCGGGAATTGGTCTTGCTCAACATTATTGCACTCATTTCGGAATTTTCCAGAGCATGCAGCCCGATGAACAATGGATCAGCCACCGGCACCAGTGGATTATCCACCTGGAAATAGGATATATATTCATTGCCGTCTGCAACCATTTTGGCCAATGCTCCGGACTTGCGCAGTGCCAGCAAAGTGCCGCCGTGCCCATCCGGAGAGAGAGCCAGAGAATTTTTCGATGCCAACAGCAGTTTGCCGTCAGTACCGAATGCGGGCATTGTCCCCTGCGTAAAAAAGAAGACACTTTCCTGCGGCAGACCGAAATAATTTTTCGCCTTGAAAAAACTTTCAGTCGCTTCACGGTTGATGGGGCTGGTCATAATATACCAATTAAGCTGTTTCCCATACTTTTCCGAAGTTCTTGCCACTGCACCGGCAAAGTATTCAAAGAGAGTCCGCCCGCTCACCGGCCCGATCGGATAAGTCCCTTTCGGCCCGTCAAAACCCAACCTGGTCCCCTGCCCTCCGGCAACGGTCAGGCAGCAGACTTTACCGTTTTCAAGCAACTCTTTCCCTTTGGCGCGGGCAGCACGATAAAGTTCTGCACTCCTGTCATCTCCGGGGATCAGCGGGAAAAATCGTGCCGGGGATAAATCTTCCGGGATCGTGATCTCCGGACGGGTCATCACATAATCTTTGGCCAGCTGCGGTATCTGCTCCCAATCCACAGCCTCAAGCTGTTCAACAAAACTTCTTTCTTCCTCCGGGGTCAATTCCTCCAGATAACGCAGCAAATGAGCCTGACCGGCAGCAATGATCTTACTCTTCAATCCATCATTCATAGTATCCTCCGACTTCTCCATTCTTCAAAGTTCTCTGTAAATGAAGTAATATAACTTGCCGGAAGCAAAATTTCCAGATTGGAAACTAAAAATCATCATTATTTTTCTTATTCGTTAAAATTTTTCCGGATCAGCTGCCGTTATATGGACAGACGTGCACGGAAATCAGAGAGGTACTGCAGACAGCTGCCGGACAGAATGAATTAAAAAAAAAGGATGACAAAAATGGAAAACGAAGAAGTAAAAGAGGTTTCTCCGGTAGAAACGACCGTTGTCCGGGAAAAAGATTCCAACGGTAAAAATGGTAAATGCAACAGTGACGCCAGAACTTTTCTTATCGCACTGCTGACTTCAGTGATCGTCGTATTGGCTTATCACGGGATAGTTTCCATGTTTTCCTGCTCCCGGGCAGATGAATGTCCGTCGCGCATGTGTGTCGTGGAATGGGAAAACTTCCGGGAGTGCGAAGTTCCCCGGAAACATTTCCGTCATCAGGAAAAACGCCGCCGCTGTGACCGGGAAAATTGCGAAAATCCCCGCCACCGTCATCACCGGGAAGACTCACAACGCCCCATACAACAGGAGCAAGCGGAATAAAATTTCCACTTGCACCTGCTCCAAACCACTCCGGGAAGTAACGCCCTTTACTTCCCGGAGTTTCTTTATTGACCATCTGGTGTATAATAATAGTAAACTGCCGCAGAAAAAACTATTGCTTTTTCTGCGGCAGTTGCTCGCCCGTTATTCAACGGCGGATGAGAGAAGCTGTCACTTCAAACTCTTTTACCCGGCTGCGATGCGGGTCAGGATGAAAATCCGTTTTGCGGAAAAATATTTCCGTAGTCGGCACTCCGGTGCGCCAACTGAAAAACTGACTGGTTCCGGAAGTATCCGAACAGCTGAATTTCAACGCAGTTCCCGGCAGACTGACAACACACTCCGGACGGTCGAAAGCCCCTTTGATCGTTTTGGCAAGATAACCGTTGAAAGTTCCTTCGGCAACGCCGTAAGTAATATGACTTCTGCCGTTGAAACTCATCGCCTTTCCACCGCAAACCGCTTCCAGACTCAAAATATCGCACAAATCTTTGCCTTTATTTCCGAGGTCGATCAGGTTCTGTATCCGCATACGGAAGTCGGCCTGATCTTTCCGGTCCCGGCGAACCGTTATTTTGTACGCCGCTTTAAGTTCCGGGCGGTCACGGTAAATGGTGTATTTTTTCACGATCTCGAAATCTTTAAGCCGGCCATGCCGGATCTGCACCAGCAATTCGACCTCCGCCCGGTCGGCAAAAATCCGGCGGTTGACCACCTGATAAGGAACTTCGATTTTTTCGCAGAAGGGTTCGTCGAAAAATTCTCTGAACAACCCCAACCCCGGTTCACGCAAAAGCATTTTCCCGGTTTTTTTGTCCAGCAGCTGTTCGATTTTGCCGTTGTCATCCAAATTGATCCAGGCGGTCAAGGCCGGGGATTCCAGTTTGACGGCATATTTACCGTTTTTCATCCGGTCGGTACGGCTGATACTCAAGCCGTTGCCGGACAGCCGTTTTTCCACGACTTCACCGGCAGAATCATCTGCGGCAGAACGCAAATCCCAGGTTTTTCCGGCCGCTGCAGCCGGGATATCGCCGTTTTGATCTGCTTCGATCACAAAGACATTGTACCCGCGCGGAGCAATAACCATCGGCAGACCATCTTTCAACTGTCCGGCGGAGATCCGCGCTTCACCGTCCAAAAAGCAGCGGTTGCCGCTTGCCAAATCGGTAACAGAATATCTGCCGGCCGGGATTTCCGGCAGCGCAACTTTTACCCGGCAGGAAGCCGCCGGATTATAATTGAACAAACTGATCAGATATTTTCCATCCATCTTTCTGGCCGTATACCGGAAATAATCAAGCGTTTCGGCAGAAGTGGGGATCGCTTTACCGTCAACTTCCAGCATCCGCCGGGGAGCATTGCTGACCACTTTCACCTCCCGGTCACACCGGGCGGCACTGTTGTTGAATTTTTCTGAAGCAGCGACCACTCCCAATGCTTTACGCATCAGCAGAACATATCTGCCATCGATATCAAGATCACAGTAAAATGCCTGTCCTTTGGCTCCGCAGGCAGCGGCCATGACCAGATTGAGCGCGATCTCTTCCGGAGTGTTCCAATCAGCCGGATAGTGTCCGGCATTGGAATAGGTCATCGGTACAAACGGGGCGCGGGTGGATTTGACATTGTAATCGACAACATCAAAAATTCTCGTTCCCCGGAGATAGACCATCGGCATAATATAAGAGGAAAAAGCTTCATAGTGGGCATTTTTCACGATCCCGAAAGAGTTATCTCCGATCGACTCGTAAATTGAGTTCCAGGCCAGACCGACAGGTTTCCCTTTGAACCGGAACATATCAGCATAGGCCCCGACCATCTCCGCCTGCTGCTTTTCCCGGAAAGCGAGCCATTGGGCGGGAAATTTTTTCTCCACGTTTTTGGCCGTGAACTGATTTTTGGCGATTCCGGAATGCCGGGAAAAAGCCTCCAGACAGCGGGGACATTTGCAGATACCCAGCATCCGGGTATCTGAATAAATTTCCAGATCCAGATAAAGCATATCGCATTTGATCCTGTCCGTCCGGATATGCCGGGAAGCTGCACGTTTGGCGAACTCCGTTTTCAAATATTCCGGACAGTATCTCACCCAGAAATCCGGAAAATCAGGTTCAACAGCGTCGCCATCCTCATCCCGGCAGGCAACTGCTCCGGAATAGGGCATCCCCATTTTATCCATATCCTCATGCCCGATCTGATAACCGAATATCCAGTTGCGCTTTTCCAGCATCCGGTAAGAGGGCATCACCGCAGGCTGGGAGAGGTTGCGCGGCGAAACGATCCCTTTCAAATTGACAAATTCCGACAGATCGGCATTGCGCAACGCCAACTCCGTATCCGGCACCTCCACCCCACGCACATAATAACCGAAAAGCGGATAATTTTCCGGAAGCGGTACAGGCGGAACATCGATCATTTCCACTGCGAATTCCCGGTAATTGGCCTTTTTGCCGTCAGCATAAAATTGAAGCGAAACTTTTTTGCCGTTCTCACAACTGCCGCTGAAGTAGAGCGTATGCGAGGCCCGGCGGGACCAGGTGCGTTTATTCAGTATCTGAGAACATATCCTGCCGCCGGGAACATCTTTGAATTGCGGCTGGAGAACGACCGTGTTACTTGAATGGCCGGGGAAAGCAATGATATCGCAATTCAAACCGTCCGGCAGAAAAATATCCAGTCTCACCTCGTTGACATTCTGCCACTTTTCCACCGGAGTCAACTTCATTACCGCATTCAAATTCCGGGCGATGTAAAGTTTACCGACATGTTCGGTCAAATTATTCAGCGGATAGATATCCTGCGGATTAATCAGCACCGGCAGATCAACTGCCAAAAGTGTCCGGATAGAACACAACAGCAGCAAAAGCACATATTTTTTCAATGATTTCATAATTTTTCGACCTTTCGACAACATTCCATACCGGTTCATTTTTTGGCTGGAGGATTAAATGGATTCAACGAAGCCGGATCGACTTTCACGGAAATATTGCGGAATTCCGCTTCGCCGTCACGGTAACAGAGCGACACATGCAGATAAAGAATGTTTACCGGGCGTTCAAGTTCATAAACCTTTTCCACCTTGTGCCAATTACCATCCGGAGTGCCGGGGAAATAAAGACGATCCTCTTTGGAATAGCCGCCGCCATGATAGCGGAATTGGTTGCATAAACGATAGGCATAACCGTCTTTACCCTTGAAGCCGCTGCCCCGGCTCTCGGCAGAAATCGTGATTTTACCAGCCTTTTTCTGATTCAGATGCACATAATACAAAACCATGCCGCCGATCGGACCGCCGGAACGTTTAACAGTGATTTTCACGGTCCCGTCATCAGAAATATTGACAAATTCAGGTGAATAATATTTGTTCCAGGGCACCTCTTCTCTGGTGATGCGTTCTTTGACAAAACACTCGACCGCATTGTTCTCCACAGCAGCAGCCGGAGTGGAAATGTCAGCAGCGGCAAGCGGCATGGCAACTGCTGCCAACACGATGGGAATAAGCATTTTTTTCATTTTTATTGAACCGGATTATTGTTGAAATTAAGATCGGACCAATTGATGGATTCCGGTTTGGATGTATCGCCATAATTTTTGTCGGCAGGATCGCGCCAGCGGGTACGCTCCATCTGCAGGAATGCTTCCGGAGTCATCCCGGCTGCATGACCGTCAAAGAACGACATATTGATATTGCCGTTGTGGGCAGCTGCCACAACCGCACTGCCGGAAATTCCTCCGGCACTCCAATATGCCACTCCGCCGTCAATAGCGGTATATTGCGAAAAAATATCTGTTTTGGCAGAGTCAGAAATAGCCATCACTGTCGAAGTACTGCCAATGGTTTTAAGCGGAATTTGCGCAAGATGATAACCGCCGGTATATGTGTAATCATACCTCATACCGAAAGTCCGGTCCCGCCAACGCCCGGAGGCGCGGGTATGTCCGATCGCCGGACAGCGGTATACCTCTTTATTTTCCGGATCAGCCGTATCCGGATCACTGCCGAAAAACCCCTGTGAATAAAGTTTCGAGGCCCAGAGAGTCGCTTCCGACAGATACCCGTCAAAATTATCAGCATAGGACAGCTGCGCAAAGACACTCTGCTTGTGCCGGGAAAGGCAATCCGCCGCCAAGCCGCGCTGACGGGCAGAATTGAGCGCAGGCAGCAAGATCGCCGCCAATATCGCGATGATGGCTATAACTACAAGAAGTTCGATAAGAGTGAAGCGTACTTCACTCTTCCTCCGGAGGAAGAGTGAAGCGTACTTCACTCTTCCTCCGGAGGAAGAGTCGTTGTCTGTTCATTTTTTTCCCTTTCCATTGTTTTTACTCTTGTTTTGTCCGACGACTAAAACGATTTATCCGCCACATTCAGGGAGGATACGCATATAATATATATCGCAGTCAATTCAATGCCAATGGACAAAACGAATAAAAAATGGACAAAATGATTTTCTTTAATATTCATCACCATCGCAGTTTTTACACTTTAATCGCTTATTTTATCGGCAATTAACAACATTTTTAACTTTGGATAAAAAATCAATAAAATTAACAATATTATTATTTGACAATTTATTTTAGCGTGGTATATTATCCGAACAAGGCAATTACCGGGATTTCTGGAAAAAAATAAAAAACATTGATAAGGAGAAAAATCATGACCGTACACAAAATTTTACCGACATTACTGTGTATCTTCCCGCTGGCAATTTCAGCTTCGGAAGATTTCAATTCTCTGAAAAAGCTCTGGGACATCCGGGATGATGCTGAAAAAATCCGTTTGCAGGATCGCATGCAGGTGTTAGTCAATCAAACTCCAAAAAAAGAATTTGACACCTTTGACAATAATCCGGCGGCAAAAACCACCAATCCCCTGCTCCGTTTCTATGACTGTAATCTCGACCGTCTGAAAAAAGATATTCCCGCAACTCAAGTCAAACCGGGCAATGTCGTTATCTGGTATCTTTATAATATGGGATTTGTCATCAAAACTCCGACCGTCTGCTTCGGAGTGGATATCCATCACCGCCGTGCCGTTGAATTGGCAGATCTGCTGGATTTCATCGTCACCACCCACAACCATGATGATCACTGGTCGATCCCGCTGCTCGACACCATGACCGCCAAAGGTAAACCGGTAGTGAGCAACTTTCACCCCAATGCATTCTATACCAAAGCTTCCGCATATACCCATAATATTGCCGGAGTGACCATTCACTGCGGTGAAGCCGACCACAATGCGAAATTGAAAAAATTCACCATGCCGATGGAGATAATCTGCCCGACCGGTGACCGGAATTTTGTTTTTTTCACCAGCGGTGACTGCGCCAGCGAAAGTTTTCTGGAACGCAAATCAGAGAAAATACATGTCTATGCCGTCCATCCCCGGTGCGGCATGAAAGCTATCAAAGCGGCAAGAAAACTTGACCCTGATGTTACATTCATCGTCCATCTGCAGGAGATGGGACACCCGATAAATTACGCCCGGTGGAAGATCACCGACGGCCGAGATGAAGCAGCCGTATTCGCAGCTGATTCCCGCCAGTTCTATCTGCCGGTCTGGGGTGAAAAAATCCTCTGGGACGGAGAAAAAATTTACGGCGGCCAATAACCATCCCGGAACAAACCGGGAACTGTGACAAACCGCAGACCGTACTCCGCTGCCGCCGGTCATACCGGACGCCGGAATGCAAAAACACACACTCCGGGCAACGGCGTCGCCCGGAGTGTACATAACATTATCCTACTTGCGGATAACAGCGAGCAATTCGTCGCGTTTTTCCTCCATCAATTCTCTGGTATCAGCTTCCACGATCAACCGCAGCAACGGTTCCGTATTGGAAGCGCGTACGTTGAACCACCAGTTGTCATACTCTGAAGATATCCCGTCAAGTTCAAACATGTGTCCGTCAGCATACTTCGACTTGATCGCGGCAAGAATCGGCGCGACATCAGCGACTTTGGAGTTTATCTCACCGCTGGAAGCATACTTTTTCAAAGGAGCGATCAACTCATGCAGCGGCACATTTTTCGCACAGATGAGATTGGCCAGCATGATCATTGCCAATCCCTGTGATTCAGCGGTAAAATTCTGCTTGAAATAGTAGTGTCCGGATAATTCTCCGGCGAATACAGCATCGTATTCCCGCATCTGATTCTTGATAAACGCATGCCCCACCCGGCACTGGATCGCCCTGCCGCCATTATTTTCGATACACTCTTTAACCGCCCGGCTGCTGCGCAGATCGTAGAGAATCGTTGCCGGCCCCCGGGAAAGAATATCCTGGGCGATCAAAGCGGTAAAAAGATCCATCGGGATTATTTCGCCCTGATCATCAATAAATCCGCAACGGTCGGCATCTCCGTCAAATGCCGCCCCGAAATCAGCTTTGACCTCTTTGACTTTGGCCCGGATGGCATCAAGAGTATCTGTCTTAAGCGGATTTGCCTCATGGTTGGGGAAAGTACCATCCATCACATCATACATCGGCACGATATCAAACAACTCTTTGATTCCGGCGATCTCATACAATCCCATCGCATTGGCGTAATCCACCACCACTTTCAATTTCCGGTCCAATTTGGCGAATGACCGGAGAAATTCACCATATTGACCGGTTATATCGTATTTGGATATACTGCCTTTGACCGGCACATCCTGCCAGGATCTGTTTTCCACGATCTTCTGGATATCCATGATCCCGGTCGCCCCGCTGATAGGTACAGCATCGGCTTTGCAGAGTTTGAAACCGTTCCATTCGCCGGGATTGTGGCTGGCGGTGATCATCACACTGCCGTCGGCCTTCAATGTGCCATTGGCAAAATAACTTTGCGGAGTGGAACTCAACCCCAGATCGATAACATCGGCCCCCTGATCGGTTATTCCGCGACTGATCCCGTCAAAAAGCTGCTGGGAATGAGGCCGCATATCACGCCCGATAACCACTTTTTCAGCTCCGGTGAAAGTTACGTATGCTCTGCCGATGGCATAAGCGATATCGGCATTGATATCCGTCGGATATACTCCCCGGATGTCGTATGCTTTGAATATTCCTGACATGATTTTGTCCTTTCGTTAAAATTTTAAAAACGGGGTGCAAAGGAACTCCCCCTGCACCCCGCTGTACTCATTTACCTGCTTTGATTCACTCTTTGTGACAATCGCAAGAGCAGGAGCAATCATCATCTCCGCAGGTGCAATCGCAATCATCATCATCACAGCTGAAATAATCTTTGATCTGATCAACGATACCCTGCGCAGTGAAACCGAACTTCTCGGCCAGCACTTTGTACGGGGCAGAAGCACCGAAGTGATTCAGGCCGATATTGAGACCTTCCAGACCGGTGAAGCGTTCCCAGCCGAAAGTGCTGGCAGCTTCGATGGAAACGACCGTGCTGTAGCTGGGCAGAACTTCTTCCTGATATTCGAAATCCTGCTGCAGGAAAAGTTCCTGTGACGGCATGGAAACCACACGCACTTTGACATCTTCCTGACGGAGCAATTCCGCTGCATCCAGCGCGAGATTGACCTCGGAACCGGTTGCCAGAAGCACCAGATCGAAGTCTTCATCATCACTGACAACAAACGCACCCCGGGCGACATTGACATTTTTTGCAGTTTCCGCATCATACGGACGCAGATCCTGACGGGTCAGCAGCAGAGCCACCGGACCATCGGCCTGCAGTGCCGCCGCCCATGCACCGGCGACCTCATGCGCTTCAGCCGGACGGATAACGGTCACGCCCGGAATGCTGCGGAGCATGGCGATCTGCTCGATCGGTTCGTGGGTGGGACCATCTTCACCGACATAGAATGAATCGTGGGTAAAAATGTAGATCTGATGAAGTTTCTGGATCGCCGCCAGACGGATCGCGGGCTTCATATAATCAGAGAAGACAAAGAAGGTCGAACTGTAGGGGATCGCCGTACCGTTGGCCGCCATACCGTTGGCCGCCAGTCCCATTGCCAATTCACGCACGCCGAAGTGGATGTTGCGTCCGGCGTAATTGCCGGGAGCAAAATCGGTTTCGTTTTTGATATTGCTCTTGGTGGAAGGAGCCAGGTCGGCGGCACCGCCGAAAAGCGCGGGAACCAGTTCAGCAGCTTTCTGCAAAATCGCACCGCTGCTGGCACGGGAAGCGGTCGGTTTATCCACCGGAGCAACTTTCAAAAGCTCTTCAAGGATATTTTCCGGCACGCTCTGATTGAGGTACTGATCGATCAAAGCAGCTTTGGCAGGATCAGCATCGCGGAACGCCTGGAACTTCGCATTCCATTCAGCGGCCTGTGCTTTGCTGGCGGCTACGCAGGAGCTGCAATAAGCTTTGACATCTCCGGCGACTGTAAATGCCGGTTCAGTATAACCGAGATTGGCACGCAGTGCGGCAAGTTCTTCATCCCCCAGCGGTTCACCGTGAGCAGAAGCCTTGCCCTGTTTATTCGGGGCACCGAAACCGATCTGGGTCTTGCCGACGATGATCGTCGGACGGCCGTCAGATTTGACAGCTTCAGCCAGAGCCGCATCGCACTGGGCAATGTCGTTGGCGTTGTCACAACGGATCACGCGCCAGTTGTAAGCGGCAAAACGGGCGGCAACATCTTCGGTAAAGGCGATCCCGGTGGAGCCTTCGATACTGATGGTGTTGTCATCATAGAAAACGATGAGGTCATCCAGTTTCAAATGTCCGGCCAGAGAAGCAGCTTCACTGGTGGCACCTTCCATCATACATCCGTCACCGGAGATGATAAAAATTTTGTTGCTGTAGAAGTCGGTTTTATCCAGACCGGTGCGGGCGGCGAAATAACGGTTGGCGATCGACATACCGACCGCTGAAGCAAATCCGCTGCCCAGAGGACCGGTGGTGATATCCACGCCTTCGGTGTGGCCGAGTTCCGGATGGCCCGGAGTAAGACTTCCCCACTGGCGGAAGTTTTTGAGCTCTTCCATATCCAGACCGTATTCAAAAAGATGAAGCAGGCTGTAGATCAGCATTGAGCCGTGTCCGGCGGAAAGAATAAAACGGTCACGGCCGATCCAGCCGGGAGTTGACGGATCATGACGCAGATATTTACTCCACAACACTGCCGCATAATCGGCACAGCCCAAAGGCATGCCGGGGTGACCGGATTTTGCTTTCTGGATTGCTTCTGCGGAGAGTACCCGGATGGTATCCGCCGTCTTTTTCGCCATTTTGCAGTCGAACATCTTTTTACTCCTTTTTTTGTTCGCGTCGCTTCCGGGAAGCACGGATTTGAAAATTTTTTCCGTTTTTCCCGTTTTACAACTGGTAATTTTACAAAAATTGCGTTATCTTTATTAAAGTAACACTAAAATAGCAGAAAAACAAGTTTTTTTGTAAAAATATGACAGAACGTTTTATAACTTCCACATTAAACCGGCGCGATCCGGCCAAAGAATCATCACTCCGCCCGCCGTCATTCGCGGAATTTCCGGGGCAGCCCCGGGTCAAAGAGCAGCTCGAACTTTTTGTCCGCGCCGCTAAAGAACGGGATGAAGCTCTCGATCACATCCTGCTCTGCGGCCCGCCGGGACTCGGGAAAACCACTCTGGCGTACATCATCGCCAATGAACGGGGTACAAAATTGAAAAGCTCCAGCGGTCCGGCCATCGAAAAACCCGGTGACCTCGCCGGCCTGCTCACCAGTCTGGAACCCGGCGATGTCCTCTTTATAGATGAAATACACCGCCTCAGTGCCACCGTTGAAGAGTATTTGTACAGTGCGATGGAGGATTTTTTCATCGACATCATGCTGGAACAGGGGGCGGGAGCGCGTTCAGTCAGGCTCAATGTTCCCCGTTTCACCCTGATCGGAGCGACCACCAGACTCGGTATGATCTCCGCACCGCTGCGGGCAAGATTCGGATTGAATATGCGTTTGGATTATTATGACAATGACAGTTTGAGTGAGATTTTGAAACGCTCTGCGGCCATTCTTGATGTCCCGCTGGATGAAGATGGCGCATATCAGATAGCTTCACGCTGCCGGGGCACTCCGCGAATTGCAAACAACCTGCTGCGCCGCGCCCGGGACTACGCCCAGATCAAAGCCGATGGCACGATCACCGGCAAAGTCGCTGCAGATGCTCTGGAAATGCTCCAGATAGATTCCGACGGATTGGATGAGATGGATCTGCGGATACTGGAAGTTATCATCAGCAACTTCCGGGGCGGCCCGGTGGGTTTGAAAAATATAGCGGTATCCACCGGAGAAGATGAAGATTCTCTGGAAGATGTCTATGAGCCGTTCCTCATTCAGCACGGTTATCTTGTCCGCACCTCCAGAGGGCGCGTGGCCACTCCGAAAGCATGGAACAAACTGGGGTTGAGCGAATCGCTCTCCCGTAAAGGCGAACTTTTCTGAAAAAACAGATACCGGCAGGGCTGTTGCAAAATTGCTGCAACAGCCCTTTTTTTATTGCCTGAAATCCGGTTCTGCCGGAATATTCCGGATGTTAAAACGGCAAAATTTTACTCCCGGGATCACGCCTCCGGCAATAGCTGTCAATTACAAAAAAATACTCCTGCTTCACATTTTGCGCCATCCTCTTTCCGCCGGCAAAAACTGCATTTTGGCAAAATAATCAAGAAATTTGGCATAAAATCAGAGGCAAAAAAAAAATAGAATATAATAAGCAGTGGCAAACCAAAGTTGTGTAAAATTGACTTATACCATATCAAAAAAGGAGGTAAAACATGTTAAAAAAACGCACAATATCGTCTGCTGTGTTCTTCACATGCCTGATGATGCTGCCGTCATCCGGGCAGAATCTGCTGAAAAACAGTTCTTTTGAAGTGCCCAGAGAACAATACTATCAGCTGCCGGAAAACTGGAACCTCATGAATAATTACGGAAAAAATACCACCGGCAGCATCTATACTGAAATTGCATTGCACGGCAGCAATTCCGTCCTGCTCCGCAATGTTGATAAAAAGGACCGCCGCATACAATGGATATATAACAATCTGAAAAGCGGCTTGGATAAAACCGTTCCGGCGGCAATGGAGTTGTCGGTTCACGTTTATCCCCTGAAAAAATCTGCCGGAGTGCATATCTTTTTTGAATCCACTTCCGGCAAACAGTGCTTTACCAAATATGACCCGAAAGTTCCCGCCGGGAAATGGACGCAAATGACCATAAAATTCAACCTCCCGCAGGCAGATTACCGTCAGTCGCATGTGGTCATTCAGTTGGTCGGTTCCGGGGAAGTACTGGTTGACGGAGTCTATTTCGGCAAGGCAGGGGGTAATCCATACGCTGATTTGAAAAAAACTCCGGAAGAGATGCTTGCCAAAAATTACTGCCGTTTGAAAAATTTTCCGGTCAGCAGCCGGTTCATTTCCGGTCAGGTCCCGAAAAAATTGACTCTTGAAACTTTTCTGCCCGGTAAAGATTTGACGGTCACCCTCTCTGAAATCGAAGGTGCCGCTGTAAAGAAGTGGGAATTCAAAGATCTGCCGGTCAATAAGAAGCATACCGTCGATATCGACATCCCGTATCTGGCCGAAAGTGCTTACGAATTGAAATACTCCTGCGGCGAATGGACCGAATATGACTGGTTCCGGGTCGGCAGACTGCCCGAAAGAGGTGCTTATTTCAACGAAAACGGCTTTCTGGTGATCGATGGCAAAACCATCTTTCCCATCGGAGCGATAACTCCGTCACGTGAACCGGATGCATGGCGGGTATACAGTCAAAGCGGTATAAATATGATATCGCCGGAAACGCCGTTTTTGGAACGGGAATTCGTGGAATACATCTCTGAATATATGGAAAAGTTCGGGCTGTACTGGTTCGTCTGGAATGGCTGGGGTGTACTCGATCAATCCGATGATGAGATGCGTTCAAGAATGAGCGCGGAACGTATTCTGATGCAGCAGCACCGGCGTTTTGCCGGATTCTTTGCGGATGAATTGATGTGGGGCGGAGCCAAATTGAATATGGCACGGCGGCACTATAAATATATGCTCCGTTATCTGCCGGAGTATCTGGCATGGGTGAATCACGCTCCCCGCATGACCGGTGCCCCCGGAGAAAAACGGACCAGTTTCGATCAGGCCAGACGCTTCTCACGGTCTGCAGATTTCATCAGTGTGGATATCTATCCGGTGCCGAATCACGGTCACAACAATCTGCCCAACCGGACGATTTCCTGCGTGGGAGATTATGCGGATATGGCCAGAGAACTTATCTGGGATGAAAAACCTTTGTGGATGGTGCTTCAGGCTTTCAGCTGGGCCGACCACAATGATAAAATGGCACGCACTCCGGAAACTTATCCATCCAAAAAACAGCTCCGTTTTATGGCATGGAACGCCATCTCTCACGGAGCCAAAGGCATATACTGGTATGGCAGTGAGTGTAAAAATGTCTACTCTCCATACTACCGGATGCTGGCAGAAGTCAATCTGGAAATAGAAGCAGTGGCAAAACTCATGATCACCGGCAAAATAAATTATCTCAAAGATCTGCCTTTTGGAGTTTCCGGCATTTCCGGCAAAGGTTATAAAGTTTATGTCAATGAAAATAAAGACCGCAGTGTGACCGTTGAAAACCGGAACATCGAACCGCACGGTGTACTTATCATTACCGATAAAGCGTTGAATATCCCGGAAGTAAAACAATTTTCCCCGCAGAAAGTTGACGGAAAACGCACCTATCGTTTCCCCGAAAAAATGCAGGCTGCCGCCTGGATCTGCTGCCCCGGGTATGAAAACTGCGGAACTCAAACCTTTTACACCCGGCAGGAGTTTGAATTAAACGGAGTCCCCGGAAATATCCGGCTCGATATCGCAGCTGATGATAATGTCAGAGTTTTTATCAACGGCAAAGAGTTGTTGACGACCCGGGTGTGGACAATACTCTACTCTGCCGACATAACCAAACTGCTTAAACCGGGCAGAAATGTGATCACCACCGAATTCAGCAATATCGATGGAGCCAACGGTCTGGTTTACGAAATACTTGATGCCGGAAATAAAAAAGTTTTTGCCGCCAGCGGCAAGGATACTCTGATCTCTCTGGAAAAGAACGGCAAATACTCTCCGGCAAAGGTCGTTGCCCCGCATGGCAAAGGAGTATGGGGCTTGCAGAAAACATTGAAAATCATTAAATAACCTAAACAAAAGAAAGGGAAAAAAATGAAAAAACAAATGCTTCAAAACGAAAAAAACTTCCTTGACGGCAAGGAAGTAAAGCATGGCTTCACGCTCATTGAGCTGCTCGTCGTCATTGCGATCATCGCCATTCTGGCGGCAATTCTGCTGCCCGCACTCAACTCCGCCAGAGAGCGCGGCCGCAGTGCCTCATGCATCAATAACCTGAAACAGTGTATGCTGGCTGTACAAATCTATCTGGATGCCAACAATGATGTTTGCATATTGAAAGATCAGGATGCCACTTACCATACTTTTATATGGTCAGCTGTTGCAGGCAAAGGCATTCAGTGGCCTAAAACTGTTCGTGACACGGTTGATTACTCCATCGACAGTTGGGAACAGGTGATTTGTCCATCCAGCGGTGCTGTTGCCCCGCAAGCTGATACAGAGTGGGAGAATTTTACGGGGTTCTATGCAGTTCCCTATCAAGGCTGGCTGGATAGTTCTGTCGATAACAGCAAAAGATTTATTGATTCACGCAACAAAGAAGCATTGCCGAATCATCGCTCGCCGCACGGAGCAGTTTCTCTTGACAGCCGGAAACTCAAACAGGCCTCTGTGGCACATGTCTTTACAGATGCCAAACATCAAACCACAGGAGTTCCGAACTATGTCTACTCCTTTGATGAAGGAAAAATTTCTGCCCATCACAATGACCGGTGCAATATGGCGTTTGCCGACGGGCATGTTGCCACGCTGGATATCGGCTACTTCAAAGATGCCGCTGCCAATGGTTATATCGCCGCTCCGAAATTACGCGGTTCTGCCGGAAACATGATCCAGTAAAACTGCAATCCGCAGATAAAAAAGGATCGCTGACAAACCTTGAGAAGGCAGGCAGCGATCCTTCTTTTGTGTTAACGTTTCTGGTTACTTGCTGCGGCTGGCCTTGTAAGCAGCGATGGTCTGTTCCAGAGCTTCGGCAAAAGTGTGGCCGGGAACAAATCCGGTGGACTTCAATTTATCCACTGCCGCCATTGAGTGTTTGACATCTCCGGCACGCTCCGGCAGATGGACGATTCTGGAAGAAGAACCGGTCAGACGGATGATCTCTGAAGCCAAATCGTTGATGGTTATCCGCCCGCCGTAAGCAATATTATGCACTCCGGTGAAATCATTCATGGCGAAAAATGCATTGGCCGCCACCACATCTTTTACAAAGACAAAGTCACGGGTCTGCTCACCATCACCGAAAACAGTGATATCCTCATTGTTGAGAGCTTTTTCAATAAAGATCGGCACAGCCGCCGCATAGGCACTTTTCGGATCCTGACGGGGACCGAAGACATTGAAGTAACGCAAACAGGCCGTCTGCAGACGTCCCTCTTTGGTGAACATGCCGCAATAGTACTCCCCGTCAAGTTTGGTGATGGCATAGGGACTTTTGGGTTCAGGGAACATGGTTTCCACTTTGGGAACGACCGGATTATCCCCGTAAATCGCCGCTGAAGTGCTGAAACAGAGCTTTTTCACGCCGTTTTCAGCAGCGGATTCCAGAACATTTATCATACCGGTATTGTTGATTTCGATGCATTCGGTGATTTTGGTCATGGATTCCGGCACACTGATCATTGCCGCCAGATGGAATACGTAATCCACATCTTTCATTGCCTTATCGACCGCCGCCCGGTCACGGATGTCCCCTTCCATAAATTCCACATCAAAACCATCCAGATTGGCACGGTAACCGCTGCGCAGACTGTCCAACACCCGCACATCAGCTTTGCCTTGAAAATGTTCCACCAGATGACTGCCGATAAATCCGGCTCCGCCGGTAACCAAAATACGCATACTTTTTCCTCCTTTTCAGCGTTGGTGATTGTACATGTATATAATATAGCACCGCTTTGCCGGAATGCGATATGAACGTTTTTATCAAAAGTATGGATTTTTTTGCTTTTTCAACACTTGACACAACTGTAAATGTGTATTATATTAAGTAAGATGAAAGAAGAATTGGAAAAAAGATGATTAAAAAAGCGGTTTTTTTGAATGTTTTGACGGCTGTGATTCTGACAGCGGTCTTTTCCGGCTGTACAATGTTTGAGCCGGATAACAATTATCTGCATCCGGTGGATTTTGCCCGCAAACTGCAAAGCGACGGTTTGAAAGTAGATGCCGTCCGCCCCCTTGATCCCCGCCCGGTAGCCGCCGCTGAAGCCATTGAACTGGCTATCGGCAATTCCAATATCGGCGTATATAAGTACGACATCAACAACAAACTCCAGCGCAAACGCCTGGAAAAAATCAAAAGAGAAAAACGGATATACTTCATCGGTATTCCCTACCCTGTTTACGAGGTGTCCGGTTCGTTTATCGTCGTCGGACTGGATAAACATAAGGAAAAAAAGCGGATTCTTGAGTCGTTGAGAAATTTCAAATAAATACGCGGCAACCCCAAAAAATTTCCGGTACAAGGTGTCAGCATCGATCAAGCCCTTGCCGGATTTTTTAATTCATTGCCCGGAATTCCGCGAAAGAAGGTCAAAAGGAAGGAAGAAAGAAAAATGGCGAAAAAGTATGTGTACACATTCGGCGGCAGCTGCACCGAAGGCGACGGTTCAATGAAGAACCTCCTCGGCGGCAAAGGAGCCAACCTTGCGGAGATGGCAAATCTCGGTTTGCCGGTGCCGCCGGGATTCACCGTGACCACAGAGTGTTGCGTGGACTACTTCAAAAACGGCAACAACCTGCCCGAAGGTGTCGATGAACAGGTCAAAAAAGCTCTTCAACATATCGAAAATGTCATGGGCATGAAGTTCGGCGATCCGGAAAATCCCCTGCTGGTCTCCTGCCGTTCCGGAGCGCGCAGCAGCATGCCGGGAATGATGGAAACTGTTCTCAATGTCGGTCTGGCCAGCAGTACACTGCCCGGTTTGATCGCAAAAACCGGCAACGAACGCTTCGTTTACGATGCCTACCGCCGGTTGATCATGATGTACAGTGACGTGGTCATGGAAAAAGCAGAAGGCATCGAACCGGCAGAGGGCAAAGCCATCCGCCGTCAGCTTGATGCGATCATGGATGCCCACAAAGAGCATTGCGGATACAAATACGATACCGATTTGACGGTCGATGATCTCAAATATCTCTGCGAAGTATTCAAAAAACAGATCAAAGCGACTTTGGGCAAAGAGTTCCCGGATGATCCGATGGCCCAGCTGGCCGGCGGTATTGCCGCTGTATTGAAAAGCTGGAACGGTAAAAAAGCAGTTGCTTACCGGAGAATCGAGGGTATTCCCGATGATTGGGGTACCGCCGTCAACGTGCAGAGCATGGTTTTCGGCAATATGGGCGATACCAGTGCAACCGGTGTGGCATTCACCCGCGACCCGGCCACCGGTGACAACAAATTCTACGGCGAATGGCTCATCAACGCCCAGGGCGAAGATGTGGTTGCCGGTACCCGTACTCCCAATCCGCTGAATGCCGACACCTGCAATGAGCAGAATAAACATCTTAAATCAATGGAAGAGCTGTACCCGGCCATTTACAAAGAACTTTTCGCCATCCGCAACAAACTGGAAGCCCACTACCATGATATGCTGGATATTGAGTTCACCATTCAGGAGGGCAAACTTTTCATGCTTCAGTGCCGCGTTGGCAAACGCACCGGTACTGCTGCAGTTACAATGGCCATCGATATGCTCGATGAGAAACTCATTGATGAAAAAACCGCCGTCTGCCGCGTGACTCCCAGCCAGCTGGATGAATTGCTGCACCCGATCCTCGACATCTATGAGGAAAAAATCGCTCATGAACGCGGTGATATCATCGCCAAAGGTCTTCCGGCCGGTCCGGGAGGAGCTGTCGGCAAAATCGTCTTTTCCAGTGAAGAGGTCATTGAAGCTGCCGCCAAAGGTGAAAGTGTCATCCTCGTCCGCGAAGAGACCAATCCGGAAGATGTCGAAGGTATGCGCGGAGCCGTTGGTATCCTCACCGCCAGAGGCGGTATGACCAGCCATGCGGCACTGGTTTGCCGGGGTTGGGGCAAATGCTGTATCGTCGGAGCCGGTTCACTGATAATCGATGAGATCAACGGCACACTCAAAGCTTCCGGCAAAACGTTCAGACGCGGGGACTTTTTGAGTTTGAATGGCAGTCGCGGATATGTCTATGAAGGTGCGCTGGCGACGATGGATTCCAGCGAAAACAAAATGTTCCAGCGTTTCATGGCCCTGGCAGATAAATACCGCAAACTTGGAGTCCGTGCCAACGCTGACACACCGGAAGATGCAAAAGTTGCCCGTTCTTTCGGTGCTGAAGGTATCGGACTTTTCCGTACCGAACACATGTTCTACGGCAAAAACAGCGAAAAACCGCTTTTCTATCTGCGCAAAATGATCCTCGCCAACAGTCCGGCAGAGCGCGAAGTGGCGATCAATGAACTTTTCCCGTACATGAAAGCCAGTGTGAAAGATACTCTGCAGGCAATGGACGGCATGCCGGTAACTTTCCGTCTGCTCGATCCACCGCTGCATGAGTTCGTTCCCAATGAAAGCAGCAAGCGCAAAGAGCTGGCTTCTGCTCTGGGGATCGATCCGATGGAGATCGCCAAACGCGCCGAAGCTCTCCACGAAAGCAACCCGATGATGGGACATCGCGGCGTGCGGCTTGGCATCACCTATCCGGAAGTTGCCCGCGCCCAGATGCGCGCCATTCTGGAAGCGGCGGTGGAGATCGGCGGAAATTGCATTCCGGAAATCATGATCCCGGTCACCTGCGATGTTTCCGAATTGCGCTTCAAAAAAGCTATGCTTGAAGAGGTAGCCGCCGATGTCGCCAAACGTTACGATCTGGAAAAAATCGATTACAAAATCGGTTCCATGATCGAAATTCCGCGTGCGGCTCTGCTGGCCGATCAGATGGCGGAAGTTGCAGAATTTTTCAGTTTCGGGACCAACGATTTGACCCAGATGACCTTTGGTTTCAGCCGCGATGATATCGGCAGCTTCCTGCCGGATTATCTCTGCAAGAAACTGCTGGATGCCGATCCGTTCCAGACGATCGACACCCGGGGTGTGGGACGATTGATCGAATTTGCAGTCCAGGGCGGGCGCAAAACCCGGCCGGAACTCAAAATCGGTATCTGCGGCGAACAGGGCGGAGATCCCAAATCAGTAGCGTTCTGTCACGCCGCCGGTTTGAACTATGTCTCCTGCAGTCCTTTCCGCGTGCCGCTGGCACGTCTCGCCGCCGCCCAGGCTGCGATTGAGGAAGACAAGTAAAATCACTCATAACCAGGCAGTGATCCGCGTATCGGGTCACTGCCGTTTTTTCACACCAATGGCAGAATTATTCGACATCTACGATGACTCCGGCAACCACATCGGCACAGCTCCGCGCAGTGAATGTCACGGAAACCCGGCGTTGATCCATTGCACAGTGCATATAGTGGTATTTCACCCGGAAACCGGGGATATTCTTCTGCAGAAAAGACGGATGGATAAGGATATCCAACCGGGGAAGTGGGATACCGCCGTCGGCGGACATCTGAATGCCGGGGAAGATTTTGAAACCGCCGCCCGGCGGGAACTGGCCGAAGAATTGGGAATCAGCGGTAAAATAACGCTGAAACATCTTTTTGACAGCAAGATACGTAACGATATCGAATCGGAAAATGTCCGGGTCTTTGCCATAACTTCAGCCGGGGCGTTTATTTTTCAACGCTCTGAAATCGATGAAATCAGATTTTTTTCAGCCGCTGAATTGGAAGATGAAGCGTGGCGTGAGAACTTCACTCCGAATCTGTTGACTGAATTGGATGAATTGAAAAAAAGCGGTTTCCTTTGCCTGCATTCTTTTTGAAAAGGAAGCAGGGTAGTACGCTTTCCCTGTGAATAAAATAATGCAGTTTTCTTTGCCTACTTTCTTTCTGAAAAGAAAGTAGGGTAATACGCTTTTCTTGTCTTACTTCTTTTCTCGTGAAAAGAAGTAAGTTATTGGGCGACACTTTTACGGAAGCGGATAAGGGAGAGGGAAAAGAGGATGGTCCCTATGGCGAAGAGCATGATAAAAGGCTTGTACACAACCTTGATACCGGCTCCCCGGAAGAGGATGGCCTGACAAAATTCGACGAAGTGAGTAGTAGGGGCGGCGAGCATGATATTCTGTACCCATTCCGGCATACTTTCCAGTGGAGTCGAGCCGCCGGAAAGCATTTGCATAGGCAGGAGAACCAGAATCATAAGCATACCTAATTGCGGCATGTTCTGTGCAACACAAGCGAGAAAGATGCCGAGTGAAGTCACAGCGAAAAGATGAAGAACCACACCGACAGCGAAAAGAGAGATTGAACCATTTACCGGCACATGGAGCAGCTGCATGATGACCAGAGTCAGAGAGATGATGGAAGATATGAGAACGACCAGCAGCATTGACCAGATTTTAGAAAACATGATTTCGAATGGAGAAACGGGCATGACCAGGAGATGTTCGAGGGTTCCGTTTTCGCGTTCCCGGATCAAAGCTGCGCCGGTGAGGATGATGGCGAGCATGGTGATATTGTTGACCAGCTGCATTACGGATTTGAACCAGCTCTGGGTCAAATTAGCGTTATAACGTTTACGGATGACGGTATTGACAAGGGGTTGCGGTGTTGAAGAATTGTTTTTAAAATTCCGTATTTCGCGGCTGATTATCTGCTGAATATATCCTGAACCGGTAAAGGCTTGCGACATGCGTGTGGCATCGACATTGAGTTGAATTTCCGGCTGGCGTCCGGCCAGCAGATCTTTTTGGAATTCGCTGGGGATGACAAGGACGAATGTATATTTTCCCTCATCCATTGCCGGATCGATATCTTCCAGGGAGATTTCCTGTGCGGGGAGAAACATCGGGGGGAAGAAGGCATCAAAAATCCGTTGGGAAATTTGCGACTTATCTTCATCGACGATAGCGATGGCAGCTTTTGAAATGGTATCGGAGGTGGAAGAACCGGTGACATATATCCCCAAAGTGAAAGCATAAATTATCAGAGCAATGAGCATATAATCGCGTCCCAGCCCGCGCAATTCTTTAACGCCCAGAAAAAAGATATTTTTCAATGTTTGCTTCATTTTACTTTTCCTGTTTTTTCAAGGAGATTATTCCGCATCCGAGCAAAATCGGAACTGTTATCAACAGCACCAGCAACTCCCAATATAAATCGTTGAAATTCAATGCTTTATTAAAAACTCCCCGACTGATAAGCAACATATATGTCGTGGGATAGAGCGTTCCGACGATCCGGCCAGCCCCCTCCTGCGCGGTAACCGGATCGATCATGCCGCAGAACTGGACAGCGGGGAGCATAGTGCCGAGCATGGTCATAAAGATCACTGCGATCTGACTGCGGGTAACGGAAGAAGCCAGCAGACCGATCCCTGTCGAACACATACTGTAGATTATCAGAGAAACGAGCAAGACGGCAAAACTGCCTTTAACCGGCACATCAAATACCGTTACAGCCATTGTAATAAGCATCAATGCGCTCAACATGGAAAAAAGGACGTAAGGCATCTGCTTACCCAGCATGAATTCAGTTCTGGACAGAGGAGTTACATACAAATTAATGATCGACCCCATCTCTTTTTCCCGGACGACAGCCAGAGCGGCCAATACCGCCGGGATCATCATCAGGAGCAGCGGGATGACAGCCGGCACCATAGCCGGCAGACTCAAGACATCGGGATTATACCGGTATCTGGTCTGTACAGAACCAGTACTGTTTTGAATTCTGCCGTGTCCATGTTCACGGGCGCGCTCATCCAGCCATTGCAGATGCAGACTTGAGATATAACTGTTGACAGTTTCGGCCCGGGACGGCATGGCTCCGTCGATCCAGAATGCCACATCGGGAACTTTTCCATTCTGCAGATCTTTACCGAATTCCGGCGGTATTTCCACTGCCAGACTTAATTCTCCATTGCGCAATCTGTTTTCGAGCTCATCGTAATCCTTGATCGGTTCTTTTTCTATAAAATAACGGGACCCGGCGATATTGAGAGCGTAATTGCGGCTCAAACCGCTGCCGTCCCGGTCAAGTACAGCGAAGGAGAGATCCTCCACATCCATACTGATCCCGAATCCCATGACCAGCATCAACAGCATAGCACCGAATATGGCCAGAGTTGCCCGTATCGGATCGCGCATCAGTTCCAGATACTCCCGCCAGCAGCAGCATAAAAAACGCTGAATGCTGAAAAAACGGTTTTCACCGGAAAAAAGTTTTCGCTGCCGGCTTTTGACAGACAGCGTATCCGGGGCAGTCCCGGTCACCGGAGTCAGAGCGATATTTTCCCGGGAAGCCGGATCGGCCTCTTCCAGACAGCTGATAAAGGCGGCTTCCAGCGAATCAGCCTGTTTTCCGGCGATGATTTGAGCCGGGGTATCGCAAGCCAGCGATTTTCCGGCATGCATCAGAGATATCCGGTCACAGCGTTCAGCCTCATTCATAAAGTGGGTAGTAATAAAAATGGTAACTTTATCCCGCCGTGACAATTCGATGATCAATTCCCAGAAAAGATCTCTTGCCACCGGGTCCACTCCTGAAGTCGGTTCGTCGAGGATCAATATTTGCGGCCGGTGGATCACTGCTGCAGCCAGAGACAACCGCTGTTTGATACCCAGCGGCAGAGCTTGCGGAGTTTCTCCGGCATAAGGAATCAGCTGAAACCGTTCGAGCATCTCCTCCACGCGTCCGGGGACCTCCGTTTCCGGTATGCGGTACAAACGGGCGTATAAAGTCAGATTCTGCCTGATGGTCAACTCATTGTAAAGAGAAAAGAGCTGGGTCATATATCCGAGGTGCATCCGGGTTTCCATGCTTTCAGCTTCGATGGGTTTTCCGAAAAGCTGCGCCCGCCCTTCAGTAGGGGTCATCAAGCCGGTCAACATCCGCATCGTAGTTGTTTTTCCGCATCCGTTTGAACCGAGGAAGCCGAAAATTTCCCCCTGCCGGATTTGAAAGCTGACATGATCCACAGCGGTAAATTTTCCGAAACGCTTGGTCAGATTTTCAGCAGCGATGGCGATTTTTTCTTCGGCGTCCTCCGCTAATGGCGGCACGGTCAATTTCCTGTGGCCGGCGCGCAACTCCTCCGGCAGCAGCCGGATAAAAGCTTCATCAAGATTATCTGTTCCGGTCTTGTGCAGCAGCTCTTCCGGAGTGCCGGTATCGAGGATTTTTCCGTCATTCATGGCAATAAGCCATTCAAAACGTTGAGCTTCATCCATATAGGCAGTAGCGACGATCACCGTCATTGCCGGACAGGCTGTCCGAACGCTGTCAACCAGATCCCAGAATTGCCTCCGTGCCAGCGGATCGACACCGGTGGTCGGTTCATCAAGGACCAGCAGTTCCGGATCATGGATAAGCGCACAACACAAACCGAGTTTCTGTTTCATACCTCCGGAAAGTTTCCCGGCCGGCCGGTCAAGAAAATTGAACAGTCCGGTACTTCCGGTCAAATGGTCGATCCGGCGGCGGCGTTCAGCGGCATCATGCCCGAAAAGCTTACCGAAGAACTGTAAATTTTCCTCCACCGTCAAAGTAAAATAGAGATTTTTCCCCAATCCCTGCGGCATGTAAGCTATTTTCGGACAGCTGCGCTCCCGGTGATTTTTGTCGCGCATATCCCCGCCGAGGACGGTTATTTTTCCTTCCTGTATGGCCCGCGCTCCGGTTATAAGCGACAACATGGTTGATTTGCCGACGCCATCCGGCCCGATGATCCCGACCAGTTTCCGGGGGGCGATTTCCAGAGAAAAGTCGTTCAGAGCGCGGATTTTCCCGTAGGAGAAGTTGACATCTTCCAGTTTTACTGCAGGAAGTTCAAATTGTTCGCTGCGACTCATCTGCCCTGCTGCTCTCTTTCCCGTTTAAGTATCAGGAAATCCGGCCAGACAGCATCATCATCCAGCTTGACCCATGCTTCTCCGGGCAGTCCGGTTTTGATGTATTCGATATATTTTTCGAGCAGTTCGGGTGCGATTTTAGCTTTCACCCGGAACATAAGTTTCTGCCGTTCCTCTTGAGTTTCCACCGTTTTCGGGGTAAATTGCGCCACATCAGCGACAAAGGTGATCCTGGCGGGAATCGGTATATCGCGAATGGCATCCAGCACGATTCTGACTTCAGCTCCGATCCGGACTTTTCCGGCAATCTCTTCCGGCAGGAAAAATGTCATATAAACATCGGTCAGATCGACCAGATTAAGCACACCATCCCCGCTGCTCAAAACTTCACCCGGTTCAGCTATGCGGTACTGGATGCGCCCGCGCAGAGGAGAAACAAGCAGAGAATCATCTATATCAGCCTGAACCCGCTGAATTTCAGCATTTGCCACCTGCACCGCAGCTCTGGCGGCAGCAACATCAGCCTGACATGAGTAAAAGTGAGTTTCGGCATTTTCATACTCCTGTTCGGAAGTTGCCCCCTTGCTCCGCATCTGTTTTTCCCGGTTGAACCGGCTTTCAGCTCCCCGCAGCGCACTTTCTTTTTGCTTGAGCATGGCTTGCGCCTGATTCAATCCGGCTTCAGCCTGTGCCAATTCGGCTTTCAATACATTCAACTGCATAAGAGCGAGTTTGTCCCCTTTCCGGACAAAATCCCCCTCATTGACATAAACATTTTCCAAACGTCCGGCAAGTTTGGCAGCGATCGTCACTTCGGTTGATTCCAGACGCCCGTTGCCGTGAGCGAATCCTTCCAGACGGTAACGGGCATTACTGCGGTAAGTTTTTACTTCGTAAAAAGCCAGAGCAACGGCACAAAGTACCAGCATGATAACAATGATTTTTTTCATTTCCCCCCCTGTTTTTATATCTTGCCGAATCAATTTCAAAATTCTGAACTTTAAGCAGTCCCTCCGGGATCAACCTGTGATTTATCCGGACGGCTGTTAGAATATAGCATAAAAAAAATAATTCTACAAGAGGTAATTTTCAAAAATTCTGATTTTCTCCTGCTGAATCCCCCCTGTTCCCGTCAACGAGCTTGAATTTTATGACATTGGCTGTATATTATGGGGATTGATCGTGGGATGGTTTGGTTGAAATGAAATTCAAGTTTTTTCTGATACGCAGTATTTCCATTGCAATTATGCTGATACTGACGCTGGTATCGCTGGTGCTGGCAGTGGTGATGTCCCATGCCAGTACGCCATCATCCGGCGACACACTGTATTTTCCCTGGATGCTCTTCGGTGATGAATTGGTGCCGCTGCTGTTTTTCATCCCGGCCCTGATTTTCCGGAGCAGAATGTGTACTCTGGCAGCGATAATCACCTCTTTTATGAATATATTTATCCGGACATCTGCGATAATTCTTTTCAACGAAACATTTATGCCGCTGGATTATCATTCGCTGAAAATACTCTGGCAGCATACGGACCTTTATGCCCTGGAAGCCGCATTCGGTGAACATTTCATCTACTGGCTGATCCCATTATTGCTGATGGGAGGAAGTGTGGTGATCTACTGCTGCATACTCTCCTGGAAAACTGCCGGAAAAAATTACCGGCGGGTCTCGCGGAAATGGGTCTTCTTTTTTTCAATACTGCTGGGGTTGTCACTGATTTCCAATCTGCTTTTTTTAATATTCCGGATGAATACTCCTGAAAGTTATCTGGCCAGCCGTCCGCTGCCGATCGTTTCGGCGGATCTGACCAATGTCACTTTGCGAAAACTTTATGAACGTAAAGACTTTCAAAAAATCCCGCTTCCTGAAAGTTCACAAAAAATCCTGAAGGAGATGAATATCATCCCTGCGGAAAAGGTTGAAACACGAACCGGTACCGAACATTTTGACCGGATAATCATTATTGCCGTGGAATCTCTGGATTTTTCTTTTATAGGAGCCCACAATCCGCAAATGCCGCCGGGCATCACCCCGGAACTGGATAAATTGACCGGCAATTATCCTTCGATGAAAAATTACTTCGCCGCCGCCCAGCCGACCTCATGGGCATTGAATGCGCTGCTGCTCTCACGGCTGGATTACGACAAAGACCGTTACATGGATAATCTTTCACTTTTTTCCATATTGAAAAGCAAAGATTTTTATTCATACTATTTTTCGGCGGCAAGCGGGAAATTCGGGGAAAACCGGCGCATTTACAAGTCGGCCTTCTTCCCGGATGAACAATTCTTTCTGGAGGAGTGGGAAAGCACCAGCCGTTTCATAAAAGAAAGCGACTGGGGTTTGTCAGATAAAACACTTTTTGAAGGGGTCTTTGAGCAGCTGAAAAATTCCGGCAAAAAACGGTTTATCGCTCTGATAAGCACAATGGATACTCACCCGGATTATTACAGTTGCGATCTGACTGATGAGGAAAAAAGAAACTTTCCGACTCCATTTCTGCAAGCTCTGCACAACTGCGACCGGGAGATAGGTAAATTTGTCCGCAAATTGACGGCAGATCCGGAACTTTACAATGACCGCACCCTGATCGTTATCACCGCCGATCACACGGCAACACACGGAGAGAACTTCCTCAAACGCAAAAATTTCACTCCGGCCCGCATCCCGCTGATATTCATCTGCCGGGATCAGAATATTTTTGCCGGATTGGATACCGGAAAATTTGCCTCTTCCATCGACCTTGCGCCGACCCTGCTGCATCTGACCGGCTGTCAGATACCGGAAACCTTTATCGGACGGGCACTTTTCTCTCCCAAAAACATGGCGATATCCCGGGTTTTCGGAGATGTACTGCTGCTGAATACTCCGGCTGGAGAACAGGCTGTCAACACCAGAGAAGAGGATACTCCTGATAAAACCGCACAGGCATTCAGAGATTTGTATCACTCACACTACGGCAGATAATTTCCCTGCCGCGATTCAATTATGGCGGTGAGCGATCCGGTTGTTTTCGTCCAGCACGATCACGGTCGGACGGTGGACGGCAGCTTCCTGCTCATCGACCAGAGCGAAAGCCATGATAGTTACCACATCGCCGACATTTCCCAATTTGGCCGCCGGGCCATTAAGACAGAAATCCCGGGAACCGGCTTTACCGGGGATAGCATAAGTTTCCAGACGTGAACCGTTGTTGCGGTTGGCCACCAGAATTTTCTCATACGGCAGGATATCTGCTTCTTTGAGCAGTTCCGGATCTATTTCCAAACTTCCCTCGTAATCCACCACGCATCGGGTGATTCGGGCGGTATGGATTTTGCCATTGAGCATTTGTCTTTGCATTGATGTACCTCATAAAATTTCTGCGACGAATGATTTCAGGCATAATATACTGCTGATTTGCATTTTTTGCAAAGCTTTTTTCTTTATCCGGCTGTTTTTTTTGATTTTATCGCGTTGTTGAGGATTGTAAAAGCCGCCCCCGCAGTGTATATTAATGACAAAAGAGATAATTGTAATAGCCATATAAGTCAGTCTTAATTGGATATAATCCCGGGAGTTCAGTCATGTTCAGACAAAAGTTGCCCCTGTCAGGCAGTCAGGAAGATTATCTGGAGGCGATAGCGGAAATTCTGGAATCCGACGGCCATGCCCATACCAAAAAAATCGCCGACAAACTCGGTGTATCCATGCCGTCAGTGACCAACGCCCTGCAATCTCTTGCTGCCCGGGGACTTATCATTTACCGTTCACATGCGCCGGTCAAATTGACCGGTGCCGGGGTGAATAAAGCGGAAATCATCCGCCGTCGTCACGATGCCATGCGCCGTTTTCTTTGCGGTCTGCTGAAGATCGATATCGCCGAAGCCAACGCGGCGGCGTGCCGGATAGAACATGTCATCGGCGAGCCGATCACCTCAAGAATGACCGCCTTGATCGAAGCCGTTGAGCAACGTGAAGATTGTGCCGGATTGCGGAAATATCTTGATGAAATCATGCCGCAAATACAGGCCAAGCCTCTGGATCTGATTCCGTTGGACAAGTTGGAAAAGAACCATCATGCGGAGTTGGTATACATTTCAGAATCCCTGCGCGGCATCAAAAAATTTGCGGATATGGGACTGGTTCCGGGAGCGGTACTGCAATATGAGGGAATTGCTCCATTCGGCGATCTGATCCGGATAAAATTGATGGACACCCAGCTCTCTTTGCGTACCGGTGATGCTAAATTTTTCTGGGTCAAGGTACTGGATTGAATGAATTATCACGGTGATTACCACAGATTGCTGGATACGGTGAAAGCCAAACTTGACACATCCGGCAGCTGCCATGACTTTGATCACACACTGCGGGTGATGAATAATGCGGAAAAACTTCTGGAATATTATCCGCAGGCAGATAAAGAGACCGTCATGCTTGCCGCATTGCTCCATGACATCGCCCGCCCGGAAGAAGAAGCCGGCAAGGGGAAGTGCTGTCATGCGGAACTGGGCGGTAAGATGGTTCCTGAACTGTTGGAAGCACATGGTTTCCCGTCTGATCTTGCGCAAGCTGTGTCCCGGGCGGTAAGCACTCACCGTTTCCGGAGCAAAAATGAACCGGAAACTCTGGAAGCGGAGATAGTTTTTGATGCGGATAAACTGGATTCACTCGGTGCCGCCGGCATCGGGCGGGCGTTTCTGTTTGCCGGCAGAGAAAACGCCAGGCTGCACAACCGCGCAGAAGAGGCGCTGGCAGCGGATGCTTACAGCAAAGATGATACCGCATTCAGGGAATATCTGGTCAAACTGCAATATCTGCCGCGCCGGATGCGGAGCAGTGCCGGGAGAAAGATGGCGGTCAGCCGGGCAGCATTTATGGCGGATTTTTTTGAGCAGTTGAATTTGGAAGTTTACGGGAACTCCGATAATATGCAAAAATAAAAATTCAGGAGATTTTTGATGAAAATAGCATTTATTTCCGACATTCACGGAATGGCGGTCACACTGAAAAAGGCTCTCGATCACGCAGACCGGATGAATGCGGAAAATATCGTGATCCTCGGCGACATCCTCTATCACGGCCCGCGCAACGGAGTACCTGATCTTTATGATCCGGCGCAGGTGGTAAATTTGCTCAATGCCCGCAAATCCCAACTCATGGCAGTGCGCGGCAACTGTGATGCGGAGGTCGATCAGATGCTGTTGAATTTTCCGATCATGGCGGATTATTCGGAATTGTTCTGCGATGATCAGCGTTTTTTCCTGACACACGGTCACTTGTGGAATGAAAATCATCTGCCGGAACTGCCGGAAAACACCATTCTGGCGCACGGGCACACTCACATTGCCGCCTTGAAAAAGATTCCCGGCGGCCCGGTAATATTCAATCCCGGTTCGATCTCATTGCCGAAAAACACGGTTCAGCGTTCATTCGGCTGGTTTGACGGTAAAAATCTGAGCATACGGGACCTGGAAGACGGTTCTCAGATCTGTTCCGCCTGAATTTCCGCATCCGGCGGCCAACGTTTTCCCATCCTCTGCCCGGGCAGTGTATCGCACTGTCCGGGTGATATTTATCTATCCTCTTTTTGATAAAAAAATGTACCCCGCAAAAATTGAAAATGCCATATCCCGATGATATATTATGATGTTACCGGAATCGGATGAAATTATGGCGGCAAAAAGACCGGACCGGTCAACAGAAATCCCCGGTCGTCCGATATGCGCAGACATGTATCCGGGCCTGACATTTTACAATGGAGTATTCACATGAGCAAATTTACGGTGGAAAAACACAATGGCATCCCGGCCTTGTACCGCGACGGAGTAAAAGAAGTTCCGGTAATGTACTGGATGCGGGAATTGACAGCTGAAGATCTGCGGGATATCCATGAAACCGGCATCCGGCTTTTCACCTGTCACTGGGGACGTTCAGCGATGGCACATCCATTCTGGGTCGGAGAAAACGAGTATGATTTTAGCTGGTTTGATGAACAGATGGAACTTTTTGCCCGCACCTGCCCGGACAGCTGGCTGCTGCCGCGTATTTTTGTTTCTGCTCCGGAGTGGTGGCTGAAAAAGAATCCGGATGAGTGCATCGGCTATTCCCAACCGGAAGGCGACATTCCGAAAAATGTTTCCTTCGCTTCCGAAAAGTGGAAAGAAGAGGGCGGGGAAGCTCTGCGTCAGCTCCTCCGGCACTTGAAATCCATGCCCTGGCATGACCGCATCTGCGGAATACAGGTCGCTGCCGGTCACTGCGGTGAATGGCACGTCTGGTATTCCTATTCCATTCCCGGCAGCAGCCAAGCTATGGCAAAACGTTACGGCGCACCGATCCCGCCGCCGGAGCAGCGCGGTGAAAAATTCTGGAAATGCTACTTCTCCGCAGGTGCCGAAGCGATCGACCGCTTCTGTACCATCGTCAAGGAGGAAACCGATTATCCGGCCATGTCTTTTTACGGATATTTCCAGAACAGCGACAACCCGTATCTGATGCATCTGGCAGTCGATCAACTGCTGCGAAGTGACAAGGTGGATATGCTGGCCAGTCCCCATGTCTACAGCCGCCGGCTGCCGGGTGAGGATGCTTACTTCCGGGCCTATCCGGCATCTCTGGCCAAACATGGCAAATTCTTCATCGATGAAGCAGATGACCGCACCCATCTGGGCAGTTACCACGATTACAACGGCAGACGGATTATGGGAGATACTGTGGAGGAATCGCAGAATATGATGTACCGGGAGTTGGGAAACGCCATGACTCACTGTGTCGGTTTGTGGTATATGGATATCGATGGCGGGATGTTCCGGGCCCCGGAATACCGGGCTGTCATCAAAGATGCTTACCGGATCTACCGTGATCATCTGCAGCTGCCGCAGGAACGGGTTTCCGAAGTCGCAGTGATCCATGATCCGGCAGGCCGGATGAGCAGGCCGTACTATTCCACCGCGAACTGCTTTGATGAAGTGGCGGTGCCGGATCTGGCTTTTGCCTCCCTGACCAGAGCCGGGGCCCCATTCGATCTTTATACCAGCGGTGATCTGGACTATGAAACCGTGTCCAAATACAAAGTTCTGGTCATCATGGGCGGCGCAGCATTGAGCGACGGAGCCAGAAAGGAACTTGAAAAACTGAAAAGTGACGGCAGAACGATCATCTGGTTATGGGGCGCCGGTTCGATTCTGAATGAGAAATTTACAGAAAAAGGCATCCGGGAACTGACTCAACTGGATATCCGGATGACTCCGGAACAGGAGTTCCCGCATTTGAGTGAAGACGGCTGGCTGCCGGGAAAGATCGTTCCGGGATTTGAACCGCAGGAAATCAGCAGGAAGTTTGCCGGTTGGCGCAGCATCTATTTCGGAACAGCTGATGTTGCCCCGGCAAAATTCCGGGACATACTGGATGAAGCCGGCGTTTTTATCTATTCAAAAACCGACGATGTCATTTCCGTATCCAGAAGTGCCATGATGCTGCTGGGTTCCACGCCCGGAGTAAAAAACATACAGTTGCCCGGCCGCCGGAACGTCCGCAATCTGCGTACCAAAGAACTTATCGGAGAAGATATCGACCGCTTTTCCATTACCCTTAAACAGGGGGAAACTTTGCTGTTGGAAATGCAGTGAACTTCATACATGCAGCCTTGTTCCTCCCGGAAGTGTACGATTGTATTCAGAAAATGATGCTGAATATGAAAAAATCCACCGGACAACAAGTTGAAAAAACTGATAAGAAGTGTTAATTTAAAGTGGTAAACGGAAAAATATAACACTGGTGAAAAAGGATTGTCAACGATGAAAAACAATGCTGCGAAATATGACAAAGCGATGGCCGCCGGAGCAGTGGCCGATCAGAAATTGAAATTCATCACTCCGGAAACCGCGCCGTTGCGGTTGAGTGGATTTGCATTCGGCAAATGTGAGGGAAAATTCCGCCGTCTGCCGGAAGATGAGAGATTTTCCGATGGAGTAAAGATCCTCTCCTGGCACACCTCCGGCGGCAGAGTTGATTTCCGCACCGATTCCACAAGGCTGCAGATAAAGGTGAAATTGCATAAATCATCCCACATGGATCACATGCCGGATGTCGGCTCCTGCGGCTTTGATCTTTACGCCGGAGAACCCGGCCGGGCAGTTATGATCGGCACTTCACGTTCAAAGGCCGGAAGTGATGAGTATGAAAGTACACTGCACAATGACACTCTGCCGGGAAAAATGGAAAATTACACCATAAATTTCCCGCTTTACAGCGGCATTGAATCTCTGCTCATCGGCATTGATGAAGATGCTCAACTGCAGGCTCCGGCCCCCTGGGCGGATGAACGGCCGATGGTCTTTTACGGCACCAGTATCACCCAGGGCGGCTGTGCTTCCCGGCCGGGGATGTCATATCCGGCGATTTTGAGCCGCCGCTTCAATATTCCGGCACTGAATTTCGGTTTTTCCGGGAACGGCAAAGGCGAACCGGCAGTCGCGGAATATCTGGCCAAAATTACCGATCCGGCGTTTTACCTGCTTGATTACGAACCCAATGCCAAACCGGACGGAGTAAAAGAAACTTTAAGCTCCTTCATTGATATTCTGCGGGAAAAACATCCGGAAACACCGGTTTTTGTCATGTCTTCGCTGCGTTTCAACCGGGAGATCCCGATCACCGGTTCGCCGGATATTCAGGCGGATATTCTGGCCGGATCAGTCAAATTTCAACGCGCTGAAGTGCAGAGAAGAAAAAAGGCCGGGGACAAAAATATCCATTTCATCAACGGCGGCAAAATCGCCGGCAAAGATTGGCATGAATTCTCTGTTGACGGCTGTCATCAGACCGATCTGGGCTTCTACATGATCGCCAACAATCTTGAAAAGATCCTGAAAAAAGTTCTGTAAGCACTATGCTCCGGAAGATCACGGACGGGAAGTCCCGCAATGTGTCTTCCGGTCACTTTTTGAAGCTCTGCAGCTTTCTGAATTCTCTCGGGGTCGTACCGGTCACACTCCGGAACACCCGGTTGAATTGCGATATGCTCCCGAAGCCGCAGACAAAAGATATTTCCCCGACCGACAACTCCGTTTCGCCAAGCATCTCTTTGGCCTTATCCACCCGGTAACAATTCAGATATGAATTGAAACCCACACCGATCTCACGGTGAAATATCCGGCTGAAATAGTTTGCCGAGAAGTAGAACTTTTTTGCCACAGACTCAACCGTCAGAGCTTGAGCGAAATTTTCGTGGATATAATCCTGTATCGCCAGTATTTTATCGGGGGAGTTGATCGATTCCATGAACATAAGATTCTGATAGGTGGAAGTTATCAATTTCCCCATCAGCATCAAATATCCGACAACTCCGTCGATCTGTTTCATACTCAAGACTATGGTATCGCGGCAGCAGGCGTGCAATTCCCCGGCATCCAATCCGGTCAGATCTGCCAGAAGCTGAAACTCTTTTTCCCCCGGTCGCGGATTACCCTCGATGTAAAACTGTCCGCTGGTAAGACATCCCAGATAAGTACCGTTTTTATCGAAAAGCGGCACGACGATATCAGAAAAACCGGCATGACAGTTGTAAATGTAACTTTCCCCGGAAGCTTTGGCATAAGCGGCGGCCCCGTTGTCGGCCCGACGGCAGGCATCGCAACCTTTTTCACTGCGGCGCAAAGCTTCACACAGCGGGTGAAAGTGGCGGCCTTTGGAAAGTTTCAAACTGTCGCCGCCGGCACTGATGAAGTCAATGACGATACCCAGCATTTTGTAGATGCAGTCATGATACTCCTGCAGCTGTTTTTCATTGCCGAGTTTGGCAAATACCCGGTTGATTATTTCCCGATGATTCATCTGAATTCTCCTTTGATATCAAGTCTGTGTAAAAAACGGCTGAAAATGCCGGAAAATCCGCAATATTTCCAGGCATTTTCCGGATTTTTCGCAATTTTTTAAGAATATGCGTAATATACAGCATAAATTGCGGAGATTCAAACAAAAAAATGTGTATATTAGATAATGTAAACAAAAAAATACTGAAAAAAGCCACCGGATAAAGAAAAAATCGAAAAAAATCCGGCGGAAAAATAAGGAAAACTATGAAAAAGATCATTACCGTTACCGGAGAGATCCCGCTGCCGCTCTGCCGTATGGTTCTGGCGCATGAACATCTCTTTATAGATCTGACCAATCAGACAGCAGCCGGAGCAAAGCTCCGGCCGCTGACAGCGGCGGATCGTCCGCAGCTGATGAGCGATCCCTACTGCATGGAAGACAATCTGCGGCTTGACAGTTTCCATTTTGCGGCGGATGAGTGCGAAGTGCTGTTGAGAAAAGATTGCAATACAGTGGTTGATTGTTCTACAGCTGAAATCGGCCGTGACCCGGAAAAACTGCAGCGGCTATCCCGGGAAACGGGGATGAATATCGTGATGGGTTGTGCGTGGTATACGGCCGACACCCATCCGGAAGATTTTGCGGCGATGAGTGAATCGGAAGCGGCGGATAAGCTCACCAATGAAGTTCTCACCGGCATCAACGGCATCCGTCCGGGGATCATCGGCGAAGTCGGCACATCCCGGGAGATACTGCCGGGGGAAGCAAAAGCTCTTTACGCGGCGGCCAAAGCGCACTGTGCCAGTGATCTGGCGGTGACGGTACATATTTTCCCCTGGTCGGCGAACGGGTTGGCGGCGGCGGATAAACTGATGGCCAACGGGGTCCGTCCGGAAAAGATCGTGATCTGTCACAGTGATGTTGAACCGCAGTGGGACTACATCCACTCTCTGCTGCGTCTGGGAGTCTATGTGGAGCTGGATAACTTCGGCAAGGAATTCACTCCGGCCGCAGGCGGTTTTGCGGCGGGGAACTTTATCAGAGATACGCAGCGGGTGGAATTGGCCGCGAGAATAATCGATGCCGGATACGGCAAACAGCTGCTTTTGACCAATGATATATGTTTGAAGTGCATGTTGTCGGAATTCGGCGGCAACGGTTACCGTCATATTTTCGACAATATTGTACCGATGCTGGAAAAATGCGGCATTGACGGCAATTATATCAAAACGGAGATTCTCCGGAATAACCCGTTGAATATGTTGGCAATTTGATTTATTGTATAAATTTAAGGAGGTGATACAAAATGATCAAAAAAGTGTTGATTTTTCTGTTCGTCCTGTCGGTGTCGTGCCTGCAGGCGGCAGAAAAAAACCTGGTGCTGAACGGCACATTTGAGATGAAGGGAAAAAGTTTTCCGCCCTTCTGGATGTTCCGTTCGCACACGCCGGGCACGGTGGAAGCCTTTGAAACGGGCGGTCCCAACGGGCTTGGTTTTCTGCGGGTACACGCCCGCAAAGGATTGATCCAGGTGATCCAGAACAATATTTCCATTGCGAAAAAGGGTCAATACCGCATCAGTGCCTTTGTCCGCACGCGCAATCTGACGGGCAAGCGCAACTGTGTGGCGATCCATCCCGGAGCGAAAGATTCCGGTTTGATCTTCCCGGCTGATCAGCCGGAATGGAAGTATATTGAAAAGATCCACTCCGGTTACTCTGACGGCAACAGTTTCTACTTTGCCATCGAAGCGGATTCACCGGACGGAGTTCTGGATATCGCGGATCTGAAAATCGTACCGCTGGATGCTCCGGCACTGAAAAAATCCCGCCGTCAGATCGAAAATGTCGATCAGGCACTGGTCCCGCTGGCTCTGCTGGAATATATTGATCTCAACCATCCGGAAATGGAATTTTTCTGGGTCGGTGAAATTCCGGGAAAAGCTGCGGAATTGCGCTGGGAATTTCTCTTGGGCAGCAGAAAGCTGACTGAAAAATTCTCCACGAAAAAATTCACTGTCGATCTGGGCAAATTATCACCGGCAGCGGGGAAAAACACGTTGACGGCATCGCTGATCGACCGCGACGGGAAAAAGGTGTTTTCGCAAAAGTATCCGGTCCGTTTCATCCGGAAAACCGGTCAGGCGGAACCGGCCAAACGCCTCAACAACATGGTTCGGGTGGTTTACGAAGGAAAAATTGCGGCCAACGGCAGTAAAAAATTCTTCAACCCCCGGAATAATTATGTCCTTTTCCGCTATACCGGAAATGAGAAACCGGAATTGAGCATCAACGGCAAAACGGTGCTGGCGGCGGACTTCCCGCACGGCAGCGGGGTGCGTTATCTGGATGCCGGAGAATATACGCTGAAAAACAGCGGTGCTGAATGTGACATCTCCATCCGGCTGATCCCGGATATGCACATGTTCCCGTTGTGGCACATCCGGGTACCGGGCAATGGAGCATACGATTGGGAATTTGCCAAAAAGTATATGCTCCCGGCGTTGACGACCATCAATATCGGCGGTATCGGCGAAATCGAGAAAAAAGAGGTGGAGCGTTTCGGTCTGCGGTTTCTTTCCAATGCCAGTGCCATCAAATTCGGCACTCCGGAAGGATTGCTCAAACGGCTTGAAGAGAATAAAGATCTGCAAGGCTCTCTTTTTGACGGAACCACGATGGATGAGGTCGAATATTGGAGCTGCAAAGTGCCCAGTCCCTATGCCAAAGGTCTGCGTTTGTGGAAAAATCCCAAAGATAAGATCTTGAGCACATGGGTGATCGGGCCGCCGACGCACTCTTATGCGGACTTCATTTCGGCGGTGACCAATGTTTCCGGCGGTCGCGGGCGGCTGCTCTATGAGGTGTACAACCGGGCGCAGTACAATAAGACAGATGCGGAAAACTACATCCGTCAGACGGCGCAGCATGTGGCACTTTACAAGGATATTTCTCCGGGATTATTCAACAACATTTCGGTGATCCTCGGCAACTTCTCCTATGCCCCGCTGATTTCACTGGATAATATTCCGACGGTGGACTTCCGCTACTATCTGGATATGCAGATGAATCTGCTGGCCAATCATCCGGGACTTGACGGACTTGGCGGTGTGGGTTACTGGGGTTCGATGAATTGTGATGAGGAGATCCTGCGCTGGTGTTTTGCGCTGTTGAAACACTACTGCATAGAGGGCAACACCACGATGCTGTCGGATAAATACGGTTTCACCTACCATTTGAATATTCTGAAAAATCCGGATTTTGAAGACGGCCTGAATAACTGGCAGGTCACCGGCAAAGTTGAAGCCGGGAAGAAAAAGGATTTCGGCAGCAAATTTCAGAAGCGTTACGGTTCAGCCTATACGCAGGGTGACACATTCGCGCTCTTTACCCGGGAAGAAGGTCAACCCTCGGAAGTGCGCCAGAAGATCACCGGACTTACGCCGGGGAAACTCTATTCAGTATACTATATGGCGGCAGATTACGATGATGTGCAGAAGGAAAAATACAATGCCAAACGTATCGGACTGACGCTCACCATTCCCGGTGCGGTGATAATCCGCCGGAGCTATTTTATTGATGACAGGAAAAGTATGAAAGCATGTATGAACAGCTGCAAATATATATTCCGGGCCAAAAGCAGTGAAGCGGAACTGGTCTTCAACAACCGCAAAGCTCTTCCCGGTGAAAAGCAGATGTTGAATTATATTACGGTCAGACCGTATTTTGAACGTTGAACCAATTAAAAAGGAGTGTCAAAATGAAAAAATCAATGCTTTTGAACAATCTTTATTCATCGGAACGCGTTCCGATGAATGCCCGCCGGGCATTCACGCTGATCGAGCTTCTGGTTGTCATCGCCATTATTGCCATCCTCGCCGCGATCCTGCTGCCGGCCCTCAACTCCGCCCGTGAGCGCGGTCATGCCGCCAGCTGTATCAATAATTTGAAGCAGATAAGCGGTTTTTTTATACAGTATGCTGATGCCAATGATGACTTTTTAATTCCTTGGAATATGCAATACGCAGGAGGAGCTTCAAAACAACTTTGGCCTGCTACATTCAGAATTTTTATGGGATTAACCTCTTCTGACTATGAACAGATAGACTACCTTTTTTGTCCCAAACGCAAACGAATCACTGATTATGGTTACAGCAATTTTGCAGAATACGTCAGTTATGGAGTTCTTGAATATGGTCCAACCCGTTGGGCTGCTGACACGACCAACACGGTACATCATCCTTTAAAAGTGACACGTATCAAAAACCCGTCATCAACAATCCTTTTGAGCGATTCTTTCTACTATCACTCCAGCGGTCAATATGCCAATACCGGCTATTACCACATCAACAATACTGCTGCCGGGGCAGGAAAAGGAGAATCCAACGGCACCGGCAATATGGCAGGAGTTCACAACAAATCCGACAATATTGCCTTCTGTGACGGCCATGTGGAGGCGGTTTCCAAGGATGTCCTGCACTGGTGGCTGGATAACGGTACCAAACGCGTAACTGGAGAATTGGAAAGACCGTAACGTATGACGATGCCATCACAGGAAACGTGGATTTGGACGGAGCTGCTGGCCTTTGACTGTACAGCTCCGGATTGCGGAGTAAAAGCGTATATCGACCGTCTGGGATTCGTCCCGGACGGGATATCCGCACTGCTCTCGGCGGTGGATTTTGTCCTGCTTCACAAGGGCATGGATGAGGAGTATGAACTCTTCCCCGATGTCTGTTCCCGCTTCGGACACGCCCGGAATGAGGAGAGAGAAAGACAGAAGTGGACCAACTTCACCCTCCGCAAATTGATTGCCGAACTCCACAAATATCAGATCAAGGTCTTTGTTTCGGTATTTATTCTCAATCTGCATAATAAATATCATGATGAATTCGTTTCCACCCATCCGGAAATCCGCATGGGCGACAAGATCTACGGTCTGGATAACGCGATCTCTTTCCTCTCGCGCCTTGAAGACGGAACCCTTTTTGAGGATATCTTTATCCCCAAACTGGTCGATGTACTGCGCGATTACGGCTTTGACGGCTGGCACGGTGCCGACGGTCAGGGCCCGGGATGGAATTTGACCCATTCGGATTCTTCCGACAGTTTCGTTTTCCAATTCGCCGAATATCTCGGCAAAGATAAACTTCCGGCGAAATTTCTGGAAAAAGCCGACCATTCCGAAGAATTGATGGCCGAAAGACTCGACTATATCTGGCAGAATTTCCGCCGTCAATGGGCGGAATTTACTTCAGAGTGCTGGATAAGATTCTGGCGCAAGGCCGCTTGCGCCGTACACGGCTGCGGCGGCGAAGTGATGATAAATTCACCTTTTGCCAAGTCCGTCTTTGAATCCATCTTTTACTTCGGGCTGGACTACCGCAAACTTGCCGCTTTGAAAATCGATTATCTGCTCACCGAATCCGTGACCACCAGCTGCGCTCTGAATTACGGAAACTATGAGCGCGTATTCGACTTCAGTGCCATGATCGCCGAAATGCGCGCCGTCCTGCCGGATATGAAAATCATCGTTATGCCCGGAGTCAAAGATGTGGTGGAGAGTTACGATGCCCTCCGCCATGCCCCCTGCCGTCTGGAACGGGATATCTTTGCCAATGTCAACCAGAGCATTCTGCTGGATTCGCAGATCCGCCGTGCCGCCGATGGACATTTGATCTGTCTGGGCGACGGGATATCACGTGATGAGTGGAAGCATCTGGCTGATATCCGGCAGATGTCATTCGGCTTTGATATCGCCCGCGCCGGAGAGATCACATGGATGGTATCACCGGAAATTTTCGATCCACTGGTCGATGAATATGAAAAATTCGGCACCATGCCGCCATATCAATTCACCGCCAGACTGGTCGAAACCCAGAATCTGGATATCTCTTGCGTCACCCTGCCGGAAAATCTGGAAAAAGTGGAGCAGCCGCTTTTCGTGCCGATGTTCAATCTTTACAGCAGTGAATGCAAAGCAAAAATCCTTGCCCGCAAAGGTTTAACCATTCTGATGGGGCGGCTGGAAGATGCCGGATTACCCGGAAATATCCCGCTCGTCACCTGCCGTCTGGCAGAAAATTACACCCTCTTCTGCGCGGTACTCAACGGTAATAAATATGATCCCGTAACCGTTCCCGCGCCCGAAGATGCCAAACCTTTTGACTGGAAGCCCACTTATATGAAATTCATATCCACCCGGATCCCCCGCACGGAAATTCCCGAAGCATTCTTCGACGCCGCCGGAAAGATCATCCGGGCAAGTCTGCCGCCGTCACCGCTGCTCAATGCCGATGACGGCGTAAGCACCATGAATTTCACCGACTCCGACGGTAATCAGTGGATCGCTCTGTTGAACCACAACGATACCTACAAGGTCGCCCGGTATCAGCTCCCGGCAAGCGGGATCAAACTTGAGAAAAAAAGTCCGTTCCCCTACTCTCCGGTACATTCCGCCGGCGGATTCATCGCTCTGGATGAGCATGATTCCCCCTTGCATTTGCCGCCGAGAGGGATTATATTAATAAAAGGAACCGCCGCCGGAAATCTTCAATGATTTTCAGCCGCAGTTCCCTCCACAAAAAGGAAAAACAAAATGAAAAAAACATTGTCCGGTGTCATGTTTCTGGCGGCTGTCGCACTGTCCGCAGAAGTTGTCACATTCAACACCCCCGCTGACTGGCGGCGAAGCAAAGATTTCATCCCCGTTGAAAACGGCGCACTGCAAATCAAAACTTCCAACCATCTCTCCGCCAGAAAAAGCATTCCTGTCGACCCGGAAAAAAGTTACAAGTTGTCCATGAAGATCCGGCGCGCCCCCGGTTCAGCCAAAGAACCGCAGGTCTACCTGTCCGCAGTGCCTTTCAATGAAGAAGGACGCACCATACACATGCAGCATGTCACTCCCCTTAAAGGCAGTGATGCCGTTCTGACCGCCGATTGCACCAAAGAAAGTACCGAATTGCTGGTCAAACCGGAAGATGAGCGTTACTGGGCCCCCATCAAATCATGGAGAGTCCAATTCTATGCCGCCAAAGATTTTTCCGATCTGCCCAACTTTGCTGTTTCCAACAATATCAGCAAAATCGACAAAATGGGCGACGGCGTGATCAAAGTCACCCTGCGCGGCCCCGCCGGTATCGAAGGCAAAGCCGGTACCCCCGTCCGGATCACCCAGGGCGGTGCGTATATGTATCTGGCATCAATAAAACCGACTGAACAATGGCAGGATGTCACCGCCACCGTCAAAGGCGTGAGCGACATGGGTTGGAGCAATACGGTCTTTCCGGCCGGTACCTGCACTTTCGCCCCTGCGCTGCTGGCAAACTGGGGGTCTTCCGGTTCAGTTTTTGAAATAAAAGACTTTAAAGTGGAAGAGTTGTAAAAAAATGAATAAACTGGTCATTTTTGATCTTGACGGCACCCTCATTGATTCGGTCGGCGGCATCGCCCGTTCAGTAAACCGCACCCGGGCTGACTTCGGTTTTGCAGAACTGGAAGAATCCGTCATCACCGCATTTACCGGTGACGGAGCTAAAAAATTACTGGAACGTTCCTGCGCCGACGTCACGCTGCCGGTCTCCATCGACGAGGCAGTGCAGGTCATGATCCGGAATTATGCCGATGACCCGTTGTACCATACTTATCTCTACGACGGCGTTAAAGAGGGCTTGAGCCAACTGAAAAACGCCGGATGGATCACCGCAGTGGTCAGCAATAAACCCCAAACCGTTGCCGAAAAAATAATTTCCGGCCTGGGGATCGCCGAACTGCTCGATGAAAATATCGGAGGCGGAGCCGGTTTCCCGCTGAAACCGGCTCCCGATGCCATGCTTTTTCTGTTGGATAAATATGGTGCCAAAGCGGAAAATTCCTACATCGCAGGCGACAATCATACCGATATGAATGCCGCACGCAATGCAAAAATGAACAGTATATTCTGCCGTTACGGATTCGGTGTGAAACTTGATTCCGTGTCCACTGTCGAAGTGGACGATTTCTACCAATTGACCAATTACCTGTTAGATAAATAAATGAAAAAATTTTTCCTGTTTTCCCTTATGGCGGTACTGTATACTTTTGCCGCCAATGCCAAAGAATTGATCATCAATGGCTCGTTTGAAGCCAAAGACCGTTCTTTCCCGACTGCCTGGATGCCGTTGACCCGTTCCGGCGCGCAGGTGCAGTACTTCCGCGAAGGCGGCCCGGATAACAAACCTTTTATCCGTCTGACCTCCCCCAAAGCCCCCGCACAGCTCCATCAGACCAATCTGAAACTGGTCAAAGGCGAAAAATATCTCGTCGGCGCATGGTTCCGCACCAAAAACGCCGTCAACCGCATGTCCGGTATCCGCGTGGCCAGCAGTTCCAACCACATGGAACGCGAAGGCGATCACCTGCTGGTCGGCCTGCCGGAAAATCTTCCGCAGTGGCGGTACTTTGAAAGAGTCATCACTCTCCCCGCCGAAGAAAAACCGCTCTACCCCTATTATGATGTGGAGTTGATCCTCGATGCCGGCGGCGGCGAATTGGATATCGCCGGAGTCACCCTCAAACCGATGACCGAAATCGCCAAAAGAGATTCCAAAACCCTGATGGAAAATGTCGCGCCCACTCTGGTGCCGCTGAATATTCTCTACTATCTGCCCGCCGACAATGCCGCCATCGAATTCCGCTGGGTCGGCCCTTTCGCCGGTGGTGATCCGGAAAATTCCGAATGTGAATTTTATTTTTCACACGACAAAAAAACCGTCAAAGCTCCTTTTACTTTTGACCGTTTCAAAGTCGATTTCGGCAGGCTTACCGCAAAAAAACCCCAGAGCATGCGCATCCGGATCATCAGCAAAACTTCCGGAAAAATCTGGTATGAGGAATCTTATGCCGTCCGGGCGATGAATATCCCGCAGCTTCCGGAAAAATCCAGACAGCTCAATAATATCGTTACCGAAGTTTTCAACGGCAAAGTCAAAGACGGTGAAACCGTCAAAATCACCAACAACCGTTACGGTTTTGTCCTCTTCCACTTCGACGCCGACGGCGGCAAACCTTTCACCGTTTCGCTGGACGGCAAAAAACTTTTCAATGAGAAATTTCAGCAGAGCGAAGTTATCCGCGACCTCGATCCCGGAGTTTTTGCGGTAAAAGTTTCCGGAGCTTCCGGAAAACTTCAGGTGCGCCTGATCCCCGACGTGATGACATTTGCCCTGATGACTCCGCGTATGCCGGGAAACGGCAGATATGATTGGGAATTTGCCAAAAAATATCTCCTGCCCGGATTGACGACCATCAATGTCGCCGGTTTTACCAAAGAACAATTCGCTGAATTAAATCAGCTCGGCAGAAAATATCTGGAAAATTACGGTATTCAGAATTGGGCCAATCCCAACGTCCCGGAAGATGATCTGAACCGGATACTGAAAAGCAAAGCTTTCCGCAATCCTTACAGTCACGGCACCACAATGGATGAATCAGAGTGCTTCTACCCGGTCATGCTCGATCCGTACGCCTACGCTCTGAAAAAATTCACCAACCCGTATGATAAACAGGTCGTCACCTATCAGACCGGTCCGGTGACCGACGCGCTGCTCAATGCCATTTCCGCCGCAGCCAATGTCACCGGAGGCAAATCATACATGGCCTTTGAATTGTATCCGCGCGGCGAAGAGAATATGCGCGACGTGCAGGCTATGTTGAGCAATGCCGCGCAGGAGTGGAATATGTTCCGTGACTGTGCGCCGGGACTCTTTTCCAAAGCCGGTGTCTGCTGGGGCAACTTCTCCTGTCCGCCGAATATCTCTCTGGCCCACTACCCGGATATCGATTACAAGGTGATCATCGATATGAAAATGCATGCTGTCGCCAATGATCCGGCATTCAACGGCGTGGGCAAAGTCGGCTTCTGGGGAACTTATGCCGCCGATGAAGAGATCGCCCGCTGGAGCTTCCGGGTGATGCGCCACTACGCTTTTGAAGGTAAAAAAGAGCTGCTTTCCAAGCAGTACGGCTTTGCCCTCAAACCCGGATTCCTCAAAAATCCGGCATTTACCGACGGCTTGAAACACTGGGATGTTTCCGGCAATGTGGTCAAAGAGTTCTACCCCGGATACGGCAAAAACTCCATCAAATTTCACGGTTCCAAAGGTGCAGGCGATGACTTCGCTCTCTTTACCAAAGAACCGGGCAAAGTCGCCAGATTGAGCCAGGAAGCCAAAGGATTGGAAAAGGGCAAAAAGTATCTCCTCTACTTCTACGTCGGAGATTATGATGATGTGATCTGCAACCGGCAGAAAATCAGCGAATTGCCGCTGAATGTCACCCTCGAAGATGCCGAAATCACCGATCACACCCATTACAACGGCAGAGCCACCAAAAGCAATCATGCCTATGTAAATATCCATAAAATCATTTTCACCGCCAAAGATGATGAAGTCAAACTGACTTTTGACAATAAAAATGCGCCGGATGGAAGTATGTTGATGCTCAACTACATCTGCCTGCGTCCATACTATGACAAAGAGGAGTTATAAGTCATGAAATTGAGAGTGATGAGCTACAATGTCCAATCCGGTTTCGCCAACGGCAGAGAGATCCACAACTATCTTCCGCAAGCCGAACATATCGCATCCTATTCTCCGGATGTAGTCGCGCTGCAGGAGGTTTCCATCCGCCATCCATTCGGCAAACCGATCGACTATCCTACGCTCGTCGCCCGGCATCTCGGTATGAATTACGCTTTTGCCAAAGCGTTGGATTATGCCGATTATTTTCCCGGTTGCGACGGCTGTTACGGTGTGGCTGTCCTCTCAAAATATCCGGTGGAGCTGATCACATCGCTGATGCTTCCGGTGCCGGAAGGTATCGAACCGCGCACAGCGGTCATTACCCGTATCCACGCTCCGGAACCATTCTATATGATCAGCACCCACCTCTCCTATCAGGGTGAATTTGAAGGCGATGCCGAAGGACGGATCGAACAATTGGCGACAATTTTCCGTTATCTGGATGCCAACGGTCTCTATCCTGCCATCCTTGCCGGTGATCTCAATTCCCAGCCGGATGATGCTTCCATCTACGCACTGCGGGAAAAATTTGATGTCTTCAACGACGGCAGAAGCGATCAGCCGACCGCCAATTCCCAAAAGTTCGGCTGGGTGCAGATCGACTATATCTCCGCCGCCCCCAAAGGCGCGGTCAGATGTGAAAAATTTTTCACCGGAAACGATTGCACCGCCAGCGACCATTACGCCGTGCTGGCTGACCTTGAAATATAAGTTCAGCAGTGCTATATTAACATTTGTAAGTTGATTTTCCCGGGATTCCCCGGGAAAATTGTAAATTTTTTATATCCCAGAGGCTTTTGCCTGATTCAACAAGGAGAAAACTGATGCCAGATCACACAGCAAGTGTACTCATCCCCGCGCCGGAATCCATGAAAGAACTTTGCGGTAAACTGCCGGTAAACAAAATCACCACCTTCGCGGTGGCCGATGAACTTGCCGCCGTTGCCGCCGAACTGGAAAAAGTATTCAACGTTCTGGGAATGAATGTTTCCCGGAGCGCGGACAAAGCGATAATAAACTTCAAATACGCTTCGTTGCCCGATGGTGCATGGCAGATGTCCATTACCCAGGAGGGCATCACAGCGGCCGCCGGAGACTTATCCGGAGCATCCTATGCCGCCGGCGCACTTGCCCAGATGCTTTTCGCCGCCACCGCCAAAAGTCTGCCGGATGATGCTCTGGATTGTGCGGAAATTTCCGATAAACCGCGTTTCCAGTGGCGCGGATTTATGCTGGACAGCGCACGGCATTATCAGGATAAAGAATTTGTCAAGAAATTTCTCCGCATCCTTTCCGTATTCCGCATCAACAACTTCCACTGGCATCTGGTAGACAGTCAGGGTTGGCGTTACCCCAGCAAATATGCTTCAAAACTTGATGCCAAAGGCCTCTGGTCGGTCGGTCAGTATACCCTTGATGACCTGCGTGAAGTCAGTCAGTGCGCCAGAGATCTCGGTATCCGGATCATTCCGGAAGTCGATGTCCCCGGGCACTCCCGGATCATGCTGGCCAACTATCCGGAATACACCTGCACTCCGGAAAAACCGGGCGCGGAATTCTGTATCGGCAATCCGGAAACAATGAATTTCATCAAAAATATTTTCACCGAATTAATGGAAATATTCCCGGATTCCCCATACATCCATGTGGGGGGCGATGAAGCTGATACTGCCAACTGGGATGCCTGTCCGGTCTGCCGCAAAGCGATGGAAGCCAAAGGATTTTCCACCATGCGGGAATTGGAAAATGATTTCATGATCGAGTTGACCCGTTTCATCATCTCCAAAGGCCGTACCCCGATCATCTGGGGAACCTGTTCCGGACAGCTCTATCCGGCGGACACCATCGTTCAGGTCTGGCTGGATATCCGCGAACCGCTTAAAGTCATCCCCAACGGCAATAAGATCATCTATTCAGTCCACAATTCTCTCTACTTTGACTACCCTGCCAATCTGGATGAACCCTGGGAAACCTGGATGTTTGAATTGTCGGAAAAAGGTGTTTATATGACCGATCCGTACATCATCTGGCCGGAAAAAGTCAAAGATGCAACTCTGGGGACAGAAGCATGCCTGTGGACAGAAACCGTACCGCAGCACCGGGTGCTGGCGAAACTTTTTCCGCGTATTTTTGCCTATTCAGAGTGTGCATGGAGCGCGCCGGAAAACAAATCGTGGCATGATTTCCAGCGGCGCAAGGAACTGCTTGAGGCCGCCGGTTATATGGATTATATCAAAAGTCTGTAAGACAAGGAATATACAAGATTATGAAAAAATTACTCTACCTTTTTCTTCTGGCGGCCCTGCCGCTTTGTGCCGCTGACCGGATCAATGTATCTTTTGCCAAAGGCAAATGGGATAATGCACTTTTCCAACTGGTCAAAAGCCCCCGCTTCCAGATGAAGGGTGAATTTATCCAGCAGGATGATCATATCGTGAACAAAGTTCCGGCCAATCTGACGGAAAAAGAATTGTTGAGCTGTCATGAAGCCTATTGCGCGCTGCTGACCAAAGAAAAATTCAATGGGAATATTACAATTTCCAGCAAAATGAGTTTCGATCACCTGATGGCCCCTCTGATCGTCATCGCTCCGGAACTGGGCAAAAGTGCCGACGGGAAATATCCGGAACTGCGCGATCACTACGAGATCGTCCTTTTCTATCAGGGAATAAATGTCTGGCATCACCGTTACATTGACGGCAAACCCTCATGGTACAAACTGGCTTATCTCAAATGCGACTTCAAAGCCAAAACCGTTTATGATCTGGCAGTAACTTTGCGGCACACCAAAAAAGGTGTGCAAATGATCATCAAATGCGACGGCAAAGAATTCGGTTGTGCCATGCCGAAAGAATTTACCGCCAAAGATTACTTTGCCGGAATCATCGCCTGCGAAGGCGTGAACCGTTTTTATGACTTCCTGGTGAAATAAATATTCCGGAGAGCTATAAGCAGAAACACCGCCCGGCCGCAGCCGGTGCGGTGTTTTTTTATTATACACCTTCAGGTCAAGAAAACCACCGGCTTTGCCGGTGGTTTTGATTTTACCGGTATTATTCCATACGTCCGGTATAGGCATCGACACCGGATGTGTCGATTTCAGTGGCAAAAAATTTGTTGGCGGCGTGAGAGAGGTTGTTGCGCATGAGGGTATAATTGCCGAGAACCTGAATAACAAGCAATGAGAGCTGTTTTTTCTGCCAGTTGACCGTACATACGCTGCCCCAGGCACCGCCGTGACCGAAAGAGCCATCCTTGTTGACCGCCAGACCGAGGGAATAACCTTCCATTCCGGCAGGACGGGTACTGGTGGCAAGCAGATTTTTGACGGTTTCTTCTTTGAGAATGCGCACTCCGTTTTCTCCGACACCGAGATTCATCAGCATTTTATAGAATTTGAGCTGATCATTGGCGGTGGTCCAGAGGCCGGCACCGGCAGATGGATGAACATTCGGACCATTGTGCGGAAGCGGCATAGCTGGATGGAATTTCCGGACTTTGGCTTTCTGGCCGAGTTTGATATCGTAAAGTAAAATAGCATTGGCAAGCTGTTCATCCGTAGGCTTGAATGTGGATGAGGTCATGCCGAGGGGATCGAGGACCCGTTCTTTGAGGAAGATATCCCACGATTTCCCGGTAACGACTTCCACGATGGCGGCACCGACATCGATACCGGCGTTGGAATATTTCTCTTTGGTTCCCGGTTCAAAGTGAAGTGGGACGGAAGCGGATTCTCCGGCTGCCTGCCGGAGAGGAATGGCAGGCCAGCCGTATTTTGATTTGCTGGGTGCCTCGAAGGAAAGGCCACCGGTATGATTCATGACCATGCGGACAGTCAGAGTGTTTTTTGCGGGGACGGTGATCGGTTTACCGTTTTTATCCTTGCTTCTTACGGTGAGATTTTTGTATTCCGGCAAATATTTATAAACGGGATCGTCCAGTGAAATTTTGCCTTCTTCAATGAGAATGGCAACCGTTACTCCGCAGAATCCTTTGGTTTGAGAACACTGCATAAAAATCTGATCCATGCTGATCGGTATTTTCTTATCCACATCAGCCCAGCCGAAGCATGAAACTTCCTGAATGCCGTCTTTGTAAAGGACGGTGATCGCGCCGGGATATTCGCCGGAATCGATCCATTTGTTGAAGAAACCGGCCGCGAAGTTAGTTTTTGCCGCTTTCACTTCAGCGGCGCAGACAGTCGCAGAAATGACGAATGCCATAAACAGGGTTGTTAACCGATAGAATTTCATATACAGTTATCTCCTTTTTTTGCAGTTTCCGGTAAATGTAGCATAAAAAAAAGTATTTTTCAAGAAAAAGTGGTCAACGGCGACAGATTTTTCTGAAAGTTTGCATTTTTTTACTGCAGCAGCGGGAGCTTCGGGAGAAGAAAGTATATTCTGATAAATCTTTAGGACCGTGACCGCCGGCTTTACCGGAAAAATTCTGCTTGCCTATTTCGATGCATAATCAGCTGAAAACTGTTAAAATTATCCATGTAAGTGAATTTTTTATTTGCTGTGATTTGCTTTTTTACAGAAAGAACATTATATTAATAAACAGTAAATATCTGAAAAGGAGCTGTTTATTATTTTTAAGCATTTTTAAGCATACTTTTATCAATTGAAAATCAAATATAGGCGTCCGCTCCAGAACTACCACTTCTAAAAAAGACGTCAGCAGAATGTGTAATTCGATTGTGTTGCCAAATTTGGCGGCTCATTTCGAAGGCTATGCATTCTGCTGGCTGTGGTAGGCTTGGAGCGGGCATTCGTCGGAATGACCGCCTTTTTTATATCCTTAAACCGGAGGTAAAAACAGTTATAATCACAAAATTCAAAGATAATTCGTACTGAAACTTGTATCCGCTCCAGATCTACCACATCAAAACGAACAAGTCAGCAGAAAATATAAAGAGTACAGGATAATTATATACTTTTTCCTGCAAATTTCTCCATCCCGGATCATATCTGTATTCCCGGGGATTTTTTGTCGTGCAGATAAGACGGATACTTTGTAAAGAGTGTCCGTTTTTTTATTTTCCCGGAAAACAGAAAATCCAGAGGTTCTATTGTGACGGCAGAAAAGGTTGTTTTTACAGTATTGACAAAAGATTATGATGAATTAAGGCAGCCGGAAAGTATCCGGAGAGATTTTGATTATATTTGTTTCTGTAATGATTTTACTGAAACAAACATCGGCATTTGGCAAATCAGACCGATCCCTTATGAAAATTCGGAACCGGTGCGGATGTGCCGCTACGTTAAATTGCTGCCGCACAGGCTGCTGCCGGAATACAAATACAGTTTATGGTTGGACTGTAATCAACGTCTGACGGAAGAACTGTATCGGAGATTTGACAAATGTATTGCGGACAATTCCCGTTGTGCAATGGTCTTACATCCGGAAAGAGATTGTACATATCAGGAAGCATACGTTTTAATTGGAGGATTGGTCGATCGGCCTGAAATAATTTACCGTCAAACAGAATATTTATTGCGCAATAATTTTCCTCCCCGATGCGGGTTGTTTGTCACCTGCTGCATTTTCAGGGAGCATAATAACCGGGGAATCGTTGATTTTGATGAATTGTGGTGGCAGTTGCTTGATGAATTTTCCTTTCGTGATCAGATGAGTGTAATGTTTGCTTTACGCGCAACAGGTATCCGGCCGGCAATTTTCTATGGACGGGATTTTTGGCAAAAATTCCGTCTTGATCACACAAAAACAGTGCAGAATTACAGCATTGTGGAAAAAATATACCGCCGTTTCCGCAGTAAAATCTGGATCATAAAATTGGCAGGATTGCTGCGCAAAAATAGTATTTATGATTTCTTGAATAAAGATGTTGAATTATGAAAAATCCGGAAGTTTCAGTTGTCATCCCGGTTTACAACACCGGAATAATTTTACAGGAAACGATCAATTCTGTGTTGAATCAGATATTCACGGATTTTGAATTGATCATTGTCGATGACGGTTCGACCGATCCGGTGACGCTGGATATTTTGAAAAATCAAAGAGATGGACGCATCCGGATCATTCACCAGGTCAACGGTGGCGTTGCGGCGGCCAGAAACCGGGGGATCGCCGGGGCAAAAGGGAAATATACCGCTTTTTTGGATCACGATGATCTCTTTCTGCCGGAAAAATTGAAGATGTCAAAGGAGTTTATGGAAAAGCATCCCGGATGTATTTCCGTATACAGCCGGATCATTCCCCGGGGAGAAGATAATGGAAGTTTTCTTGAACTGCCGGTGATGGAAAGGATAAATTTTCCAGAGCTGTTGAATCGCAATTTGATATATTCCATGAGTTGTGTGATGGTCAGAATGGCGTTGATAAAAAAATACCGGATCACGTTTGATCCGGAGTGTGTGCCCTGTGATGATTGGGATTTTCATCTGCAATGCGCATTGCATGGGGAGATTTGCAGCCTTGCTCATCCGGTAACGGAATACCGTTTTTACGAGGGAAATCAGAGCAAAGATCAGGAAAAAATGTATCTTGCCGGTATCAGAACCATTCACAAATACCGGAAAAATTTGAAATATTTTTCCCGTATAAGCAATGTACCCATGCGGATTTTACGTTCAGCGGTCAGATTCGCACTGTCAGAACATCACTACGGTATAGCGTTTCAATATTTCTGCCGGAAAAATTACCGGAATGCGTTGATACATGTTGCAAAAGCGTGCTTTTACCGTCCGTTTTCTCCGAAACTTTTCAACTTTATCCGAAAGAAAATAAGAGTTTGAGCTGACCGCCGACAGCCAATCAAAGCAATTGCGGTGAACCGATGAGATTGAGGAAATTATCGTGCAGGATATTTTTCTTTTCAACGGCATTCAGATCCTCAAAGAGAACTCCGGCAACATTCATCGCCGGATTGCAGATCGGGTAATCTGTCCCGAAAAGTATCCGTTCACTTCCCATGATATCCACCCCCCGGCGGAGCATGCCCATGCGGAACAATCCGGAGCCGGAGAGGTCGAGGAACATATTATCATGTTTCCGGGCCAACTGATAAGTGCCGCTGATACCGTAAGGACCTTCCGGATGGGCTATCACAAAACGGGTGCGGGGAAATGCTCCGAGCAATTCATCAAGGTCTTCCAGTGAAGATGGGTGCAGATTTACCGGCATATCCAGAGAACCGGCCAGGTCACAAATCATTTTCATGCCGGGCAGAAAGTATTTTTCATATCCCATGACATACCATGCCAACTCTCCGATCCAGCGGAATCCCTGACGGTAAAAATCTTCAATAAGCGAGCAGGATAATTCCGGCAGCAGCGGTGAAACATTCACCCCGGGATAGAAACTTTCCGGATGCTGCTGGCGGACCGCCAGGACTCTTTGATTGCACTGCTGCAGCTTTTCCGGATCTTTCCCGCCGTCCGCCTGATTGAATGAGCCGCAGGAAAGTTTGATCCCGGCGGCCTGCTGGACTGCAAAAAAACCGGAGAAATCATCCGGCACTTTGAATGCAAAATTGCGGTCACCGGACAGATACGGGTGCATGTGTGCATCTATTACCGGATAATCCGGCAGAACAGGAAAGTTTTTCATTTTTTTGCTCTTTGAGAATTATAATGAATATTTGTGAATTTTTGGCAAATGTCCAAAATTTTGTAAAATTTACATTCAAGATCCGTTGCTCGTGATAATCGCAGGCATAATATATCACAGACATTATGATTTGTCAATCACGCAATAACGGGCAAAACCGCACGGTGGATGCAGTGTATCACACTGAATGTAACAATAGCGTTTGATTAAAATGCGTGTTTTGAAGATAATTTTCAAGCCGGATATCATTTTTCAATAGTTGAATGTATCGTGAAAATCATCCGGCTTTGTAAAGTTTCCTGCATTATCCGGCGTTTGATTTTTTAGACAAAATCACATTTTTTTTGTAAAAAGGACTTGACAATAATTAAAGAACCTGCTATTGTAACTTCCAGATTGGTTTTTTGAATCAAATCCATCCAAAAAAACGAAAGGAGATTTTGATGTCCAATGCTGCCAACACCCGAAATTTCGTAGTTGCCGGTCACTCCGGCAGCGGAAAAACCACCCTCTGCGAACAAATCCTCCGATTGACCGGAGCCATTCAGCGCGCCGGAACGGTGGAAAACCGCAATACAGTGAGCGATTTCATGGTAGAGGAACAGACCAAGCAATCAAGTATTTACGCTTCTTTGCTCAACTGCAGCTGGCGTGACACCAAACTCTTTTTTACCGATACTCCCGGTTACGGAGAGTTTGTCGGTCAGGTCGTAGGCGCGATCCGTGCTTCTGATGCGGCGGTGGTCGTTATTGATGCTATCGACGGGCCGCAGATCGGTACCGCCCGGGCGTGGAAAATTGCCAAACAGCGTCGCATCCCCCGTTTCGGATTGGTCAACCGGCTGGATAAAGACCGGGCCGATTTCAAGGCCACGCTGGAGATCATGCGTAAAAATCATGGTAGAAATGTGATCATTCCGCTTTTCTGGCCGGTCGGTAAAAATGCTGAATTTTCCCGGGTGGTCAATGTGCTTTTTGACAAAGATATTCCGGCGGATATTGCCGATGATGTCGCCGAATGCCGCGCTTTGTGGATGGATGCCATCGCTGAAACCGATGAAGAACTTATGGAGCGTTTTCTGGATGGCGGCGAGTTGACTGATGAAGAGATCCGCAAAGGTTTGCGGGCCAGTATCCGCGCCGGCAACACTATCCCGGTGTTTGCGGCAAGTGCGGTCAAAGAGATCGGTTTGAAAGAACTTCTGGATACCATCGTGGACTTTTTCCCGACTCCTCTGGAATATGTTCCGCTGCCCGGCGGCCCGGAAGAGATCGTCGAATCCGGCGATGCTTACGGCGTGGTATTCAAGAGTGTCAACGATCTTTTCAGCGGCCAATTGGCATTTATCCGTACTGTTACCGGCACATTCAAGGCCGACAGTGATGTTTTCAATATTACAGAACAGCACAAAGAGCGTTTCGGCCAGCTGCTGATGATGAATGGCAAAAGTCAAACACCGATCACCGAAGCCGGTCCCGGAACGATTTTCGCCGTTGCAAAATTGAAAAACACCAAGATCGGCGATACTGTTGCTGCCAATTCCGGCTGCAAGTCACTGCCGGGAATCGAATTTCCCGGTGCGACTATGTCATACGCGGTCACGGCTGCCAAAAACGGAGAAGATGAAAAGATCGCTGCCGGTTTGCAGAAGATAGCAGAGTGTGATCCGACGGTCCGGCTTTCCCGCAACGATGAAACTCATGAATTCATTCTTTCGGGTATGGGAGATCAGCATCTGGCGATCGTTGCCGGGCGTCTGAAAGAACAATTCAAAGTGGAAGCTGTCCTTTCCACACCAAAAGTTCCTTACCGGGAAACTATTACCGCCAGCGGCGAAGGTCACTACCGGCATAAAAAACAGACCGGCGGTGCCGGACAGTTTGCCGAAGTCTATTTGCGCATAGCTTACAATGAGTCCGGTTATGAATTCACCAACGATGTGGTCGGCGGAACAGTGCCCAAGAACTTTATTCCGGCGATCGAAAAAGGCATTCAGGAAGTCATGAGTTCAGGGCCGCTGGTCGGCTGCCGGATGGAAAGGATAAAAGTGTCGGTCTATGACGGCAAATATCACCCGGTGGATTCCAATGAAATGGCATTCAAAATTGCCGGAAGAGCTGCATTCAAAGAGGCTATCGCCAATGCAAAACCGGTTTTGCTTGAACCGATAATGAAGGTGAATATCAGTATTCCGGATGCTTACATGGGAGATATTACCGGAGATTTGAATCACAAGCGCGGCCGGGTGCTGGGAATGTCGGCGGATGAAGGATTGCAGATAGTTCATGCCGAAGTGCCGATGGCGGAAATGTTCCGGTATGCCACCGAATTGCGGAGCATGACGCAGGGGCGCGGATCGTTTGAAATGAGTTTTGAGCGTTACGAACAGGTTCCCGGCAATGTCGCCTCTGAAATCATCGCCAAATATCAGGCTGAAGCCGGTGAGGACAAAGAGTGATATTTTCTGACCGGCCGGGGCTTCCCGGCTGAAAACAGATGCATGCACTGCGGAATGGTTTTTCCGCAGTGTTTTTGTTGCAATAACGCACTGCTATTTTGAAATCAAAGAGGAACAAATCATGAAAATCAAATGCGGTCTGGGACGCAGAAATATAGTTCCGGAAGTGCCGATATCGCTTGCCGGATACTTTAACCGCCGTCCCTGGGACACGGTGCTGGATGATATCGAGGTACGGGCGGTGGTATTGAAAAGCAGCGGGGAATATGCTGCCATACTCCAGTTTGATCTGCTGTGTGTGAATCACAAACTTTACAAGGCGGTGGAAAAGGAGTTACGCAAGGCGGATATAAAAAATATTTCCATGAAAAACATGCTGGTTTGTGCCACTCATACCCATACCGCGCCGGATATAAATTGCGATGTCAACAGCGAAAAATTTATTAAATCCGCAGCAAAAAAAGCGGTGGAGGCTCTTGTTGAAGCTGCCGGGGAGTTGACCCCCGGTGAATTATTCGGCGGCATGGCGCAGGATGGCAGATTTATTTTCAACCGCCGTTATTGGATGAAAGACGGTTCTGTTCTGACCAATCCGGGAAAGTTGAATCCAAATATCGTCAGACCGGAAGGGGAAATCGATCCGCAAATACCGATGCTGGCGGTCAAAACGGATTCCGGAATGGTTCTGCTGATAACCAGTATCGTCAATCATACCGATACCATCGGCGGTTGCGGGGTGTCGGCGGACTGGCCCGGATTTATGCGGCGTACTCTGGAGGCGCAAATGCTTCCGGGAGCAATGGTCATGCCGTTGATCGGAGCATCCGGTAATATAAATCACTTCGATGTCGCATCTGCCGGAGATCAAACTTCTTATTCCGAACCGGAACGGATCGGCAAAGGATATGCGGCAACGATCATGCAGATGTGGGACAGTTTGCAGCCGGTAGAGGGAAAAGGTTTGAGTGTACACTGCCGCAAGGTCAAAGGTAAGTCACGGGAGATTGATCCGGCGGAGATCGCTGAAGCCGAAAAAATCATGGCGAAATATCCGGATATCGATGTCGATACCCCCGAAGCGATCCGGGATTTGACCAGTGAAGATCTGGCCAAAGGAACTCCATTCGCGCTCAAATATTTTGCCAATGCTCTTTTGAATCAGGCCAGAGATGCCAATAAGCCCGAGTTTCTGCTGACAAGCATCAAATTCGGCTCACAGGCGGTGATAGCTTCTCTGCCATCTGAACCTTTTGTGGAGATCGGTCTGGCTTTGCGCAAATCTGTTTTCCATGACCGGTTGTGTCTGGTTTCCTCTCATGGAAATTATAATGGCGGCAAAGGTTATGGCGGCGGTTATATTCCAAACCGCTGGAATTATGGCCGGGGAGGATATGAAACCACGCCGCGCAGTAACGGATTCGGGATGAATACCGCAGATTTGCTGTTGAGCAACTGGCGGAAGCTGGCAGGCAAAAAATAGTCGCCGGAAAATAAATCCCCGCAAGTAAAATTTTCACTTGCGGGGATAATTCCAACTGTTTACAGTTGATCATGCACCGAAATGGGCAAGCAGAACTTTTTCCGCTTCAGCGTTCCAGAGCATGTTGTGCTTCTCCACGATCTTCGCCAATTCAGCAAAAAACGGATCAGTTTTTCCTTTTTCTGCGAAGTCAGCGATCGCGGTCAACGGCATATTGATACCGGTGTAGATCAACTTCTTGCCGCCCTTGATTTTGGGCAGATTCAGCGTGGTTTCAATAACCGCATCCATACCGCCGACGTGGGTGATCATGCAAGCGGGGTTGATCTTGCCCTGTTCCATAAGCGAAAGAGCTTCTTTCATGTCATCGGTGTTGCCGCCGGAAGTACCAACGATGTGGGTCGAGGCATAGTGGACATTGTAGAAGTTGAATTCCGCTTTGAATTGCGGATCCAACGGACCGGCAAAGAAGTTCAAACAACCATCTTTCCCGAGGATTTTGTCACCCTGTTCCACCACCGGGCGCACCGGAGCAAAACACATGACATCATCGTAACCGGTGCCGCCGGAAATTTCCATCAGTCTGGCGACCGGATCATCACAACCGGTATTCAAATATACCAGATCGACACCGTTGGCTTTGGCATCCTCTACGGTATACAAACTCGCAGCACGGGCCAGACGGTCATCATCGATATCGGTCACTACCAGCAGTTTCGGACGGCGGGGACCGTGAATGGCATAATCGACCGCGCCCAATCCCATCGGACCGACACCGGCGAGAATCGCCATTTTACCGCCTTCAACAATGCCCATTTTGTGTTCATAACTGCCGTTTGTCGTGTGATACTGGGCATGGAACGCTCCAATAACACAGGAAACCGGTTCAGCCACAGAACCGTAGAAGAAAGCATCACCGTTATAGGGCAGCAAACTGCCGGTGAGCATGACCTCTTCCGGAATAATGATATAGGTGGCATCGCCGCCGATGTACTGATATGAGTATCCGGGGGCAGCCAGTGAACCTTTGTAATTCAAGGCCGGCTGAATGGCAAAACGCTGACCGGCTTTGAATTGATCCTGCCATTTGGCACCGACCTGAACGATCTCACCGCAAAATTCATGCCCGATAATGATCGGTTTTTCAGCGACATCATCCGGAACACGCTTGTGGGCGGCTCCCTGTTCGGCAGCCTTGAAGCTGGACATACAGATGCTGTCACTGGTGATTTTTGCCAGAATTTCGGAGTCGGAGATCTCCGGCAATTCGAAAGTTTCGAGCCGGAGATCCTCTTTGCCGTAAAGTCTTACAGCTGTAGTTTTCATAGATCAGATTCCCAATTTGGCGCGGCGCAGTTTTTCCACGCGGGTGAAGTTCATTGCGGAAGTATAACCCGGCAGCGGCAGGATCGCTTCGTTGACTGCATCAAGGATCCAGGATGCCTGCGGATAGTAGAACTGTTCCAGTTCCGGGCACGGTGAAATGCTGTTGGGCGCACCGACCACGACCGGAGGCGCATCCAGATAATCAAAGGCCAGACGGGTGACATTGGCCGCAACATCGTTGAGGAAGCTGCCGCGTTCGCAAGCGTCAGAGATCAACAGCAGACGGCCGGTCTTTTTGACCGATTCGATCAGTTTGTCGTAATCAAACGGCACCAGACTGCGGGCATCGATAACTTCAGCTTCGACACCATATTTCTCGCTCATCTCTTTGGCAGCTTTCATTGCCGGATAGAGCGTGGCTCCGATGGAAAGGATGGTCAAATCACTGCCGGCACGTTTGATATCCGGTTCACCGATGGTGATTTCGTAATACTCTTCCGGGACGCCGCCTTCGTGGAATTGTTCGCTGGTATCGTAAAGTTTCTGGCTCTCAAAGAAGATCACCGGGTCAGTACCGCTCAACGCGGCATTCATCAGACCTTTGGCATCGTACGGAGTAGCCGGGAAGCAAACTTTCAGACCGGGGATGTGAGCGCACAAACTGGTCCAATCCTGCGCATGCTGGGCACCATATTTGGCACCGACGGAAACACGGAGAACCACCGGCATTTTCAACACGCCGGCAGACATTGCCTGCCATTTGGCCAGCTGGTTGAAAACTTCGTCACCGGCACAGCCGAGGAAGTCGCAGTACATCAATTCCGGAATGGCACGGCCGCCGCAAAGAGCGTAACCGCAAGCCGCCGCCACGATCGCGCTTTCAGAGATCGGAGCATTGAAGAAACGATGGTAGGGGATCGCTTCAGTAAGACCGCGATAAACACCGTACGCACCGCCCCAGTCACGGTTGTCTTCACCGAATGCGATCAAGGTCGGATCGGTGTAGAATTTATTGATGATCGCTTCAAAAAGCGCATCGCGCATATTGTAAGCCATCAATTTGGAAACTTCTTTACCGTTCTCATCAAATCCGAAACGTTTTTTGGTTTTGATCTTTTTGAGGTTGGCATTCTCTTCCAACGGCATGGTGACTTCCGGTTTACGGTCGTCGAATTTTTCCACATGTTCGTTGGAAAGCATATATTTACGCATGGCATCCGGCTCATTGGCAGGATCGATACGCGGTGAAACCTGTTCATCGATCGCCAGTTTCATGATACGGGTGATGCGTTCTTTGATATCAGCATTGAATTCATCGAATGCGCCGTCGCTTTCGACTTTGCCCTTGACCAGCTTCGCCCGGAATGCGGCGATGGAATCCTGTTCTCTCCAGGCTTCGATCTCTTCCTGAGTACGATAACTGGAACTGTCAGTGGCACTGTGACCGACATAACGGTAGGTGACAGTTTCCAACAGCACCGGTCCCTGACGGTTTTCGAGGATTTCGCGTTTGCGTTTGAATGCATCGATAACAGCCAGCGGATCATAACCGTCGACCCGTTCCGCATGCAGACGATCCGGACGGACACCGGAACCGATCCGGGCGGCAATATCGTAAGCCATAGTTTCACCGCGAGTCTGTCCACCCATACCGTAACCGTTGTTGATACAGTGGAAGATCACCGGCAAACCGCCTTTGTGTTCATCATCCCAAAGCTGGAAGTACTGATCCATTGATGCGAAGTTCAACGCTTCCCAGACCGGACCGCGTCCCATCGCACCGTCACCGCAGTTGCAGACGACGATACCGGGTTTGTTGTTGACCTTTTTGTAGAGGGCGGCACCGGCGGAAATACCGGCAGAACCACCGACGATGGCGTTATTCGGATAGATACCGAAAGGCAGGAAGAAGACGTGCATGGAGTTGCCCAGTCCCCGGGTGAAACCATTGGCACGGCCGAAAAGTTCCGCCATAAATCCATAGAGCAGATAGTCCAGAGCCAGATCGCGGACATTGCCGGTCTTGTTGTGTTTTTCCACGACACGGAGCAGATCGCCGCCGAAGAAGCCTTCCATGATCTGCATAAGTTCTTTTTCCGGCAGATTGCGGATGGCGTTGAAACCTTTGGCCAGCACTTCACCGTGACTGCGGTGTGAACCGAAAATCATATCATCATGGGTCAGGGTGTAAGCCATACCGACCGCCTGTGCTTCCTCACCGGTATAGAGGTGAGCCGGACCGGTATAGAGGTAATCGATACCATTGTAGTGCTTCTGGGTACGCACCTGAAAGAGCATCGTTTCAAACTCGCGGATAAACTGCATATCCTGATAGATGCCCAGCAGAGCGTCCTTGCCGAAGATCTTTTTCTCTTCAGCGAAGGTTTTTTTGTACTGGTTGAGTTCGATCTTGCCCAGATCGACGATCCCGGGTTTGCGGATTTCCGCCGGGTCGATAAATTGACATTTCGGCATTTTTCTGTTTCCTTTATGTTAGGTTGAAAGTTTTGATTATGCTTCGTTGAGAGCTGCTTCCCGGAATACTTCACCGACGGTCGGGTGCGGGAAAACTACTTTGCTGATCTCGGCGCAATTGAGCTTGCGGGTAATGGCCATTGCCAGACCGAAGATCATCTCTGATCCCGGGTTTCCGATAACACATGCACCGATAACGATATCATCCTGATCGAGGATCATTTTGATAAAACCGTTACCGCCCTCATTTTCCGCGATGTAACGGCCGCTGAAAAGCAACGGCATTTTGACCACGCGGAATTTAAGACCTTTCTGCCGGGCGGTCTCTTCGGTTTCACCGACACTGGAAACTTCCGGATTGGTGTAGATAACGGCAGGGATCGCGCTGTAATCCATGCTGTCTTTTTCTCCGGCGATCACATTCACCGCGACTTCAGCTTCGCGGTATGCGGTGTGAGCGAGCATGGATTTGCCATTGACATCGCCGACGGCATACACATCGGAAACGTTGGTTTTCATCTGATCATCGGTTTTAACAGCTCCGCGTTCCATATACAGACCGATATTTTCATATCCCATATCAGCGGTATTGGCTCTGCGGCCGATGGCGACAAGGATCTTGTCAGCTTTCAATTCGGATTTGCCATCGGCATTTTCCACAGTAAGAGTACTGCCGTTGACGGCGACGGCCTTGGTTTTAAGCATGAATTTCACGCCGCGTTTTTCATAGATGCCGCGCAGCATTTCAGACATTTCAATATCGGTGGGGCCGCCGATACGATCCATCATCTCAACGACAACGACTTCAGTACCGATGCTGTTAAAGTAAGAGGCCATTTCCAAACCGATGACACCGCCGCCGAGAACGATCAGTTTTCCGGGAGCTTCGGTCAGAGCCAGAATTTCACGGTTGGTCAACGCATCACCGGAAGCGACTGCCTCTTTCAAACCGGGGATCGGCGGTACCGCCGCTACAGAACCGGAAGCGATGATCAGTTTTTTACCGGTAAACTTTTCTCCGTTGGCTTCAACAGTGATACCGGAAGCATCTTTGGCGACAACTTTTGCCTGTGCCTTGACCACATTGACTTTCGCCCCCTTCATCTGCATGGCAACGCCGGAAACCAGCATTTTCACCACTTTGTCCTTGCGGGCGACGACTTTGGCGTGATCGATAGCGGCCCCGGTGGTGGTGACACCGTAATGTTCACCGCCGCCGTTGGCATAATCAAAAATTTTCGCGGAATAAAGAAGTGTCTTGGTCGGCACGCAACCCTCATTCAGACAGACTCCGCCCAGAGAGCGTCCCTCGAAAAGACAGACGCTCATTCCTTTGTGACCGGCGCGCTCCGCCGCTTTGTAACCGGCAGGACCTCCACCGATCACCAGAACATCATAAACCATGATAATTCACCTGTATATTAATGATTAAAGTGCAAGGATCAAATTGAATTTTTCCAGTTTGTCCGCCAGAGCCTTGAGGAATTTCGCCGCCGGCGCACCATCGACCACACGGTGGTCAAAAGTCAGCGACAAGCCCATCGCCTGATAGAACTCGACCGATCCGTCAGCTTTCTGACGGGGACGCAGAGTCGTACCGCAAACTCCGAGAATGGCGGTCTGGGGCGGATTGATAATGGGAGTGAAACTCTCAATTCCCAGATTACCGAGGTTGGTAACGGTGAAACTGCCGCCGGTAAGTTTGTCGGAAGCAAGAGAACCCTCTTTACAGGCATTGGCATACTCTTTGACCTGGGCGGAAATCGCTTTCAGACTCATGGTATCGGCATCTTTCAGCACCGGAACCAGCAAACCTTTCGGAGTATCGATGGCAACACCGAGCTGGGCATGAGTGAAACGGCGCATCTTGTCACCGATAAAGTTCGCATTGATATCGGGGAATTCCACCAGAGTCTTGGCAACCGCGAAAAGAACGAGATCGTTGATGGTGACCTTGTCCAGGCCCAATTCCGGAGCGTTTTTCATCTGCTTGCGCATCTCAAGGATAGCGGTGGCATCGAATGTCCGGTTGAGAGTCAGCTGTGCCATATCTGCCAGCGATTTGTGCATATTGTCGGCAATAACTTTGCGGATGCGGGAAATTTTTTCTTCAGTATATTCTGCCGGAGCAGCGGCAGCCGGAGCGGCAACAACCGGAGCAGCGGCTTTTTCTTCTGCCGGAGCAGCAACCGCAGCAGCGGCGGCCGGAGCGGCGGCTTTCAGAGTTTTTACATCGCGTTCAATAATGCGGTTTTCCGGACCGGTGGGAACCGCTTTGGAAATATCCAGTCCCAATTCAGCGGCAAGTTTTTTCGCCCGGGGGGAAGCCAGCACTTCGGCTCCGCACGCGGCAGGAGCAGCAGCAGGGGCAGCGGCCGGAACAGCAGCGGCGACCGGAGCGGCGGCAGCCGGAGCAGATTCAACAGCGGCAGGAGCAGCAGCACCGGGAACAGTAAAAGAGGCTCCGGGTTTACCGATAACGGCGACCGGGGCACCGACAGCGACCTCTTCACCGGCAGGAACGAGGATCTTCAACAACGTGCCTTCGTACTTCGCCAGCTCTTCAAAAGAGGATTTACCGGTTTCCAGACCGAAAATCGGCTGTTCGAGTTTGATAACATCGCCCTCTTTGACCTTCCATTCCGAAAGCAGTGCGCTCTCTTCAGAAACGCCCATCTGGGGCATCAAAATGAAGTTGACGTCTTTATTGTCGGCAGCAGCCGGAGCGGCGGCCGGAACAGCAGCCGGAGCAGCAGCCGGAGCAGCGGCCGGAGCGGCGGCCGGAACAGCAGCCGGAGCAGCAGCCGGAGCAGCGGCCGGAGCGGCGGCCGGAGCAGATTCAGCGGCGGACGGGGCAGCAGCCGGAGCGGCACCGGGCAGAGTATAAGCTTCACCGGGTTTACCGATAACAGCGACCGGGGCACCGACAGCGACCTCTTCACCGGCGGGAACGAGGATCTTCAACAAAGTGCCTTCGTACTTCGCCAATTCCTCAAAAGAGGATTTGCCGGTTTCCAGACCGAAAATCGGCTGTTCGAGTTTGATAACGTCACCCTCTTTGACCTTCCACTCCGAGAGCAGTGCGCTCTCCTCGGAAACGCCCATCTGGGGCATCAGAATAAAATCTGCCATTTTACCTTTTCTCCTTGTTTTAAGGTTTTAACTACCTGTTTTATAATACTTTAGACGATTGTTTCATAATTGTTTCAGAAATATTGCCATCCCCGACCAACACATCCACATCCTCCATTTTCGCGAAAGTGAATGGCAGCAATGTACCGATTTTGGAAGAATCCAGCATCATTACCACTTTTCTGGCCCGCTTGACCACCGCCCGTTTGAGCAATGCTCCCAATTGATTACCGACGGTGAATCCCCCCTTTTCATCATACCCGGAAGCTGCCATAAAAGCAGTATCGATATTGAGATGTTCCAGATGACTCAACACTTCGGGGTCGGCGACAGCTATCTCATCGCGGCAGAGAGTACCGCCGAGCATGATGACCGACGGTTTGGCTTTGCGCATGGCGATTTCCAGAGCGATATTCGGAGCGGCAGTTATGACTGCCAGATGGCAATCGGGCAATCTTCTGGCCAGAGCCATCGCAGTGGTCCCTGAATCGATAAAAATGCCGGTATCCGGTTCAACCAGTCCGACCGCTTTGGATGCAATAAGCTGTTTGGCATCATCATTGAGCTGTTCCCGGGCACTGTAAATATCTTCGTGCAAGCCATATCTGGATGGTATGGAACGCGCGCCCCCCCGGGTGAGGATGATTCTGTGCATCTGTTCAAGAGCGGCAAGATCCCGGCGCAAAGTCATCTCGCTCCATGAGGTGAAAAACGAAGCAAGTTCCCCGATGGAAACTTCCCCTTTTGCCTCAATAAATTTCAAAATTTCTTCGCGTCTTTCCGTCATTGCGGAAACTCCATTTTCTGTTGGATACTCAAATGCATATTATAATATACACGCGACACGATGCTTTTACAAACCGGATTTGTTAAAAATTATCACATTTTGTTAATTTTTATCACGCTGTATTATCAAAAATTTTTTGCAAAATATAAACAGCGATGTTATATTAACCGGCAGTACGATTATACCCGTATGATTAAACAACCGGAAAGGAGACAAAACAGAAGTGATCATCAAATGATCCGGAAAAAAATAAAAATCAATATTTATCAGTAAAGTAATTGCAAAAGCAATTCAATTTGAAAAATTTTACAACAGAAGATAAAATCTTCAAGCGATGGAAACATAAGAAAACGCCAAATTTCATCAAACTCCATCCAGCTTGTGTCATGGTATGTCTGCATCTGTTTTTGTGGACGTACTCGTGTTATTTGCGTGGAGTTGTGGCATTGGCGTGCCTCTTATGTTCGCAAAACAATACCGGGTGCGTCTTTTTTGTTGCCCGGATATCTGCACAAAGGAACATTTTCCATGATCAAAAAACTTTTATCAAAAAAACTGCTGTTGTTTTTTCTGATTTATGCCGCTCTGATGCTTCTTTTCATCGGATTTGGCACAACAGTTGCCGCACTGCCGCACACCGCCCGTATGGAGAAAAATTTCTGCAAATCGGCATCGCATCTTGTTTCGCAGGGGACTCACCCCCGATTGCTGTGGGCAGTGTCGGATAATTACACCGATGCTCTGATTTTGAACGTCGCCCTGGGTTACCGTTACAGCGGCCACACTCCTCTGGCAGCGGCAATGCAGAACACTCTGCACCACACCAGACCGGGAAAAAATCCGGTTCAGGAGCTTTCCGCCTTCACCGCCTCCCCCGGTGAATCAGAAAATTTCTCTTACGGCAATTATAACCGTTATTTTTTCGGCAGTGCCCCGATAGCCAAACTGGCCCATTACATCGGTTCTCTGAAGTCTTTGCAAACGGCACTGGGAAGCATCGTCTGCATTCTGGCATTTGTCCTGTTCGCATGGCTGTATAAAAAATATGGATGGGAAAAAGCAGCCGCATGGCTGTTTATACTCATGACAACACAATTTTATATTTGTTTTCACTCTCTGCAATTTACTCCGGTTTTTATCATCGGCATGGGAATATTGGCAACAGCCTTGTGCATGCCGGATGATCTCCGGTTGAAATATGCACTGTTTTTTTCCGGCGGCATGCTCTGCGCCTATTTTGATTTGCTTACCACACCGCTGCTGTCAGTTATGATCCCGGCTCTGTTTCTGGCAGAAGCAGATTTCCGTAAATCTGACGGATGCTGGAACAATTGGTTGAAAATCTTTGCCGGCTATCCTCTATTCTGGTTCACCGGTTACGTTGCCAGCTGGGGGAGCAAACTGATCATTGCCGATATTTGCAACGGCAAACTTTTCAGCTGCATACACAACATAAGCTACAGAATGTCTTCTGACGGAGGTTTTGAACACACTGCCGATGCGTCCCGTCTGACCGCGATTTCCCGTGCATTCAAAGAATTCACTTCATTGAATACTTTTATTTTTGCGGTCATTTGCATCACGGCGGCAATTATTCTGATAACATATTTATATCAAAAGCGTTCTGTTGACAAGGCTGTTGCCGTTGGATATCTGGCGTATGCTATTGTGCCATTGATGTACATGCTGGTCATGGCCAACCACTCAATAGTCCACCCCTGGATGTCCTACCGCAATATTTCTCTGGTTTTAACATCTCTGTTTTTACTGGTGACAAGTTCCAAAAAAAAATCTGACGGGGTGAATAAATGAAAAAAATTGCTGTTTTGATTCCATGCTACAATGAAGAATTGACTGTCGGCAAAGTTATCAAAGATTTTCAACAGTCGTTACCGGAAGCAGATATTTATGTTTATGACAACAACAGCACCGATCGCACTGCTGAAATAGCGGCCTCATGCGGAGCTGCAGTACGACACGTCCCGATTCAGGGCAAAGGTTTTGTTGTCCGGCAGATGTTTCAGGATATCCAGGCCGACTGCTGTCTGATGGTCGATGGAGATGACACCTATCCGGCCGAAGAGGCACAAAAACTGCTCCAACCGATATTGAATAATGAAGCAGATATGGTTTGCGGTGACCGTCTGTCAACCACGTATCTGCACTTGAATAAAAGAAGATTCCACAATATCGGCAACCTGCTGGTCTGCAAAATGATAAAAATATTTTTCCATTCAAGGATATCGGACGTCATGACCGGCTACCGGGCATTCAGTGCAGAATTCATCCGCTTGTGCCCGATCATGAAACCGGGATTTGAATTGGAAACGGAAATGACGATCTGGGCTGTTGAAAGACGTTTCCGCATCAGGGAAATCCCCGTAACTTACCGCGATCGTCCCGCTGGCAGTCACTCAAAATTAAATACCGTCAAAGATGGTTTCAAGGTAATAAACACCATTATCCGTTCATTGCGTGATTACCGGCCGCTTTTCTTTTTCGGCATGATTGCGGCAATATGTTTTCTTGCTTCCATAAGCGCATTTATCCCGGTGCTGATCGACTACATCAACACCGGGATGGTTCCGAAATTTCCGACACTTATCTGTTCGGTATTCTGTGCTGCAATCGGATGCATCGTGCTGACCTGCGGCTTGATATTGCACTCAATAAACAATCACTTTGCCAGTCTGTTTGAATTGATGCGGAAACGGAATTGATCCTTCCATCGGTGGATGCAGTGCGAGGTAAGGTCGAAGGCAAATCAAGGCGGATGAGCAGGATCCTCCTTCGCCGGAGGCTACGGCAGGACAAGGTGTACTGAAAGGTACTCGACTGCGAATACGTCCGATGCCCCGGGTTCCGCCAAGAACCTGCTATAACTATGCAAGAAAGCATCCGATAAGATGTACAGACACAATCCTACCGGATACATTTCACCTCAAGTTACAGCAAATAAACTTATTATCTTGGCGGATTCAGGGTATATTTGCTGAAATATAACGGTTGTCGATCAGCCACTGCTTTGCCCGCAGTACCGATAATATATATCCTCTTATCAGAACAACCTGAATAATAAAAAAATCACCAGATGTATTACCGGCGGAAAAATCCCATTTCAATCTTCAGAGCAGATACCTTTTCCGCCGGATATAAAAAAGAGGTACTGCATACCGTTGAAGGTTCTGCAGCACCCCTTGAAAGAAGCGTTCAGCGCAACATGAATTACATCATGCCGCCCATGCCTCCCATACCGCCCTGCGGCATGGCCGGAACATCTTTTTCTTCTTTGATATCGGTGATCAGGCACTCGGTGGTCAGCAGCAGGCTTGCCACAGAAGCGGCATTCTGCAAAGCTGAACGGGTGACTTTGGCCGGATCAAGAATACCGGCTTTGATCATATCGGCATACTCTCCGGTGGCAACGTTGAATCCCTCATTGCCGCTGGATTCTTTGACACGCTGAACCACGACACTGCCTTCATATCCGCCATTGGCAGCAAGCTGGCGCAACGGTTCTTCAACGGCGCGGGCGACGATCGCGGCACCGGTAGCTTCATCACCGGCAAGATTCAATCCGGCAATAGCTTTGGCAGCGCGAACCAGAGCAACACCGCCTCCCGGAACAATGCCCTCTTCCACAGCAGCTCTGGTGGCATGCAGCGCATCATCGACCCGGTCTTTTTTCTCTTTCATCTCAACTTCAGTAGCGGCACCGACATTGATAACGGCGACACCACCGGCGAGTTTTGCCAGACGTTCCTGAAGTTTTTCACGATCATAATCACTGCTGGTCTCATCGATTTCACGACGGATCTGGGAAATACGGCCCATGATGGCATCTTTGGCTCCGTAACCTTCCACGATGGTGGTGTTCTCTTTGGTAACGGTGATGCGCTTGGCTTTTCCGAGCTGGGCAGTGGTGACATTTTCCAGTTTCAGGCCAAGATCTTCGGAAATGCAGGTGCCGCCGGTGAGAATGGCAATATCCTGCAGCATCGCTTTGCGGCGATCGCCGAATCCGGGAGCTTTGACCGCGCAAACTTTCAAAATACCGCGCATGCTGTTGATAACCAGAGTGGCAAGAGCTTCACCCTCAACATCTTCAGCGATAATAAGCAGCTGTTTGCCCTCTTTGGCGACCGCCTGCAACAGCGGGAGCATATCGTTGAGGTTGCTGATTTTTTTCTCATGGATGAGGATATAGGCATCTTCCAGAGCAGCTTCCATAGATTCGGTATTGGTGGCGAAATAGGGGGAGAGGTAACCTTTGTCGAACTGCATACCCTCAACCACATCCAGAGTGGTTTCCAGAGTTTTGGCTTCTTCGACGGTGATGGTGCCTTCCTGACCGACTTTGGCCATTGCTTCAGCGATGATATTGCCGATGGTGGTATCACCGTTGGCAGAAATGGTGGCGACCTGGGCGATCTGATCGCTGACGCTGGTACTCATTTTTTTCAGTTCACAAACGACAGCTTCGACCGCTTTTTCGATGCCGCGTTTGAGTTCCATCGGATTGCTGCCGGCGGTAACATTTTTCAAACCTTCACGATAGATCGCTTCAGCCAGCACGGTAGCAGTAGTGGTTCCGTCACCGGCAACATCATTGGTTTTGCTGGCAACTTCTTTGACCATCTGTGCGCCCATATTGGCATAAGCATCTTTCAATTCGATCTCTTTGGCAACGGAAACACCGTCTTTGGTGATCGCCGGCGCACCGAACTTTTTGTCGATAACAACGTTGCGTCCTTTCGGACCGAGGGTGGCCTTGACCGCTTTGGAAAGCAAAGTCACACCTTCAAGAATGCCGCGACGGGCCTCTTCGGAAAAAACAAGCTGTTTAGCCATGATAAATATTCTCCTTTAATCTTTTATTGTAAAATCCGGTTCAGCCGACGATGGCCAGGATATCTTCCTGATTGACCACTTTGTACTCTTTGCCGTCGACTTTGACTTCAGTGCCGCCGTAACGGCTGGTCAAAACGATATCACCGACTTTGACATCAAACGGGATCTTGTTGCCGTTGTCATCATTTTTGCCGGTTCCCAGAGCGACGACGGTGTACTCCTGGGGTTTCTCTTTAGCGGTATCGGGAATAAGGATGCCGCCTTTCATCTCTTCAGTGTTCTCTTTGAGCTCGAGCAGAACGCGGTCGCCCAACGGTTTGATGTTGACATTTGCCATTTTTGTCTTTCTCCTTGACTTGTTTATGTTAGCTGTGCCACTGCCGCCTTTTCCCGGGAGGCAATGGCACTGTCACTTATTGTAACTCTTTATTATTCGACGACTTCGGCATCAACTACGCCATCATCGTTTTTCTTTTCTCCCTGCGGCGGCGGAGGAGTTCCGGCTCCGGCGGCCCCTTGAGTCTGCTGCTGGGCATAAACGGCTTCCCCGAGCTTCATTGCCAATTCTTCAAGCTCTTTCATACCGGCCTTGAGAGCTTCGGTATTATCTGCTTCCAGATCTTTTTTCAGTTTGGCGATTTTTTCTTCCAAAGCGGATTTGGTTTCCGCCGGAACTTTATCACCATGCTCTTTAAGCTGTTTTTCCAACTGATAGACCATTGAATCGGCGTGGTTGTGAACTTCGATCTTCTCCTTGGCCGCTTTATCATCAGCCTCATGAGCTTTGGCCTCATTGACCATCTTTTCGATCTCTTCTTCCGAAAGTCCGCTGGAAGCGGTGATGGTTATTTTCTGCTCTTTTCCGGTTCCCAGATCTTTGGCGGCGACGTGCAGGATACCATTGGCATCGATATCAAAGGTCACTTCGATCTGCGGCACTCCGCGCGGAGCCGGAGCGATACCGTCAAGTTTGAATAATCCCAGAGATTTATTGTCCCGGGCGAGTTCGCGCTCACCCTGAAGCACCCGGACATCCACCGCCGGCTGATTGTCGGAAGCAGTACTGAAAATCTCGCTCTTTTTGGTCGGGATCGTGGTGTTCCGTTCAATAAGTCTGGTCATCACGCCGCCCATTGTTTCAATACCCAGCGACAGGGGGGTCACATCCAGCAGCAGCACGTCATTGACTTCACCGCCCAGCACACCGCCCTGGATGGCGGCACCGGCAGCGACCACTTCGTCCGGATTGACACCTTTATGGGGATCTTTACCGAAAATAGCTTTGGCCGTATCCTGAACTTTCGGCATACGGGTCATACCGCCGACGAGGATAACTTCTTTGATTTGAGAGGCAGAAACTTCAGCATCGCGCATACAATTTTCGCACGGTTTGCGGGTACGTTCCAGCAGCGGGTCGCACAAACGCTCCAACTGGGCCCGGGTCAAAGTGATATTCATATGCACCGGTCCATCCTGATTCATCGTGATGAACGGCAGATTGATATCGCTGGACATACTGCTGGAAAGTTCGCATTTGGCTTTCTCTGCCGCTTCTTTGAGCCGCTGGAGAGCCTGCGGATCTTTGCGCAGATCGACACTGTTCTCTTTCTGGAACTCCTCTGCCAGATAGTTGATGATGGTCTGGTCGAAGTCATCACCGCCGAGGTGAGTATCACCGTTGGTGGCTTTCACTTCGAAAACACCGTCACCGATTTCCAGAGTGGAGATATCAAACGTTCCACCGCCGAGGTCGTAGACCGCGATGGTTTCATCAGTCTTTTTATCCAATCCGTAAGCCAGAGCGGCGGCGGTCGGTTCATTGATGATACGCAGAACTTCCAGACCGGCGATCTTACCGGCATCTTTGGTGGCCTGACGCTGACTGTCATTGAAGTAAGCCGGCACGGTGATAACAGCCTGGGTGATTTTTTCACCGAGATATGCTTCTGCATCAGCTTTGAGCTTCTGCAAAATCATAGCGGAAATTTCCGGAGGTGAATAGAGCTTGTCACCGACTTTCACGTGAGCATCGCCATTGGGAGCTTCCGCGATTTCATAGGGAACCAGTTCGCGCTCTCTGCCGACTTCGGAAAATTTGCGTCCCATCAGCCGTTTGATGGAAAAGATAGTGTTTTTAGGATTGGTCACCGCCTGCCGTTTGGCAGTCTGACCGACCAGCCGTTCGCCGCTTTTGGTGAATGCAACGATACTGGGAGTGGTGCGGTTACCTTCCGCATTGGGGATGATTTTGTACTCGCCATTGTCCATGACAGCCATACAGCTGTTGGTGGTGCCGAGGTCGATACCGATAATTTTACTCATGATTTTTTCTCCTTTTCTTAAAGGTTGTTTGTTGCACTTCTTACAGGAGCAAGATATGTGCCAACCATTTTTTCAGGATAAAAAAATAATTTTCCGGCATAAAATGTGTCACAATGTCACACTTTGTGTCATAACCTGTGTCACAGCCGGTGTGTCACGCCCGGCACATGCAATCAGCTTACGTCATACTTACAGTACGCGCGCGATCCGGCAGGATATCAGCTTCTGCTCCGGGGGGGCCGGTAAAAACAGCGGCAATGCCCGATCCGCATGCGGCAGCCGGATTGAATATCGCAGATTTTCGACCGGATAAATTTTATTTCCCTGCTTGCATTATCTGAAATCAACATTATATTAAATCCCCGTCGGTGAATTAAAGAAATAAAAATGGGGATTTACACATGATTAAGGTAAGTTACGAATATCCTTTGACAACGATCACCAGCGGTGCGATGTTGGGCAACGGTATTACCGGTGAAACGCTCTGGGGCGAAAAAAACGTTCTCAATATCACTCTCGGCAGCGGTAATCTCTGGGATCACCGGGGCGGGATGGCCTGGACACCGGGACAGAACTATAAAGCGACAAAAGCTGCTTTGGAAGCCGGTGACATGGGACGGATCAGAGAAATTTTTGCCAGCGACACGAGTTCCGGGGTAAAGCGTCCGAGCCTGATACCGGTGGGACGGTTGGTCATAACCCTGCCGGAAAATGCAGAATTGCTCCGCTATGAACAGGATCTTGCTGCCGGTATCGTAAAGGTCATCTATGAGCAGAATGATAAAGAGAAAGTTTTGACTTTCTGCGCAGATATGAGCATGCATGATGCATTGGCCGGAAGCGGTCTGACCGATGAGATGCAGATCACCGTGATCCCGTCCTACGAACTTACCGCCAAAGCTAATTACAAATGGCTTTTGAGTGAACACTCCAGTCTTGCTGAACACGGATTTGAAGCACCGGAAAAATTCGCGGCGGAAAATATCGCCGGCTTCACCCAGAAAATGCCCGACGATCCGTCATTCACTATGGCATACCGGAAGTTTGATGACGGAACATTCACCCTGATTTTCCGCAGAGATTTCTCCGGGACTCCGGAAACTTTGCAATGCAATGACTTCAATACGATCAGGGAAAGTTCGGAAAAATTCTTTGCCGACTACTGGTCGACCGTGCCGGAGATCAAGTATCCGGTCAAAGAGTTGGAAGAGCTCTACTATCACGGCTTATTCAAATATGGCATCATGACCAATCCTGCCGGATGTCCTGCCGGATTGCAGGGGCCCTGGATCGAAGATGACCGGCTGCCGCCCTGGCAGGGAGATTATCACTTCAACATCAATGTCCAGATGTGCCATCTGCCGGGATTGAAGGCCGGAAGATTTGCCAATTTGAAAAACTTTTTCGACATGGTCCTCTCTTGGAAAGATAAACTGCGTTACAATGCAAAATGTTTCGTCGGCATTGACGATGGTTACATGCTGCCTCATGCGGTGAATGACCGCGCAGTCTGCATGGGCGGATTCTGGACCGGCTGCATCGACCACGCCTGCGCCGCATGGGTGGCAGGCATGATGTTCGATTATTGCGAATACTCCTGCGACATGGATTATCTGAAAAACGAGGTATATGATTTCATGCTCGGGGTTCTCCGGGTTTACCGGGCCATGATGGATCAAAGTGCCGACGGCAAACTCTGTCTGCCGCTGACCATCAGTCCGGAATACCGGGGCAGCAGTATTGATGCCTGGGGCCGCAATGCCAGTTTTCAATTGGCGGCGACTCATCAGCTGGCAGCCAATATCCTCCGGGCAGAGAAACTGCTCGGTATCCCGGCTGATCCGATGAGTCTGGAAATACGGAAAAATCTGCCGCTGTACAGCATCACCGAAAATCAGCTCTCCCGGGATACCGGAGAACCGCCCAAAAAAGTTATCGCCCTCTGGGAGGGATTGGCTCTGGAAGAGAGCCACCGTCACCACTCCCATCTGGCCGGTATATGCCCGTTTGAAGTTATCGACCCGTTTGCCCCTGAAAACGAAGAGCTGGTCACCGCTTCCATCGAACAGTGGACCGTCCTCGGCATGGGGTTGTGGACCGGTTGGTGCGTACCCTGGGCATCACAGATTTTCAGCCGGTGCGGCAATGGTGATGCTTCAGCATTGATGCTGAAGATCTGGAAGGATTGTTTCACCAATTACGGCGGCGGTTCGCTCCATGACGGCCGCTACAAAGGAGTCACTTACTTCTCGCAAATTCGCGGTGAAGTCATGCAGATGGATGGCGGAATGGGAGCAGTAACGGCGATCCAGGATCAATTCATGCATGTTTTTGACGGACAGATCCGGGTGTTTTACGGAGTTCCGCCGCGCCTGAACGATGTATCATTCAAAGATATGTTTGCTCCCGGCGGGTTGAAAGTAAGCGGTTCGATCACCCGCAAAGGCGGCACAACCGTAAGCGTTTATGCTCCGCGTGACACAGACTTGCGCCTGAAAGTCCGCAACAGCGAAGAATTCTCCGGCCGGATCAAAGCCGGAGAAACCATCACTTTGCATCTGAATGACGGGAAACTGGTTCGCGCCTGATTTTCAGTACTCGTCTGATCAGACAAAAAAATTCCGTTCCGCCGGAAACATCTGACGGAACGGAGATTTTTTTATCTTTTTCAACTCAAAAAGAGGTGTTTTTTACGAAACTTTCCCATGAATCACGATCCCAGACCCCCGATTCAGTTTCCGCATGCAGCATCCGGGGACAACGATCCAGCGATCCGGTCAACTCCTTCCAATCGGTATTACCCTGCCCCGGCGGATTGTGGTCATCAAATGAACCGTAATTATCATGCAGATGGCAGGTGACGATATGATCTTTCATCACCTCATACGTTCCGGCGATCCCCCCTTGATAACAGTTGGCATGCCCCGAATCAAAGCATAATCCCACCAGTTTGTCATCATAAGATGCCGCCAAATCAGTTAATTTCCGGATGATTTCCAGCGATTCTCCGCTGTTTTCCAATGCCAATGCGATCCCGTTGCGGCTGAGCGCGGGCAGCAAATCATCAACAGTCCGCCGGACACGGTCAAAATCAGCATCGGTCTGTTCATAATCCGGCATACCGAGGTGCATGGTATAACTTTTCACTTCCAATTCTGACAACTGATCCAAAAAACGGCTGTGTCTGGCGATCATGGCACTGTGCGCGGCAGCATCGCGCTGAACACAATCATTGCCGTTCCCCCACAAAGCATGGCACGCCGGAGCATGCAGACCGTTTTTCTGCAATTCCCGGGCAATTACCGGAATAAAATTGCCGCTTTCACGGAACCACCGGGGATGTGCCACGATATCGGTCAATCCCGGCCATGAAGCGATATCTGCCATAACAGCCGGAATATTCTCATCTGAAATCTTCCGCCATTCAACAAAATGGACAAGTTTATTTTTCATTATTCACCTCCAACACTTTTTTCAAATCACGGCATGCCTCTTTCAATTCTGAAGCAAAATGTATGGAATACGGATTTGAACGCGGAGTATTTTCATATCCGCCGCGCTGATAATTCCACAAATTCGGGATATAGCCGCTGCCGCTGCCGTTATTCATAATTGCAAGTAATACTTCCCGGCGGTCGCCAAAGATCTCCTTGCGCAACTCAAGGCCGATTTCAACAAACGGTTCACACGGAACACCGGCAAGCAGAACATCGCCGATGGCAATAAGAGTGATCTCAAAATCGAACTGCCGCTTTTCACTGGCCACTTTCAACAGATTTTCCGCGAAATACCGCAACACTTTCGGAGTTTTCAAAGCGAAATCCTGGGCCGTAAGTGCTTTGGAAGAATTTGCCGTATCCTCCACCGGATACTTCGCCAATATCTCATGAGCCTCTGCCAGTTCCTCCGGGAACAATTCCCGTGAACCGATATGGATCGGCACACACACTGCCCGCATAACCGCTTCACCGGCATCCGGCATATCCGCCAGAGCCGCAATAATACTTTCAGCATATCCCGAACCGATACGCAACGCTTCTTCAAAAGAGGCCTGTTCTCCCGGATCACTTAAATCGAAATGGTTGATATTGCCCGATGCACCGATCAACGGCATGCACATGCTTTTTTCGCCCAGAACTTTTTCCACCAGATGGGCGCAATGCGCCGGCCAGTCCCCGGAAATATCATTGCCGCCGGTGGTGTCGGCATGATTGCAAATCGAAGCCAAAAGCAGTTTGCCATTTTCATTTTCCAGCAGCAGCAGAGGAATTTCCGGATCGACCTCTCCTTCCGGACGGATCGCATCCGGAGAACACTTCGGAGGATTGGTGACCACTTTCCCGTCGCGCATCCAGAATCTCCGGTTGAAGCCCAATTCAAAATTAAATCCCCGCCCGCAGCTTATACGCTGACACGGAGCAAGTGACGCCTGCGCCTGAAGCAAAGCTTTTTCAAACATCCCTGCGGCAAATTCAGCATACTTTTCATCGTACCCGCCACGTCCCCGGCGCAGCTCCGGGGCGGTATGACAATGAGTTGCGGTACTTAAAATAACCGGATCAGCCCAATACCTTTCCGTGACTTCCCGGACTTTGGCAAAAAGTTCCGGTGTCACCGTGATCAATTCAAATTGCACACACAGAGCCGTCAACTCCCCCTGTCTGAACAGTGCCACGCGCACTTCCAGAGAGTCATGCACCTTTTCCCATATCCGGGTATTGAAATAGCCTGCCAATCCCATTTTGAATGGCGGATCGATCACACTTCTGCCGGTGCCGAATTGCAAAACACTCATTTATTTTTCTCCAACAATATATCTGACTTCCAAAACACCAAGAAATCTCCCATCCGTCAGCAGTACCTGCTGAAACATGACGGATCGGAGATCTTTATTACTTCCCGTTCAAGCCCCGACGGATAATGCCGGAATAAGACCGGATAATTTTTGCGGGGATCAATTATTCCACGACTTCTTCCAGACGCACATCATCAAAAAATGCTTCACCGCAAAATCCGTGAGTCATGACAAATTGCAATTCAAAAGCCCGCAATCCTGCCGGTACGGCGAACACAATTTCTTTTTTTACCCAACCATCGGAAGTTGCAGTCAGTCCTTCATTATTCTGCCGTTTCACAACTTTTTTGTCACCATGAAAAACCAGAACAGAAGATGCCCCGATATTATTTTTCCCCGTTTTGGTAATGACTGCTTTGGTCATATAGGACAACTTATAGCTTTTACCGGCTTCGACCCGGACAAACTGCCATGCCCGGCAGCCTTTCGCCGGATCATCATTTTTCAAATAAAGTCCTCTGGAACCATTCATTCCGGCCCCATCTTTCAATTCACCGCCGACAATGCGCCAGCTGCCTTTATTTTCAAATCCGCCATTGCCAATCCCGGCGGCTGAAACGGCCAAAGTCATCGCCGCAGTAAAAACAAACATCAATACAAATTTCATCATTCCCATATACTCCTGTTATAACTTCAAATTATTCCTGCTTACGGCGCCGGTTGTTTTACCTGATTTTTATCAATATAGTTGCTGAACAACTGCTTTTCATTACTATTGATCACGGCATCATTAAAATATACACTGCCATCGGACAAATTTCCAGGGCTGATTCCCGCACAATGCCCATCAAAAAACACCATATTGCAAATATTGTTATGTACAAAATACGGAACTCCTTTTCCAGCCTCTTCGGTCGAATCAAGCTTCCAGTGTCCGGTTTTAGTGTCGCCGGGGTTATGTATGGTGGTGAAATTATCAGCGACCATCACCTGTTGGGTCGGATGAAGAACCTTTCCCATAATGATCGGTGTTGTCCAGCCACCGCTCGTTCTGATAAATCCGTAAGTGTAAAGCAAACTGTTCCTGCTTTGATAACTTGTTGACGGACAGTGCAGGATGTCAGGTACATTATCAACTTTACCAGGCAGAAAACCGCTTTTGACCAAATTGTAATTCAACCAACCTCCGGAAGCACCAGATGTCGAAGTAGCATAAAGCCGCCCCTCAAATGCATCGGCATACATCATTGCAGCAGCTCCGATGTTTTTCAAATTGGAAATACATGATGCACTGCGCCCCCTTTCCCGGGCTGAATTAAGTGCCGGCAGCAATATTGCCGCCAGTATCGCGATAATGGCGATGACAACCAAAAGTTCAATCAGCGTGAACGCTGATTGAGTGAAGATGTGAAGGTGTGAAGAGTTTGCCTGCGGCAAACGTGAAGTGCGCCCTGACGGGCGTAAGGATGTGCAGTTTTTATGAATTTTTTTGAGGCAATACAACGGTAAAATACCTATTTGACAAGTAGCACTCACCAACAATTCAATGAGGGTGAAGTACTCTTGCTTCACCCGCCGTACGGCGGAACCGATATTTTGCCGGAACAGTGTTCTTTTTCCGGCAACAGCCTTTGATTCTCTGAACATAACTTCCTTTCCTTTACTTTTTATATTTTGATTACGATCCGGTTATTTGTATCTCCTCAACTGCGGGGGATCCGCTGCCGGTCAAAATACCGGCCATGTTCAAACTTCATCAACCCCCGCCGCAAATATCCGCCGGGAGCAAGGATAAATTCATTTGAGGAAAAATTCACCGGCAATATCCGGCACGGCAGCTCCATTTGACCGATTGCCTCCTGCACTCCATCGCATACAATCTGACGCGGATGCATCAGAACCAAATATTCCGGCTTCAAATTCTCTGCCAATTTCACAAACAACTTTCCCAAAAACGTTCCATATCCACGCAGCAGCGACTCCGAATATCCGTCGCCGCCGATAGCCCGGGTACACACCACATTGTAAAAATCTTCTGCCTCAAAATCCTGCAGCCTATTCAACGCATCCCGATGAAACTCCCGGATGAAATTAGCAAAAGACATATTTTTCATCCCGGCTTCATCGAGAACTTTTTCCGCCCTCAACTGCAGTGATTCAGATATGTGACCAGATTCAACAGCCACACACTGGATATCTTCCCGGTAACTGATCCCGATGATCCGTCCATCCAGATGATTATTCACCTGATACTGCGACAACAAAACCGCATCCACATTGAATACCGGACAATCACATTGCAGAATATTCGCCAATGTATCTGACCACCGTTGCCGCACTCTTTCCGGCGGTTGCTGCGGCAGCATGAATTCCAGACAGGCGGCAATGATAAATCCATTGTGCATCACCGCAGATTCCAGCACCTCTGCCGCCAGTGATTTCAACTTTGCATTCAACAATTCCGGATGCTTATCCTGCCAGAGATCCTGCGGGAAATCCTCCCGGATCAAGCACAAAGGGAACTGCCGTAAATCGCAGACTATTGCATAAATTTCCTGCCTGGTCACAGTGAAATGCAATAATCTCAACGTTTTCATCCGCAATTTATAGTATTGCGACGGCCTCCCCTGGCCATCTGTTCTATCTGTTATACTGATCAACTGCCGTTCTGCCAGCTCTTTCATGCATTTGCTCACTGTCCGGGGATTCATCCCGGACAGTTTTATGAGCCGCTGTCTGGATATCTCACGCTGTTCCCAGAGGATGCTCTTAAGTTTGTTGCTTTTTTCGATATGACAGCTCACAAATGCTCTCCCCAAAACCGATATATGCTCTTTAAGTATAAATATAACACCGATGATTTATTTATACCATATTTTAATGCACATTTCAAGTCTTTTTCACATAAAGAAGATTCATCCATGTGTAAAACAGCGATTATTTAAGTGTACTTTTCAAGCAAACGGCTGTTCAATCCCGCGATATACATATTATCTCACCGATATCGATCCAAGAAAATATATTCGGGGTCAAAACGAACTCCACTTTGCTGACGGCTTTATCCGGCAATGACCACCAGAATATATATTTGCGGTACCAGATCCCGCGTCCGCCGGTAAATCCCTGCCGATCCTGAAGTTTCATCGAGCTGCCATCTGCAAAGAAAACGGTGCCGCCAACTGCTTTCAAACCGTATGTCTGATTATTCCAGCCGCACATGACCAGATTTTTCAATTTCTGCGCTTCCGGAAAATTCAGTGTGATCATCGGCCGTATTTTACCCAACCGGTTACGGGAATTGCTCCAGCGCGGTCCTTTGACAAAATTACCGTCACTTAAAGCCTCGGCTTTTTCTTTGCTGCACGGTTCATCCCCGGTAATAACCGCACTCCATTTGCGGTTTATTTTCAGTGGAGATTCCGCTTTCTCACGGGGAACAAAATAGAGTGAACGTCCGGCAACTCCAGCTCGCAGATTCAACTTCATAACGGCATTTTTTCCATCATGGCGTATACGGATCGCAGTGCGGCGGACCGGTTCCAACATCAACTCGGTAATAGAATTATCTCCGGAAATCAATTCGATACTGCACATCTCTTTTGAGGAATACTGGATAAACAAATCCCCAGCTTCAGCCGGGAGATTCCACTGAATCGTCATCCCATCCATTCCGGCACGGCGATAAGTTTGACCCTGAAAATGCTCCAGGAATGCCCCATTCATACTCTCCGGGGTACCGCCATTTTCCGTTTCAGGAGCAATCATTCTGGAGTTTATCAGCGGCAGATAATCTTTCAAATCGATCACTGCGGCATTCTTTTTTCCGTTATACAGTTTTTCAGCCATAATATTATTCGGCTTGATTTGAGTATTCCAGATATTTTCAATTTTCTCCGCAGCCGCCGCACTGTGAGGAATAATGTAAAATGCACTGTGCGTCATTTCATCCACTTCAAAAGCGACTTTCGCATCTGACGCAGAAATCTTATCCAATTTAACCGGACCATTCAAACTCATCCGGTAAACAGCTGCCGCTTTTTTACCCGGCGGCAATGCCGTTTCGATCCGGAATTTCCCCGGAGATGGGATCGTGATCCCTTTTGCATCAGATACACATCCGGTATTAATGAGCATAAGCATTGTCGCTTCATCATCTATAGTCCGCAGCAAGTGAGCCGACACACCGGCCGGCAGCTTGATCGAGTGACCGACCTGATAAGATTTGCGCAAAAGGTGTGCTGCGTTTTTCAGTTCGCCATTGACAAGCCCCATCGAGTACCAGGTTTCCGGACTGGAAACCGGACCATAGGTCAATGAACCATTCACATACATCCAATATCCGAGACTCTGGGTTCCTGCTGCCACTGCTCCGCGTGCCATATAATGCAGTTCCTCCCGATTTGGAAAACGCTTCCAATGGGCATTTTTATAAGCGTAACACCCGATCAGTGTCCAGAACGATCCCGGTTCATTGGCCGCCCGCACGACATTGCCAAGATCGTAAACTTCACTGACTTTACGGCCGGCAGAAACAGCATACGGATCCATGACCACAATATCCGTGATCCGGGCATAGTTATAATATTCTCCCGGCTTGAATGTTCCGTTTATGGTGGACAAATTAAGCAGACTTTGAGCCTTTTCGTTCTTATTTCTGACCGTTTTATTAAGCCCGGGTGCATTGCTTCCCAAACGGAGCCAGGGCGGATTGATATTCGTAAAACGGAGATAATCCCCCACGTCAGGTTCGTCAGTAAGATAATCCGCGATCACTCCGGGAACATTACGGTAATGCTCATAATCGCCTTTGATCATAAAAATGCTTCCGATTCCGTGACGGAAATAATTTACGACCTCATTAACCGGGATCGTTCCGTGACTCCATATAACATCAAAGTGATGCCACTTCATGTTTTCCGGGTGCGGGCCGCTGTAAATGGCAAAATAAAATTTGTTGGGGTGAGCCTGAAATCTATACCCGGAATTTACTCCGCCACACTCAAAAATCAATGTATGATGCGTCCCTTTTATCAGAGCTTCCGGCAGCTGCAGCACCACCGGTGTAATTCCACCGAAAGTTTCACCGGCAGAAATTCTATCCGAAAAATCGATTCCGTCAAAAAGCACCTTTTCAACAGCCGCACCGCCGGGATTTTTCACCCAGAAATTAAGTTGCCGCATAGAATCATCCATTGTCAATCTCACCAGCGGTGAACGCGGCTGCTTACGCACATCCACGCAGCTTTCATATAAAATTTTTCCCTCGGCAGCCAACTGGAGTTTGACCGCTTTTTCCGGATGACGGCGGAAACGGATCATCAAATGAACCACCTGCCCCGGCCGGGGAGAAGCCGGAGATATACGATACCACACGACATTGCGCCCGGCCTGTTTCATGACTTCCGATTGCGCAACGCCATCCAGCAGCAATTCCAATGGCGGCAGTTTCTGATTTTTACCGCAATAAATAAAACTGATTTCAAACATTCCACCTTCAGTAAAATATTCCGGATAGAACTGGATCGGTTCTCCCTTTTCATTCCGCCAGCCCCAAGCTTCAAAATAGTGTTTTTCTGCTGCCCCTTTATACCCGTAATCCGGAGCATAAGTCATTGCTGCCACCCGCCAGTCCGGATAACTTTCCGCCGGAGCTGCCATCGCAGTTCCCCAAATGGTCATCACAACCGTTAACAGAATTTTCGTTGCGCTTTTTTTCACTTTCTTCTCCTTTTACAAAATATTTATTAACGCGAAATTCCGATCACTTCTCCCAAAAACAGCCAAAAATGGTTTTCCGGTACCGGATTCAACACGATCCTCTGTACCGGCTTATCCGGCAACTCCCAATGCATTACAAATTTACGGTATCCGGCTCCGATGCCGCCGCGAAACCCCGGACGGGACGGTAATTCCATACAACTGCCATCGGTGAACCAAACAGTCGCCTGCAACTTCCGGAGCGCATACCAACGATTGTAATGGCCGCAGACGATCAGGTGCCGCAAGCTTTCCGGATTTTGCAATTCAGCAGTTACTTCAATTTTTTTAGTTGCAAGCCGATTTTTTGAGTTGCTCCAGCGCGGCCCTTTCAGAAGATCTCCATCATTCAATGTTTCAGCCTTTTCTTTGCTGAATGGGTCATCCCCGGTAACAGAACACTTTAATAAAGTCCGTTTAAAATCCAGTTTACTGATGTCAGAGTGTTTGATGAATAAAATATTTTCACCGGCAACACCATTTTTCAAAGAAAGTGTCAATCTGCCTTTACGTCCATCATGTTTCCATTGTACAATCCGGCGCACTGACGGCTGCAACAGCATTTTTTCTTTTTTTCCGGATTTTTCCACGATCAATTCCGCAAACTCTCCGGTTGAATACTGTAAAATCACTTCTCCGGCAACCGCAGGCAATTCCCATGTCAGACTCATTGCCGCGCTCCCCTGCATAAAACTCTGCCCCTGCAGAGAATCCAAAGCTGATTGGGAAAAATCAACCTTTTCCGCCCCTTCCGATGCCGCCGGAGCAATTTTTTCTGCATAAGGCAGCGATACGGCAAGTGCGGCAAAATCCGCATCCGGAGCTTCAAGCTTACCACGCAGTATCATATCGGCCACCCGGTTTCGCGGTTCAATAACTTCCCGGAATACCGTCTTCACCTTTTCTGCAGCCCCTCCGGAATGGAATATCACAAAAGCGGCACACTCTCCCAAGCCGGAAACGTTGAATCTCACTTCCCCGCCGTTATCGGTAAATTTAACCTCTGACATACCATCCACCGACAATCTGCCGACTTCCGTACTCCGTACTCCGGCAGGAAGTTTTATCCGCGTTTCAAATGCAGGCAAAGCCGGAACCGTGAGTCCTTTTTGATCTGACCGGCTGTTTTTATTCAGTAAAATCACGATTGTCGCCTCATCTCCGGCAGTACGTAAAACCGATCCGATAACAGTTTCCGGCACCTTGATGACCGAACTGTCGGCCGGATTACTGATCTCCAGCAAATGTCCGATCATTTTCATTTCACCGTTAAGTTTGCCCATATAATTCCACAGCTGCGGATTACTCGCCGGACCTTTGGTCAAAGTGCCGTCAACATACATCCAGTAACCGATGGAACTGGCCCCGCCTGCAAGCGAACTCCAAGCCATTAAACGCATCTCCTGATTATTGGGAAAACGTTTCCATTTGGATGTAGTCGGACGGCTGACACACCCCAGAACCATCCAGCTGGGCAAAGGTTCCGCAGCGATCCTCGACACCCGGGCAGTTGGATAGCAGGTCACCGGCTGCAAGTCAGAACTTATGCAATAATAATCCACTGCCGTAAAATCAGCCATCCGTCCGTAAGCAAAAAAATTTGCAGGACGATTGGTTTTATCCAGCACCAGCATATTCGGCACATGACTTAATCCGTGAATGATATTTTCGGCGCGGCGGTTAACGAACGGAGCCAGCATCCCCAAACGCTGTCCCATCCAGCGGATTTCTTTAAATCTACTGGCTTCGGTGGCATCCGGTTCATCCGGCAAATAGTTGGCCGTAACAGTTTTCAGACTGCGATATTCAGGTAATTTATCCGGCGGGATGGATACAACGGCACCGATATTTTCTTCACCAAATTGTTTGATCGTGTCCGCTGCAGTAACATGCAAATTCCAAAAATCATCAAAGTTATGATATTTCATCCCCCCGTTTACCGGACCATTATAAATTCCGGCATGAAAAATATTGCTGAAAGCCCTGAATGAAACTGCGCTGCCGCCTTTTTTATGGCCGATATATACATTATGAAAACTTCCTTTAACCAATTTCTGATCAAAAGATACAGATACCGGGACAGTACCGCCGTAGAAACTGCCGATTTTTGCACGGCTGGTATGATCCACGCCATCAAACATGACCCGCGTGATTTTTTCCCGGCCATCGACCCACAAATGTACAGTTTTCATATCCCGGCTCAAAATCACCCGGCGTATAAGTTTATTACAGGGAAGACTTCTAAAATCGACGACATGGACAAAAGTCCGGTTATCGGCAGTCTCAAATTTGAATTCAACAGTTTTTTCAGGAGTATACCAGAACTTGACAAGCAGTGAAAAAACTTCTCCCGGCTGAACGGTTTCCGGCACGATCCGGTGCCACACGACATTACCGGAGGTGCGGTAACAATCTGCTATATTTTTACCGTCCAGCCGGATATTTTTTATTGTTGCCGGCTTTTTGCCGCGATAAATAAAATAGAGTTCAAAAGTCGTACAATTGTTTTCCATCCACCGGACATCTGTCCAGGGAACCAGTAATTTCCCATCCGGATTTTTTATCCCCCAGTCCTTCCCCCAATCTTTAACTTTAGTATCACGCAAAGGACGATAAAATGAACTTAACAGCTCCCATTCCCCGGCCTGTACCGCAACAGCAGCAATTATCAATAATAATGATAACATTTTACACATTGCCACTTTCATACCATATCCCTTTCGTAATACTATATAATAAACCCCTTACAGATGACATAATATATAATTTACGAAGAAAAAAAGCAATATTATAGTGCATTATGGCTGGCATTGGAACTGAAAAAAATAATTTTCCAACGATAAAACAAAAATAATTAAATGCATTAATACAAAATTAAGGCATCAATTTTCAGAAGGAATTTCACAACTTAAAAATTCCCGGTGGACATCTTTATCGCCGTAACGGTCATCCGCTTGAGGAGCCAACTCTTCCGGAGTATAATTGGATTGAATCTTTTCCGCGCAGATCTTCCGCTGTTCCGCATCCGCATGGAAAATTATCCGCCATGTCCGGCAGCCGAGCTGCCACGAACCTGATTCAGGCAGAAATTTCACCCGTTTGCGCGAAGCGTCAAGTGGTTCATTGGCCAGATGTATGGCCGAAAAATTGAGCAGATCCAGACCGCTCCGGCGGAAAATAAATGCCGCTTCTGCACGGAATCGGGATGTGTACTCCACTTCCCAGCGAATCTTTCCGGCTTCCGGCACTTCCATACGCCAACCTGCGACCGAATCCGGAAATGCATCGGCTTCCGGGATATACGGTTTTATATCCAGTACCGGTGTTCCGTCAAGCATATCCATTTCCGCGATTTTCAGCCGGTTGCCGGAAATCCCGGTCAACCGGACACAGCTCAAGCCGACCGGATTGACCCGATACGGTGAACGAGTGGCAAAAAGACTGCGGCATGGTCCATCGGCTGGAAATGGCGGCCGCACTTTGGCTTTCCATGCCCGTTTTTGATTCAGATGAAAACAGAATATCACCCAGATCCGCTCAAATCCTGCCAGATCGCTCACCGCATCTCCCCCGTAGGCAGGGAGCAATTCGATCACCCCGTCGCTGCCGTCAAATGCTCCCTGACGCGGTGTTTCATAACGGTATTTACGCGCACAGCGGACGACACCGATCGGCTGAAATTCTATTTTTTGCATCTCACCCATAATCAAAAAAGCCCCGGCTTAACCGGGGCAAAAATCATATGTTTTTACAGATTTCTGGAAAATTCCGGCAATCCCCTCTGACCGCCGATATTTGCCGCTTTGCCGGTCTTGGGATCTTTGTTCCACGCCGATCCATCGGTATCCACCAGTTTGCAGGTCATAAATACCAGCAAATTATTCTTTTTACTGATGGTGTATTTGGACTGGAAAAGACGGCCGATCAGCGGGATATCTCCCAGAATCGGAATCTTGTCATGCATCTGGGTCGTCAAATCCTGGGCGATACTGCCGATAAGCACCGTTTCACCGTCACGCAAAGTCACATTGGTGTTGATCGAACGGGTATTGATAACCGCCTTTTTCTGATATTCACCGTCATCATCCTCATTATCCGGATTACGGCTGTCCACGATCAGCCAGGAGTCGAACTGTTTGATCGTAAATTTGACATCAGTGGTAATCAAGTCACCCTGAACTTTGGGCGTAACGGTAAAGTTATTGATACCCAATGCCTGTTCATCATCAAGTGTCGGCTGCGGTTGAGGCACATACACCCTCGCCTTTTCGGTATTTTCATTATCAACATCCTCGTATTCGCCGGGATAGTAGTGCATTTCTGACATATTCACATACGCCTGCGCTCCGGCGCGGGTCGTGACCCGGGGAGAATACAATATATCGGAGGAATCGGCCCAGTCAAGCGCATAGACACTGAATCCCAACTGGTTGCGTTTATCCGCCCAGTTGAAGTTGTAAGTCGCATCATTATCTTTCCCATTGACAAAAGTGGCAGCTACCGCATTCCCGCCGAAACGGTCATTGGCATCGTCGTTGGCATAGTGCCGGAGCAGCGAATTGCCGCCGGCCTGAAAATTCACATTGCTGTTGACGCGGGAGTACTGCCAGTTGAATCCAAGTTCATCCAAATCATTCTGGGCGACTTCCAGAAATTTGAACATCAACTGCACCATCGGCGTACCTTTTTCGCTGTTATTGGCCAGCCACTGCTCAATTTTCCGCTGGTTGGCCGGAGTATTCCGGGAAATAACCTCGTTACGCACCTGTGACAATGTCAATGATGAACCGGGGCCGAAGACGACCTGCGCACCGGACTGCAAGTTCTCTTTCAATGTTTCAGCTGTGTCATCCGGAGAAAGCGCGAAACTGAATACCTGCACATTCATTTTTTCCAACTGCTGACCTTTGGCAACAATGACCACTGCATTGTCATCAAGTTTGAAACTCAAGTCGCCGCGCTCCTGCAATTCCGTAAGAATATCATAAAGCGAACTTTTTCCGGGAGAGTAACCGGCCAGTTTCGGCGCATTTTTCGGATCATCATGCTTGATATCCCGAATAACGAAGTTGATTCCCCGTTTGGCCGGATCATTCTCTTCGGCCTGACGGCGCAAGTCATCGACCGCCTCTTTGAATGTCTGCAAATCATCATACAGCACAAAGTTGGGGATTATGATCGCCCGCAGCTGTTTTTCCAGATCACCGATCTCTTTTTTATCCACCGGCGAAGCCAACTGATTTTCGCCGCTGCCGGCATCAGATTCAGCTACTATCGGAATCGAAGACTGCCACTCGACATCACCGACCATCCGGCGGGCAGAAGCATTGGCTCTGGCAGTTGCCGCATCTTTGATCCGGATATTTATTGCCATCATATTCTGCTGCGCCACCGCGTTGAATGGATCGATCAGCTGAACTTCCTCAAATTTCCTTTTGGCTTTCATCAATTCATCCCGCTTGGCCAGTGCGATACCCTGCTCGATAAGCAGTTGTATCTGATACTCCTGCGCGCTGAAATTGGGTTCCATTTTGGTGATTTCGGCATTCTCACGGTTCGTGGCGGCCTCCCGGCGGGTGGAGTAGAATTTTATCCGTTTTTCCAACTCCTCTTTGCGCTCCGGACAATATTCCAATGCTTCCTCGCACAATTTGACTGCTTCATCAAAATCATAGGAAGTGACCAATTCATCCGCCTTTTTCATCGCCTCATCGGCCATCATATAGTAACAGTCGGAAATACGTTTCCGGCAGAATTCGATCTTATCTTTGAATCTCTCACCGGCACCGGTGGGCGAAAGCAGTTTCACCACTTCCCGGTATTTGGCGATAGCTTCCCGGTATTTGGCATCCTGCATAAACTTATTGGCCTCATTGACCATTTTGGTACTGCGGAAAAGCAGCTCCTGACGGCCGATATTTTCCAACGCTTCAGCTTTGCTGGATATACCGCTTTTTTCCGGGAAAATTTCCGGTCCGGCACTCTCCGCCGCCATTGCCATCACTCCCAGAACCACACCCGGGGCCAGCAACATAATCTTCTTATTTATCATCGTTCTTATCCTCCGAACTTAATCAGCGTCTCAACAGGGGGATGCCGCCATTGCCGAGATTCTCGGTTCGCGGAAGCGGGGCACCGTCATTATTGATCAATCTGGCCGTAACAAATATCAGCATATTCCGCCGGGTTGAAACTTCCGACTGGGACTGGAAAAGCCGGCCGATAAAGGGGATATCCGACAGAATCGGAATCTTATCAAGGCGTTTCTGGGAGTTGCTGTCAGACAATCCGCCGATAACCACCGTTTCGCCGTGATTGACATCCACCTGCACCCGTAATTCCCGGGTCGCGATCACCGGACGCCATACGACAAAACGCTCTTCTGTAGCATTCCATTCACCATTATTATTCAGCCGTGCGATCTGCACAACGACCTCATACTCATCTTTTCCGGTATATGCGGTGATTTTGGGATTGAGATGCAGACGGATCACCTTGTTGCCCGGCTGAATCTCCGGCTTGACAGAAAACTCCGTTCCGACATCAGACGCAGTCTCCGCAAAAGTCGGACTTGGAGGTGTAATTGTGACCTGAATATCACCGGAATCTCCCACCTCTTCAGTTTCCACTTCCATCTCTTCCCACTCTTCCGGGAAGAAGTATGCTTTGGTCATTTTTATATGCGCCTGTACGCCGTTGGCCACCAATACGCGCGGAGCGGAAATCTGCTCGGTACGGTCGCTGTGATCCAGCGCATTGATCGTCAATGTCAGATTGAAACTGTCATCGATGCCGAAAGGCTTGAATGAACCGAAAATATCCGGGAAGATGTTCAAATTGCTGATGACCCGGGAATCGACCCCGCTCAAAAGACCATCCAGCATCCGCAGCATACCGCCTTCTGTGGTATTCGCGCCCTTTTCCAAACTCCATCTGGAACCGCCTGTCCGGTCAGTCATTGCTTCCAAGGCCCAGTTGAAACCGAGTTCTTCCATATCGGTTTCTGCAAGTTCAATGGATTTGACTTCGACTTCGACCATCGGGGATTCCACATTGAGCCGGTCGAGCAATTCTTTCATTTTCCGGTGGTTCTCTTCCGTATTGTTCATAAACATATTTTCACGGAAACTTATTGAACTGCCCTCCGGGAAGGTCACACCGTAAAGTGTGAAAAAGTTCTGCAGCGCAGCCGGAGTCAAATCTGCCTCATTGACCACCGGCGCAGCGGGAGCTGCGGGGGCAGCCGGGGCATCACCGCCCTCTTCGCCGCCTTCGCCGCCCTCATCTTCCATCGGGACATCTTCAGCGGCACCACCGGCCTCACCGCCGGTTTTTCCGGCGATCATCGCTTTGACACTGTTGAATAATTCATAAGATTCCGGATAAAGCCGTTTATCCGGCGCACCGAAAACCACACGGTCAGGACGCACAACATAGGTCAGATCGGTCAGAAAACAGACATAATCAAGCAGCTGGCGCAAAGTGACATTTTTCAATTCCAGCGTAATGTAAATACCATCTTTCGCTTTTTGCGCGCTCTCGCCGCCGGCATCATCTGCAGCCGGAGCTTCGCCCCAGTCATCTTCAGCGTTTTCAGCATCCTCTGCATCTTCATTTTCCGCAGCGGCATCAGTTTTTGCCGCCGGAGCATCAGCTGCGCCATCGGCTTCTGCTTTCGCCTCCGGCTTCCGGCTCGGCTGGATAAAGGTGATAGTCACACCCTCTTTATCCGGGTCAAAAATTTTGTTGTCGCGCATGAACTGCACGACCGCTTCCAAATCAGTTTCATTAAAGGGGACCACCGGGAAAATGATGGTATCAAGCTTCTTCTGAATGGCATAATCATTTTCTTTGACCTGGGATGGGCCGTCGCCGACAGCAGTTCCGCGCTCTTTTTCCATCGGGAAGACCGGTTCCACCCACTGCCATGCGCCATAGGAAAGCTGGCCCTGAATATCAGCCTTGCGCCGCTTCAAACCGGATTCATAATATTTTTTGTACATCTGTGAAGCCAGATAACTGGCATCGGCATTGTAGGGGTTGAGTACATAAACCTCTTCGATCTTCTGCCACACCTGATCATACCGGCCGCTGCGGTAATATGACCATGCTTCATTCAACAGCTTTTTGATCGTCTTTTCCCGCTGGATTATCTGCGGGTCAGTCGCCGAAACCGCCGTTGCCTCTTTGCGGGTCAACGCACTTTTGCGACCGCGCGCCGCCACAATGATCGACATCGCTTTATCCCGCAAAAGCCCGGTAATCAATATCGCTTCATTAGCCAGAGCGACCGCTTCATCATATTTTCCCTGAACCATTGCATTTTCGGCATCTTTCAACTTCAAATTGCCGTAAGTCAGCTGCAGTGCCCGCAATTCACCGGAAAACTCGGCCAACCGGGTACGCGCCACCCAGCTGTCCACTTCGGCAGCTTCCAATTCCAGAGGACTGATAACATTTTCCTGAAGCACTTTGATCGCTTCGGCATACTTCTGCTGCTGTGCCAGCTTGCGGCTGCGGGCAGCTTCAGCATCCTGATCGGCATAAATCTTTTTGCTGGTTTTCTCATGCCGGGTCCCGATCCCGTCTCCGGCCGCATACGCCGGAGAACAAAAGCAGATACCCAATGCCGCCGCCAAAGTGCAAACAATGGCTCCTGAAGCAAATGGTTTGGTCTGTTTCATTCGTTTTCTTCCTTTTGAAATATATTATGAATTTCCAAATTCTTTTTGTTTCATACTTCTGACAATACTCTGCTTACTTTACACCCGGCCCCGGAGCGCGGACGATCTCTTCTTCATCACCGTCGACATCGTTCTTTTTCTCGACCTTCTTTATCGGAGTCTTATCGGCCGGAACCATACCGGCTTTGGTAATGATGATCGGCACGACCTCCTTCTTTCCGGAAGTCTCCTCTTTAACATTGTTTTTCTTCTTGTCGGAAGCGCGAACGACCTCTTCCATTTCCACTCTCATATTCGCGATATCCACCGACTTCAAGCGGTAAAATCTAACCTCTCTCCGGCGTTCCTTTGCCGTCAATCCGCCCTCTTTTTTCTCCGTCGCGAATAATCCGATCGGCAGCGTGTCACCAACTTTGAGCACGTATTCACGCTTGTTTTTGATATTTCCGGTATCAACCAGCACCGGACGGCGGTCACTGGAATACGCAGTTTTATTCAAAACCATTTTCAACTTATCCGGAGTCACTCCGGCTTTGGCGACCTCGACCAAAGTCACCTCTGATTCATCGATTTTTTCCACCAGTTCACCCTTGGCATCCAGGTTACCGCCGGCACGTTTGCGCTCAATGATCTTGCGCTCGACATCCTCGACCCGGTAAGTTTTACCCTCGATTTTTATAGTCGAACCGATCCGCAGATAAGAACTGGTCAAACGTCCGGCACGGCGCGGATTCGGGTCGGGATAGTTGAACTGAAGCTGCCAGGTGTTTTTATCCTGATTGGCGTTGTCGTTGAGAGCCATGAATTTGACCGGAAGTTCGATCTGACGGATATCTTTCAACTGCAGCCGCCACCACATCGGCGGGTGATCTTTGGGATCATTGGGCATGGTCTTATTCTCAAGCTCAAAGATATTGGAAAAGCCGTCACCGTCAATGTCGTAACGAACATCATACCGGTCATTGGGATCCATGCCGAAACGCTCCTCGACCTCATTGGGCAAACCATCATCATCGCGGTCTTTTTCATCCTCCTGACGCTGATTTTCCGTTTCCTGCCGTTTCTTTTCCTCTTCGGCAGCCTTGAGCCGTTTATCCTCATCGGCGGCATAGAATTTATATTCGTAATCAACCACATCTATATTCAAGGGCGGCTGCAGCTGATTCTGACACTCCGGACACTTACCAAGCTCTTTGTCAGTGGAATTAAAGTGAAACACCGGGATCAACATCGTATATTTGCCGTTTTCATCCTCGCTGCCGCAATGCGGACACTCGGCCATACTGAAAGGTTTGACAAAATCGCTCACCGGCAATTCATCTTTTTCCCGGTGCGCCTTGCGCTGCCAGTCAAAGTGGCTGGCCTCCCAGCGTTCTACGGTATCAAACTTCTTATCTCCGGCATCTTCATTCACATAATCCGGACGGCGGGCGGGCAGAGCCAAATCTTTATCTTTGACCTCCCGGGTCGAACTGATCACCGACTGCACCAGAAACATCAAACCGATAAAAATTACAAAAAGTCCAAGCAGGATGACTTTTTCATAATGTTTTTTAATAAAATCCACTTGCTCAATCCTCCGGAAAAATCTTCATTGATTCTGTTCCAAAACCACATAATCCACATCAAGATACACTATGCAGTCATCGGCATGTTCTCCCACCACGACGGCAGCATAACCGAACTTCTCATGCATTTGAAGAGATTTTTCAAACTCATCATATTTTTTTGCTTTCTCTTCTTCAGAGAGCTGTTTTTCAGAATTTTCGCGCATCCCGAAGTCGCCAAGCTGCTGCGCTTCATCCGGATTGTCCGCCTTTTTTTCTTCCACTTTGGGCGGCGGATTCTCCTTTTCCTCCTTCTCCTTGCGCAAACGCATCAGCACATCATAATATCTTTTCCGGGCCTCACTTTCCGATACTTCATTCAGAGGCTTGAATACCGGTGTTTTGGAATTTTCATCGTTACGACTGAAATTTTCCGCATTCTGCTGCGCCTGACGGCGACGGCGGCGACCGGTATTCTGCACCGGTTCATTATTTTTATGCGTATCACTCTTTATAACCGAATTCATCAGATCGCCTGCACCATTTTCACTGGCATAAAGAGCCAAACCGCGCACGATATACATGCGGTGTCCCTTGCCGTCTTTGTTGCCTTTCCAGGCGCTATCAAACTCCTTGATCGCATCGCGGATGGAATTCATAGTGCCGGAAAACACCAGCGTATAGTGATACAATTTGTAGTTGCCGTCCTGCTCAAAGGATTCAGCCAGTGAACTGCCGGATTCCGAACCGGAACCGCTTGCCCCTTCTTCGCTCCGCTTGCGCAAAATCACCTGCTGCAATGTCGAAACTTTAGCAGAATTCAACCGTTTTACGATATCCCCGAACACATCCCAATGGAAAAATATGGCCGGATAATCTTTTGCCGCCGGTTTCGCATGCTTGTCAAAAGTACCTCCACCGACAAAATCCAATGCCCCATCCGCGAAAAACTCCTCTTTGTCTGCCACTATCGGACGGATCTTCAACGAAATGATATCATCCACCCGGGCCCGCAATGTACGGATATCACGGTCGACCCGGCGCGGGAAACCGAATCCGTAAAGCAAAATCGGCAACTGTGTGGCATCGTTTATCACCTCGTAGGTAAGATTTTCAGCCTCGGCCCGGAACTTCTCCATCGCATGGTTCCAACTTCCGGTCGGAAACAACTCGCGGCATTGATAACTGAATTGCTCCAGAACAGAAAGGGAGAATTTCTCCGTATCTTCAGTGATATTGTTATCTGAACAATACTTCTCAAAACGGTTGTTGAAAAATGTAATAAACTCTTCATAAGTAAGTTTGCGTATCTGCAGCGGCACAGCCGGAGTATCCTCATCTCCCTCAATGCCGGTGTGAGGCACCTTATAAGCTTCTTTCTCTTCATCACTCATTTTGGCGGCATTCGGAGCCGGAAGTGCCGCAATAAATGCATCCACTGCCGGGCGCAAAGGCGATTTGAAGTTATCCACCAAGCCTTTGCCTTTTTCTTCATACAGATCGATATCTTTCTGAATACGCGCCTCATTCTCCCGCCCGGGAGCCGGTTTGCTCTTCACCAGATTCTGCACTTTGTTGCGGGTTTGTATCGTCAAATCACGCGATGAACTCCAATCAAAAAAGAGTATCACCACATAAATCAAAAGTCCCAACGCCACGACACCCGTTCCGCTCAATGAAACGATCATGGTCAAATTTTTCTTGATCTTCTTATTCACGATTCAATACTCCAGCTTATTTTTTCAGTGCCTCTTTCAGTGTCAGGATAACTTCAAAGTAAGTCAGATTGCTGTTTCCATCCACTGTTGTTTCATATTTGATCCCCTCGAAAAGCTCCGGATTCTTCCGGACCTCTTTTTCAAACTCCCGGACAACGTCACGGTCGCTCTCATTATCCTGACGGGCGATACGCATAACGTAACCTGCCAGACGGAGTTGTTTGATTTCGGTAAGTGCATTGAATTTCTGCGGCGTCATCCGCTGATTGGGATCATTGCTGCGCTCGGAACGCTGCGTTCCGCCATCCATATTGCTGTCTTCTTCAACAGCGTAGGGCTCCAACGCGATCAACCACATCCGGTCGGCAGGGATCATCTTCTGCAGCTCCGTCATGATCACACCGAATTTATTGCGGGCATCCAGGAATTTTGCCGACTGATCGTAGTTGGCGATCAGAGTATCCAGTTTTCCTTTCAGTTCCTTGACTTTTGCCAGCTCTTTTTCGGCTTTGGTCACATCGGCACTGACTTTGGCCACACGGGTTTTCTCAAAATCCCGCACCTGACTGATACCGATCACACTGATCAGCAAACAACTCAAAAGCGCGATCGCCGAAGCGTAAAAATAGGGCTTACGCGCGTCAAGCTCATACTGTTTTTTGATCTCACGGGGCAAGAGGGAAATATCCACCGGACAATTTCCGATGTTATGCAGAGCCATACCGATCATCCCCTGCGACATCGAAGCCTGCGCCTGCAGCACACTCCGGTCAACACCGGGACCGATGGTCAGCAAACCGAATGCATTGAGATATTCCACCGGGATATGCAGCTTTTCATTGAAAAATTCGGTCGTATACTGCATCGTTGAACCGCCGCCGGCCAGAAGCATCCGCACCGGAGCATTACCATTGTGCTGCGCCCGCCAGACGTTGATCGAACGGCTGATCTCTCCATGCAGACGGGTCATCACATTGCGGGTAAGTTTGGAAATCGTCGCGGCCAGAGTGGATTCCGGTTCATCGTAAGCACCGCCCAGGGCGACGAATCCGTGCCGCCGCTTCAAATCTTCAGCTTCTTTATCCGACACTCCGAATTCCCGGGCGATCTGGGTATTGACCGTATCACCGCCGATGGGGATGTTGCGCATGAATATCCGCCGGTTGTCAGCTATCATCAGACAACTGCCTTTTGCCCCTATTTCCAGCAGCAGTGCAGGCTCTTTTTCATCGATCTGGGCAATCACCGCTGCGTTGAAAAGATTCAGCGAAGACAGCTCCACAGACAGAAGTTTTTTTCCGGAACGCTCTATTGCATCAGTGTAACAAACCACATCTTCAGTTTTCACCGCCACAAAAAGAGCTTCATACTCCTCATTTTTCACGGTATTGGTTTCCACCGTGCCATCTTCAAGAGTTTCCTCGACTGTCTCCTCCCACTCATGGTGAAGCAACTGATAGCCCCACTCGATCTCATGCATTGAATAAGGAACCGCCTGCGATGCCTCAAATTCAATGATCCGGGCGACAGTTGAACTGCTGCCGAGCATCGGCGGCAGTTTGCTCAAACGCTGGAAAGAACTGCTGGACGGCAGAGCCAAACGGACCTGCCGGGCGGAAAAACCGCCCTCCAGAAGCATCTCGTTGTAATTGCGTTCAAAACACTCTGCCACACTTTCATCTTCCAGCTGCTCGACCCGCCGGTTCAAAAAATTGGTCAGAACGATGATGCCATTCTGGAAGCTGAATTCAGCCATTCGCAAACTGCGGCTTCCGATGTCCACTGTAAGGATACTGTTTTCTTTACCCATCTGTCTTTCCAAACATTTCAATATTTTTTTACTTCTTCGCCGTTCTCCGGCATCGCCCATCACCCGGGAAATTCACTGCCTTTTCTCCAAATCGAAGTCATCCGCCCCCAATAATGCCCAAGGGGTCTGTGAACGGGGCAACACTCCCCCGGTAAAAATCATATTCTCCGGAACCATTTTGCAATACTCTTCAAAATTTTTCCGGCCGGATGAACTGCAGTAAGCGCGCGCCAACTGTCTGCCCGCTGCACTGAAGATCACCTCTCCTTTAAAATCAACCTTGGCCGCCCGGCGGATACCGCCGGTAGCCAACACACTGTACCGGTCAATAAACTTCCCCGGCACAAACATCGTAACCACGTGACGTTTACCATCACGTCTTACGGTGTACAACTCTGTTTCTCCGGTATACATCCCGAAAATCGTCTTACCGTCCACCTTCCATCCGGTATCCAGCAATACCCGCACCTGCAGTTTCAAATCATCGACAAATCCCCCTTGCAGGAAACGGAATCCGCTGCCGCTTTTTCTGATTTTCGGCTCCGGAAGCGATTTCCGGTCGACGGTAAATTCGATTTTTACCATCAGCCACCGGTTTTCAGAAGTAACTTTGGCAAACATTGCGCCGCTGTGCCGATACTCCACCTCGGGGGGACTTACCAGAAACATATCCACATCCACACGGGAGATCAAGTCATCATCGGCAAATACCGGAATATTGATCACAACTCCGATCAACAGAACCAGTATCCGCCAGGGCATTTGCGAATCTCCTTACTTTTGAGCTTCCACCGGAGCAGCAGCATCCGCTTTCGCCGCCAATTTTTCCTGCAGCGCATCACCATCGCGCCCGGAACCGAATCCGATAACTGCCGCCAGAATCAATGCGACAATAAAAAACACTGCCGTCAATACAACTGTACTCTTGGTCAGATGACTTCCGGCTTTACCGCCGAAAACCGACTCTCCGATCCCGCCGAATGCCGCCCCCATGCCGCCGGACTTCGACGGCTGGAGCAAAATCAGCGCAATCAACAGCAATGCAACAATAAAAATCACCACATAAAGAAGCACTGTCAGAACTGGCATCATTACCTCTCTTTTTGCACCTGTTGTTTATTCCCCGGCCGACATGCCGGAACCTTATAATCTCATCCGCAACACTGCTGCGGCGATACTGTCAAAACCTCTCCGGACGGAACTTATTTGCCCAGAGCCTCTTTTACTAATTCAGCGAAACTGTCGGCCTTGAGCGCAGCTCCACCGATCAAACCGCCGTCGATATCTTTCTGGGCAACCAATTCACGGGCATTGGAAGCTTTCATGCTGCCGCCGTACTGGATGCGGACCTTTTCTGCAACTTCGCTGCCGAACATGCCGGCGATCTCCTGACGGATATGAGCATGAGCTGCCTGGGCGATCTCCGGAGTGGCAGTTTTGCCGGTTCCGATGGCCCAGACCGGTTCGTAAGCGACAATGGTTTTGGCCATATCATCAGCAGAAATACCATCGAATCCGCCCCGGATCTGCCGGGTCAACACCTCTTCGGTCTTGCCGCTTTCGCGCTCATCAAGCAGCTCACCGACACAAACGATCGGGATCAAATCATACTTCAGCGCGGCTTTCAAACGGGCATTGACGGTCGCATCGGTTTCCCCGAAGTACTGACGGCGTTCGCTGTGACCGATGATAACGTATTCTACACCGGCACTTTTCAGCATGTCGCCGGAGATTTCTCCGGTAAAAGCACCGTTATCCGCCCAATGGATATTCTGGGCACCGACTTTGATGGCAGTACCTTTGACCGCCTCGACCACCGTCGCAATAGTGGTAAACGGCGGACAAACAACCACATCAGCTTCGCAACAGCAGCAGCAATTGCCGCAAATCGCTTTCAAATCATCCACCAGAGCTTTGCCCTCGGCGGCATTTTTGTTCATTTTCCAGTTGCCGGCGATAATAACTTTACGGCTCATCTTATATTTCTCCTTGTTATTTAATATATAATTTTATGTCAACGTCACTGCATAAAAACGCCTCCACATCTGCAAAAAAAATATGCAGACAGGAAAATATAGCATATCAAATGCTTTTTTCAAGTCATTTATTGTCTGTGATTGCAGTTTTTTTGCCATCCGGCACTACTTTTACCGCAACTCCGGTGGCGCGCATCGTCCGATTCCAAACAATCCACAACGAAAATGCTCCGGATGAAGTTGTGCTTATCTGCACATCTTCCACCCGGTCGGCTCCCAGTTTTTTCAACGGGACATCCATCATCTGCCGCATCTTTCCCCGGGTCAAGGTATTCTGCAATATCCGGTACTCATGCTGGTTGGGACTGCCGATCCGACCTGACCACAACGGGATGAAATTGAATAAATACATTCCCCGGTTGGTTGCCGTCATATTCCACAAAACCCGGTTCCCCCGGCTGCTGAACTGTCCCGGATATGATTTTTCCCACTCCAGAGTTGACGTATGCGCACAACCGGCACCGGCCAATAATATCAACCCTGCAAAAAATATCTTTTTCATTATCATCTGCCTCTTTGTATTTTCTGCCGGAGTTTATTATTGTCCTCCAGCTGTTTTCTCAACTGCCGCATCAAATTACTGTTGGCAATGCGCAACTGCTCACACTCGGCCTGCAAATTCAGCAATTCCATACTGCTGCCGCCTGCCCATTTGGTAACGGCCCGTTCCCGCAAACCGGACAAAGCTGCTTCAGCTTCCGCCCTGCCGTCTGCTCCTTCGGGGAGAAGTTCCAGAAACATTTCATAAGCATAAATGGCCTCCAGAGGTTCGTTGAGATTTTCATCACAAACCCGGGCCAAAGCCTGAAATGCTTCAGGATCATCCGGACTGACCGCCACCGCTTTGCGGAAATGATCCCTTGCGCCGCTGGCATCGCCGCTTTCCAGCAGACGTTTCCCCCGGGTCAACAGCGATTCACTGCCCGGATCGCCGCATCCGGATAAGATCACCATTCCCGCCGCGATCACCAGACCAAGACGCCGGAGCACAGCCAATGCACAAACCGCCGCTGTTTCCAACCGCAACACATGCGGTCCGAGATTCAAAGGTTCTGCGTTATATTTTTTCATCATCTCTTCCTCCTCCGGGGCAAATCCGCCCTCCGGTCCGATCACCACTGCTTTGCCGGCAGCCGCAGTACCGCCAGTTTCCGCCGGTGCGACAGAACCATAATATATTTTGATATTTTCACGCTGCAATTTTTCCAATACCGCCGGTAATTTTTCTTCCGGCAACACCTCCGGCAAATAGGGATTCCCGGACTGCTTGCAAGCCTCCCGCAGCAGCAGTTCCCACCTCTCCCGGGGACCGCCGGATGCCACTGATCTGGCACAGAACACCGGCCGGATGCTCCATGCTCCCAACTCGACGGCCTGTTTCAACAGCTGGTCCAACTTCTGCTTCCGGGGCAGAGCGCAGCACAAATGCAGCTTCATCTCCGGTTCCGGCAACTGCTGTTTGCTCAAAACGGTAATACTTTTATCCTTTTCGATAACCCCCCGGGCCAGAACACCTTTCCCGTCCATCAACTCCACATTTTCTCCGGCCCGCGCCCGGAAAACTTTGAAAAGATGCTCGGCCTCACGGCTTTCCGGGATAACGCTGTTTCCCGGTTCCGGGATATCCGTACAAAAAACCCGATGCATTTTTATATTCCCTTTGTTATAATTTACATGAAAAGCTGTATAAAATCAAGCACTGCACTTCAAAATTTGAATATCGCTCCGATTTTTCTGCCCAGCAAAATCCCCGCTGAAGCCATCGTCAGAGCCAGAAAAGCCATCGCCCACACCCCGAATGCCGAAGCTGACGACGGACCTGCCCCCAATATCTGCGATAATTCCAACAAAGCTTTGGTTATCGGGAAAAAGATACTTTTCTGGGCCAGAATCAGCGAATCGGAAACTTCCAGCATGGAAAAACTGAAAGCAAACAATCCGCCGACCAGCAAATTCGCCCCGATCAGCGGGAATGTGATGGAGGTCAAAGTTTTTACCGGACCGGCTCCAAAATTCCGGGCCGCATGTTCCAGCTCTTCCGGAGTCTGCTCCAAACCGGAAGCAACCGCCCTGACCACATACGGTATCCGTCTGACAGCATACGCTATTGCCAAAAGCCACAACGGATTATCCACCGGATTGAATATCGCCCGCGCCCAGGCATAACTGGAGGTCATCCCCAGAAAACCGAAAGCGATCACCAACCCCGGGATAGCCAGCGGCAGCATCGACAGCAAATCCAATGCCCATGCCCCGCGCAACCGCCAGCGCGACGTGATCAAAGCGGTCAAAGTTCCGCAAACTACCGCGATCACCATCGCCAAAGCTGAATAACGCAAACTGTTGACGATCGACGGAACCACCAGCGGATTGGAAAGAGCATTTTCAAAGTTGCTCAAAGTGAAAACTTCCGGCAGAACCGTATTGTACCACCGCCGGGAAAACGCCACCCCGACCAGAGCCAGATGCGGCAGTACCGACAGCAGAGCCACCAGTAAAAATGCGGCAACCGGCAGCATCTTCTGCCATGAACCAAGTTTTTTTGCCCGGGACCCCATCGAACCTTTGACCGCCGCGCCACCGGCAGGAGTGCCGAAAATTTTGCGCATCAACAGATAGATCAATGCCGAAACGGTCAACATCACCACCACCAGAGAGTAAGGCAGCGGATTGTTTTCCAGTTCCATCAATCCGTTGAAAACCTGTACCGGCGTGACCCGGTTGTAGCCGAACATCAACGGAGTTCCCAGCTCGGTGAAACTCCAAACCAGCACGATGCTGCCGCCGGCTAAAAAACCGCTTTTCAACAGCGGCAGTTTGATCCGGATAAAACGCTGCAGTTTCGATGCTCCCAAATTAGCTGCCGCATCGGTCAGAGTCGGGTCGATATTACCTAAAGCCGTGATCAGATTCAGATAAAAAACCGGATACAAATGCAGTGCTTCGATCACACATACCGACCAGAATTTCCCTTCGCCGCCAAGAAAATCCACCCTCGGCAAACCACATTCCGTCAAAATGGTATTCACCACACCGTAATATCCCAATATCTGCTGAAATCCCAAAGCTCCGACAAACGGCGGCAATATCATCGGCAGCAGCATCAACAGCGAACAATACTCTTTACCGGGAAAATCATAACGGTCATAAATCACTGCCAGTATCAGCGACAGTATCGCCACCATCATTGTTGTCACCAGAGCGATCGCCAGACTGTTCAACAAACCTTCCCGGTAAACCGGAGTACGGAAAACTTCCATCAGCAAGTTCCAGTCGCACCCCTCACCGATGACCGTGAACAACGGCAATATCAGAAAAACCAATAAAAAAAGCACCAATATCAGCATCAGCAGATATTGCATCATTCTGCGGAAAATCATCTTATTTTCCCTCCTTCGCCAATTGCTCTGCCCGCCGGTAACTCTCCCGCGCCGACTCACTCCATTTACGCAAAGTGGCGGCAACCTCTGACGCCGGATTATCCTTGCTTATCTTCAATGCTTTGACTGCAAGCGGAGCCGAAGCGTATTCAAAAGGCAGCTTATTGAATTCCGCCATCGCCTGCGGCACTTTTTCCGGGCCGCCGGCCGCGATCACCGCCTGCCACGCCCGCTGCATTTCCACATGCGGATCAAGCATCAGACATTTGATGACCTGCCGCAAAAGTGAATAATATCTGCCGGTCAATTCCGGACGGTAATCGAAAGTATTTTCCGGAGCATAAGGATTATAATCGCTTTTGAACAGATATTGCCGGTTTTCCCCGGTATACAACTCCCGGCGTACCGGCGCGCGGCTCAAAGTCGTCTTTTCCGGCCCGCCCGGTGTCCCGGCCCGGAAAGCATGCAGCTTCTGTCCATCCTCTGACAGCAGAAAATCCACGAAAGCTTCTGCCGTTTTCCGGTTGGGAGCCCCCCGTAAAATCTGTACCGGATCAGCTCCGACAGCTGTTCCTCCCTTGGGCATGATATATTTGACATGAGATTTTCCGAAGCATTTTTCGTTCCACAACTCCTCGGTAAAACCGTAAGTGTCGATCGCCATACCTGCGGCGGCTTCCCCTTTACCCACATCTCCGGCCACTTTGGAAGCGGAATCGGTGATAGTGCGGGCATTGGCGAATATCTGTTTAAGCAAATTAAGTCCATTGCGCCAGCCGCGTTCCGGATCTCCGGCATCGGCCATACATTGCTGCACGATTATTTCATAACATTTATTTGCCGAACCGGATTTGGTCGGATCAGCCAGCACGATCTGATTGAAAAACCGGACATCTCCAAGATCGTTCCATCTCTCCGGCAAACGGTTATCCGGCAACTCTGCGATCCGGTCAAGATTACAGAAAATGCCGAATGTGGACATCACCACCCCGTAATATTTGCCATCTTTACGGTAAATATTGTCGCCGCCGAATTTTTCAGGGATCGTCAGAAAATATTCCGGATGCCGCCGCGCCACTCCGCCGTCAACCGCATAGCCGTTACCGGCCAGACGATTGTGTTCAAACGTCCCGCCACCGGCAAAAACATCGATCCCGATGCCGACGTCAGAATTCAAAAATTCCCGGCGCACCCAATGCTCCTGTTGACGGGGATCATTGAAAATATCACCGTACTCCTTTTGCCACTCAATGCCTTTGTCTTCCAGGAAATAACGGAATTCGGCATGAAAACGGTCATCAATGTACCGGGTGATATCCGACGTGCCGCCGGGTGTCCGGAAGTCGATGCGCACTTCACGGCCGAAATGCTTTTTATACCATTTGCCGAACGCTTTTTCATACTCATCACGAATGGTTTTATTGTGCGCGCAGATGACCACCACCGTATCAGCATCACCGGAAAAAACCGGCAGTTCCTCCTGATGACGGAAGTAAAACGGCAATGCCAGCAGCGTTCCCAGCAGCAATATGCAAATCAACAATCTGATCCACATCTTTCACCTCACTTCATCGCCAGTAAAAAACCGTCATCAAAAGCAAGATATACCCGGTCACCGGTTTTGCGTTCTCCGGGGGCACTCTCTTTCACATTCAATATCCCTGCTTCGCTCCTGCAGACCCACTGGGCGCAATCCCCCAAAAATGTACCGCTGACAATTTCAGCTGCAAACGCCCCCGGATGCTCCGGGGTCACGAATTTTATCCGTTCCGGGCGGATAGCCCCGACAGCAGCTCCGGCACAATCGCCGGCCAGAACAAACTCTCCGGATGGGGTGACAAGTTTTCCCCCGTCAACTTTTCCGTCTATGAAGTTTATATCGCCCAGAAATGAACCGCAAAAACGATTGGCCGGGCGGTCATAAAGTTCCCTCGGCGTCCCCAGCTGACTGATCGCACCATCTTTCAACACCGCCATCCGGTCAGCCATACTCAAGGCCTCCTGACGGTCGTGGGTCACATAAATCGCTGTCTGATTCCGTTCACGGCAGATCCGGACGATTTCGCCGCGCATGGTATCCCGCAGCCGGGCATCAAGATTGGACAGCGGTTCATCCAGCAGCAGCACTGCCGGCCGTACCGCCAGAGCCCGGGCCAGAGCCACGCGCTGCTGCTGACCGCCGGAAAGGGACGGCACCCGCCGCCCGGCACAATCGGCCAACTGGACAGCTTCCAATGCGCTTTCGACCTCTGCTTTTAATTTTTTACCGGAAACTCCCATTATTTTCAAACCGAAAGCGATGTTTTCAAACACCGACAAATGCGGCCAGAGAGCATAATTCTGAAACATCATGGCGGCCTGACGCTTTTCCGGCGGCAAAGAAGATATTTCCACTCCGTCAAAAATTATTTTTCCGGAATCCTGCTTTTCCAGACCGGCCAAAATCCGCAGCAATGTTGATTTCCCGCAACCGGATGGTCCCAGCAGAAAGAACAACTCTCCGGGCGCGACCTCTAACGACAACTCCCGCAAAACCGGCTTGCCGGGTACAAAACTTTTGCATATCTTATCCAAAAAAACCGATGCCATAACCTAAAAACCTCCGGGGTGAATGCATCCATCTATAAATTTCAACTTCTCCGGCGAACGCAGTGTCGCCAAAATCTTGATTTCCAATTGCCGCACCCGTTCCCGGGTCAAATGCAGCTGCCGGCTGATCTCATCCAGCGGCTGAACCTTGTTGCCGAATAATCCGAAACGCATGATGATTATCTGCTGCTCTCTTTCCGGCAGACTGAAAAGCATCTCCCGGAAACGGTCATACAATATCCGCCTGGCAAGTTCTCTGGCCGGCTCATAAGCGGACTCATCCGCAATAAGTTCTTCCAAAACTGTCCCATCTTCATCATTACCGATCTGACTTTGCAGACTGATGGTCTGCATCGCCATTTTGCGTACTGCACTTATCCGGGCTTCCGGCAGTTCCATTATCTTTGCCAACTCGCTGTTTTCCGGTTCTCGCCCGTAAAGCTGCAGAAAATTCTGTTCCTGCCGGTGGATATCCTGAATCAATTTTATCATGTGCATCGGCAAACGGATGACCCGGGATTGTTCGGCAATGATCCGGAAAACATTATGCCGTATCCACCAGCTGGCATAGGTACTGAAACGGTATCCGAGTTTGAAGTCAAATCTTTCCAGAGCCCGCAGCAGCCCCAGATTTCCCTCCTGAATAAGATCTCCGAATGCCACCCCCCGGTTGCGAAACTTGCGGGCGATACTGACCACCAGACGTAAATGCGCTTCCACCATCTTGTTGCGCAAACGTGAATACTCTCTGGCACTCACGCATAATTCTGTCAGTTCTCCGGATAATTCAGTCATGCTCATCAAAAATTTTTCGGTCACCAGTGCAATCTTATCCGGATCGGCAGAATTCAATTTTTCCGGTGACGGCAAACGTTTTTCCCAATCAAAACCGGGATCAAGCATCCGGATGTAGCCGCTGATGATATTCAAAAACTCCTCGACCACCCCGGATTGGATGCTGTATTTTTCCATCTGCCGGACCAATTCATCACGTAACGCCCCCGCCGGCTGACCGGATTCAACGGCTGATGCCAATCGGGCAAGCGATTGACTCAACGTCTCTTTCCAGGAGATAAAAAATGAAGGAGCCGGAATTTTATTATTCTGAAATCCGGATGGGAAAAACAATTCTGACAAATCTGCTTCACCGGCACAACTGCGATCGATCTGCATAATGACCTCCCGCGCGGCAAAACCGTAACGGCACACCAGTGAGTGCAATTTGCTCACAGCGGACTCAAAATCCCGGTTCAAAGCCGACTGCGCCTCCGGGGAAAGCATCTCATAATTCCCCAATTGGCGCAGATAACTGTTGAGTGATCCGGAATCCCCGTCACACCCGGCCGGTATTTTTTTTCTGCTCATTTGCTGCTCCCCGGAAAACATTGACGCAACTTCTCCATATCTTCTGAAGAAGTCAGCTTCATATTCCACATCCCGGATTCAACCAACTCCACCGGGTAACCGGATAAACGCATTATTTCCGCATCATCGGTCGGGGAGTGATCCGGCAATGCCCTGCATGCCGACCGGTATTTTACAATATCAAATATCTGCGGTGTTTCTGCATGCCACACCGCATCCCGGGGAACCGCCCGCAAAATCTTTCCGGAAGCATCTGACAACTTCAAACTGTCCGTCACCCGGCTCCCCGCAATCGCACCACCGGTGACCCTCGCCCGGGCTGCAACTTTCAACAAAAGTTCCGCAGTTGCCAACGGACGCGCCGCATCATGGATCGCCACCAATCCGGCAGTCAACGGCAATTTTTTCAGCGCATTGAATACAGATTCCACTCTTGTCTCTCCGCCGGTCACCCAGGAGATATCAGCTCCGGGCAAAAACTGCTCTGCTATCCGGCGGTATTCAGCAAGAGCTTCTCCTCTGACCGCCACCACCAGATTCCCGGGGGCGGTCAAAGGCAGAAAATTAACAATACTGTGGAGGAACACCGGCATTCCGCCAAGCTCCTCCAACAGTTTATCCCGGACGCCATATCGCTGCGAACTGCCGGATGCAGCAATAATCACACCCAGATCTGAAATCATTTTATTTTACCGCCGGCCGGGCAATTACTGCCAGCGGATCAAAACCATCCGGACAAAATCCGTTGGGATTGTGCCGCACCCAGCCCTCGGCATAGTCGCAGAATCCGCAAAGTTCCCCCATCGCTCTGGCACGGGAAACCATATCTTCCAGATAAGCATCCATTCCCTGACTTTCATCAAGCCACTGTTTCTGGGTCTGATGGCAATTGAGCATCTGGCGTTTCAGCGGAATGGTTGAGGTGACATCCACAAAAATATCCGGAGTCACCGGCCGGTTGAGCTGATCTTTCAACGACAGCGGCAGCGAATGGTAGACTGCCACATCGGTCATCACCGGAGCGATATCCTCCGCCCCCCGGAAATTACCCATGCCCCGGCAGAAAGCAGCGGAAACTGCCAAACGTCCGGCATTGATGTGATCTTCCATATAATCAAACGGCCCGTGAGTCAGGACGATTTCCGGATCGACCTCACGGATGACCCGCACGACTTTGGTAAGCTGTTCGGTATTGTAGAAAACTTCCAGATCGTGAGTGATCGATTCGTGATAAACAGCTCCGGCCATTTTGGCCGCTGCCATCGCCTCTTCCCGGCGATGGGCAGCCAAATCACTGTGATTATACATATTGCCGCCGAGAGCCCCGTCGGCAATATTCATATAGTGGATCTCATAACCCAGCTCCTTGAGCCGGATCAGAGTTCCCGCCATCATAAATTCGATATCGTCAGGATGACTGGCGACAGCTATCGCTCGTTTGGCCATGATCAATGCATCTCCACATCACAAACGCCGAATCCCGGACGGTAGAAGTTGAAGACCACATCATCATGGTCGCTCAACAGTGACATCGGCACGCTGCTGTCTGCGATCTTCTGGGAGATCATAAAGGTGGTCAGGCGCATACCGAAGGGGTTGTCGTGATGTCCGGGATGCCAGATGGAAACGCGATCGCTCTTCCAGGTCTGCACAGGACCGACGGTGAAAGCACGGCTGGGAACATTCTGAACAGTGCCGCCGCCGGAAGTACGGGCATTCTGGATCAGTGTGATCGGGTGAAGCTCGACCAGGCGGGTACCGAGTTTGCGATACTCTTCCGGAGAGGGCGGATTGTCTTTGTACTCACCGGTACGGCGGACGGGATCGTTGAAAGCCCAGTGTTTGGTTTCGCCCTGACCGCCCTGCATCAGGCGGCAGCGGATCTCGTCGTAAGATTTTTCATAAGCGGCGATATCGCCGTTGGGGAAGTGCAAATTCTCTTCGGGCATGCGCAATTCCGGACGGATGCGGGAGAAGCAGAGATCCCAGTCAGCTTTGGCAAAGCCCAGCGGGAAATCAAGACCGGCAGGCACATCACCATCCAGAGCCCACTCATCCATGCCCCAGAAGTGAGCGTTTTTCAAACTCAAACCGGTTTCATTGACGATCTGGGCGACCAGCGGGAGCTGTTCAGTCGGACCGATCGGGCCGCAGATACCGCAGGGATTGTCAGCAGTCGCCTGTTTCCAGACATTGATGTATTCCAATGCTTCGGCACAGTAGAACTCCTGATAGGTATCAAAAAGATTGATTTTGAACCCCGGACGCTCAAAGCTTTTCAGATTGTCGATGGTGATTCTGGATGCAGCATCAAGGATCTCCCGGTCAAGAGTGGTGTAATCCCACCAATCAGCAGAAATTTTGGAATAAGCTCTCATTTTTTGCTCCTTTTTCAGTTTTAAGTTGTTTTATTCAAGCTTTACCTGATTTTTTGCAATCATTGAACTATATCACCGTTCCGCAAATTTTGCAAGCTTTTCAGTCAAAATCTTTGACTTTTTCCACAGAAATCATCACTCCCGGCTCTCCCGGGACGACCAAACAGGCTCCCGAATGGCAGATCCCCGGCAGAAAAACCGCTTCGCCGCCGGGGATCCTCACCACCGGACTGACCGGATATGACGGTACGCCTCTTTTTATACGCAACTCTTTTATTTTTACCGGATTTTTCCGGCCGAAAGGAATCATTTTTTCTCCGGCAGACGGGACACCGATCTCCAGCACTTCCGGGAGCATTCCGGCATGGAAACAGGCTGAAAAAAGCCGGATATCTTCCGGCAGACGGCCGATATTTTCCACCCGGAATTGCCACATCCCCCACCGGATGACCGGTTCTTTTTTCCACTCCCAGCGGATATTTGCCGCGACCTCACGGCACGGAAAAATTTTCCCGCCGGACAAGTGCAATTTCCGTTTCCCGTCCAGCACACAAATGCCGCTTTTATCCATAATGACCATATCTTCAAAACGTTCCACTGCATTTTGAGTCAGCGGCAGATCATAATTGAACAACTCTTCACAAAGCATACGCAGCATACGCACAACCATTGCCCGTTCCTGCTTTTTCCAGAAATCCACCCGGAACCTTTCCGGAGAATCCTCATAAAGTTTCCGGGCCATTGCATCCAGACAAACAGCATCATGCTTCAAATTTTCCAGAGTGGTTTTCACGGCCTTTTTCCCTCCGGGGAAAAGACGGTAAATTTCCGGAAGTATCTTATTTCTCAAGACATTGCGGCGGTAATCACAACTCAAATTACTGGAATCGACCGCCCATGCTCCGATCCCCTGTTCCCGCAGGAATTCTTCTATCTCATCCCGGGAATATATCAGCAGCGGCCGGAAGAATTTCACCTGATCCACCGTTGAAATCAACTCCATACCGGTCAATCCGGAAACATTACTTCCCCGCCCGATGCGCAGAAACATATTTTCGATATCATCATCAAGATGATGCCCGGTTATCACCACAGCTTTTTCACAACCGCCGCACAGCTCTTTCCACTTTTCCAGCCGCGCCCGTCTGGCCCTGGCTTCCAGATTGCTTCCCGGAGCGATATCAAGGTCTATTTTCCGGAATTTTACTCCAAGCTGTCCGGCAAAAATTTCAGCATTTTCCGCTTCTTTATCCGACTCGGATCCCCGCAGATGGTGATTAAAATGGATCGCAGTCAACTCAAAACCGTACTTTTCCGCCCCCTGTTTGGCCAGCAGCAGCAGCGCAGTGGAATCCGCCCCGCCGGAAAATCCGGCAAAGAGCTGAAAACCACGAAAGGCAGAAAAAATTGAATAATCCATTTGCATTTCTCCATTATATGCTTTATAATATAGCGTTGCCGCGCCGTTATGCAATATTTCCCGGCGCATAATATGAAAATTTTTAAAAATTTCGGAGAAAAAAGTCATGCCATATATCGTCGCTGCCACCGGCAATCAGCATAAACTTGCCGAATACGCCCAATTACTGGACGGTCAGAATATCGAATTGAAATCCCTCAATGACTATCCCGGATATCCCGAACCGGAAGAAAATGGAAAATCCTTCAAAGAAAATGCCGAAATCAAAGCTCTGGCTGCCTGCAAATATTGCGATGTCCCGGCCTTTGCCGATGATTCCGGTCTGGAAGTGGAAGCTCTGGACGGCCGTCCGGGTATCCACTCATCACGTTACGCCGATACCGATACAGAGCGCATTGCCAAACTGCTCAAGGAACTTGAGGGCAAAGAGAACCGCCGGGCCAGATTTGTCTGTGTCATCGCCATTGCCGCCAACGGCGAAGTGATCGAAACTTTTGAGGGCGAAGTCAAAGGAACGATCCTCACTGCTCCGCGAGGTGAAAACGGCTTCGGTTACGATCCGGTCTTTCAGCCGGATGGTTTCGACAAAAGTTTTGCCGAGTTGACCCAGGAGGAAAAAAACCGCATCAGCCACCGGGCCAATGCTTACGCCAAAGCTCTGGAATTCGTTGAAGATGAGATGTCGATACTTGATGATGAGTTCTGAACCATGACGGATCTTTCACGGCGGATCATCCGCACCGCAGTCGACTGGAGCGCAGTAAATCTGTGTCTGGCCGACTACCTTGCCGGACGCTTCACCTACCGGACACGCGAAGAGTGGGTGGCGCGCATCATTTCCGGAGAGATAACCGTCAATGAGCAGATCGTTCCACCGGAAAAGGTCCTCGAACTGCATGACCGTATCGAATACCGTCCGCAGGATATCATCGAACCGGAAGCTGATTTGAATCATCAGGTGCTTTTTGAAGATGATCATCTCATGGTCATTGCCAAATCCGGCAATCTGTGTATGCATCCGGCCGGACCTTTTTTCAAGCATACCCTGTGGCATCTGCTCTGTTCCAAATACGGCAGCATCCATTTTGTCAACCGCCTTGACCGGGAAACCAGCGGTCTGCTCATCGCCGTCAAAGACCCGAAACTGGCCAAAGCAGTTTCGCACAATATCAGGGAAAAAAGTTACCGGGTGATCGTTCACGGAAATTTTCCGGAAACGGCCGTTGCCGACGGCTTTCTGATAAATGCGAACTCCGTGATCCGCAAAAAACGCCGATTCGTGTCACAAATGCCGGAAAATCCCCCTTTTGAAAGTGCAAAAACAACTTTTAAACGGTTGGCTTATGCCAACAGCATGTCGCTTTTGGAAGCCACACTTTTCACCGGCAGGATGCATCAGATACGGGCAACTGTGCATTCGCTTGGATATCCGGTCGCCGGTGACAAACTTTACGGGGTGGATGAAAACTTTTATCTGAAACAGCGTGCCGGAGAATTAACGGATCAGGATATGGAAAAATTGCTTATCCCGCGTCAGGCCCTTCATTCAGCGGTATTGCGTTTCACCCATCCGGTGACCGGCAAAGAACTGCATTTCGACCTGGATCTGCCCGAAGATATGAAAAAAATAATTTATTTTCAAAGGCAGCTGCAAAAATAATTTAAAAATAAGGAATTTGACAATGAGCGAATATGATGAAAAACTGCCGGCAGAACTGCAGGCGAAACTGGACGAAGTGGAACTGATTGCCGAAGAGGAAGAAAAAAAATTACCCCGTTTCGATAAAGACCGGGCCATTCCGGTCGGAGCAATTTGTTTCGGTCTGGCCTTTACTCTGGGCATCGGATTACGTTCCGGGGTGTTGGTATCTCTGGGATTCGGAGTGCTGGTCGGTCTGGCAGGATTCATTACCGCCGGAGTGCAGAAACCCCGGAAAAAATGATGATGCGCAAGTATCTGACAGCGGCAGCAGCGGTACTTTTTATTCTGACATCAGCTGGAGCTGAACTGCCGGTGGAAAAGGTCAATGCCATCCTCGGCATACCGCTCTTTCCGGCCCGGAACAATTGGCTGTATTCTGATTTCCGGAAACGTACCAAACTGCGGCTTTCCGGAAACGGCGACCGGTATTACTGTTTTTACCGTAAAAATATCGCCGGGGCCCAAGCCAAAGAGATACATATCAAAACCGGCGGCTCCCCCAGTCGGATAACATTGATATCCATAACTTTTGCCACCCGGGGCGATGACCGTCTGGCGGCGGCAAAAGTAACCGGTTCCAGCCGGGTCATCTCTAAAAATCTCAATTCACTGTTCGGCAAAAGCCGCCGGATGACCCCGGATTTCTCCCCCGTCAGGATAAAGATGGACACGTGGAAATACCGGGATGCGGAAATTTTTCTGGAGGTGGATAAAGGTGAATTCACCATGCTGCATATCCGGATACCGCTTCAGGAGCAGCCGGAAAAATCCGTAAAAAAACGGGACTTCTCCGAAAATCTGGAAAAAAATGACTTCGGCGATGTTTACATAAAAAATATCCCGATGGTCGATCAGGGCGGCAAAGAATACTGTACCCCGGCGACCTTTTCCCGGGTATTCCTTTACTACGGCATAAATCTGGATATGCATCATCTTGCCAAACGGGGAGATTCCGATCCGAAAAACGGAACCAGTATTTCTGAAATAACCCGAAGTATCAGATCCATCCGGAAAAAATCCGGATTGGAGATAATGAAGTTCTCTGATATTTCAATAAATGATATCAACGGTCACATCGACAGAGGACATCCGGTATTCTGGCTGATGTTCTCCACCGGGGAGCTGGAGGAATTATACGACTTCAGCCGGAAGAACCGCCGTCTGGCAAAGACTCCCGAAAGTTGGAAGCGGACTCTGAAAAAAGTATCCGTCCCGCACCGCACCACCCGCAGTCATATCTGCCTCATTATCGGTTACAACAAAGAAACTGACGAGATCGCAGTATCCAATTCATGGGGCAAAGCACACATTGCCCCGATTTGGATACCGGTCAAAGCGGCCAAAAAAGTATCTCAAAATATGCTGTTTGTCCTGCGACCATGATAAATATAGATTTTGATGCCGGTACTCTCAATATTTCCGGGGTGGACATTCTGCCGCCGGAAATAATTCAATTTGCCGGTTTTGACGTCCGCAGTAAAACTTTCCGGGCCAAAGCATCCGATTACGCCCGGATCATTCTGGCTTTGCGCAAAGCCGGGATCCCCTTTGCTGACCGGGCGCGCAAATATGAATTGCTCCCTGACCTCGCGCTGAAAGAACAGCTGACTACCCGCCCCCATCAGGCCCGGGCGTTGACCGCGTGGAAACAGGCTGACTGCCGGGCGGTGGTATCTTTGCCCACCGGGGCGGGAAAAACCTTTCTGGCCATCATGGCCATCGCTTATTTGAAGCGGCCGGCACTGATTCTGGTCCCGACGATAGACCTGCTCACCCAGTGGTGCGCGACCATTGAAAGGTTTTTCAATATTCCCTGCGGTATGCTTGGCGGCGGCAGCCGGAATATACAAAAAATCACGGTAAGCACCTATGATTCAGCTCTGCTCCACATGGAATTCATCGGCAGCCGCTTCGCTTTGCTGATCGCCGATGAGTGTCACCATCTGCCCTCTCCGGAAAACCGCCTCTGCGCAGCAATGGCTATCGCCCCGTTCCGTCTGGGATTGACTGCAACCCCGGAATTGCCGGAAGAGTACTCCTCTGTACTGCAGGAGATGATGGGGGATATTTGCTGCAACATCAGTATCCGGGAACTTGCCGGAAAAGTTTTAAGTGCCTATCAGGTCCGGCAGCTGCGGGTGGAATTATCCGGAGAAGAAGCTGCCGCCTATCAGCACAACCGGATGATCTACACCTCATTCCTCCGCCGGGCAGCTATTGATTTTCAGCGGAAAGATGCATGGAGTTCTTTTCTCATCGCCTGCGCACGGCTGCCGGGAGGCAAAGAGGCTTTGCATGCTTTTTTCACCCAGCGTCACATTGCACGGGCAGGGAAAGCCAAACTGGAAATGATAGCCGGGATATTGCGCCGTCACGCCGGAGAAAGGGTTATCATTTTTACTGCTGACAACGATGCTGCTTACACTATCGGACGCAAATTTCTGCTGCCGGTGCTGACACATCACACCAAAGCCGCCGAAAGAAAAGAATTCCTCGACCTTTTCCGGCAGGGAAAATATCCGGTGCTGGTCACCAGCAAAGTTCTCAATGAGGGAGTCGATGTGCCGCAGGCTTCAGTCGGCATCATCGTTTCCGGCAGCGGCAGTGTCCGGGAGCATGTCCAGCGGCTCGGCCGCATCCTCCGCCATGCTCCGGATAAACCGCAGGCGATCCTTTATGAATTGATCAGTGCCAACACCTCCGAAGAATCCATCAGTGCCAGGCGGCGTGAACATGATGCCTATCAAAAAAGGTGACCGCCGGATGATGGAATCTTATTGTACAGTTGACAAATCGTGATCTTTGTGATATATTTTTATCATTGCAGTGAACGCCGCTGACGGTTTCTGTGTACAAGACAAGTAATTTCAGGGAATTTTGATCATGGTAAAACATCTTTTGTTCCTTCTGCTCTTTTCAATTGCCGCCGATTGCTGTGCGGATTACATCCTCCCCGGCATCAACCTCGGTCTGCGGGCTACCCAAATGTTTCTCAACGAGAGCAAAGCCCGGAAAAAAGAGGAGCGCGAAGCGGAACTCCACCGCGCAAAAAAAGAAAAAGAACTTCTGGAACAATCCGGCTTGAAACCGCTTGCCTCGATTCTCCGCTTCCGCTACCGGATAAAACTTCAGGATGTGGAAGCTCATCCGGAATTCTGGCAATATGCGGAAAAGATTCAATTTCCCAAAGGCACCGGGGCCGATGTGACCATTATGAAAAGTATCGGAAAAAAAGATTTCGATAATGCCGCCGCCGCCATCAATGCCGTTGTTGTAAAAATGAAGCAGGATAAAAAATGGCCGCTGAAAAAAAGTGAAAAATAACGGTTCACCCGATTGTTCTCCGCATGTTGAAAAGTGACCAGCTGCTCTACCGGATAAATCATCCGTATATCAAACCCCGGTTCATCGACCGGCAGTCAGCTTTCCTGCTGGACAGTGCCGGAGAATTGCTCAATATCTACTCCGGCGCAATGGATTCCGGAATGACCAGAATGGAACTGGAAGAGATCACCGCCTCGATCATCCGGAAAAGTCCGTCAGTAAAAGTCACCGCCGGATTGAATAAACTGCTCTTTGACCGATGCGAATTTTCTACTGCGGCAGACACAGATTACCCGGCTTTGCGTAAAAAAATTTTCCTTAATTCCGCCCGGGCACTGACTTCCGGAAATTTTCCGGCAGGTAACATGCCGCTGCCGGATGATATCGCACCGGATACCGATATTTACGGTGATCTGCCGGACTTTGAAAAACTGATTTCATTCCGCCGGATATCATCGGCTGAATTGCTCGACCGTTACAATCTTGCCCAGGCTCAAGGATTGCTGTTTTATGCAAAATCCATCACTTTACTGATTCGCGATCCGGATAATTCACAACTTCGCAAGTTATTGAAATCCATAAAATTTTTCCGGCTGCTGGCAAATTTTTCCATGCTGCAGAAAAATTTACTGCAAATCGAAATATCCGGCCCCTGCTCAATTTTCGGCCCGACTGCCAAATACGCTCTGCAGCTGGCCAACTTCTTTCCGGCGGTCGTATCCCTGCCCGACTGGAAACTTTCGGCGCAGATAAAAATCAAAGACCGGGAATTGCTCTGTCATCTTTCCCGCAAAGATAACCTTGTTTCTCATTACCGGAGTCTGGCATCATATATCCCGGAAGAAATAAAAATGTTTCACCGGGATTTCGCAGAAAAACAATCCCTCTGGAAGATCGTCGGCAACACCCCGTTCATTGATGCCGGAAATCAGCAATTGATCTTCCCTGACCTCTCTTTTGCCGCAAAAAACGATTGCCCGGTCTTTCATCTGGAACTTTTTCACCGCTGGCACGCCTCACAGCTTGAATCCCGCATAGAATTGCTGGCCAAACGTCCGGAACTGCCGCTGATGCTGGGCATCGACCGCGCTCTGGTCAAAAATGATGAGCAGTTTGATTCTCTCTTTGTCAACTGCCCGGAAGTCAAAGACAGATGCTGGCTTTTCCGCGACTTCCCCGGAATCAGCAACACTTTGAAAGCTCTGGAAAAACTCCGGAATCTTTTACATCACCGCCAATGAATAAAGCGTTATCGCCCCCAGCATCATCAACGCCGCCGCCACCCGCCGCATCCATAAAGATAACGGTATCTGCGAATCCAATGCTCCCAAACCGAAGCGGGGCAGAAGCATGCCGGCAAACACCGAAAAAATCCCCCGGGTGGCCAGAATCACATTCCCGAATACCGGAAGCAGCGTGGCAAAACAACCGAATAACAGCACCTGTGAACCCAACCACAACACCGCATACGGCATCGCTTTTTGCAACTGTTTGCGATCCGGTTTAAAGTAAAACAACAAAGGCATACTCAACATACCCAGCATCACATACATCGGAGGAACCGTAAGAAACGCACTGTAAAACCGCCCGAATCCCGTCGCTTCACGCAACTGTATCACCAATCCGGTTTCCAGCACATCCACCGTCGAATAGCAGCACAATGTCACCGACAGCAGCAGCCACCCTTTCCATGAACTGCGCACAGCACCTGCCCAGTTAAAAAGCAGTGCTGCCGCTGCCGCCAGCAATACGGCCGTCAGCTGAAATACATTCAGTTCCCCGCCGGTCAATACAAATACTCCGGAAAGAACTATTATTTTCAACCCGAGCAAAGAGGATAATCTGCTGGCTTCAAAAAAGCGCAATGCCGTAAAAAATGCTCCCTGCCCGACAAGAAAACATATACAGCTCAACAACATCTGCCCGAAAAAGTGCAGCGGATCATCAATTGCTCCAAAAGGGAACCACCACAGCAGCGGCAAACTTATCAACTGCATAAGCAGTGTCGCCATCACCAGCAGCCGCAGCGGACTTTTATAACTGTTCAAAAAACCGGCACTGAAAAGATAACCGGCTGAATTCAATATCGCCGCTGAAAAACCGCATATTATCCCGAAAACCATACTGCCTCCTCACCCCCCGGGGAAATGTAAATTCCACATAATATAGCATCCGGAAATATTTTTTCAAGTCCTCAATCACCATTCCGGTTTTCTTTCTCCATTCCCCCCCGCCCCGGATGGTTCATCATCAGGATCATCCCCGTCAAAATCAACACCACCGCAAATATGAATAAGAGCGAAAACCGTTCCTTCAACATTATTATCGACAGTGTAAACGTTATTCCCGCCGACAGATAACCGAATGCGCCAAGTACTCCCGCCCGGATATACCGCAATGCCGCATAATAACAACCATTGGCAAATGCCAGCGTGATCACCCCCGTGTAGACCATGCCTCCCCAAACCTGCAGCGGAATCGCCGTCACTTCCGTTATATCCACCATAAAAAACTGTACCGGCAGCATCAGCACCGATCCCAATACAAAACAGACAAACATACAGACAGCTCCACCGTATTTATTGGAAACATCCACCCCGTAAGCCGTAAAAAATGCCCAGCATAAACCACTGCCCAATGCCATCGCATCCCCGATAAAACTCCGCCAGCTTGTCACAGCATACATATCTCCTCCCTGTGACAATCCTGCCAGAACAATTCCGGCAAATCCGATAACCATGCCGGCGCCCCCGATTTTCCCGATCCTCTCGCCATGCAGTAAAAATGCAAATATAACCGTAGCCACCGGCGAAAAATTCGCCATCAGTGAACATCGCGCCGCCGTTGTAAAATTCAATGCATAAAATACCAGATAACTCTCCAGAACAACTCCTATCGCTGTTATCAATAAAAAACGCGTCAAATCACGTGTAAAAGCCTCTTTTACCAATTGCCTTTTTTCCCGGCTCAACAGCAACGGTGAAAGTGCCGCCGCCGCCATAACAAAACGCAGAAAATTAAAGAGATATACATTCAGTCCATCCCCTTCTTCTCCAAACAGCCAACGCCCGGCCACATAAAAACTTCCCCAGCATACCGTTGCCGCAAATCCCAGCAACAACCCGATAAAACTTTTCATTTTCATCCCCCGCAATTTGCTTCTATGATACGGAAGAATAATATATCATAAAAAACAATTCATTCAACAAAAACGCACTTTTTTGATACTTTTTATCATGTTTACAGCAAATAAGAAAATATTATTCATAAATATGGAGATAAAACAGAATAAAATTCCTTTCAGCATATTGAAAAATACATCTTCCGGATGTATTTTAAGATAAATTCACCCTATGCCAACTGGAGTTATCATGGATAATATTGACCGCAAAATAGTTTCTCTGCTCTGCCGCAATGCCCGTATCAGCAATCAGAATATCGCCCGGCAGGTAAATCTCGCCCCATCCGCCGTGCTGAAGCGGATGCACCGGCTGGAAAATGCCGGAATCCTTAAAAATTATACCGCCAGAATCGATCATCGCGCACTTGGATTGGATATGAATGTGTTGATCCAGGTCGTAACCAATGAAAGCGTAGGAGCAGTCAATATCGGCAAACAACTCTCCGCCCTGCCGGATATCTGCGATGTCTTCGATGTCGCCGGTAATATCAGTTATATCGTCCGCGCCGTTGTAAAAAATACCGAAGCCCTTAACAGCCTCATCATAAGAATGGGACAGATCCCCGGCGTGATGCGCACACAAACGACCCTGATAATGAACATTTTTAAGAATGAACTTTCGGTCAGTCTGGATGAATTGCCCGATTCACAGCTTACAGACCGTTGACCGTTTCCTTATCCGGATCGACCTTGCCGGAATTGAAATATGTATTGTTCAATACTTCCTCTGACAATTCCGGATACCCCTCCCGGCAAGGTATTTCCGGTTTACCCCGCGCCGAGGTGTGACCGTCAAGATATACCACCGATGCCAGTGCATTGTGACGGAAATATGCCGCCCGGTTGGGACGGATATCACCGGTAACATGCCGCCCGGAATTGTTCAATACTGCCCCGTAATAACACAAATGACCGTAATTTTCAACCAGCATCCCCGTCCGCCCCGGATTGCCGAATCGCAATATCCTGATCCCGCGATTCACCCCGTTGACCTTTTCCGCCGCAATCAGATAATTCAACCCATAATCAGTAGTAATATCCTCCCGCAACTCCTCCCCCGGACACAGCAGCAATTCCATCGGATTTTTCGACGCATCCCGGTGATTCAAATAATACGAAACAACTCCATCCAACCAGTTCTTCTGATCGATCACTTCCCCCCCCGGAGTAAAACCACCTTCCAAATTGTCACGGCAAGGTAAGTAATTGTCATAATCATCCGCATAAAATAAGTAAATCATCCCCAACTGACGCGCATTGGAAACACATACTATCCCACGCCCACGCTCACGCGCCGAATTCAACGCCGGTAATAATATCGCCGCCAATATCGCAATAATCGCAATAACCACCAGCAATTCTATCAAAGTGAATGAGTGTGCGGGGGACAAGGAAAACTTTCTTTTCACGAGAAAAGAAAGTTTTCCCTTTCCCCCACGCCCCCTTTCTCTTTCAAAGAAAAGCGGGATTCTTTGTGATAAATTGTCTGAGCCCCAGCGAAGCGAAGGGCGAGTTTCAGCGCAACCCGCCGCGCGGGCGGGAAAAGAGGTTTTTCCCCTCTCCCCAAACCCCACTCCTCTTTTCAAGAAAAGCGGGATTCTTTGTGAGAAATTGTCCGAGCCCCAGCGAAGCGAAGGGCCAGTTTCCCCGCAACCCGCCGTGCGGGCCCCCGCGCCCCCTTTCTCTTTCAAAAAAAGCGGGACTCTTTGTGATAACTTGTCTGAGCCCCAGCGAAGCGATGGGCGAGTTTCAGCGCAACCCGCCGCGCGGGAGGAAAAAAAAGCTGACCTCTTTCCGGTATTACGATTTTCAAATTCGTAATACTCAAACGGTGAAAAAAATTTTTCCATTTTACTTTACCATAAAAAATAAATGATGAATCGATCCCTGAAAACTTACATACAGGAGTTGTCAACTGCACTTGCTGCGATATATAAATATATCACACACCTTATGATTTGTCAACCACGCAATGACGTTTTGCGCCCCACTTGTTTGTCCCGGCGCAGCAGACCTGCCCGGCTGAACCGGCATCCGGTATTTTCAGCGATCATCCGCGATGAAACGCCGGAGCAGTTATAACGAATTCAGCCTGCCTGACTCCTTTGATTTGGCGGATATCATCGACCAGCTGCCGGATATTTCTGCCAGTTCCGACAATTGTGATCATCGTTGTCGAATAATTTTCCTCAACTGTAAATCTGGTTGCCCCAAGAGTTTTCACGGATTCCCGGTTCAGCAGGGCCATAACTTTGCTCTCGGCACCTTCCCAATCCGGATCACACAGAACGGAGATCGTACCGATCACCTTCCCGTCACATGAACACCGTTTCCGGGTCAGCTGTTTGCGGATCATATCCCGGATAAATTCGGAACGGTTGCCGCCGCCGGTTTGAGCGAACAAAGCTTCCAACTCTTCAAAAAGCTCTTTTTCTATGGAAAAACTCATTCTCACCAGTGACGATTTTTTCATCCGTTCCACCCTCTTAAAATCTGCTTTCAGCCTGTATTTACCTGTATAATATAGCCTTTACCAAACACAAAAGCAAGTAAAAAACCCCTTCCGCCACCGGATTTCCGATGACAAAAGGGGGGAATACAGCCGGAACTTTTTCAGCGGATGATAATCGCCATGCCGTTTTCCGGCAGTTTTACTTCAAATTTGCCATCGCTGCCGCAATTTGCCTGTTCATCACTGACCATCCGGCCATCCTTGCCGTAAACCCGGATTCTGGCACTGGCGACTTTTTCATTTTCCCAGCCGAATTTTCCGCTGTTGACGGTAATAATGCGCTCTTTCCCGCGAATCCAGCCGCCGTGAATATCCGTCACCGTGATCGGATACATATCCCGGGTGGGCCACTCATGCAGTTCCCCGACCCCTTGCGGCAGCCAGTATGCTGCATAGAGGATACCGTTTTTCACTTTCCATACCATATCCCCCATTGCATCTTCCTCGCTTTTCCATGAAGTACGCACACCCTTGTATGCCGCAATTCCCGGCCCGCCGCTGTGCTGCCCAAGCATCAGCGGAGTAGTAAAATGCATCTGCGCCAGACGATCCTCGCGGTCTCCCTCGGAGAAGTGCAAAACCGGAACATTCATCTTTTGAATTTTCTCATTCAACGGCGGTGAATTGAGTACAACTATACCTCCGCGTTTGGTAATGTAATCAAAAATATTGTATCTGGCTTCAGCGGAAAGCAGATTGAGGTCACAATACTTTTTGGCAATGGTGAAATCTTTATTCAAATCCACTGTTGCACCGTCCCAGCGGTCAAAGGTGAATCTGCCGTAATTGACCGCCGCATATTCCGGAGTATCAAAATACATACCGCTGAATCCGTTATCCATTGCAGAAACGGCAGTATCCATGATATATTGATAATATTTATTGCCGATGGCCGGATAGTGATAACCGTGCCAAAGGCCGATATCTCCACTGCGGTAAGTACTGTTCGGGTTGCCGCCTGGAACCGCCCGGGCAAATTCCATCGGTTTACCATTTTCATCAACCGCTATGGAATCTCCCATCAAATCCGGATGATCATCCTTGTTTCTCCAGGAAAAAACCATTTGGAATTGCAGCAGATATTTGGCTGCCGGACGCATGGAATGACCGATTTTCTTCCACTCATTATGGATTTCCAAAGCCTTATTCACATCGAACTCTTTTTCGTGATACTCTTTGGCATTGAACCACTTTTGCCCATCGATCAGAATATCGGTCCCCAAGTTGTCATAAATTTTTGTAAATATATCATTCTTTTTATGGATATGATTGTTATTCCAGCTGATCATGCCGGGGATCGTTTTGTTATTCACCTGCCAATCATGCCGCACGGCATTGACGAAGTCGTAGTAATCTGCGGAATTCTGACAGTAAATACTGTACCGCAGGGTTTGGGATTTACCGGTATCAAATCCCAGATGCGAAGTACTGACTTTGCCGCCGGAAACCTGCGCCCGGTAGTCGGCCTGCAGCCGGAATATATCATCCACCAGAACCAGACCGATCCCCGCCGCCGGAGACCTGAATGCCCAGAAAACAGAACTGTTCGCATTGGGATACCGGTGACTGCTCAAATCGTTTTCATAGAGTTGGCAACCATTTTTCCGCACGATATCCGCCCGGTTTTCCGACAGGAGATCCACTTTGAAAAACATCCCCAGCGGTTCTCCGGAAATATTGTCGATCTTTTCAGTGACGTGAATCGCATTTTCCGCACACGTCAATGTCCGGGTAACGGCGTAATATTTGCCTGCAAACCGGGCGGTGAAAGTGTTGCCGTCCCGGGTGATGGAACCCTTAAATTCCTTTTCCGGATTCTGAAGAACGGCCCCTTTGCAGGTAAAACCGTTAAAACCGGCTTTGGGATAGCTGTAAAAGTTTTCCACAAAGAATTTCTGTTTGCCGACCCCGATCTGCAAACCGCCGTCCGGAGCGATATTCAGAGTATAGTTTTTATTCTGCAAGCTGTTTTTGCCGGGGACAAAAGTACGGCTTTCGGTCTTTCTCGCCGGTGAAAGATCGGCACACTCCTGCGGCACATAACCGACTGCCAGATCGTAGACCCGCAAGAATGGGTTGCCATTCTTAAAACCGCGCTCTTCGTTGAAATATCCTGTCCCGGTGGCGTTGCGGATACCGATTTCTCCACCTTCGTTGGTAAGCATATCGTCAATATCCACATAATACCATGCCACTTTGCGTGCTTCGGCACTTTTATTGTTGGAATTGCGCAGCCGGAATGCCGTACCGTGCATTACCGTGATCAAGCCCCGGTTATACAAAATCGCTTCTCTGCCGCCGAGGTAAAATGCTCCGCGATTGAGCATCCGATGCTGTCCGGCGGAATTTTCTTTGGAAACCGGCTGTCCATTGACCGTCAATCCGAAATTGGTATTGCTCCCGCCTCCACCGTAACTCAAACGGGCACGGCAGCGGAGGACCCGGACAAATCCCGGTTTGGCCGGGAGTTTTACCGCAATTTTCTTCTCTTTGCTGCCCAGTGCCAAATCATGATTGCCCAACTCTGCGGCACATTCAAAACTCCGTTCCACCGGATCGGGCAGGGTCGCGGTACGGACTTTTGCCAGATTCACTTCGCCCAAATGCATAATGAACGGCTGATGATTCTTCTCATTTTTTCCGGGACCGGGAGCGTCATTGAGAATAACCAGAGTGTTTTCCCCATCCTGCAGAGCATCGGTCACATCCAGAGTATAACGGTAAAGCTGTTCATAATCATCCGGACAGTAAATGTGTTCGATCTCATCGGAGGAGTTGTTAGATGCCACACTCCAGCGGTCCTTGTAAACATAATCATAGTCAGTCCCGTGAAACGTTGCAACCGTCCGGTTGACCGCCCGCAACACTCCGGAACCTGACGGCAGCATAAAAGCATCCAGTGTTTTGCCGTTGACCGAAATATGCATGTACCAATCCCGTCCGATCCGCTGCGGCCGGTGATAGCGGGCGGTGAAATCCACGATCACCCGTTCTCCTGCACCGGCCTTGCCGGCCGGCAGGGCGACTGTCACCTTTTCTCCGGGCTTGAGAACTGCCGCATCCAATGCCGGAAACAGCAGAGATACAAGTAAGATCATCAAACTCATTTTTCTTATCATTTTTTGTTCCTTCTTATTGAAAAATATTAAAAATCTTCTTTCTGTTTACCTTTCGGGCTGACACCGGTGGCGACAACTCCACTGCCATCGGCACGCAAATAATTAATCAATTCTTCAGTGGTACTGGTTTCATAAATGTTTCCGGTTGAATTTTTAAAGCGTTTATCAAACGCTCCTCCAAGTACATCCGGCAACTCCTCAATGGAATTCAACGCCGCATGACCGTCAAGAAAGCTGAAGGCAAAATTATTGTTGTGCTTGGGAATGGCAAAGGCATTGTTTCCGGAAAAATCCCGGAAATCCAACTGCCCGCGCGGACCGCCCTGATTTTCCGTACCGATGAAACTGCGGTCAGATGAATCCCCCAGTACCGGATACACCGAAAAATTTTCAACCCGGTTGTAAAGAAGACGCAAACCACTGCTGATATTGGGAATATCTTTCACATAATGACCGTAGGTCAAAAAACCGTAAACTTTGGTCGTCCCGTGCGAACCGGAGTCGTCCGCTTTGACGAACCGGAGCATATTCGGACAGAGATAAGACTCTTTCGCCGTCTCCGGCGGCACTATTCCGGCTTTGTAAAGTACATAATTCCAATATTTCCCCGAAGAATCATACCTTAATACCATCGAACCGTCACAGGAATCCATGTACATATTCATGTATGCAGAATTCTGCTTCAAATTGGATAAACAGGTTGCCGTCCGTCCTCTCTCCCGAGCCTGATTCAAAGCCGGCAGCAAAATTGCCGCCAGTATCGCGATGATCGCGATCACCACCAGCAATTCAATCAGCGTGAATGATGATTTGGTAAAGCACCTGTGCTTTACTTCAAGGACTTGAAGTGAACTTTTTTCCATTTTCGATCTCCTTTTTTTGGTGGAAGTATTGATACTTCCGGGGTTAATTATTGTTATTTTTTAATGTGTTACCCGAAACAAACCTGGTTTTCACCCGAAACTCCCGGGAGGGAAACTCACCGGTTTTCATCGCTTCAAAAACGACCTCCGATGCCCGCACACCGATCTCGTAGAACGGCATTTGCACGGTTGCCAATCCCGGAGCCTCCGGCAGATCCAGTCCGTCAAAGCCCACTACTGAAATATCTTCCGGCACCGACAGTCCGATCTCCCGGCATGCCCGCAAAAGCCACGAAGCCACTTCATCATTCTGGCACCAGTAAACTTCCGGCAGATCACCGTTTTTCTGCGCCAGAAGCAGATTTCGCAGCATGTCAGAGTAGGTACAACAGCCGAAAAGACAAAAACGGTCGTCGCAATCCAACTGATAACGGCGGAAAATATCCCGGAAAACCATACTGCGCGACAACGCCCGGTTGGCAACATAAACCGTTGGGATTTTCGGTTTCCAGCGGTCATAAAATGAAACGACTCCCACTTTTTTCAATCCCAGACTGACCAGTTTTTCCGCCAGTTCGCAGGCGCCGAAGTCGATATCCGGCACCACCTGCATCAGATTCGGATATTGCGAATCGGCGGAAATTATCACCTGCGGCAGTTGAGTCAGTCGCATTATTTTCTGCAAAACGGTATCCGGATACATTTTCCGGTCACCGATGTGAATTATCCCGGAAAGATGATTGACAGTTTCCCGGATAAAAGTTCTGACAATATTCACCGGAGTATTGGCATCCGGCAGTTGGAGCATGATCACTGCGATATTCTCTGCCGAAGCCCGGTCAATGATCCCTTTGAAATAACGCAGTGCGATCTGATGATCCTCATCCACGATTCTGGAAAATTCATAAGGCAGAATGACCCCGATACAGGGCAGCGGCATTATATGTTTCCGGCACCCGGCAGAAGATATCCGCCGTACCCGCGCGGAATGATATTCGATGATACCCTCACGGAGCAATTCGTCATACGCTCTGCGGACAGTCAAACGGTTGATTTGAAGCAATCCGGCAAGTTTCCGTTCGGAAAGCAGTTTTTCCCGACACCCCGGTTCAGTCTGGGCGATCAAATTTTTCAATGCTTCAGCCAATTGCAAAAACAGAGGCATTGATGAATCACGCTGTAATTTGATATCACTGTACTGCATATACCGTTACACCCTTCTTTCGATAACGGTATTATTATACATGACATCAACTGCTTTTACAATATCTCCGGTTGAGAAAACCGGAAATGCACTCCCTGTTTTGGCATACATCGATAATCCAAAACCGGCAAATCAGGGGAATGTTTTTTTGGTGTACACCTCCGGCGTGTCAACAAAAGTATGAAGCGGCACGGTGTACCATGAAACAAAGTATTTCAGGCTTCATATTTTCTTGCCTTTGGAGAAAACATTGCGCGGTATTTACAAGTCAGGCGAAAGATTCTTATCATGCCCGGATTGCTTTTCACCGATGGTGCAAGATGGCGGAAGAAACCGGGAGCCTGGAATTGAAGACAATGGCCCGGACAAATAAGTTGGATGGAATTTTGTCTTTGGTAAAAAGGCAAAAAAAATGGTACCGGAGGTGGGACTTGAACCCACACGTACTGGGTACACCAGATTTTGAGTCTAGCGCGTCTGCCATTCCGCCACTCCGGCACATTCTGGTAGCGGGTCCCGGACTCGAACCGGGGACCTGCGGATTATGATTCCGACGCTCTAACCAACTGAGCTAACCCGCCACATCATGTTTTATAAAATACACCGCTTTTCCGATTTTACAAGTCGACATGGACAAAAAAAATGAAAAACTTTGATAATTCGCCGGTATCGCTGTATTTTCGCCATTTATTCCGGTTGCCGCAGAATAAAATTAAAGTAAAATATTTCAAACTTATCTTGAACTTTCCCGCGCGGTGTATTACTTTATATCAGATACCACAATATCTCATTCTATAAACATTTCAAGGTGTATGCAATGTTGGAAAAATTCTCATCCGTCATCGGGCAAAACAAAAATGCTCTGAAAGAACTCACTCTGGCAATATGGTCACACCCGGAAATTGCCTGGCAGGAAAAATTTGCGGCCGCTGCCGCCAAAGATTTTCTGGAAAGATCCGGTTTTCAGGTCACTGTCGGCTGCTTCGGAGTGGAAACAGCTTTCACCTGTCAATACGGTAATGGTGACGGTCCGGTTTTCGCCGTTGCTTCAGAATATGATGCCCTGCCGGAAATCGGTCATGGCTGCGGACACAACCTTATCTGCATCGCCGGTATTTCCGCATTTCTGGCTCTGGCCGATGCTTTGAAAAACACCGGTGTCCCCGGCAAAGTCGTTCTCCTGGGAACGCCCGCTGAAGAGGGTGCCGGCGGCAAAGTCCGGATGCTTGCCAACGGTTGTCTTAAAGGGATCGATGCGGTGATCATGGCTCACCCCAGTGCAAAAAACTACACTGATGGCGGTTCCACAGCCAACAAAGGGCTGGAAGTGACATTTCACGGGAAAGCCGCCCATGCCGCCGGATGCCCGGAAAAAGGTATAAACGCTCTGGATGCGGCAAATCTGCTCTTTGCCGCTGTAAGTGCGTACCGCCAGCAGATGCCTCCGGCGGCCCTGATTCACGGTTTCATCAATAACGGCGGAGCGGCGGCGAACATCATTCCGGATCTGGTAAAATGCCGCTTCTATCTGCGCACTTTTGATGAGAAGATCATGCCGGAACTCGAACGCCGCTTCACCAACATGGTACGCGGTGCGGAATTGATGACCGACTGCACCGCCGATATAGCTCCTTTCCGCGAGGCGTACCGTTCCCGCCGCCCGAATACTCCGATGAATGAACTTTTTGCCCGCAGTATGGAAAAAATGGAGATGCCGGTGATCCGGGTAACAGCTCCGGGTAAAGGTTCTTCTGATTTCGGCGACTTCTCCCAGACGATCCCCGGTATCCATCCATCCTTTGCGATCTCTCCGGCTCCCACGCCGGATATGGTGGCTCATTCAACGGTTTTCCGCGATGTTTGTGCCACTGATTATGCCATTGATTCTGCCCTTAAAGCCGGAGCAGCGATGGCGCAGGTCGGCTGGGACTTCATCACCGATGAGAAGTTCCGCAATGAAGTAAAAGAAGATTTTGCCCGGAGAAACTGAAAAATGAGCGAAAAAAAACTGATCGTCACCGGTACCGGAGATTCTCTCTTTACCCGGGAATTTCCTGCTGAATATGATAAAGGTATTGTACCGGTCGCCGATTTCATACGTTCCTGTGATTTAAAAATAACCAATCTGGAAACCAACTTTTCCGACTTTGAATACTTCGCCGGTGCTTACAGCGGCGGCACCTGGATCAACACCCGCCGTTCCTGTCTTTCCGATCTGCTCCGCTTCGGCTTCAACTGTTTCGGCACGGCCAACAACCATTGCATGGATTACTCATACAACGGACTGCTCTCGACCATCGACACTCTTGATGCCGCCGGTCTGGCTCATTGCGGTACCGGCAGAAGTTTCGATGAAGCGGTCGCCCCGGCTCTTTTCGATATCAATGGAGTAAAAATCGCGGTATTCGCGGTCGATGCATCTTTCCAGAATCCCTCCCGGGCCGGGAAAGCGACCGGAAAACTCAAAGCCCGGCCGGGAGTCAATTACCTGCGGCACGACACTGTTTACAAAGTTTCTCCGGAAGATATGGAGCATTTGCGCCGGATCGCCGCCGGAACCAGGATCAACTACACCCGGGATATGCTGATAAACACCGGCTATCTGACTCCGGACCCGGAAGGTTACTTCTTCATGGGCGAACAGAAGTACACCATCAGAGATGATGTCCCGGCCACCAGCTGTCACCCCGGCGACAAAGAACGGCTGACTTCGGCGATAAAAGAGGCAAAAAAGAGCTGTGATTATGTTTTCATGGTAACTCACTGCCATACCAATGACGGTATCCGGGAAGAAAATCCGGCGGATTACATCGTTGAATTCTGCCGGGCATGTGTCGATGCCGGAGCTTCAGCGATTTTCGGCGGCGGCTGTCACCGTCTGCGTCCGGTGGAAATCTACAAAGGAGCCCCGATTTTTTACTCTCTCGGCGATTTCATCTATCAGGGATTGGGAGTGGAACACCTGCCGGCAGACTTTATGGAAAAATACAATATCGACATCTATTCCACTGCACAGGAAGCTCTCTGGGCCCGTTCCCGGGGCGGAAAAGTCGGTCTGCACTGCAATAAACTCAACTACCAGACCGTTCTGCCGAAACTGGAATTTGAAAACGGCAAATTGACCGGCTTCGCGCTGATGCCGCTTTATCTCAATTTCCACCGGAAAGATGAGATGAACGGTGTCCCGGAACTTGCCTGCGGCGGTGAAGCGCAGGAGATTCTCGACATCCTCAACGGCTTGAGTGAACCTTATGGAGTAAAACTTGCGCTGCATGATGATGGTTTGTTCCATCTGGCATGACAACGGCTGCAGCCGGGATCATTGGCGGCTTTCCAAGCAGAGGAGAGCCGCATTTTTTATCTGCCGGAACAAAAATATTTAAAAAATTTTCAATTACCGACTTTATTTTTATCAAAAGCGTATTATATTTATAACAGCAGCAATTTTTTGCTTTTATAATAAGAGGCGATTCCAAAAGTCTTCAAAAGCTCTTGGGATTCACCGTCGCGGGCTTGTTGCGGAAGGTTTCCGGTGGTTATTTATTCAACAGCCGCCACCGTTCCGGTGTCGCTTTTCAGTGAAGCCGGAAGAGACTGCCGTGCCGGTCTTATCGACGATGATTTTTCAATTTTGTTTTGAATTATTTTTGCAGTCACCTCATAAATGAATGATTTGATCCCCCGGAGAGATCGTTCTGAAGAAAAAGCCGGTGTTGAAAACTGTTTCCCGGCGGCTTTATTCTGACGGCGTCAGTTCCGGGAAATCGGAAATCGGAAAAACTTCTCCACCGGCAGATATTTTGCCGGCGGCAGCAAATAAGATGCTGATACAGCAACGCGGGATTGTTGATCCTGAAAACGCTGCAAATCATCGTGCCGGGTCACTGCGATGGCAAGGCGGCAGAAAGCAGCAGATGGAAGTTGTATCGGGGCATCACTTCGGGGAGCTCTCCCCGGTTTTTCCGGTATGCCGTTGAAAATCACCGGAGAAAATCGGAAATGTCTGTTGAACTGGTGGAGATGGAAAAAAGCGTACTGCGGAAAGAATTTTCCGCCCGGCGCAAAAATATTACAGCGGAGGAACGCCGCAGATTCGATGCGGATATCTGCCGTAATATAAGAGAATTGCCCATCTTTAAATCTGCGGAAAATATTGCCGCATTCATCAGCTTCGGCGCAGAACCTGATCTCTCCGCACTGTTTCATGGCAAGCGGCTGTTTCTGCCGCGTTTCAAAGCGCGTTCCGGCGTTTACGAAATGGTTGCCATTGAAAACCTCAAGCGGGATTTGCTGCCGGGTAAATACGGAATCCCCGAACCGTTGCCGTCCCTACCGGCGGCGGATACGGGTTTTCTTGCTTCCCAAATGTTGTTTCTGGTTCCGGCGGTCGCCTGTGACCGCAACGGATGCCGGCTGGGGCGCGGCGGCGGATTTTATGACCGTCTGCTCTCCGGAGTAAATTTGCCGCCGGTAGCGGTGATATACTCCTGCCAATTATCAGAAACTCCATTGCCCGGCACGGAACACGATGCCCCGGTCAGGTGGATCGTGACTGAAAGGGAAGTTATTGATACAGCAGGGAATAACGAATCAGGAGAAAAAAAATGATGTTGGAAATTTCAATTTCCGCAGCCGCAACGTTTGTGGTGACGCTGGTGGTGGTGCTGGGTATTCAGCGCATCCGCCGGGATGCCGCCGGACGCAGCGCGGAAAAAATCCGTTCCGATGCGGAACGGGAGGCGGAGCATCTGCTCCGGGACGCCAGAATTTCAGCCAAAGGTGAAACCATAAAAATGCGCGAGGAGTGCGAAGCGGAACTCAAAGAACGCCGCAAAGAGCAATCCAATGTGGAAAAACGCCTTGCTCAACGGGAAGAATTGCTCGACCGCCGCGCAGATTCGATGGATGCCAAACTGAAAAATATTGAAAAACAGGAGGCCGATATCGCCCAGCTGCGCGAAAGGATCTCCAACCGTGAACAGGAACTCAACCGGAGCATCTCCCGGCAGATCGATGAATTGGAACGCATCAGCGGTTACTCCCGGGAAGAGGCGCGGGAAGTACTGTTGGAAAAGTTGAAAAATGAGGTTCGCAATGAATCCGGTCTGGTTGTCCGCAATGTTCTGGAAGAGATCAAAGAACGCAGTGAAAAAGAGGCCCGCCGGATACTTACTTACGCCATGCAGCGGTATGCTTCAGATTGCACCTATGAACGCACTACCGCCACCATCCCGCTGCCCAGCGACGAGATGAAAGGACGCATCATCGGCCGGGAAGGACGCAATATCCGTGCCATCGAAAGTGCCACCGGAGTCAGTATTCTGATCGATGACACCCCCGAAGCGGTGGTGATCAGCTGCTTTGACCCGGTACGCAAAGAGATCGCCAGAAGATTGATGGAAAAACTCATCAGCGATGGGCGCATCCATCCCACCCGCGTGGAGGAGTTGGTCAAAAAGATAACCAAAGAGCAGGAAGAAGAACTCTATCAGGCCGGCGAAGCGGCGGTTCTGGAAACCGGAATTCCCGGAGTTTCGCCGCAGATCATGAAGATCCTCGGCCGCCTGAAATACCGTTACAGCTTCTCCCAGAATGTATTACAACACTCTCTGGAAACAGCCTATTTTATGGGCATCATCGCCGCCGAACTGGGACTGGACGAGAAAAAAGCCAAACGTATCGGTCTTTTCCACGACCTCGGCAAAGCCATCGACCATGAAGTTGAGGGTCCCCACGCCCAGATCGGTGCCGACCTGCTGCGCAAATACAATGAGCCTAAAGATATCGTTCACGCCGTCGCCGCCCATCACGGAGAGGTCGAACCGGAATCGCTCTATGATATCCTCATCAATATTTGTGATACTTTGAGTGCTTCCCGTCCCGGAGCGCGCAGTGAAACCACTGAATTGTATCTCAAACGTCTGGAGCAGCTGGAAAGCATCGCCCATGACTTCCCCGGTGTGGAAAGCTGTTTCGCATTGCAGGCCGGCAGAGAGATAAGAGTCGTTGTCGTCCCGGAAAAAGTCGGCGAAGGTGAAGCCCAGATGCTGGCCAAAGATATCTGTTCGCGCATCGAAAAAGAGATGACCTATCCCGGTCAGATCAAAGTTACCATCATCCGCGAGACCCGTTCCGTAGAGTACGCCAAATAAATATCTGCCGGTGAAAAAATGACAAACAACAGAATTGTCTGCCGGATCGACCTCGCGCAGCTGTCGGAGAATTTCAATTTCCTCCGGCAGTGCGCGAAAAATTGCCGTTTGATGCCGGTTTTGAAATATGATGCTTACGGCATGGGAGCCCATGCCGTCGGTAATGCCTTGAAAGCGGCCGGAGCATTCCGCTTCGCGGCGGCAACTCTCGATGAAGCTCTGGAACTGAAAAAACTGGGACTGGACGTCCAGATACTCGGAGTTCTCCCCCCCTGGGAGATCGCAGAAGCGGTGGCAGCAGATATCATCTGCCCGGTGGATAACATCCAGTTGGCCGGACAAATCTCTGCCGAAGCTCAACGGCAGCAGAAAAGTGTCCGTATCGCCGTAAAACTTGATACCGGCATGGGGCGGTTGGGCATTCAGGAAAAGAATGCGCTGACCGTGATCCCGGAGATAATGAAAATGCCGGGGGTGCAGGCGGATTCACTCTTTTCCCACTTTTCAACTGCGGCCCAGCCGGATATCTTTTTCGCCGGATTGCAGCTTGACCGCTTCATCCGCATAAAAGAGCAGCTGGATAAGGCCGGGATCGTGTTCCCGTTCTATCATCATGCCGCCGGAGATGCCATTGCCAAACTGCCGCGCGCAACCGAAGCACCATTCAACCTTGCCCGTCCGGGGGGGATGATGTACGGCGATGATTTTACCGGGAAGTGCCGTCAAATAATCGAATTGGCCGCCCATGTGGGAGAGATCAGGGAACTGCCGGCCGGCGCATCGGTCGGATATTACCGGACATTCATTGCCGGAAAACCCTTGAAAGTTGCGGTTTTGACTGCCGGTTATGCTGATGGCATCCCTCTGGCATTGAGCAATCGCGGCCGGGTGATCATCCGGGGAAAACTTTGTCCGATTGTCGGACGGATATCGATGGATTATACCATTGTGGATGTATCCGCAGTACCGGATGCCGCTGCCGGAGATGAAGCGATCCTGCTGGGCAAACGGCAGGATGCCGAAATAACCGTTGCCGAATGGGGACAGATCAAAGGCACTCACGGACATGATATCTGGTGTGCCATCGGCCATCGGGTAAAACGGGAATATATCGGATAAAGTATGGACAAGGAAACTTTATGCAAATCCCTGTCATCGGGAAAAGCAGCGGCGAAACTTGCGGTTCCGCCGCTGAAATTGCGTTGTGCAAAATTACGGGACTTCCGCAAACGCCTGCTAGCTGCCAAAACCGAAATATACGCGGCACTGGTGGCCGATATCAACCGGGATCAACTGGAAACACTGCTGGCAGAGTTGAATCCGCTGGTTCAAATCATAAAATTTCTGGAAAAGAATCTTTCCTCATTGAGCCGTCCCCGACGGCTGCCCGGGTCACTGAATACCTTTCCGGCATCGACCGTAATGTACCGGGAACCATTCGGAAAAGTTCTGGTGATCTCCACCTGGAACTATCCGCTTTTGCTTTCACTGGAACCGGCTCTGGGGGCATTCGCCGCCGGGAATCAGGTGGTATTGAAACTCTCTCCGCGTTCACCGCACACCAATGAACTTATAGTCAAATTGCTGAAATCATGTTTCAGTTCCGATGAAATCCTGACCGTATGTGATGAATTGACGCTGGATGAGGTGTTGGATTACCGTTATGATTACATTTTCCTTACCGGCAACAGTACAACCGGCAAAACCGTCATGGCCAAAGCGGCGGCCAATCTTACTCCATGCACAATGGAACTTGGCGGAAAAAATCCCTGTATCGTCGCCGAAGGAGCAAATTTGCGCCTTGCGGCCCGCCGGATCGCCTGGGGAAAATTTTTCAATGCCGGTCAATCCTGCGCCGCCCCGGATCATCTGCTGATACAAAAAAGCATAAAAGACAAATTCCTCAATCTCCTTACGGAAGAGATCCGCAAAATGTACGGACAAAATGTTCCGGGCGGAACATTCACATCCATGCCGGATGCCAAAGCTTATCAGCGGATGATCGGTCTGATCTCTGAAGGACGGTTGATTTGCGGCGGCGGACGTTATCCGCAGCAATTAGCCATCGAACCGACCGTAATTGACCGGTTGCCGGAAAATTCTCCGCTGTTTCAAGGTGAAATTTTCGGTCCGGTGCTTCCGGTAAAAGAGTTCGCGACGGAAGAAGAATTGATTTCCACGCTCGCGCTCCTCCCCCGCCCGCTGGCGGCATACTGCTTTGGCGGTTCGGAAAAAATCAAACTGTTCCTCAAGGAGAGCTTCTCCTGCGGGGCATTGGTTTTCAACGATGTGCTGATCCACTTCTGCAATATGCACATCCCTTTCGGCGGAGTCGGTGACAGCGGATTCGGTGCTTATCACGGCGTGCGCACCTTTACGACCTTTACCCATGAAAAACCGGTAATGACCCAGTCAAAGTGGTTCGATCTGCCGTTCCGTTACCCTCCGTATTCCCGTTTTTTGCGGCGGTTGATAGAATTTTTCACACGGTGAGGACAGCCGGAACATGGACGACCGGATTTTAGTTATCGCCGGAGCGACAGCTTCCGGGAAAAGTTCACTGGCTTTGAAGGCGGCAGAAACACTTGATGGAGAAATTGTTTCCGTCGATTCAATGCAGCTTTACCGCGACCTGCCGATCGGCACGGCCCAACCGTCACCGGCAGAAAAAAAAGCTGTCGCCCACCACCTTACCGGGATATATGAATTATCTGAACGCTCGGAAGTTTTCCGTTACTGTTCCGAAGCTGATGCCGCGATCGCCGATATCCGCAAACGCGGCAAACGGCCCATCCTCTGCGGCGGAACCGGACTTTATCTGAAAGCTCTGCTCTACGGTTTGGATGATCTGCCCGGAAATCGTGAATTGCGGGCGGAACTGGATGCCGAATATGACTCACCGGAAGGTGAAAAAGCTTTGCATGAACGGATCTCCATTCTCGACCCGGCGGCATTTGAAAAGTGGCACTCTTGCCGCAGACGGTTGATCCGCGCCCTGGAAGTTTTCCTTATCACCGGCAGATCGATCATCGAATTGCAGCAGGGACAGCGGCAGAAACTGCGTTACAACACAGTTTCTCTGGTCATCGAAAGAGATAGCGATATTATGAAAAAACGTATCGCCGACCGGGCCGGAAAAATGCTTGATTCCGGATGGATAGAAGAAACCGCTCTGGCCGTCAGCAAAGGATTATTCACCTCCCCGACTGCCCATCAGGCTCTCGGCTACCGGCAGATATATGAGTTTATCAATGGCCAATATGACCGGAAAACTCTGCTGGAAAAAATCTCTACCGCCACCTGGCAATACGCCCGCCGCCAACGAACATGGTTCCGTCATCAGCATCCGGAAGCTCAAATCATTGAACCGGATATCGGGCGCATTTTACAGATATTCAAAAAAACTGCCGGATGACCATCACCGCAAAATACCGAAAAGGAACAAAATTTTTTAAAAAATTAGACAGCACTAATTGACATTTCTATTGACCGGTTATATATTATACCGCAGAAAAAGAATTTTATTCAATCAAGGAGTTGCCTTATAAAATGAAAAACGGGGAAAAAAACACCGGTTGTTCTCTGGCAGAATTACCGATCGGCACCAAAGCTGTGATCACAGGATTTTCGCCTTATTCCCGCGAAAAGAAAAAGTTTGCCGATGCCGGATTTGTTCCCGGCAGTGAATTGCAGATCGAAGCTTACGCTCCTTTCGGCGGCCTGATCCGGGTAAAAGTCATGGAAACCAGTATGGCTCTGCACCGGGATGATGCGAAGTGCATTCTTTTGAAAAATCAGGAGGTAAATGCTCATGCCTGACAAATTCAGAATCGCGCTTGCCGGTAATCCGAATTGCGGAAAAACCTGTATATTCAACATGCTCACCGGTTCACGCCAGCACGTGGGGAATTATCCCGGCGTGACGGTGGAGAGCAAATCCGGTAATTTCTCCTTGAACGGCAAAGAAATAGAATTGATCGACCTGCCGGGAGTATATTCACTTTCCAGTTCCTCTCCGGAAGAGGCGGTCGTATTCCGGGAGTTGACCCGCCCGGGAATCGATCTGATCGTCAATGTGATCGACTCCACGATCCCCCAGCGCAGTTTGTATCTGACCACCCAGCTGGCAGAATTGCACATCCCGATGCTGTTGGCCTTCAATATGAGCGATGATGCCAGAAAAAAGGGGCTGAAGTTTAACATTGCCAAACTGGAAACCTATTTCGGTTCCCCCATCGTCCAGACCATCGGCAACAGTGCATCCGGAGTGAAAGCTCTGAAAGAGAAACTGGCAGAAGAACTTGACCAACTGGCCGATCACGGAGTCCCGATGCTCTCTTACGGACAGGATATCGATGAAGCGATCAGCGAAGTGGCCGGAGAAATAGATTCCCTTGAAATCTCTGAATACAGCCATATCCCCTCCCGCTTTTTTGCCATAAAACTGCTGGAAAAAGATACCTGTGTCATGCAGATAGATAAATTCAAACCGGCATGGGAAACGGTCGATGAGCAGATCCGTCATCTGGCAGATAAACATGCTATTGAAGCGGATACATTTATGGCAGACCGCCGTTACGCGATGCTGGCCGGAGCATGCAGGGATGCGATATCAACGACCAATGAAAAACGGCGGGAAGTTTCAGACAGGATCGATCTGGTGATGACGAACAAATTTCTTGGATTCCCGCTGTTTCTGGCGATAATGTATGCAACGTTCTGGTTCACTTTTATTTGCGCCGATCCGCTGATGGGGTATATTGAAGAATTTTTCGTCTGGCTGGGCGAAATCACCGGAAATCTCTGGGATCCGGAAGTCATGCCGTATTTGCGCAGTCTGGTGATCGACGGTATTATTTCCGGTGTAGGCGGAGTAATCGTATTCCTGCCGAATATCCTCTTTCTGTTTTTCGCCATTGCAATACTGGAAGAATCCGGCTATATGTCCCGGGCTGCCTTTGTCATGGATGGAGTCATGCGCCGTTTCGGGTTGCAGGGCAAATCTTTCGTCCCGCTGGTATTGGGCTTCGGCTGTACGGTTCCGGCAATAATGGCCACCAGAACCATTGAATCTGAACGCGACCGCAAAATAACCATTATGGTTCTGCCATTGATGAGCTGCGGTGCAAGATTGCCGATATATGCGTTGATAATTCCGGCATTTTTTGCCCAGAAGTATCAGGCATTCACCATGTGGATGATCTATCTGATCGGGGTTCTGGTCGCGCTTATCGGAGCGAGGATCATGAAATCGACATTATTCAAAGGAGATGGGGAGGTCTATCTTATGGAACTGCCCCCCTACCGGATGCCGACGCTGAAAAGTCTGCTGCTGCACATGTGGGATCGCGGCCGGATGTATCTGCATAAAGCCGGTACGATCATACTGCTGACCAGTATAATCCTCTATATCTGCAACACCTATCCGGAAAAAAAGGAATTTTCCAGAGATTATGATACCCTGATCGAAGAAGCTGCTCAAAATGATGAAATCATATCCTCTCTGGAAAATGCGCAGCACGCTGAAGCAATGGAATATACCGTTTCCGGCAGAGTCGGCAAAGCCCTTGAACCATTATTCAAACCGATCGGTTTTGATTGGAAGATCACCACTGCCACCATCGGAGCTTTGGCGGCCAAAGAGGTTTTTGTGGCCCAGATGGGAATCCTTTACAGTGAAGGCGAAACGGATGAAGAATCCGAAGGCTTGCGGGCCAAACTGGTCAAAAATTACACCCCGCTGCAAGCATTCTGCATCATGCTCTTTTGCCTGCTCTCGATCCCGTGTCTGGCGACACTGGCCATTATCAAACGGGAATTGAACTCATGGAAAATGGCCGTGATCGAAGCCGGAGGCCTCTTCGCGCTGGCTTATATCATGACCTTTATCGTCTATCAGGCCGGTACTCTGCTTAAAATCGGCACCACTCTGATAAATTAAGCCTTCTTTCCCCTTTGTCCTCCGCACCCCGGCAATGGTGCGGGGGGCTTTTTTTCAGTTCAGCTCAATGCAGAAACGAATTGGCGGCATTGACCGCATCCATCGGGTCTGCGGCATAAACTGCGCCGATGGAGTCGGCAAATTCTTTATCCACCACTGCTCCGCCGACAATGAAATGAAGATGATCCAACTTCCGCTGTCCGGCCAGAAGCGTGACCTCACGCATCGCCCCCATCGTAGTAGTCATCAACGCCGACAGGCCGATCAATGAAACACCTTCTTTTTCAGCGGTATCCAAAATCACTTCCGCCGGAACATCTTTGCCCAGATCGATAACTTCAAAACCGTAATTGCGCAAAACAGCGGCAACTATATTTTTCCCGATATCATGGATATCCCCTTTGACAGTGGCAATGATAAATTTCGGTTTAGCTTCCGCAGCGGCATCACCGCTGTTCAACATCGGTTCAAGGTAAGCAGATGCGGCACTCATCGCTTCAGCACCGGCAATAAGCTGCGGCAGAAAAAACGTTTTCTGCTCATAACGTCTGCCGACCTCTTTGACCGCCGGAATAAGAACGGTATTGAGCATATCCTGCGGCGTGATACCGGATTGCAAAGCGGTCTTCACCATTTCCACAACGCGGCCGGATTCTCCACGCAAAACAGCCTCCTTGACCGCATCAGCCGGAGAAAGAGAGAGATTTTGCACCGGCATTCCGCTATTTCCGTCAGCGGCCGCCAGATAAGCACTCATATTATCATCCCGTTCATAGAGAGCATCTCCGGCATAAACCATTGCCATAAGTTCCGAAAAAAGCGGATTGGCGATGGCAGCCGACAGTCCCCGTCCCATCGCCATTCCCAGAAAAGTCCGGTTGAGCAGAGCGCGGTCAGGCAGTCCGAAACTGACATTGGATAAACCGCAAACCGTATTCAGCTGCCGGGAGGAACAGAGCGAAATAAGTTCCAATGCGGTTTTTGCCGCCTGCGGTTCAGAAGCGACCGCCATGATCAGAGCATCCACACAAATATCAGCGGTATCATATCCGTAATTTGCTGCAGCGGCAATGATTTTATCCACAACTTCCATACGGCCGGCGGCAGTTGCCGGTATCCCGGCATCGGTCAGCGGCAGAATGACGAGCATCGCGCCGTATCTGGCGGCGATCGGCAGGATCTTTTCCAACCGGTCCTTTTCTGCAGAAATACTGTTGAATAACGCCCGTCCGGGATAAAGGCGCAGAGCAGCCTCGACCGCTTCCGGGTCGGTTGAATCAATGCACAGCGGCAAAGATGTGCTTTTTGCCAGTAACGCGGTGGCACGGCGCATCATTTGAGCTTCATTGATTCCGGATAACCCCATATTCACATCCAGAATATGCGCTCCGGCATTGCTCTGCTGAATGGCAAAATCAGACACCATATCCAGAATACCGTCACGCAGCTGCGCCTGAAAGGCCTTTTTACCGGTGGGGTTGATCCTTTCGCCGATAACGGTAAACTTTCCGCCGATCTGCCGGATACCGGAAGCCGATGATACCACTGCGGAAATAACCGGAGATTTTTCCGGACGGATACATTTTTTCACCTGCCGGGAAAGAGCTGCAATATGTTCCGGAGTCGTACCGCAGCAACCACCCAGCAGCGATGCTCCGGCGGAAATCAAAGTTCCGGCACATCCGGAAAATTGTTCAGGTGACATTGAAAAAACCGTTCTGCCGTCGACCAGACGCGGCAAACCGGCATTGGGCTTGGCCACCAGAGGAATTTTGGCATAAGGCCGCATGGAAGCAATGATTCCGGCCATCTCTTCCGGACCGGTGGAACAATTGCAGCCGAAAGCATCCGCCCCGAGAGATTGCAAAGCGATCAATGCGGCTTCCGGAGTGTTCCCGGTCAGAGTGCGCCGGGAGGCATCAAAGGTCATCGTCACGATCACCGGCAGTTCCGGAGCAGCTTCCCTGACACCGATAAGAGCCGCCCGGGCCTCCTGCAGATCCATCATCGTTTCGATGACAAAACCATCGACTCCCCCGGCGGCCAAAGCTGCGGCACTCTCTTTGAAAATGGCGACAGCTTCCTCAAAAGGCAGATCCCCGAATGGTTCAACAAACCGCCCGGTAGGAGCGATATCCCCGAAAACCCAAGCCCGGCCGGATGCATTTTTCACCGTGACCGAAGCCAGAGAGGAGACGATTTCCGCCACGCGGGGAGCCAAACCGAATTCAGCAAGTTTGCAGCGGTTGCCGCCGAATGTGGGAGCATATACGATATTGCTGCCGGCGGAAATATAAGAATCGTGGATGTCGCAGATAACTTCCGGATGTTCAAAGACCCACAACTCCGGACACACTCCGCCGGGCATACCGCGTTTGAGCAATTCAGTGCCGGTAGCTCCGTCAAGGACAAGGAAACCGGCTTCGCAATATTTCTTAAATTCTTTTCTGGTCATAATTCACCTCACTCCGGCGAAAGCAGTAACTGACTTTTCCGGTATCATAAAAAATTTATCATTCAAAATAATATTCAGCTCTTCAAGATGCAGAGATGAGAAGCAAAATCTCTGCAGATCCAGCGGCATATCTCCATATCCGGGAGAAAATCTGCGTTCCGCCAGAAAGAGATTCCGCCGCCGCAACTCTCCGGCGGCGAGAGATTGCACCATATCCATCGCCGCATCGGCGCACTCTCCGGCAACAGCATCGTAAATCGCGCGTTCCGACACCATCTCCAGAGAATCCCGTGCCTCCGTAACCTCTTTACCGACAGTTACCGCCGCACACCAGAGAAAGGATATATCACCGTTTCTACCGGCGAAATCCCCGCCGGGGATGAAAGTACCATCACTTAAAATCATACCGCAGCCGGTCACTGAACTCACCGGAAAGATCTGCCATCTTCCCCGGGGACGGCACAATTCGAAAGCCCGCATGGCACTTTTCCGGAAACGGCAGAGGAACTGCTCATCCATCCGGTTTTTAAAAATATTCCCCCCAAGCCGGAGAAAAATCTCTTTTTCAGGGAAGGGTACAGCAAGTCCGGAATAATCCATCACGCCTCCTTCTCCCCGGTAAGCAAAGCAACTTCATGCTCACTTAAATCCCGGAATTTTCCCGGCGGCAATGTCCCCAGCGCGATATCCCCGATCTTAACTCTTTTCAGCCGGATGGTCGTTGCACCGCAAGCAGCGGTAAGCCGCCGTATCTCCCGTTTTTTCCCCTCGTTGAGGATAACTTCATAACATTGCCGGCCGATCTCCCGCGCCGACTGCACTTTAAGCAATTCGCCGTCATCCATGATCCCGGAATGCATCCGGAGCAGATTGGCCGGAGCAAGCGGTGAATCAGTAGTCACCTGATAGGTTTTCAATATCCCGTAACGCGGATGGGTAAGACGGTTGATAAAGGCTCCGTCATTGGAAAAAATAATGGCACCTTCACTGTCTTTATCCAGCCGTCCGGCTGAAACCAGCCTTTGCGGGATCTGTTTCAGCAGATCAAGAGCCAGTTTATCAGCATGCCGGTCCGCACTGCTGCACACATATCCACGAGGTTTGTGAAGCAAAATATAACGGTATCCGGTTTCCGGAACGACAATGGTATCATCCAGCATGACCCGGTCATCCGCAGCGATCCGGCGGGCGGGATTGAGTTCCGCAGAACCGTTGACTGAAACCCGTCCGTCACGGATAAATTTTTCCGCCTGCCGCCGGGAAGATATTCCGGATGAAGCGATAAATTTCACCAGATTGACCATTTTGCCGTTTCCTGTAAAACTGTTACTGTTCCAAATTTTTTGGATATCACGTATCGGATGTTTTCATTGTATTTTTTAAGGCAATTTCAAGAGTCCTCAAAAATTTTTGAATTACTTTTGCAATTACCTCTTTTTATCAAAACAACAACTGCCGCAAATATAAAATAACACCATTAAAGGTTTCATGCAAGTTTGCATTGTCATAAAGAGGTGGTATATTATGGTTATTGGAGTTCAGGAAAGGATAGTTATGGACGGAAAACTGTATTTAGTCAGTACGCCGATAGGCAATTTGGAAGATATCACTTTGCGGGCATTGCGGATACTGCAGGAAGTGGATTTGATCGCCGCCGAAGATACCCGGCACACCCGGCAGTTGTTGAGCCACTTTGACATCCACGCCAAACTGGAGAGCTGCCATGCATTCAATGAACATGACAAAGTGGAAAATTTGATAAATTTTGTCCGTAACGGCGGAAAGCTGGCTCTGGTTTCCGATGCCGGGACCCCATCGGTGGCGGACCCCGGTTTTCTGCTGGTCCGAACCGCACTGGAAGCCGGAATAGAACCGGTGGTGATCCCCGGAGTTTCGGCATTGACCTTTTCAGTAACGGCGTCGGGATTGCCGGTGGATAAATTTGCGTTCTGGGGGTTTGCTCCGGTCAAGCCGGGAAAAAAAGAGAAATTTCTGAAAAAGATATTGAATGATGACCGTACCGGATTTTTCTTTGAATCACCATTCAGGATAAGTAAAACATTGCAGGAATTATCCGTGCTTTCACCGGATTCCAGTGTCGCTGTGATCCGGGAGGCCACCAAAATCCATGAAGAGATTTTGCGGGGGAAGGCACACGAACTGGCGGAGTTGAAAAAGGAGTGGAAAGGCGAAATAGTTGTCGGCATCCATCCCGCCGGAACAGTTGATGAGGAATAAAAACCCATGCTGCCCATAATGCGGGCAAAAAAAAGAAAGCTGGTGTTTTACTCGCGGCGACACGACGTACAGTAAGCTCAAAAGAGAGCCCGATGCAAATATTGTTCCGAGAAGAACCAGCTTTCTGGAGGAGAATATATATCAATCAAACCGGATTTTCAAGTGGAGAAAGAGTAAAAAAAGGAAAAAAAATGCAGGAAATAAAAATAAAATTGTTGCCGGAATGTGAAAAAATGATGCCCGCTAAAGCCCACGAAGATGATGCCGCATACGATTTGCGTTCCCGGGTAAATACCGTGCTGACTCCGGGAAAAAGCGAATTGGTTCCGGCAGGATTCATGCTGGAATTGCCGGTCGGCTATGAAGCGCAGATACGGCCGCGCAGCGGACTGGCTCTCAAACACAGCCTGATGCTGACTAACTCCCCGGGAACGATAGATGCCGGCTACCGGGGCGAAGTGGGGGTAATAATGTACAACGCCGGGAAGCAGGATTTTGAAATAAAAAAGGGTGATCGCATTGCGCAGATGGTGATTGCCAAACTTCCGGAAGTAAAATTGGTGGAAACAGGTGAGTTGAGCGAAAGCAGCCGGGGATGCGGCGGTTTTGGCAGTACGGGGAAAAAATAGTTTCAGAAACATTACCGGAAAAAAGGAGTTAAGATAATAATGAAAAATACAATTCTGTTGTTGTTGATGATATGCGCCGCAGGAATAATGACCGCCGGAGATGCTTTTCTGCCGCTGCCGCAAAAAAAAGGCGGAATGAGTCTGATGGAGGTGCTGGATACCAGACATACGGTAAGAAGTTTTCAGGATAAAGAACTTACACCGCAACAGCTGGCAAATATTTTATGGAGCGCGAACGGGATCAACCGTAAAAACGGCAAAAGGACCGCCCCCAGCGCACTGGATAAAAGAGAGGTGATGATATACGCGGCCCTGCCGGATGGAGTATATTTTTACGACCCGGAAATGCACTTGCTGGAAAAAAGATTGCAGAAAGTAAGTTCAGCGGATGTGCGGAAATATTGCGGTAAATACCCAGCTCCGTGTTATTTGATACTGGTTCCGGACAAAGCAAAACAGCCCCGGGAAATATTCGCGGCAATAGATACCGGCTATGTCAGTCAGAATATTTATCTGGCGGCACAAGCCAATGGTCTTGGAACATGCGCGATGGGTTCGATCGTTGACCGGGAAAGATTGACGGCTGAATTGAAACTTGGGAAAAATATTCCGCTTCTGGTGCATCCGCTGGGAATTCCGCGTTGAAAAACACTTGAGTTTACAGAAAATCGATTTATATTGATGTGCAGAAGGGAGAAAATATATGGACAAAAGAGAAATTGAACAGCTGCAGTCAGAGTTGCAGAAAGTTACCGCACCGCTGCAGGCAGTGAGAGATGAAGTCGGCCGTATCGTCGCGGGCCAACGGGAACTGGTGGACAGGCTGCTTCTGGCCCTGATCTCCGATGGCCATGTTCTGCTTGAGGGAGTTCCGGGACTGGCCAAAACATTGACGGTAAAAACCCTTGCCAATGCATTATCCGGCACATTTTCCCGACTGCAATTCACCCCGGATCTGCTGCCGGCCGATGTTATCGGCACCAGAATATACAATGCATCACAAGGAACATTTTCAACCAATATCGGTCCGGTAAATGCCAATATCGTATTGGCCGATGAAATAAACCGCGCTCCGGCAAAAGTTCAGAGTGCCCTGCTCGAAGCGATGCAGGAAAAACAACTTACCATCGCCGGAGAAAGATTTGCCCTGCCGTCACCGTTTATGGTACTGGCTACCCAGAACCCGATCGAACAGGAAGGGACATATCCGCTGCCGGAAGCACAGCTTGACCGGTTCATGTTCAAATTGAAAGTTGATTATCCATCCCGGCAGGAGGAGCTGTCAGTGGTGGAAAGAATGGCTCATCCCTCCCCGCCGCCGGAAAGCATAACGGCCGCCAGACTGGATGATATCGTTGCCGCCAGAGAACTGGTCGACCGCATCTATATGGATGAAAAGGTGGTCGAATATATCCTTGACATCGTGATTTCCACCCGCCCCGGACAGGAGATGCAGTTGTCGGACCGGCAGAAAGATGCCGATTTACGGGAACTGCCGCAACTGATCTCTTTCGGAGCCTCCCCCCGGGGATCGATCTCGCTGGCTCTGGCAGCCAAAGCTCATGCACTGCTGCAGAATAGAGCGTATGTACTGCCGCAGGATGTGAAATTATTGGCTCCGGATGTACTGCGCCACCGGCTGGTACTCTCTTATGAAGCTGAAGCAGAAAATATCGATGCGGATATGATAATCCAGAAGATCCTTTCCGCCTTGCGGACACCGTAAGGCAGAGAAAAACATCCGGTGGAGAAGAGAGTATGCAGGCAGCGGAATTAGCCAATCAGATAAGATTGCTGGAGATCCGGACAGAACATCTGGTCGAAGAGATCACCGGCGGAGCATACCGCAGTGTATTCAAAGGGCACGGAATAGAATTTGATGAAGTGCGGGAATACACTCCGGATGATGATGTGCGCCTGATAGATTGGAATGTTTCTGCACGCATGGGCAGTGCTTATGTGAAAAAATTTGTGGAAGAACGGGAATTGACCGTAATGCTGCTGGTCGATCTTTCCGCATCCGGAGCATTCGGTTCCACCGGCAAAAGCAAACGCCGGACCGCTGCGGAACTGGCGGCATTGCTGGCATTCAGCGCGGGTAAAAACGGCGACAAGGTCGGCTTGCTGCTTTTCACTGACAAAATCGAATTGTATCTGCCGCCCCGTTCAGGAAGGACACACGCCTTGCGGATGATCCGGGAGATGCTGGCTTTTGAACCGTCCGGGATAAAAACAGATATATCCGGAGCATTGCGGGAAACTGCCCAGCTGATGAAAAAACGGGGAGTGGTCTTTCTGTTGAGTGACCTGCTTGAACCGGAAAAATTTTCCCGCGCCCTGCGTTTGTTGAAATCCCGGCAGGATGTCATTGCTATCAACCTGAATGATCCGGCAGAAAAACTGTTCCCGCTGAAAAATCCGGCAACGTTTATTGATGCGGAAAGCGGCGAAACCGTTGAATATTCCGGCGACAGCCGGCTGATAAGCGCGGAATTCCAGGCCATGCAGGAGGAAAAGAACAGTGTATGCCGCCGGGCCGGAGTGGATATCATCAACGTGGAATGCGGTCAGGATGTACTGAAACCGCTGATCGGATTTTTTGCAGAACGGAAAAAACGGATGAGGTAAAAAAGTGTTGAAAAAGTGTTTTTCCGGTCTGCTGATCATCATCGCGGCAATTGCGCTGATCGGCGGAGCCGGATATTTGAAGTCCATGATATGGCCGGGACAGCCGGAGTTTCCGGCTCATGCGGAAGTAAGTCCGGAAGAATTATCTCCGGGCGAAGAAGCGGAATACCGCTTTGAAGTAAATTTACCGCTGGATATGCGGTTGAAAGAGTGCCTCCCGCAAGGCGAAAAGCTGTTGCCCTCATCACCTGATATTGAATTTTCCGCGTGGCATTGGGATCGGGCAGTCTGGTCAGTAAACGGGAAACTCCGTTTCCTTGAAAGCGGCAGATATCCGGAAACAGCAATACGCTGTATCGCAGAAAATTCTCTGAAAAACGGTCAAGAGGAATTCACCGTAAACATTCCGGCTCTGACCGTCACCGGACTCCCGGAAAACCGCCGGGGCGAAGAGCTGATCCCCGCTCCGGCGACCGGAAAAGAAGACACCGGCGGAGAAAAGAAAAAATCCTTTTTCCGGGATTGGCGGTTCCTGACAGCCGCCGCATGCGGCATTGCCGTGATCGCAGCGGTCATATTCGCGTTGTGGAAACAGCGGCGGCGGAAAATGGCCGCATTGCCGCTGGATGAAAAAACCATCCGGGAAATAGAGCAATTAAATAAGGCGGTGAAATCCGGAAAAGTCCGGACAAGTGACGGCATAGCGATTTTGTGCGACATCATCCGCAATTATCTGGAAAAACGCTTCGCCATCCCGGTCACCCGCCGGACAACAGTGGAATTCATCAAAGATATTGCCCGGGCGGATCTGCTGCTGCCCGAAGATGAAAGGATATTCCTCACCGGATTTATGAACAGTGCCGATCTGATAAAATTTGCCGGGAAAGATGCCGACAGAGAGATGCTGGACGATGCCGCCGGTCAGGCAGTGGAACTGGTACGCATCACCACGATCCATGAGGAGAAAAAACAATGATATCTTTGCAATACCCCTGGGCGTTGACCACGCTGCTGATACCGGTGTGTCTGTTTTTCATCCTGCTTTACCGTCAGCGGCCGGCGGTAAAAATTTCCACCGTTTTACCGGTCACCCGCACCCATCCGGGCAAACGCCGCCGGAAGTTGTCTGTCCTGGAAATATGTCTGCTGCTGTCGCTTGTTTTGCTTGCCGTTGCCCTGGCCCGTCCCCGGAAACCATCCGGCAACCGGATTATTCGCGGCGAAGGAGTGGATATTATTCTGGCAATAGACATGTCGCAATCCATGAGCTGTTACGACCGGCCGCAGGGGATGAGTGAAAGCAAATTCGCGGAAAATATCAGTTCCGGCACTCTGAACAACCGTCTGGAAAGTGCAAAGAATGAGATCCGCCGCTTTATCGAAGCACGTCCGAATGACCGGATAGGGTTGATCGGTTTTGCCGATCTGGCCTACAGTTTTGTTCCGCCGACACTGGATCATGCCCTCCTGCTGGAAAGGCTCAAATCCCTTGCCCCCGGCGAATTGGGCAACGCCACCGGCATCGCTTCTCCCATCGGCAGTGCCGCCAAACGTTTGCAAAATGCCCCCTCCCCCCGCCGGGTGCTGGTGCTTTTCACCGATGGAGCCAACACCGCCGACAACCGTCTGACGCCACAGGCAGCAGCTCTTGCTGCCAAAGAATTCAACGTGATAATCCATACAGTAGGGATCGGCTCGGAAAACAGTTATGCCATCTCTTACGGACGGCTGCTGCCGGTTTCCGGAGACCTTGATACCAAACTGCTGCAGGAGTTGTCCAAAATCACCGGCGGAACCTTCTTCGCCGCTTCCGATGCCGGAAATATGAAGCAGGTCATGGATGAGATCAATGCACTGGAAAAAACCGATCACCGGGAGCCGCAGAGCAATACATATCACGAATATGCCCCGTCAATCGCATTGGCGGCAGCAATATTACTGCTTGCCGGGACAGTGTATACGGCAATAATCAGAGTCCACCTGCCGTAAATATTCCCGAAAGCAGCGGAAACAGAAGAAAATACCGGCACTTTTCCGCTTGAAAAAAATTGATTTGTGATGTATATTAAGCCAATGGTATAATATACACTAATTTCATGCGGAGAAAAAATCATGCGCTACATCGACCAATTTATGGCGGCATTCCCTTTTGAAGGCTTGACCTTCGACGACATTTCACTGGTAACTCAATATTCGGATTTTCTGCCCCACGATACCGATGTAAGTACATATTTTTCACGCAATATCAAGCTCAACATCCCGTTTATCAGTGCGGCGATGGATACGGTCACCGAGAGCGAAATGGCTATTGCGATGGCCCGCCTCGGCGGTATCGGCGTGATCCATAAAAACCTCTCCCCCGAAAGACAGGCCGAAGAGGTGCGCAAGGTAAAACTTTATCTCAATGGTGTCATCCGTACTCCGGCAGTGTTCTCTCCGGATCAGACAGTGGCCGAAATGCTCGCAGAAAAGAAACGTAAAAAATACTCCTTCTCCGGATTCCCCATCGTGGATAAAGCCGGGAAACTGGTCGGCATCATCACCAGCAGAGATATCAAATTCCTGACCGACTACAATATCAAAATCAGCGAAGTAATGACCAAATCTCCGATCGCGACAGCCTCCGGCACAGCGATTGCGGATGCTTATCAGATCATGCTGAAAAACAAGGTCGGCAAACTGCCGATGGTCGATGCTGACGGCAAGCTCACCGGACTTTTCAGTTTCCTCGATGTCCGTACTCTGATCGCCGGAGATGAACCGGGGTACAACCGTGATTCCCGCCACCAGCTCCGGGTGGCCGCCGCCATCAGTCCTTACGATGAAGTCCGGGCCGATGCACTGGTCAATGCCGGCGTTGATGCGTTGGTCATCGACACAGCTCATGGAGATTCCAAAGGGGTGATTGAGACGGTTTCACTTTTCAAGAAACGTTTTGAGGGCAAAGTTGATATCGTTGCCGGCAACATTGCCACCGCCGAAGGGGCAAAAGCTCTGGTCGATGCCGGTGCCGATGGTGTCAAAGTCGGTATCGGGCCGGGGTCGATCTGTTCGACCCGCGTGGTCGCCGGGGTCGGTGTTCCGCAGGTTTCGGCAGTTTATGCGGTCCGCAGTGCCGTGCCGTCAGATATTCCGGTAATCGCCGATGGCGGTATCAAGCAGACCGGAGATGTCGCCAAAGCCATTGCAGTGGGTGCTTCCAGCGTGATGATGGGTTCAGCTCTGGCCGGAACCAGCGAAAGCAACGGCGAAGTCGTTCTGCATCAGGGCAGAAGTTATGTCACCTATCGCGGCATGGGTTCTCTGGAAGCGATGAAGTGCAACAAAGGAAGCCGCGAGCGTTACGGACAGGATGATGTGGAAGATGACAATCAGCTTGTTCCGCAGGGTATCGAAGCGATGGTTCCTTTCCGGGGAGCTGTCCGCAATGTCATCCACCAATTCGTCGGCGGTCTGCGTTACAGCCTGGGATACTGCGGTACCCGCACTATTGCCGAATTGCAGGAACGGGCCAAAGTCGTCCGGGTGAGTGCCGCCGGATTGCGCGAAGCACACCCGCACGATGTGGTAATTACCAAAGATGCCCCCAACTACACCTCAAATTCGATTTGATCTATGAAAAAAATACTCTTCACTCTGCTGATTTTTGCAGCCGTTGTCAATGCGGCGGCATCCGGTATCCGTATCGCGACAGTGGATATGGACAGGGTTTTCAAAGAGTATTATAAAAGCCGGATCGCAGAGGAATTTCTCTCCCGTCAGGCTGAAGCCGCCAGATTGTACATGGGGCAATTGAATACTTCTCTGGAAGCTCTCCGTGCCGAAGCCAGAAAATTGGGAACCAATGCCCTCAACCGGGCTTTGTCGGAAGAAGCACAGAAAAAAGCTGCCGATGCCGCCGATGAAGCAATGGCAAAAGTTAAAGCCAAAGAGACCGAAATTTCCCTGTATACCAACGAGCGTCTGCGGGAACTGCGCCGTCTGGAACAGGAACGGCGCAGTGAAATACTTGCTGATATCCGCCGGGAGATCGAACGGCGCGCCGCAGTGGAAAATTACACCTTCGTTTTGGATTCATCCGGCAGAAGTGCCAACAATCTGCCGGTCGTTCTCGTATATCCGAAAGCCAATGATATTTCCGATGCAGTGATCCGGGAATTGAACCGTACCGCTGCCAAACCGGACAAGCAGGGAGTAAAAAAATAATGAAACAGATCACCATGACCGCTGAAAAGATCGCTGAATTTGTCAAAGGTACTGTTTGCGGCGACCCGCAAAGAGTCATTACCGGCATAGCGGGGATCAAAGAGGCCGCATCAGAACATTTGAGTTTTGTCGGCAGCAAAAAGTATGAGGATCAACTCAACACCACTGCCGCCGGAATAATTCTGGTATGCAAAGATCTGGCCAATGTTTCCACCGATGGCCGGACTTTGATCGTCTGTGACAATGTGGATCTGGCCTTTGCCAAATTGACTGCCATGTTTGCCGAAGAACCTCCGGCATTTGTTCCCGGCATCCACCCGTCAGCAGTGGTTGACTCCAGTGCAGTGATCGGTCAGAATGTTTCCATCGGCGCAAATGCAGTCGTTGAAGCAGGTGCGGTGATCGCGGATAATGCGGTTATAAGTGCGCTGTGTTATATCGGGCATGACGCTAAAATCGGCAGCAATACGATCCTTTACCCCAATGTTACTGTCATGTACCGGTGTGAGATCGGTGCCAAATGCATCATCCATCCGGGAGTGGTCATCGGGGCTGACGGCTTCGGCTTCATCCCCGGCCCGCAGGGGTTGGTAAAAGTGCCGCAAACCGGTATTGTAGTGATCGGCAATGATGTGGAGATCGGCGCGAATACCACCATTGACCGCGCCCGTTTCGGCAAAACCGTTATCAAAGATAATGTAAAAATCGACGACCAGGTGATGGTCGCCCACAATGTTGCCGTTGGTGAAAGTTCCATCCTGGTCGCTCAATGCGGAATTGCCGGCAGTGCCGAACTCGGTCGCGGCGTGATTCTGGCCGGGAAAGCCGGTGTCAACGGTCACATTACCATCGGCGACGGTTGTCAAATTGCCGGAACCAGTTCAGTGGCAAAAAGTTTGCCGCCCGGACAAATCGTTATTGGCACTCCGGCGGAGTCCCAGCGCGACTTCCTCGGACGTTTGGCATTGCCCAAAAAGTTCCAGAAGCTGGATGCCAAAGTCAAAGAGTTGGAAGCCAAACTCAAAGAACTTGCCAAATAATGCGGCAGTTTTTTTCAACATCACTTATTATTACGGCGGCAATTTTTGCCGCCGTTTCCCTCTTGGCGGATGACCGGCTGCTGCTCGCGGCCCGACAGGGGGATGCAGTCAGCCAACTGGCCCTCGGCGGAGAGTTTTTCTACGGAAAAAACCGCAAAGCAAATATTGCTCTGGCGTTATATTGGTTCAGAAAAGCTGCTGACAACGGTCTGCCCGAAGCTCAATACAATTTCGGATTGTGTCTGCTCAAAGGCTGGGGATGTGAAAAAAATCCGGCGGCAGCATTCCGCTATCTGCAAAAAGCCGTTGACAAACAGGTGGATAAGGCGGCGGTCCATTATGCTGAATTGCTTTTTTCCGGAGTAGATGGCGGAAGTTTCGGTGATGAACTTCTTGCGCCGGTACCGCCGGATAAAGAAAAAGCTCTGGAAATACTCCGCAAAGCTTCTGCCGGTGAAAATGTTCCGGCCATGCTGTTGTTGGCGCGTTATCTTTTTATGGATGCACCGAAACATGGGAAAGAGTTGTATGAGATGTTGAAAATCTATACCGCCAAATCCCCCGATCCCGATCCGGAAGCGTTGGTCATCTACGCAGCCTGCATCCGTTCCGGCATCGGCGGGAACATCCCCGATCCGGCCGAAGGAGTAAAAATCCTGCAGCGGGCGGCAGAAAAAAAGCATCCGGAAGCAATGGCACAGCTGGCGGAAATGATTTTCAACGGATTCGGTACCGTTGCCGACAAGGAACTGGCGGTAAAATTGTGCAATCAGGCAATAGAACTGGATTCCTCCCGGGCGATGACCGATATGGGACAACTGAAACTGGCGGGATTTCACACTGCCCATGATCCGGATGGAGCATTTATCCTCTTCCGGCGGGCGGCAGAAAAAAATTATCCCCCGGCTATCCGGAAGCTGGGGGATTGTTATGCGATGGGGATCGGAACGGCGAAAAATCATCCGGAAGCAATGCGCTGTTATCACCGGGCCGCCGAATCCGGTGACAGTCAGGCGATGTTCCGTCTTGGCGAATGCTACCGCGATGGCGAATATACTCAAGCCGATCCGGCAGCGGCGTTCCACTTTTTCCAGCTTGCCGCCCGGGCCGGACACCCGGGAGGTCTGCGGGAAACCGGCAAAGCTCTGCTTGACGGCAAGGGAATAAAAGCGGATTTTGCTCAAGGATTGGAACTGCTCCGGCGCGCTGCCGGAGCCGGTGACAGCCAGGCGGCCTCACTTTTACGCACAATGGAGTGATATCCGGCCGGCTTCAATGCTTCCAGAGCCGGACACTCCCGGCGGACAAGTGAACACTCACTGCGGGTCATCATATTTTCCAATGCGGCACTGATTTTTTCCAGTTTACTGCAAATCCGCACAGCCGCGCCGGTCACACTTAAAACGACCGGAATACACAATGCGAAAAGTGCGATCACATTGCCAATGCTCATTTCTGCCACGCGCTCCCGCCGAAAAGACGTACTCCCCAGTAGGCTTTCTGACTTTTCCACCAGGACAATCCATCTGCCCGGATCAATTCATAGAATAATTCATCCGCCTCTTTCCGCGTCCACCCCGGAAGCTCATTCCGGTAGAGATAATCATGAGCCACAGCTCCACGCAAAGTCCGGTGATCGATCTGCGGTGAAACCGTTGACCACAAAAAACGCGGTACACTGGCTCCATCGCATTGAAATCCTGCCGGAACGACAAATATTTTTCCCCGGAATTTTACTTCCAGCTCTTCACGCAAGGTAATAATGTCGCCATTATCATTTTCATGATGGATATCGACCAGCATAATATCAATCCTCCTGCCACACGATCTGCGGCAAATTCGCTTTGAATTCCTCCAGAGTCGGTACGGTTTCCCCGGATGCGTAACGGTTCTGAATATCCAAACCATACAGCATACACTCATCCACAAACGCCACCCAATCCAGAGCATCCTGTTTCCACCGGGACACGGAGGATTGCAAATAACAGGATGGTTCGCGGGTGGTGTAGCCGCGCGCCACGCGGGTATCGTGGATATGCTGTTCCAGTACACGGTCATAATCGCTTGCGCTCAATGGTTTTTCCGGCCGGGTGACACTCCATCCTGCCGGGATGTCTCCCAAAGCGGAAACGGTCATGCTCTCATGATGATTTTTCCACACGGTAACTCCCCGGAAGTCGGCGATATACTCCCAGTTCTGCCCGTTCCAGATACGGGCATATCCGGACTTTTCGTCCGGGGGAGCAATAAAAGTGGCATTGCGGGGGAGTAAAAATTTTGTCTGGCCGCTTTTTTGAGATTCCAGAGGGTCAACAAAAGCTTTGTCCGCAAAAAGATATTCCCCGGTAATTCCGTCATAATGAAAAGTTTGCATATAATTGACTCCTTAATATTTTATACAAAAGCAGAGGGTCAAAGCCGGAGGCTGTACCGTATCGGATTTACCATAAATACTGCTGGAGCGCGAAGCATCTAATTTCAGAGTAACGCCTGCACCGTTCCCTTGATTTGCCGCCGGGGCAACTGCGGTGTCATAATAATCCAAACTGAAAGCTCCGCTTGCCGTCTTCTGATCAGTAAAGGTATAAATACGGTAAAAATCTCCCGTAATATTCGGCAATCCGGGAACTTTCACCACTCCGGCGACCGTTCCGCCCTCGGGGAAACGGTCTGTCAAATCCGGCAGGGCAAAAGTGTTTTCTCCATCACCGGCTCCGTAAGTTTCGCCGATGGCGGCAAATAATGCGGCGTAAGTTTCCCTTGAAATTTCTGCGCCGTTGCAAATCAGATATCCATCGGGGAGAGTGTTTCCGGCATACATGATGACCGTACCGGGCAAAGCGGCAAAATCCTGGCCGTCAGCACCCGGTTCACCCTGCGGACCCGGTTCACCCTGCGGGCCTTGCGGGCCGGGCAATCCGTCAGCCCCTCTGGGGATGTCGAATGCTTCAGAGGGGATACCGCTGCTGCCGTGTTTTGCCCGCATGTAATTGTCATCATCGCGTAAATCATCATGCCATGAGATACCGTCAGAGGAAAATTCAAAAAACATCTTGCGGGAAATTGCCGCTTCCACTTGTACTGCAGTATAATATGCCGGTTCCGGAACAACACTCTCATTACCGTTGCCGAAATAAACACGGCTGCGGATCGACAGTTTGAATTGCCAGGCAAAAACAGTATTTCCATTCTCATCAAAACCGCCGAGTTCGCAAAACAATTCTGCGGCATCTTTGCCTTTCAATGCCTCAACTATCCGATCTCCGGCATATCCGTTCAAGGGTACCTGCATCACACTGCGCCCGTTGTCATCACGCCCCAGTGTCACTCCGGAAAATATCAGCAGCGGCGGATCATCACTGTTGCCGCAGGTCGTATCCAAAGCAAAATAATAACTGCCGCCGGTCAACTCTGCGATCGGATAATCCGGCAGAACTGCGCTCTCAACAGCACTGTCAGAACGCAATTCGAACTCCAGAACACCTCCGGCTCCAAGCATCAATTCCAGAGTGACGCCGGTGGATGAACCATATTCATCACAAAGGACAGCTCCGGAATTGCCGATTTTCAATATTGCACGTTTCTTTTCCATTTTTCACTCCAAATATTTATAGTTCAACGCCGGGAAATTCTCTTTTGTCAGTAAAACTTCTGCTGATCTTATTGTCATATCCAGAGATTTTCTCATATACTCTTTTTCTTCCTCATCTTCGCTGTTCCATATCTCTGAACGGTAATTTGAAATTTTTGACAGCTCCCAGCAACGATCAGCCTGACCGGTGGCAAAATCCATCGTGAATTCTTCCGTCCCCAAATCGATCTTTTCCGGGGAATCATCCGTATATCCCCGGGTGTAAACGACTTCAGATCGTGAACGCAAACGGCAGCTGCCGGATAATTGAGGCTGATAATAGTAATTGCCGTTACTCCCGGCCCGTTGACCGCCGCCGCGCCATATCCAGCGCAAATTATCTGCTCTTCCCCGGCCGACAGCATGCTCCCACACCGCCAGAGTCCAGTAGCCGACATTCCCCAGCGAAGAGATTTCCGTTGAAGAAAGATAACCGTTTTCCGCATAAGTCCCGGATGATCGGTATTGGTAATCACTTCCCCATTGCAGAGCCAAATCGGCATCCACCCCGAATCCGGTCAGAGGATAAGCAGTATCGAATGCCGGACGCGGATAAAGCACCGCATCATTCACTATTTTGGCGGCGGTCGAAATAAATTGACTTACACTATGCCGTAAAGACGGAAGCGTTTCCGGCAAAAAAAGATAGGGATAAGGATCGATTTGATACTCCTGCCAGAATTGCTCATCCGGATAACGCAGAGGATTGACTCCGGTCATTGACGTCAAAGCGGCCCATTGACCGAAATGATGTACATTAAATGCATTTCGCACCAAATCACCGATCGCTTCGCGCATAGACGGGATCATAGAGCGTATCTCATAGGTGTGACGGTTTACCGGCATAGTTTCCGGAATGCGCCGGTAAAGATACTTTTTGCCGTGCGAACCGAAAAATTCCAGCCTTTCAGCGACCGCTTCACAGAGCATATTCCATGCCCGGGTGACCGGGATATTTGCGTTTATGAAACTCATTGCAGATACCACTCCTCACCGAATATCATTCTCGAATAATCGCTTTCAAATATCTGGCTGACACTGCCGCCGCGAAATTTTCCCAACAGTTTAAATAACAGCACTCCGGAAGGCACATCCGTTTCAAATGACCATGAGTAAGTGTTTTTTTCCTCATCCCGGATAAAGCAAATGTAGAGCAACACCTCCCCCTGTTCCGACAGAGTCAAATCAGTCACCGGGATCGTTTCACACCCCGGAACATCTGTATATCCGCAACAGGCGGAATCCGGTTCCCTGCCGTTGGTGATGCGCACCGTATTGCGGGAAAGAGCGCGGAGTTTGAATATTCCGTTGTACTCATCGGCGGCGGGGATGGCGGCTGTACCGCCGGAAAGCAGCATTCCCGGCAAAAGATTGCCGCATCCATCTTCCCGGCAGTTGATCAGCACCCTGGCGGAACCTCCGGCAGCGGAGATCAGTTCTCCGTTGCTGACTGTCACAAAAGGGCCTTCTCCGGAAAAATACGCGGGGATCAAACCGGATATGGCCGCGATCCCCATCTGCCCGGGGGCGACATCTTCCAGGGCGATCCCCCAGGGAAGCGACTCATCGGCGGCGGGGATGCCGCTGACCACATTCTGTCCGTCGAACCAATCCTTTCCCGTTCCGGGAGATACACTGTTGACAGCTACCGGTGAAAAAGCCGGAATATTCTGTGAAGACGTGTTGATGAAATTCAACCGGAAATCAGTCGGCGGCGCGGAATTTTCCGCCACCGGCACACCTGCTGAACGTAAAAGAGAATTGACGGCGTTGAATCTGGCGGCTGACTCTCCGGTAAACGGTGTTCCGGGGACAGTATCACTGAATAACATATCGTTCCTCCTACAGATCAAGTACTGCAAATGAAGCGCGTTCATATATCCGGCTGACATGCACCGAATAAATGCCGTTCTGTCCGGGGAGAGCCGACGGGATCGTCCAGAAATGATCCCACCCCTCGACGATCCCGGCATCGACACCGCCGGCACTGCGGTGAGTATTGCAGCGGATATTGAAGCGGAAGGTAAGGTCGCACAACTCCCGGCCGCCATTCCCGGTAAAGTTGCGGCTGCCGGTCAATCCGAGAAAGAGCACTTCGCCCGGATTCCAATTGGCAAAAGCGGTGGAGTTCACCTTGCCCACCAGATTGGCAATCTGCCGTAAATAGGCCCGGGAAAGAGCGCGTTCAGCGGGGAAAGTGGCAATACAGCACAAGCTCATTTCCGGAGTATAGCGGATGATCTGGCCGCTGACCGATGCCACTCCGTATTTACCGTTCCAATCGATCAGTTTTCCGGGATCGGGCAGAGGTGCAGCCGGGTCGGTGGTACGGGAAAAGATGCATTCCAGGGCCTGTTTGGAATATCCGGCACCGGCGTTGACTTCGATTTTCCACTGCCGGTCACCGGCCTGTTTATCACCGGAATTTTCCGCTGTTTTTTCTCCGTTCCGCCGGTAATTCACAGCGACTTCCGCCACTCCTCCGGCGGCACGGATCACTTCGGCGGAAACTTTGGGTGCGCCCTCCCATTCTGCCGGAGCGGCGGCAAAAACTTCGCTTACGGCCCGGTCGACATCTCCGGCATCCGGGAAAGTGGCTACATAATTAACGCTTGCGCGTTCACAACGCCCGAAGCGGTCAAGTTTCCGTTGTCCGATCACGGATCGTTCTATTTTCATATTTTTCACCTCACTTGTACTCCATACGGGCAATAAGTTCATTGAGCAGCTCCAGAATTTCTCCGGTTCTGCGGTTCAACTCATCCAAAATCTGTTTCAATTCATTGTAACTCATCTCTGCTCTCCTGCGGTAAAATGGATGGATTCTCTGTTATTGCACCGTAATGTCAACATAAAAAAGAGGGTTTTTGCAAATAAGGACTTGAAAAAAACGGTTTGAGGGGTTATTTTAATTGATCGACAATTGTAGATTGTAGTATAATGACTGCAGAATACGGATATCTGCAGCAAATTTTTTCAGTATAGAAAAGTAACACAAAGACAGGATGAAATTAAAATGAAAAGAACTTTTCAGCCCTCGAACCGCCGCCGCAAACGCCGGATCGGTTTCTTCGCACGTATGGCAACTGCCGCCGGCCGTAATGTTATCAGACGCCGCCGTCAGAAAGGCCGCGCCCGGCTCACTGCCTGATCCGGTGTAACGTGTCGACCGAGTCTGCCGTCCCGGATTGCTGCCGCGAAGTCCGATTCCGCCTGAAAAAGCGGGAAAAATTGCGTTTCAAAACACAATTTGAGCAGATCCGCAGAGATGGGATCAAAGGTGTTGCCCCGGGAATGGTGGCGGTTGTTGCCCCCTCTCCGGAAAACCGTTTGGAGTGCGGTGTTATATGCAGCAAAAAATACAGTCTGCTGGCGGTTGTCCGCAACCGGGCACGACGGTTGATGTGGGAGAGCTTCCGGATGTTGAAACCGGGACTCTCCCCGTGTCGCATATTGCTGATACCGCGCCGGAAAATGCAAAAATACAGCCGGATGGAAGCAACTGCCGAACTTGCCGGGATACTTGCCGAATTGCAAGTGCTTGCAAAACAAGACATTCATTCGCCGCAGGAGTAATGATTTTTCTCATCCGCATCTATCAAAAGGCGATATCTCCATATCTGCCCTGCCAATGCCGGTTTGAGCCGAGTTGTTCACATTATGCGGTCGAAGCATTCAAAAAGCGCGGATTCTGGATGGGGACACTGTTGACGATCTGGCGGTTGATGCGCTGTCAGCCATTCGGTAAAAGCGGTTATGACCCGGTACCGGAAAAAGGCTTCGGCCGGACCGTAAACGCGCAAACCCAGGAAGAGGAATAATATGAAATTCGACAAAGAAACTGTCATCGGCCTGATATTCTGTTTCATTTTGATGATGGCATGGCCGTCGATCAGTGAATTTATGGGGTGGACACCGCCCCGGGAAGAAATTGCGGAAGTTCAGACGCAAGAGCCAAGTGCCGCTGATACTGCTCCGGAAAGTGCGGTAAAAGGTGAAGCAAAATCCGCCGGTGTTGTTGTTGCAGAAAAGAAAGCGGAAACTGCTGTCAAAGCGGAATCTCCGGCGGTGCCGGATGAAAAATTCCGGAATGATGCATTGGAATTGACCGTATCGCCCACTGACGGAGCGATAAAAAATATCCGGTTCCTCAAGTACATGCATAATGATCTGTCCGGAGAGATCGCCATTGATTCCCGGTTGTTTGCTCTGGATATCCCCAAAGCGCATACCGTTGCGGCACATCCGGTCGTTGACAGTGACAATACTCTTGTAAACACCCGCACACTCACTTTACCGCAGGGAAAACTTCTGCTCAAACAGCAATTTTCGCTGAAAAATGATTACGTTATCAGCTGCCGTTACACCCTGACCAACATCGGAACTGTTCCGGTGACTTTGGATGGTATGGTGGTCAAAGGCGGTTCGATCGCGCCCTGGCACACGCTTACCGGGGATAAACTGCGCACCATGTCACACCGGCTGGATCTGCTGACGGCCGATGGGGATCATGAAGATATCGATGCGGATGAAGATGATGAAGATTATTACTTCAACAAGCCGCCGCAGGTAAAATGGGCGGCGGTGAGCAACAAATATTTCTGCTCCGTATTGAAGTCTGATACCAAAGATGATTTCCGGCTCTGGCAGGAAGATCCCCGTCCGGCAGTTACCGATGCCAAAGGCAAAGAGTACAACGTGCTGACCATCGGTGCGGCCTTACCGGAATGCAAACTGCTGCCGGGTGAGTCGGAAAGTTTTGATTTCTCCACGTACACCGGGCCGAAATCTTCTGAAGCACTCTCCAATTTCGTCCCATCCGGAGAAAAAGTCATGCATCTGGCATGGGGGCCGCTGAATTATCTTGCCCGTTTCCTGATGTGGATATTGAATATGCTTTTCGCGCTCTGCCACAGTTACGGGGTGAGCATCATCATTCTTACGCTGCTGGTGCGCACGGCATTCTATCCGCTGACGGCCAAAGGCAACGAATCCATGCAGAAAATGCGGAAAGTTCAGCCGCTTTTCAAAGAGTTGAAAGAGAAGTACAAGGATAATCCCCAACTGCTCAATCAGAAAATGACCGAACTTTACCGCAAAGAAGGGATCAATCCTTTTGCCGGATGTTTGCCGATACTTCTGCAGATACCGATCTTTTTTGCCCTGTATGCGATGCTGGATAACGCAGTGGCACTGCGCCATGTATCATTTCTGTGGGCAAAAAATCTGGCAGCGGCGGACACGGTATTTTCCATTCCGCTTGGTTTCACGCTGCCGCTGGCAAATATTGATGCGATCCCGGTAAATCCGCTGGTTCTGATGATGACGGTTCTGATGGTCATTCAGCAGCGCATGACGCCGATGACGATGGACCCGGCACAGAAAAAGATGATGGCAATGATGCCGGTGATCATGTTGATATTCCTCTACGACTTGCCGTCCGGTCTGACACTCTACTGGACGATCAGTAACCTTTTCAGTATTATTCAACTCTGGTTGCAGAACAGACGCAACCGGGCTCTGCTCGCCGAAGCTGACAAACAGAGCAAATAAATTTGAAGGAAACAAAAAAAATGGCAGAAAATCCGAAATTCAACGAGTACAAAGAACAGATCCTCCAGATTCTCATGCGGATGTTTGACTATCTGGCCCTGAATGGGGACTTCAAAATCGAAGAAAAAGGCAACCGGATCGGAGTGATGATCACCAGCGACAATGCCGGACGGATCATCGGCAGGAAGGGGCAGACTCTGGAAAGTCTGCAGCTGCTGGTCAACCGGATGATGTTCAAAATCGATGAAGAAGTGCCGCACATCACTCTCGATATCGACGGTTATGCCGCCGGGGACCGGGAAGCAAGAGGCGGTGAAGAGGGCGAAAACAATGCGGCACCCAGAGAGTACCGCAAACGCCCCCGGCGCGGCAGTGATGATTCACCGCGCAGCAGTGTCGAACAACTGGAAAAACAGGCTCTGGATGCCGCTAAAGAGGTCAAAAGATGGGGCGAACCGGTCAAACTGCCGGAAATGAACGCCCACGACCGGAGAATAATACATATCACTTTGAAAGAAGACCCTGAAGTCACCACCGAATCGATCGGTGAAGGCGCGATGAAAAAAGTGGTCATCTCTCTGGCTAAAGCTGAATAATTATTTACCGGATGTCCCCAAAGCCCGCAGAAAAATCTGCGGGCTTTTTTTTGGCGGCAAACGTGCCGCTGCGGTAAGTGCGCCTTCGCTACGCTGGGCGCGGGGGCAGACTGCAGGCGTTTGTCTGCAGACGGGTATCCACCCCCTGTCCGTTATTGTCTGTTAAGTCCGTTTTTGTCCGTCACGGTCGCTCCACCGACCACGCCTGCACTCACCACGTTGATTTGCAGACTTTGCCGCCAACGCACAAAAAAACGGGGTGGCATTCGCCACCCCGGAAGTGTCAGTTACTGCTGACTGTTACGCCAGAGTACCATTGTTTTTCTTGGTGCTGAACTCCTCATGCTCCATTTCAGTGAATGAAGTGCTGCCGATTTCAGCGATAACTGCAGTACCGAGATCAACAGTATGATTGTTGAATTCGGTCAGAACATCGCCGATGTTCTCAGCCTCATTACTCCAAGCAATGATCAAGCCGTCGTCACTGGTCTGCACCAGCTGCGCCCAGACATCATCATCGGTTTCGGGAGTTGCTCCGCCGATAACCTGTTTGACTTTGCTTTCTTCATTGCCGTAACTGCCGAAATCACCACTGCCAGCAGTACCAACGATCTCACCATCAAACTGAAGATATTTGGCATAATAGTCAAATTCTTTCACCAGTTTAACGGCACCTTGTGTTCCGGCGAGTTGAGCAAAACCGGTGATATTGAGGGTATCATTATTATCAGATCCTTTGATATCTACCGTTGCATTAAGCACCGAGTCAACATCAAGATTGAGAGTATTCTCACCGACACCCAGGTTGATGTTGTCGGCAGTTATGTAGGCTCCGCCGTTGACAGTTAAGATGTCATTATCAGTACCTGTACTGATATTACCATCTGTGGTAATAGTCGATTCGGAAACCGTCAAATTATCATTGCCGGTGCCCAAGTTAATATTACCACTACCGGTCACCGAAGCCACGCTGGAGTTGGTAATGGAAACTGTATCATCTCCAGCGCCGGTTTCCAGCAAATCACTCTGGGTTGTATTGAACAGGATATCGGCATTTTCCACAACAACGGTATTTTCCGGAGCCTGATCAGCGGAACCGCTGTAACTACTTTTAATTACACCATTCAAATTGACATCGCCGGTCAATTTGACATCCAGATTTCCTGTATCTTTAGGTCCTTTGTTGGTAATATTACCATTGACGACACCGCTGTTGATGTTAAGATCAAGGTCACCATTACTTGCAATATTGCCATTGATAACCGTACCGTTGGTGGTGATTTCAGCAGAACCGCCTTCCGCGATTTCCACCGCATTACCGTTGGTATTGGCATCAAGAACGTCACTGGCAGAGAATTCAACGTTGGCACTGGAATTGCTGTCAATGGCAAGTCCCTGATTGACGTAATTCAACACCAATTTATCATCGGCAGTATCAGAAGTACCATTATCGTTGATGCTGAAAGTATACTTGCTGCCGTTGATTTCCAGCCCGGTGCCGATAACGGCCTGAGTACCGCCGACATAGATATCGATTCCGGAGAAATCAGCTCCGCTGGCGAGGACATACTCACCGCTGGCAAACATACCGGTCTGAACAGTGATATCACCGTAGGTCCAGCCGAAGCTGTTGAGGGTGAACATCGCATTTGCGGCGTTGCTTGCGTCACGGCCGGTCAGGTCGAAGTTGACGGTCGTGCTGCTGCTCAAGGTCTGTTTACGGCTGAATTCCACTTCGCTGTTGCCGGAGATGGTGATAACATCCATATCCAGGATCAAACCTTTGAATGTGCCGTTGAAGTCAGCGAAGACAAGTTCGCTGTTTCCGGCAAAGGTACCGCTCGGTTCGCCGAAGACTCCGCCGGAAACGCGTCCGGTGAAGGTCAGATTATCAGCATCACCGGTAAAGGTGACTTTGGTATTATCCACTGTCACGCTGTTGCCGGTCACGCCGTTGGAACCGCCGGCATAGATATCACCGCGCATGGTGATCTCACCGCCGGTGAGGTCGACGTAGACTTCCGCATTTTCCTGAGTCAGGGTGACTCCCTGACCGACGATCATTGAACCGCCGTAGACTCTGCCGGAAATTCCCATCTTGTCGCCGGAAGTATTTTGGATAACGACCTTGCTGGAATCGATATCGTAAGTTCCGGTGGCGGAGGTGATGAAGTTACCGCCAACGACCTGTGCGCCCATGTGGTTGCCGCCGTCGATGATCAAGGTCGTCGAATTAGCAACCTCTTCGCCATTGCGGATATCGGCACCGCCGAATACCGCAGAACGGGTGCTGATGTTGCTCAATTCGAACTGATAATCACCGGTAAGACCGGCTTCAACTGCAGTGACCGTACCGCGCAGCTGGGCTTCGCCGCGACCGATCTCATTGCCGTTGGCCAGAGGACCATCCTCGCCCTGATTGTCGGCTTTAAGCAGCAGGTTTTTCACACCGTTGCTGTTGGTCATCATGGCAGCCGGAGTGGTGTAGGTATCGCCCGCGACCACATAGATTTCAGCGGCATCATTTTCCGCACGGACGATTTCGACCGCCTGTTCAACGGTTTGAGAAGCATCCATACCGACAATGCGCTGTTTTTCGTTCCACACAACGTTGGTACCGACTTCACTGCTCCATGCGCTGTTGACGTAGATGACATTGTTTTTGATCTCAAAGTTGGCGATAAGCAGGTCGCCGTCTTTGGTGTAGACCTGAACGAATTTATCATCAACTTTCACGGAAAGACCATTGACAGTCACCGCATAATTTGTGCCGTTGACATCAAATGTAACTGTTGCCGCATAAGTGGAATCGTCAGCGGCAGCGATCAGGGTGTACGGACTATCGAAATCAGCTGTATCATTATAAATGGTGATATTGGCACTGCTGAAGTTATTTATTCCGTTGACCGTGATTTTCGCTTCGGTATTGACATAGATGGAAATGTTACCGTTACCCACATTGATGCTTCCGGCCGTGACCTCGCCTTTGACAACCAGATCGGTTGCGCTGACACTTGCAGCATTGAGAGATTTGTCAGCATTGACCTTGACATCAGCCACATCCACATCTCCGGCGGTAATGGTGCCATCGACGATGACCGCACCGGCTTCGCCATCGATAGAACCGAATTTACCGGTGTCGAGCGTGACCTGATTATTGAAAATCTCCAAATTGGTCGCGTTGTCATCGCTGTTGATGGTGATTTCGGCGGCGGTGGTGCGTCCACTGATGTTGAAAGTACCATTGCCGTTGAGGTTCATCGTATCGGACAGCGTGCTGGTGTCGGTGTAAGTGACCGTTTTGCCCGCTTCGGCGGTGTAAGAACCGGTATACGCACTGACATCACCGGTGAAGCTCTGATCGGCCTGGGCCACGATCGAACCGTTTCCGGTCAGAGTGGCCTGAACCGTATTTTCGGCCTTCAGGGTGATGGTCGAAACGTTGTTCAAAGTTCCGGAAAGCTCATTGAGAGCTCCGGCGGCATTCAAGGTCTGCTCGGCCTGCACATCAACTATTCCGGCACCGCTGAAAGTGGCGGAAGTATTGTTGCTGCTGTTGATCGTGACCGTTGCGCCGTCGGCTTTGATATCACCGTTAAATCCATCCAGCTGGGCGGCAGTGGTGTTATTCAAAGTCAGGTCGGCACTGGCAACGATATTTCCGGGACCTGCGAAGAGCGCAGTGGTGCTGTTGACACCGGAGAGGGTCAATGCTTTTTCATTGGCAACCGTGACCGTACCGGTAAAGCCATTCAAAGCTTCAGCGGCGGTGAAGTCGTGGTTGGCATTGACATTGATCGCGCCTGCTCCGTCGAAGTCCCACGCAACGGATTTATCAGAACCTTTGAGGTTGACTGCTCCGTCGACCGTCAGGTCGGCATCGGCGGCGAAATAATCGGTATCCTGCTCAAGAATGATGGTTGCACCGTTGTTGACAGTGACATCGGCACCGAAACCGCTGACATCGAAGTTGCCGAGTTTGTATTCACCACTCTGACTGAATACCAGTTTGGCATTGTCGTCGGTGTTGGTGACTTTGATCATGTCCTGATCGTTATTCGGCGTAGTACCGACGTTGTAGGCCATTTTCTCAGCCTCGGAGTAACCCCATTCGAATGTGGCATCGCCGATTTCGAGGTTGTTCATGTAGTACTCTCTGCCGTCGGCGGCAGTGCCGAAGCTGTGGCTGCCGGAATCAAGAACAACTTTGTCAACGTCTTCGATGGTGGTATTCTGCAGCTGTGAACCGTCGAAGATAACTTCGCCGGTGGCATTGCCGGAAGCATCTTCACCGCCGGTGACCTGATTGACAGTAGCACCTTTCAAAGTCAGTTTGGCGGCCTGCTCGGTCTTGTCACCATTGTTGGCATCGACACCGAGGTTGATATTGTCGGTGATGACTGAATCGGCATCGAGGGTCAATTCGCTGACATTGCTCAAATTCAGAGTATTGGCATTGACATCGACACTGTTGTAAATACCATTATCCAGCAGCACTGAACCACCGTTATTGGCGGTGATGGTGGTATGCCAGAGTTCCGCATCGGCCGACTGGCTGATTTTTACGTCATTGGCAGTGATCGTGCTCTGGACATTTCCGGTTTTGTCGCCGTAGACACCGGTATTATCCAGAATATAGTCATTGGCCTCCATTGAACCGTAATAGGTATTGCGGGAGGAGTTGATCATATCGATATTGCCGGTAGTTTTGATATTGGCTTCGAGGTGACCGGCGTTGTCAATATTCAGATCGCGGAAGCCGAAGTCGGCATCGTGATCACCATTGGCATCTCTGATCTCGGCAGTTTTGTCAATAATGATATCAGTGACATTGTCGAATTGACTGTTGCCGCTGATCTGGTCGACATGGTCACCGGTACCGAGATGAACTTCCTCAAGCTGGGAAAGATCAACACCGGCGACATCGCTCACGCTGGCGAAAGCATCCGTTCCAACGGTGAAGGTGGCTTTGTTGCCTTCGGAGTCAGTAACGGTGATTTTGTCACCAGTTTGTGCGCCATTCAAATCGCCGATGTAAATGGCTTCGACTTTGGCGTTTTCGACTTTGGCGATAAGGTTGCCTTTTTCATCCTGCTTGAAGATGATATTTCCGGCACCGGCTTCATCGATGGTGTACTCTTCGCCGTCATCGACAATACCGTCAGCATCTTTATCATAGAAGATGGTGCCGTTATGACCGGTGATTTTGTCGAAGTTGGTCGCCACGAGGATGAATTCGGCGTTTTCAGGATTGAAATCACCGACGACAGTGATGCTGTTTGCAGTGGAATCACCATCACCGAGGGTGAGAGTACTGCCGATGGTCAACGTGAGGTTGGTAACGGTGATACTTCCGGCACTCAACGCCGCGCCGTAAGCGAGGGTCAAATCGGTGGTTTGGATATTACCGGTTACAGTCATATCGCCCAGCACGATCATTTCACCGGCATTGTCACTGTTGAAAGTACCGTTATTGACGATGGAAGCTGCACTGAAACTGCTGCTGGCATCAACGGTGATCGAACCGCTGTTGGTGACATTGCCGGTAATATCTGCGACCGCATTATTGGCAATATTCAGATTACCGTTGTTGATAACTTTGCCATCGATAAGGAACTGGGCTTTATCTGAAATATTCAGAGTGGCTCTGGTTCCTTCTTCGTCAACGTGGATTATTGCAGTACCTTTTCCGGCTTTTCCGGCAGCGATCTGCAGTTTGGCTTTTTCGCCGGAAACATTGACTTCGGTATTGGCGCCGCCGATGTTCCAGTAATCATTGGGGCCGTCACCATACCACTGTTTGGCGGTATCGAAGCCGACGACGATGTTATGAGCATAAGCAATATCGTGAGTTACGACAATTTCACCGTTGACATCATACTGCCGCTTGGTATCGGGATTTCCATAGAACTGGACAGCGGCTTGAGCATTGATCTTTCCGGTTTCGCTGACAACACCATTGTACCCGCGGAAAGTTCCGGCAGAGATCGTACCGTTAACAGTCAATACCTGTCTGCTTCCTTCCGAGAAGTATATGGTTTTGAGTTCAGCACCCTCGGCGATCGTAAGTTTGCCGTAATTCTGCCAGTAGACACTGCTGGCATCGACCGTGCCGGTAATGGTGGTTTCAGAATCAGTGACCCGTGACCACTCGCCATCGACCAAACCATAACCGGTATACACCTTTCCGGTGTAAGTACCGCCATTAAAGTCAGTGTTAACGGTGTAAGTTTCCTGACCGCTTACGGTAAGATTGCTCAAAACAGCATTTTCGGCACGGACATATCCAGTTTCGCCAGCACCGGAGATCTTAATATCTTCAAGCGTACTGCCGTTGGTGACATAGATCACACCGCTGTTGACGATACTGCTGTTGATACTGCCGCCATCAACCACCAGACTGCTGTTTTTATTGACGTGAAGACCGGCACTGGAGGTAAGCGAACCGCCTTTTACTTCGACGGCACTGTTTTTCAGATAGATCACTTCGCCGCCGGAATTGCTTTGAGAGATGTCTGATCTGACAACCGCATTGGCGTTGGTGAAGTGAAGCGGTGCAGTTTTTCCGCCGCCATTGATTTCAATATCCGTGTTGATATCAAAAGTACCATTCTGGAAGACGAATCCCCAAACAGCGCCTGTGGCATCACCACCGCTCAAAACGATCTTGCCGCCATCAAGCGTGTAATTGTTGGAAAAGTCCACGCCGTAAGAGACATTAACCGTAGAATCATCGGCGATTTTGAATGTTCCGCCGACACCATCTTTTCCAGCCGAAGCTCCCTGCAGGTAAGCGGCACTCAATCCACCATTGACCGTCATGCTGCCGAGCATACGGAGAGTGGCGTTATCTTTGGCTTTGATGTAGGAATCATTCAAAGTAGCACCATCTTTAACGCGGAAAGCGTAGCTGGTACCGGTGGCATCATCGATTTGCACGGTGCTTTCGCCGTCGATATAAAACAGATTGTCGTTGTCAACTTTTCCCGCTTTGAAAGTGGAATCAGTGATGTTGATTTCACCGGCGTTGGAAACAGAACTGGCTGAAAATACAGCATTATCCAAATCGACCAGGGAATTGGCTCCGACAGTTACTCCACCGGCATTGACAGTAGAGTTCTTGACATTGATTGCCGCATGGGTTTCCTCTTTCAGGGCATTGCTGTCGCTGCTGATACCAACAGTATTCCATTTAACAGCAGTATCCGTAAGATTGATCGTACCACCCTGCAGAGAAACCCAGGATCTGTCATTCTGCTGCCACTGAACAGTGCCATCACCGTTACCGGTCACATTGATTTCACCACCGGCACGGATGACCGTACCCTGATCGATACCGATACCGGTTATGATCTTACCACCGGCTTCAACATCAAGTTTGGAGTAACTGCTGACATACAGATCCTGTCCGGTGATCATCGCACCGTCTTTAACGATCATGTGTGCAGCTCCGCCGTCACGGGTGACATTGCCGGCGTCATCCAAATCATCGTCGTCAATCGCCTGACCGAGCCGAATCAGATTGCCGCCTTTGAGTGTGACCCCTTTTTCCAAAGTAATGGTGGCAATGTCGCTGTAATCGGCTTCATCCGGTGAAGTTCCATTGGGAACGATCGTATCCATGAAGTAGAAACTTTTGGCTTTACTTACATCGAGCAGAGCATTTTCAGTACCGGCAGAGATGGTAATATCACTGTCAGTATGGAAGAAATACTTGGATTCGCTGGTTTCCAGAACATTTTCGCCATTGATCACGATCTTTTCCGGAGCACCCTGAATACGTTCAGCATAAGTATCATGCAGTTCAAAGAACTCACCGGCCTGGGCGAATTTGTTGAATCCGTTGCTCGTAAGAGTGGAATCAATGACCACTGTTTTGGCTTCAGCCTGAATGGCGATATCGTTGCCGTCACCGGCGACCACGTTGTAAATAACATCGCCGACAGTAATGGAGTCACCGACATAGTAGGTTTCACCTTTATAGGTGACGCCGACACCGGAAAGATCAAACTCATACGGATGACCGTTACTGGTGGTCTGTTCAACCATGACATAGGAATCTTTGCCCAGAGAGGCAAGTTTGTCATCGGTAACGCTCAGATTGATCGCAGTGATATCCTTGAGATATTCAACCTTCAAAGAACCATTTGTGATATTGAGTTCTTTGAGATTTGATACAACATGAGAAGCTGTAACTTCACCGCTGATGTTCAAAACCGCATCTTTGCCGTATGTACTGCCCGGATTACCGTAAATATCAAAAACGCTGACCACCGCACCGGTATTGACCGTCAAAGAAGCATTCTGATAGTTAAAGGTAATGTTACCGCCATTGGTGGCAATCATAGAAGCCCCGTCATTCAGGATAACCTCGCCGTTGATCCAGAAAGCACCGTTTGCTTCACCCGGAGTAGCACCGCCAGTCAGATCAGAATTGATGGTAAATTTACCATTTTCAAAGTAGATATTTTTGGCAATATCCATATCCGCATTGATGGTATAAGTACCATTCTGCAAATTACCTGATCCGGTAACGGTAATTTTATCACCGGCGATCACGGAGCTGATCGGAGAATCAACACCATATCCGGCTCGGAGTTTGTCAACAGTCAAACCGTCTTTTACAGTAAGACTGCCATGCAGATTGATATAACCGCCGACGTTGGAGTCAACCAGAGTTGTACCATCGGCAATCTGAATGCGTGTGGCATCATCATCGGTATTGGTAACACTGTCGATTTTCAGCGTGCTTTCGCCGCTGACAGTGAAAGAACCTTCGTTTTTCACGTAGTCAGCTTCAAATGTACCGGAATTGACCGAAACAGTACCGGCATTGTAGAGGGGATAGGCAGAAGTTGAAAAATGAGTCAACGAGGAACCGCTGTTGATATTCAAAGTGCCGAAGTTTCCGGACTTTGTGTATGCAGAACCATCGGCATTGCCGCCGACACTCATTACAGAACCATTCTGCAAAGTGAAAGTTCCGGCATTTCTGAATTTATCATCAATGACAACGTTGGAATTATCAACCACAGCAACACTGTTTTCATGATTGAAAGCAAAACGATCAGCAACATTGAAAACACTGTCTTTGATATTCAAAGTGAAGTGCGGATCCAATCCGTCAACCGTGGAAGCGGCAGTCTGGAAATCTTTGGTAAAGTCAACAATACTGTTGTTGAAATCCCACACAAAGTTGCCGGTGGCACCGCTGTTTTTGGAAGTGGATGAACCAAAGGAAACATAGGCGTTATCCACATCCAGCGTGGCATCCTGACCATTGGAAGTACCGTTGCCGTTGAAAGATAATCCGGCGACAATATCCAGAGATTTGGTCAGTGCCGTCTTATCCGCACTCTTGGCGGCTCCGGCGGCGATCGTGCCGTCAACATCGATCACGCTGCCATAACTCAAAGTGGTACGGCCGCTGCCGTCTGCGATCAGACTGCCGTCAGTACCGATAATAAGATTATGATTGTAACCGCTGACTGCAAGAGTACCGACCTTATTGGCACCTTTGATCGTGGCAGTTCCTTCCAGAGCAACTGTTCCGCCGTTGATCGTGGAATCTTTCAATACCGCACCGTCAAGCAGTTGAAGTTCGTTACCATCCTCCAAGTCAGAGGTAATCGAGCCAATATTCAGCGTGCTTTCGCCGGAAACCGTGAATGTACCATTATGGACCAGGTTTTTGATCGTGGCTTGGGAACCGTCAATATTGATCGTATTTCCGGCACCGAGAGTGACGTTGCCAACATTCAATTCACTGCCGTTTTCCATATTGATCACGTTGCCGCTGCTGTTAACGGTCAGAGAACCTGCTCCATCGCCGCCGGAAACTTTCAGCAGTGAATTATCAGCATTGATCGTACCATTGGAACCATTGATATTGAACCACGCACCGGCTTCAAAGTAAGTGTCTTTCAAATTCAACGTATTGCCGTTGCCGCGGGTACCGGAGTAACCGGCTTTGAACTGGGCCTCGCTCTTGTCACCGGTACCATTGACCGTAACGGAACCGTTGCCGTAAGCCATGTCAAACTGTCCGTCACCATAGCCGAGAGTGACTTTACCGGTTTCGCTGACAACGATCTCACCGTTGCTTGTCCACTGTTTCAGACTCAAAGCGGAAATATCACCGTTGATATACAGGTTGTTACCACTGGTGGCAAAACCATTGGCCACAATATCCAAACCGGTGATCGTGAGATTATCGTCGATCGTAACCGATGAATTGTTGCCCATCTGATAGACGGAGAAAGTGCTGCCATCAGTACGGCTCAACTCAACCTTGAAATTCTTTCCTTCAGTGGAAGCAATGGTCAATTTCTGGGTGATGTCGTAGACTTCTCCTTTAGAGGAAACCGTTTCAGTGATGTCATTCAAAACTTCGATTTTTGTAATGCTTGAATCATCGGCCGCCGCCGCCAATGCCGCTTCCATAGACGTATAATCGCCATTGGTTCCGACAGTGATAGTTTTATCCGCACTGACCTGAATGTTTTCAGTAATGGAAACATTGGCATTGTCATTCACGCCGGTAATCAGCGTAATGATCTCGGAAACATCGTTTCCGTAAACCGCATCCGCACTCTGACCGGCAACATAATCAGCCACCCCGCTTCCGACCAGAATCGCCTGCGATGCAGCAACATCTTCTCCGGCCAGCACATAAACCGTACCGTTGGCCGCATTGCGGTCATTCAAATCCCCAATGACCTGCAGCTGTTCGGAAACTTCAAAACCGGCAGCCGCCACCGACATGGTTTCGCCACCGGCAGTGACCATGTCACCACCGCCGAAATCGACACTCACGACTTTGACCGGCTCACTTTCCACACCGTCTGTGACCACTTTGTATCCGTCATATTTGCCGGATACCACGCGGATGACCGCGTTACTGTGTTGGGCTTTCACCCCCGCCAGAGCCGCTTCGACACTGGTAAAGCCTTCTCCAAAATTGGAGATACTCCCGTCGATGCCCTGGATTTGAACGGATACGGAGTTCTCCGCTTCCTCGTTCACGAAAATGTTTTTGTACATACTCATAACATTTTCTTCCTTTTGTTAATTGTTGGTTAGTTGGTTTATTTCAAAATTTATTGTTATCCGATCCAACGCCGCCTTATAACTATATATTATATAATGCGGCTGCCCCCCGCTTCCAGATCATCTGACCGCCGCCTCTCCGGAACAAAAAAAGGAACAGGAACAATCGCGGTACAACGGCCAACCCCGGCCCATTCTCCGCAACTGTTCATGTTCCTCATTATCTCTTTGCTGAATTTATCCATCTTGTCTCACAGCCTCAAACATGACGGACGACGGATGCTCAAGGACATTTTCAAACTCCGTACCACCCCGCAGATAAACCGCTTCGCAGCACAGCACGCCCTCTTCGCCGCCGCCGTCACCGTAATGAATATTTCAGCAAATTTCCGACTCTCCGGAGCATTCCAGATATATGCCCCGGCTTCACCACCGGCAACAGTGCAAACCACCCCCGCCGGCATCTCCGAAGCCGGAACATCAAAACTCAAAGATGTTTCATCCGCCAACACAACACAAGACGGATACACCGACAGGCTCACGCCCTCCCGCGCTCCATCATAGAAGTATTGGCCTTTTTCCATATTCAACATCTTCGCGTTCCCCGATCAGAATGATCTTAAACAGAGTTTTTCAGAACTTACTTCTTCGCCGCTTTCGCCGCTTCATTCTTCTGCAGCACTCCGGCTTCCAGAAGTTTGTCGATCAGCTGCTGCATGCTGTTGAAAGCCGCCAGAAATCCCTGCGGAGGCATGACAATACGAACATTGCTCTGGGTCTCCGGAGCTTTGCCGTCTTCAGTCGGCTGCAAAGTGACGAAATCATAGCGAACCATGCCGCCGGCGAAGTGGATCTGACCGATCCCGTCTGCAAAAATCTCTTTTTTCTCGCTCATTTTTTGTTCCTTTTCTGTTGAGCTTCGTCATGTATACACAATCAGACTATACATCTAATCTAATATAAGTTAGCACACTTTTTCAAAAAATCAAGCTTTTTTACAAAAAAAACCGCCGGAATTTTCTTCCGGCGGCTCTTTTTTTTTGCCGTTCAGGCAATTCCCGCAAAAATCATGCCTTGTTATGACGTTTGCGAACTTTCGCCGCAGCATTTTTGATACCTTCAATGGTATCAGCAATATTCTGCTCGGTCAAACGCGGATGCATCGGAATATTCAGCTCGCGTTTGTAGAAAAATTCACTGGCCTTCGGACACTGATCCGGATCATAACCCATCCGTTTCAGACCGGTAAAGTGGAAGGTCGGCTGGTAGTGCAGAATGCCCTGTACCCCCTCTTCCTCATACAGCACCCGCATGAATTCATCACGGCTGCCGCCCAGCTTCTTCTCATCAACACAAACCGTGTAGAGGTGGAAGCTGTGGTAGCAATCTTCCGGTTCGTAAACCGCCTCGATACCCTCAATATCCTGAATCCCCGCAGTGATCTTGTGCGCGATCTCACGCCGCTTGTTGATCAGCATATCCAGTTTGTCCAACTGACAGCAGCCGACCGCCGCCTGGATCTCATTCATCCGGTAGTTGCTGCCCCAGTGTCCATTCCAGGGGATCACATCAAAGTGCGCCGGCAGCCAGTATTCGATCGGATCACTCTTTTTGCAGGTGATCCTGCCGAAGTTCCAGACCGGATTGTTGATGTCCGCCAGCTGATCATTCCAGCTCTGCGGCTGATTGCTCATACAGCGGAGATTCTGAATGCCTTTGGCATATTCATCGTTGTTGGTGGTGATCATACCGCCTTCACCGCAGGTGGTGATGTTTTTCAAACTGTGGAAACTGAATGCACCGGCATCACCGATGGAACCGGCCATGCGGCCCTTGTAAGATGAACCGGTGGCATGCGCACAGTCTTCAAGAACTTTCAAACCATGCTTGCGCGCAATTTCCATGATCGGATCCATGTCCACCATCAAACCGGCATAGTGAACCACATAGATCGCTTTGGTCTTCTTTGTGATCTTGCGTTCAACATCTTCCGGATCAATGTTGAATGTGCGCGGATCAATATCCGCAAACACCGGAATACCACCCTCTTTCAGAATCACCAGACTCGTCGCCACAAAAGTATTCGGGGTGACGATCACTTCATCGCCCGGCTTGATGTCGAACAGCTGCGTGACCACATGCATACCAGTGGTGCAGTTGGAACACGCATAAGCATATTTCGTGCCGTGCTTCTGCGCAAATTTGGTCTGGAATTCCTGGGTTTTCGGCCCCATCGTCAGCGTATCCTGCTTCATCGCCGCCAACGCCGCCTGCTCCTCGGCTTCATCATAGATACTGCCCATGAAGGAGTACGGAACTTTCAGTTTCACGCCGTCATCAGTGGCGTAACTGCTGGTAATACCTCCCTCGGTATTGCCGCCGGTGTAATGTTTTTTGTCAATAGCCATGTTGACCTCCATTCTTTCTCCGGGAAATCCCCCTGCGGATGCACGGCACCCTCGCCGTCCGGGCTCTGTTCCCGACGGTTCCGGCAGATTCCGGGTCTTTGAATAGTATATCATCGCTAAAGAAAAAAAGCAAACACGTTTTGCAAAATTTTTTCACAAATCCAACAAAAACGCATCACTAACTATACAATTTTCAGTATAACGCTTGTTTTATAATACGCTTTTGTATCAAATGAAAAAATTTTACCTGACCACACAATGCAGTCCGATCCCGGAGGGAAGCTTTTTCCCCGTGCTTTCCGGGATAAACATTTCATCGGCAATAACTTCCGCGCTCCGTCCCGCCACTTCTCTGACCATTCTTTCCAGCACCAGCAGTGAAAATCCCGGTGAATGACAGCTCAAAACGATCCTGAATTCACGATCATCCTTGCGCAATGCCAGACAATTACGCAGCAGCTGCGGCAAATCGCTTTCGATCTTCCAGAGCTGCCCCGATGTCCCCCGCCCGAATGTCGGCGGATCAAGAGCCACCAGATCATACCGGTTGCCCCGGCGCAGTTCCCGGTTGACGAATTTATTAACATCATCGGCGATCCATCGCACCGTTGACGGCACTTCCGGATTCAACGTCAGATTCTCTCTGCCCCATTCGATCATCCCTTTCGCGGCATCCAGATGGCACACTCTGGCTCCCCCCGCCGCCATCGAAATCGACCCCAGACCGGAATATGCAAAGAGGTTCAAGGTATCCATATTCCGGCAATTTTCCCGGAAAAACTGCCAGTTGCGGAATTGTTCAGCGAAAAACCCCAGATGCCCGAAATTTGTCGGTTTGATCTGCATATTCACCCCGCCCCAGTGCGCCTGCCACACATCCGGTATCCTTTCCCGGTTGCGCCATTTCCCGTGACCGGAACTGTCCCGGACAAATTCAGCATCCGCCGCGCGCCATTCAGTTTCCGGCAGCGACGGCCGCCAGAAAGCATTCAACGCCGGACGGATCAGCCGGTAAGGGCCCACCTGTTCAAGTTTTTTCAAATTTCCGCTGTCTAAAAGCACATAATCACTGCTCATAATCCATTCTGCTCCTGTGCCTGCGAAATGATTTCCCCGCGCCTGACCGTCATCAGCGGCCGGTTGCTGTGCCGTTCAAAAATCGCCAGATCCGCCTGCAACCCGGGCAGCAGCTGTCCCCGGTCATACAGAGAAAAGTGTTCGGCAGGATTTCTGGTGACCGCCTGGGCCGCCTTGGTTTCCGACAGATGGCCGCAGCTCATCAAACTGTGCCACCCGGAATCAAGCATCGTCGTCGTCCCGGCCAGCTTGCCAGCCGAACTCTGGGAAAATCCATTTTTAACAATAATTTCTGACGGCCCGATATGATACGAACCATCGGGCATGCCGCTGGCCATCGTCCCGTCACTGATACCGATTATCTGCCGCAACGTTTTACAGCGGCAGGCCAGATCGACCATACGCGAGTGAACATGACGGCCGTCAATGATCAATTCCACCGTCACCCGGTCATCGGTCAAAACGATCCCGGGCAGACCGACATTGCGCTGATGAAGCGGATTCATACCGTTAAAGAGGTGAGTACAGTGATTCGCTCCGGCATCGATCGCCCGCAAGGTTTCCGCTTCACCGGCCAAACTGTGTCCCATCGAAGCTATAACTCCGCGTGAGATAAGCAATTCGATAAGTTTATCCGCATTCTCCAATTCCGGGGCAAAGGTCATCACCTTGACCAGACCTTCTCCGGCATCGATCAGATCATTGGCCAGTTTCAAATCTATTTTCTGCAGCATCTGCCGGGGTTGGGCCCCGGATTTTTCCGGATTGAGAAACGGTCCTTCGATATTTATCCCGACGGCATCAGCTCCGGGCAGAGGCTGCTTCATGGCCGAAGCAAGTTCGCGCAAATTATCGATCATCGCCGCCGGTTCATCCGCAACCACTGTCGGGAAAAAACCGGTTGCACCCTTGCGCCCGAGAATGGAACTCATCGCCGACAGACCATTATCCGAATGCCGCAGCCGGGAACAATCACACCCGCCGGCTCCATGTATATGCGTATCAATAAATCCCGGAGTTATATAAGCATTCTCAAAATTGAACAATTCAAGTTCTTCATTGATGGCAAATCCGGAAACTCCGCCGACAGCAATGATCTTGTCATTTTCACACAGCACTCCGCCATTGTGGATGATGTGGTCAGGAGTTATCAGATAATCGGCCAGATAAAGTCTGCGTACACGGCTTTTTTTCATAAAATTCCAATCATTATTGTTCTTTACAGCAACAGGACTGCTTTTAATATAGTTCTTCCGGAGAATTTTGTCAAATCATCACCGGGGTTTTGCACTCCGTCCAAAACCGATGATCCCATCCACGATCCCGTAAGCGATCCTGTCGATATATTCCGGATCATTGAGCAAACGCTCTTCCTTACGGTTGCTGATAAAACCGATTTCCACCAGCACCCCGGGAGCATCAATATCCCGCAAAACCGCAAATCGCGCCCGCTTGATCCCCCGGTCGACCGCCCGGGTGCGGGCAAGAAGCGACTTCTGTATATTCCACGCCAGAAGCATATTGGCGGCATCCTGCTGATTGCCGCGATATACTGTTGACGACGCCTTTCCGCCATTGCTTGAAGCACATCCGGACGGGGTAAGACAATAAGTTTCGATCCCGGAAATACTCTTGTCGGCAGCAGAATTGACATGGATGGAAACAAAAAGATCACTGCCGCTTTGCCGCTGCAGAGTTCCGATCCGGTTAAGGTTGACCTGCACATCCGTTGTCCGGGTATATTTTACCTTGTACCCGCAAGCTTCAAGCAGCTGTCCGACTCTTTTCCCCACGCGCAGAGTGATATTTTTCTCTTTGGAAAAAGCTCCCAATGCCCCCGGATCATTGCCGCCGTGTCCCATATCGATCATAACTGATGATATTTTCCGCCGGGAAACTGTCGCCGGATAAAACACCGGGCGCAAAGTTTTGTACCAATCGACCGTCCCCAGCCACATCTGGCGTCCCTCATAAACCGGCGGGACAAGCAACTCTATTTTTATATTATTGCAGAGCATCCGCCGCTGGGAACGGGTGAATACCGAAGAAAATCCCCGTCCGTAAGCCGAACTTTGCTTATCCTGCAGAACTGTGCGGAATTTATTTCCGGTCATCAAGTCATAAAAATTGCAGAATGGCTGGCTTTTGATTTTTTTCTGCCGGATACCGGCGGCATCCAATGCCGCCGGTATCAGCAGCACGGCCAATACAGCAATAAATGATCGCCGCATACTCAATCATCCTGCGCTTCAAGTTTTATCATACTGCTGTAATCATCCAGCGGCGGATACATGGCATTCACCCCCGGCCCGATCTCCACCGTCTGTGCCAGTGAACCGTAAACAAAAGCTTTGCTGCCGCACACGGCCTGTTTCCAGGAGAGATCCAGCGGCAGCATGGCTGTCAATGCTGCCGAAAGGGTACATCCGGTACCGTGAGAAGCAAATGGAGGCAGAGGAAGTTCCGGCGCGGATATTATATATTTGCGGCCGTCACGTATGATAACATCCACTCCGGCATTTCCGGAAAGATGACCTCCTTTCAACCAGATGGCTCCCGGGTACTGTTCGCTCAACTTTCCGGCGGCAGTCAGCATATCAGCGACACCGGATATCCGGCAGCCGGTAAGCAATTCGGCCTCCGGAATATTCGGCGTTATCCACGAAGCCAGCGGCAGCAGTTCGCTTTTCACCGTTTCGATCGCCTCATCCTGCAGCAGTTTATGCCCGCTGGTGGATACCATCAACGGGTCGCAAACCAGTATGAAATCATGTTTTTTCACCGCTCCGGCGACCGCTGAAATGACCGCAGAAGAATAAAGCATACCGGTTTTCACGTATTTGACGGCGATTTTTTCGCACACCGCATCGATCTGGGCGGTGACCGCCCCGGCATCCAATGCATCGATCCGCCGGACAGCTGCCGGATTCTGGCTGGTGACCGCAGTTATCGCGCAAGTGCCGAATACTCCGAGAGCATTGAATGTACGCAAATCTGCGGCGATCCCGGCTCCGCCGCCGGAATCACTGCCGGCGATGGTCATTGCAACGGGATAAAATTTAGTTTTTGATCTTTTTGTCATTTGTTTTTATCCGTTTCCGAAGCTATTTTAAATAACAGTTGTTAATGATCTTTGAAAAATATTGCTTCATGACAAAATTTACACTCTTAACAGGAAAAAAACAACCGTGAACCGCCCTTTGAACAAAATAATTTCAATATTTTTTATCCTCACCCTGCTGTTTGCCCCATTACTGCCGGGTGCCGGAGTATTGGTTCCGGGGATGGAATTATCCGATGCCAGTTCGGATTTTGACCATCAGTTCCTGCGCTCCGTCCTGCGCCAGCTTGACCGTTACGCCCGCACTGCCGGAGTATCCCGCATGCCGGAAAGGATAACCATTGTCTGCAACCGGGACGACCGGTACGGATTTTACGGCAAAAACCGCCTCTACCTGCCCGGGAACGCTCAAAAATGGCTGGAAGACATCTCTATGCGCCGCAAAGTATACAGTGCATTGGCCGCAGCAAGATTCAACAGCCGTTTTTCTGCAGATTCTCCGGGACTGCCGGAGTGGATAGTTTGCGGCATCGATGCAGAAATTGCCGCCGGAGCTGCATCCGGACAATATCTGACTGCCAACCGTAATTTCGAACTGCTTTCAGCAATCGCCGGCCACACCGGGAATATCCCGGATTTCCGGATCATGTGTCAAAAAGGCATCCCCGAAGATCCGGTCATGAGAGAATTTTTTGCCGAACAGGCGCGGATATTGCTGCATATCACTGCCCGCAACGGCAGGATCAAAGAACTTTTCCAGGGAAGCAGCGGGGGGAAAACGGATTATTTCATCGCGCTGTTTTCATCCGCCGGTGAAGCGGCAAATTCTCTGGCAGATGATTCCGAAACGCTGCTGTGGAATCAGCATCACCCGATGCCGGTAAAAACGGCAAGAGAACGGCTGGCTGAACTGGAACATATTTTCGTTACAGAAGTTGATGAAAATGGTGAATCCACCGGTAACTTCAAAGAGATAACTGCATGGCAGGATTTCGCTGCGACGATGGCCCCGCCCCGTAAGAACAGAAACGCCTTAAAAGGACAATTCGCAACCGGCTTCATCCGGTTGGGCAAAATGCTCTCCATTCAGGAAAAACAGCTTTTGGGAGAAATGGCAGGTCTTGTTTCCGGTTTCGGCGAAAGCGGGGGAGAGGCAGAAAAACGCTTCGCCCAAAAATTGCACCTGCTGCAGCAGCAGCTTTCCCGCCGGGAAAAAGTCGAACGCTTCTTACGTGATACCCTTACGATCAATACTCCGCTGCCGGATAATTTCCGTCTGCTTTTCGAAGCCGTTTCCGGCAGTGGACGCACACTGACACCTGAAGAAAACAATTTCTTGCAACAAACTATAAATCAGTATCTTTTATAACTTCTTCCTGTTTTGCCCCGTAATGACGGCAGCTCAAAAGCAACCCGAAAGTCAACAGCGGAAAAAGTGCCGCGAACCCCATTCCCGCACGCAAATTGAATTGCTCCAGACTCAACGAACCGGCTTGATACAATTTTGACAAAAGCGGTATATCACCGGCATGATCGGAAATCACTCCCACCAGAAACGGCCCGGCCGCCGCCCCGGAATCCCCGCCGAATGCCAGCATCGCAAACAGCCACGCTCCGGCCCCGGGAAATTGCCGGGCCGCCAATACCACCGTTCCCGGCCAGAGCAGACTTGCCCCCAGAGTTGCCAATACACAACCGGCCAAAGATAATGCCGGCAGCGGTGACAATGCCGCCAGCAAATAACAGAAAAACGATATCGCACTGCCGATTATCATCAATTTACCGATATCCCACTTCTGCCCGTACAACCCGTAAAGCAGCCGGCCGCTGCCCAGCATGCATGCCGCCAGACAGACTCCGGCAACATCCCCGATCACTTTCGGGAAATTCGCCGCCCGTTCCAGGAAAGGAGATATCCAGAGTGAAATGGTCACTTCACTCATCCCGCCGCAGACAATGGTTGCGATCAATAAATAAAACATTTTGGAACTCATCAGCTTGCGGTTGCTGATCTTTGAACTGTCCTCCACCTCTTCAGGCATGGTGCAAGTGGCAAATTGAATAGTGTTTATCACCGGCAGAATCGCCCACGCCGCCACGATCCACTGCCACTTGTCAACCCCGAAAAGCCGGAGAGCCAGAGTTGTCAGCAGCACCACCGCCAAAGTTCCCCAGGCATAAAAACTGTGCAGTACACTCAACAGCGACTCTTTTTCCTTGCCCGGAATACCGTTGATTATCACATTCAAAAGCACTTCCAACATCCCGCCGGTGGCGGAAAAAAGCACTGTCCCGGCGACGAAACCGGCAAATGGATCTTTCCACAGCAGCGGAGAAATGGCAAATAAAGCATAACCGGAAATGGTGAATAATGGAGCCAGTACAGCAAAAGGACGGCTGCCGAAACGATCCACCGGCGCACTGAAAATCAGATCAGCCGCCACTTGAGTGCAATAATTTACCGCCAGCAGGATGCCGAATTGGGTGTAATTCAAATCGTACATCAGTTTCAGAGGCACAAAAAGCACCGGAGTCAGATTTATCACCAATGCCCCGATAAAATTGGCAGTATAACATGCCGCAACAGTCGATTTGTAACTTTTCACAGATTTCATAATGGCACCTAATATATCACACCGTTCCGGGTTTTACCAATTTTCCATTAAGATTTCTTGCTTTTTCCGCCGTTGCGGCCTATATTATAGTACTTGTAGCGGCGCGGCAAAACATAAAGGCAGATTTTTGAAAAAATCCGCCATATTCAGCCGGCATATCCGCATCACCCAAAACAGGACAGCAACAATTTTTATGAATTGCGATATCATCATCATCGGTTCCGGTCCGGCAGGACTGGCTGCCGGATTTGCGGCTGCAGATTCCGGGAAAAAAGTTTTGATACTGGAAAAGATGCCGTCGCCCGGTTCGAAACTGCTCGCTTCAGGAGGCGGCAGATGCAATGTATCGAATATCCTGCCGCTTGAGGAGTTTGCATCCCGCTTCGGCCGCAACTGGCGTTTTTTATTACCGGCATTGTCAGAATTTCACGGCCGCAAACTGCTGGATTTTTTTCGCACCCGCGATCTGCCTTTGGAACTTACCGATGGTTTTCACTACTTTCCCAATACCGGTAAAGCGCGGGATGTGCTGGAGTTATTCACATCCGGGATACTCCGGCGCGGGGGGAAAATACTCTGCGGCACCCGGGTGAACTCATTGCGGCCGGGGGAAAAGTGGCAGGTCATCACTGACCGGGGGATTTTTTCTGCCGGCAAAGTCATCTGCGCTTGCGGCGGCAGAGGATATCCGGCTCTGGGCGGAAGCATGACCGGATATGATCTTGCCCGGGGCTGCGGTCACCGGATAACCCCTCTGTATCCGGCAATGACCGGAGTTATCTGCAACGATCAGAAAATCCGGGAATGTGCCGGAATATCCATCCCCGACTGCCGGGCAAAAATCAATGTCAAAGGGCGCGACGGGATCTGCACCGAAGGTGAATTGCTTTTTACTCACAATGGTTTTTCGGCATTTGCCATACTGGATTTGGCCGGAACAGCGGCCGCTTTGCTGGAAAAGATGGATACTGTACCATTGAAGATCGACTTTCTCCCCCGGATGAGCGAAAGCGGATTATCGGCCGTTTTCGACAGCTGGCGCAAAGCCGGGGGGACCCGGAAAATATCCAATTTGCTGTCAACTCTGCTGCCCAGAAGAGTGGCACAAATGCTGCTTGACGGCGATGATCCGGAAATATCCCGGTGGCAGGCATCATCTGCCCGGTTACTGGCAGAGAAATTGAAAAATTCCATTTTCCCGATTTGCGCAGTGGAGAACTGGGAAAAGGCGATGGTCACCAAAGGAGGAGTCTGTCTGAAAGAGGTTTCCCCGCACACTCTGGAAAGCAAAATCTGCCCGGGACTCTTCTTTGCAGGAGAGATGCTCGACGTCACCGGTCCGTGCGGCGGATTCAATATTACCTGGGCCCTTGCTTCCGGAATGCTGGCCGGTAAAAACTCATCCCTTGCATAACCGGCGGCAGACGATCTGCTTCAAAGCATTTTCATCCAGCAGTTCCGGTAAAGTACCGCCGATACTTTTTACAGCACGGCAATATTGACCGAAAAGTTCCTCATCTTCAAGCCACGATTTTTGACTGACTGCTTCGTCAAGAGCAGTTATGACACTTCCGGCGATCCGGGAGTAATAACCGGCAAGAAGTTCAGACGCCGTCCCGGGAACTTTCCGGCACTCATGGTAAAGCTGCATGGCATTGATATGCCGTACAACTGTCCTGGGATAATGGGAACACATCAGATTCCAGGGGGAACCATCCGGCAGAGTATGATCTCCGCTGTCCCGGAAGTCTGTCCGCAAAAGTACCGCCGGCATATCCACCATTTTAGCGAAACAGAACTCCACCACTGTCCCGGAATCCAAATCATCTCCATCAAAATTGGCAACTATCACATCACAGTTGAAAAGCAATTCGAAATCCGCATCACGAATACTTTGTGAAGTACGGGACACAACTTCGCACTCACCGTCCTGCGGCAGTTTCACCGCATAACGGCCGCAGGAACCGGCTTCAATGGCCCGGGCCAGCATAAGATTGCCGGAAATATCTTTACTGTCGAAAAGATCTCCGGCCAGATAAATGGACAATGGACGCTGATTCATAGGCTGATTCATCCTTTGCTGTTGATTTGCCAACTGGGTGTTCCAGAAATAATTTTCCATATCAAAATTCTCTTTTCCCCGTTGAAATATACCTTCACACTCCGGAAAATTCAAGAGAATTTTACCAAAAAAGTCTTCTGCGCCCTTGATTTTACGGCTGTTTACGGTTATATTACCCTCATTTTAAGGAAAGGAAAAAGAAACATGAAAATCGCGATAACCTGCTGCAATGAAGAGGTATTCCAGCACTTCGGACACACTCCGGGATTTGCTGTTTTTGAAGTTACTGACGGACAAATCACCGGAGAGAAGAGAATCTCATCCGGGGATTGCGGGCACGGGGCACTGGCGACCTTGCTTGCCGCTGAAAAAATCGAACTGCTTATCTGCGGCGGCATCGGAGGCGGTGCGATAAATGCTTTGAGCAATGCAGGGATCAAAGTTATCGGCGGAGCACAGGGCAATGTCCGGGAAGTTGCAGAAAATTTCCTCACCGGTTCGCTCTCTGTCAGAGATGACTTCCACTGTGATCACCACCATCATGCCGACGGCCACTCCTGCGGCGAACATTCCTGCGGCAGTCATTCCTGCGGCGGACACCAAGCCTGACGGCCGGATGTATCCGGACGGATATTGAAAATATCCGGCAAAAAATTATCCGGGCACTTGAGAAAACGGTAAAGTGCATATATATTATGGGAATATTACCGTTTTTCAAGCAAGGGTCAGGGTATGACAGACAAATACAGAAAAATCTTTTACGGAACACTCCGGACTCTGGCCAAAACCGGCATTGCACTGCTGGTGCTTTTTCTGCTCTGCCGCCGCTGTACTCCGGATCTGCAGAAAGCATTCACCGGCTTTTACTATCCGGTGCTGCTGCCGGCATCAGCGTGTTCTCTGCTGGCGGCATGGCTGTCCGCCATGCGCTGGCGTGATCTTGCCCGGATGATAAATATCAGACTGTCCGGGATGCAAGCTTTTTCACTGACAATGCAGGGGATATTCTTTTCGCTGGTGATCCCGGGAGGAGCGATCGGGGGAGATATGGTCAAAATGGCGGCACTGACCGGCCATGTCCGTTCCGGCAGCCGCACAGAGGGGATATTTTCCATATTCATGGATCGGGTGCTCGGGATGATCGCGCTGTTTCTTCTGGCGGCACTGTTGCTGATATCCGGGAAGAATGAGTTTTCCGGCTTGGAAATCGGCGGGGTATCCGGTCTGTTGGCCGGTACTGTCATCTGGTGGATACTGCTGACACTCTGCGTTTCCGGAACAGCCGCCGGGATATTGCTCATGTTTCACCGCAAGGCCGCCTCTTGGCCGGGAATAAAGAAGCTGCTTGATTTTGCCGACCGGAAAAGTTCCGGCAAAATATCCCGGATACTTACGGCGGCCGACAGTTTTCAGAATCATCGCAAAAAACTCTTTTTCTGGATAGCTGTTTCCATCTTTCTCATCCATCTGCTGCCGGCAGCGGCGATGGTCTGCCTGTTATCCGGGATCGGAGTATCGGTTCCGGCCGCAACTGTAATCCGGACGGTGATACTGGGCAACATTGCCGGATTACTGCCGCTTTTTCCCGGCGGCATCGGTGCGCGTGACGTTGTGACTGTCGCCCTGCTTACCGCCGGCAGCTGCCCGGTGGAAGAAGCAACTGCCGCACAGTTGATGGCAACGGCTTTAATGATAATTTTCAACTTCACCGGTTCGGTATTTTTCATACTTGACCGGAAATCTCCGGAGGCGGAATGAGCGAATTTCAACTCGATATGACACTGGGAACCGGAAATAATCCGCTGAAAGAAGCACTTGATTCGGGAAAATTCATCTTCCTTGCCGAATCTTCTGCGCCGGAAAATGAACTGCGCCGGGAAGCGGCAGCTGAACGGCTCATCCCATTGGCCGAAACAATGGCCCGGCAGGAGGATCTTTGCGGCGGTCTGGCGGTAACCGACCTTTACGGTGCGCCCTGGAGTGCCGCCGAAACAGCCGCCGCGATGCCGGAAAATTTGCGCAACCGGAATCTCTATTACCTTTCCGGATGCGGCCGCAATGCCGATGATATTGAAGCACAACTGAATATTGCTGCCAATGCCGGAGTTTTCAACATCGCATCCGTGACCGGCAATGCTTCCGGTTTGACAGCGCGCGAATGCCGCGCCAGAAATTTCTGCAGCAGTATCGAACAGATGGAATTGATTTCCCGACGGCCGGAAAAATTCTTCGCCGGAGTACAATTCAATCCCTTTCATTATCACAAAAATACAGTTCTGGCATCATGGGACAATCTTTCCGCCAAAATCAGAACCGGAGCGCAATTCATCATCTCCCAAAGCGGTTGGGATATGCTGCAAAATCAAAATCTGGCCTGGTATCTGCTCAACCGCCAATGCTATCTGCCGATGATCGCCCATCTTACGCTGCTTACTCCGGATAAAGCTGAAAAAATAATTTCCGGCAAGGTCCCCGGTGTGCGTATGACCGAAAATTTCCGCAAACTTCTGATCCAGGAGTTAAGCGGCAGCAAGGCCCAGTTTGAATCAGCCCAGTACCGCCGGATAGAACTGCAAAGTGCCGGGTGCCGCCTGATGGGTTACAGCGGAGTTCAGATTTCCGGAGTGGATTTTCCCGGAAAAGCTCAAACAGTTGCGGCACGTATCCGGGCGGCTCTGCAGGAATTCCGGACATTCGAACACTGGCTGGATGAGTATAATGCGCATCAGGCCGGAGCGGAAATGGGCGGCGGCATCTGGCGTTACTATCTTTATGACCGGGTGTTGCGCCGGCCGTATCCTTTTGATGAACCGCCGGGGCCAACCGATCCGGGACCGGTTGAATACTCATGGCAGGAAAAATTCGCCTACCGCCTGAAAAAACTCTGTTTTTCCAAAGCAGACAAACAGCGTCCGGGCCGGGATTTCCTTTTAAAAAAACTGCTTACCGGATGTCCGGGATGTGACAAATGCACTTTGCCGCAGAACCACTTTATCTGCGTTCAGAATTGTCCGAAACGGTTGAAAAACGGCCCCTGCGGTGAGGTTCTCGAAGACGGCAAATGCAAAATTACGAATTCAGAATGTATTTTTGTGAAAAAAGTTCGCTGTTCAAGGTGGCGGGAGAGCATTTCCTGTTTGGAATCCTGACATTGAGGTGGTATATTATATGATGGACAATTTTTTACGACCGGATGACGGCAGCGGGATATCGGTACTTTTCGTTTGCTCCGGCAACACCTGCCGCAGTCCGCTGGCAGAGTATTGTCTGAAATATTTGAGTGATGAAAAAATCCGTGCCGCTTCGGCCGGATTGCATGCATTTGAAGGAGAGGCTATGAATAAAAATTCTCTGACGGTCCTTGCTGAAAACGGCATTGACGGCAGCAGATTCCGTTCCCGGAATGTCGCTTTTGACATGACAGAGAGAGCATCGCTCATCCTGACAATGACCCGGATGCAAAAACTGGAGTTGATCACCCGCTTCCCCCAAGCAGCGGATAAGTGCCGGCTGCTTGCGGAAATTTCCGGCGGCGGTGAGATTCCCGATCCTTTCGGCGGAAGTCTGGAAATTTACCGGCAGACATGGGAAAAGATCCGGCAGAATGTCGAAATATGGTTGGCCGCTTTAACCCGGAGATAATTTCCGGGATCACTCAAAAAATCAACGTAAATGAAAGATGAAATTTGAAATCAACATCAATAAAGAAAGGGAAAATCCAATGAAAGAGATCACAGATATCGCCAATCGCCAATTGACGATCGCCCTCGGAGCCGATCATGGCGCATTCGGGGCAAAAAATGAAATTGCCGCATTCCTTAAAGAACTCGGTCAGCAGGTTCTTGATTGCGGGGCATTTGTCATGGACCCGGAAGATGATTATCCGGACTTTGCCGTTCCGGCAGCCAAAGCGGTCGCGCTCGGACAGGCTGATGCGGCGATCCTCTTCTGCCGTTCCGGTGTCGGAGTATGTATCGCCGCCAACCGTTATCACAATGTCCGTGCGGTAGTCGGATACAGTGCGAAAACAGTTGCAGCCAGCCGTCAGCATAATTGTTCCAACTGTCTGGTTCTTTCCGGCGACAACCTCACGATCAATGAGATGAAAGAGTTTATCAAATTGTGGCTGTCCACTGATTACAGCGGAGATGCCCGTCACACCCGGCGTTTGCAGAAGCTGGAAACTGCTTCTTATGATGACATCGCCGCTCTGCGCGATGCCGATCCGGAATTGGCCGCGATGATCGACCGGGAAGCGGCACGCCAGAGTGACGGCATCGAATTGATCGCCAGCGAAAACTTCGCCAGTTGCGCAGTCCGGGCCGCCCAGGGATCGGTTTTGACCAACAAATACGCCGAAGGTTACTCCGGTAAACGTTACTACAACGGTTGTGAATTCATCGATGAAGTCGAAACTCTCGCTATCGAACGGGCCAAAAAACTTTTCGGTGCAGAAGCAGCCAATGTCCAGCCCCACTCCGGCAGCGGTGCCAATCAGGCCGTTTACACCGCCTTGTGCCAGCCGGGAGATACCGTTCTGGCAATGAGTCTGGATCACGGCGGTCACCTTACGCACGGTCATCCGCTGAACTTTTCCGGAAAACTTTACAACATGGTCCCCTACGGTGTCAGCGCGGAAACTGAACAGATCGACTACGATGAAGTTGAACGCCTCGCACTGGAATGCAAACCCCGGATGATCCTTGCCGGAGCAAGTGCTTATCCGCGAATTCTGGACTTCCCCAGACTGCGGGAGATCGCCGACAAAGTCGGAGCCATCCTGTTTGTGGATATGGCCCATATCGCCGGTCTGGTCGCCGCCGGGGAGCACCCCTCCCCGGTCCCCTACGCCGATATCGTGACCACCACCACTCACAAAACTCTGCGCGGACCGCGCGGCGGCTTGATCCTCTGCCGTGAACAGTATATCAAAGCTATCAATTCCGCCGTATTCCCCGGATTGCAGGGCGGCCCGCTTGAACATGTCATCGCCGCCAAAGCGGTCTGTTTCGGTGAAGCTCTCAAAGATGAATTCAAAGCCTATCAGCGTCAGGTCAAACTCAATGCCGCAAAACTCGCAGATGAATTGGCCGCAAGAGGCTTCCGCATCGTTTCCGGCGGGACCGACAACCATCTGGCCCTCATCGACCTGCGCCCCAAAAGCGCAACCGGCAAAGAGGTCGCCAACGCTCTGGATAAGGCCCGGATCACTGCCAATAAGAACATGATCCCGTTCGATCCGGAAAAACCATTCGTCACCAGCGGTATCCGTATCGGTACTCCGGCGATCACCACTCGCGGCCTCAAAGAGGCGGAAATGGTCAAAGTCGCAGAATTTATTGACCGGGCCGTTGCCGCTAAAGATGATGATGATGCTCTCCGTGCCATCGGAGAAGAGGTCAAAGCCTTTATGGCTGACTTCCCCATGCCGCAATTCTGAACCCGTTTTTTCAGGAGGATGAAAAATGATTGATATTAAAATTATCCGTGACAACGCGGAAATGGTGCGCCAGAATTGCATCCGGCGCGGGTATCCCATCGACATTGACGGTCTGGTCAAACTGGACAGCGATTGTCGGCTCATAAATGCCGAAATAGAAACTCTCCGGGGCGAACGCAACCGCTTGAGCAAAGAGTGCGCCAAAGATCCGGCCGCCAGAGAACAGGTCAAACAGATCAAATCGGCTCTTGGTGAAAAGGAGAATAAACTTGCCTCTCTGCAGGAACGTATGCGGCAGGTATTGATCCGTATGCCCAATCTGCTGGCCCCGGATGTTCCGGACGGCACCGATGACACCGGCAACGTGGAACTGCGCAAAGTCGGCACGATCCGGGAGTTCGATTTTGAGGTCAAAGATCACCAGCAGCTTGGTGAAGCTCTGGACATTCTTGATATCGCCAGAGGAGCAAAAGTTGCCCAGACCGGTTTCTATTACTGGAAAGGCAAAGGAGCCATGCTGGCTCAAGCTTTCTTTTTCTGGGTACAGAAGTTTCTTGCCGAACGCGGATTCACCGTGTTCATGACTCCGTGTCTGGCCAAAGAACGCACCCTTTTCGGCACCGGATATCTGCCGTTTTTTGCCGATCAGACCTACAATATCACCGGCGAAGATCTCGCGCTGATCGGAACCAGTGAGCAGACGCTGGTCGGTTACCACGCAGATGATGTTCTTTCCGGAGCTGAATTGCCCCTCTGCTACACAGCTTACACGCCCTGTTTCCGTACCGAAGCGGGCAGTTACGGCCGTGCTTCCAAAGGTATTTTCCGGGTGCATCAATTCCATAAAGTTGAGCAGATCGTTTTCTGCAAACCGGAAGATTCCCCCAAATACCATGAGTTCTGTCTGGAAAATGAGGAAGCTCTCCTGCAGGCTCTCGGCCTGCCCTACCACGTGGTGAATGTTTGTGTCGGCGACCTCGGCGCACCGGGATATAAAAAATATGATATTGAGGCATTCTTCCCCAGCTTCGGCGGTTACCGGGAAGTCACCAGCAATACCAATTTGACCGAATTCCAGAGCCGCCGGCTCAACATCCGCTACAAAGACGGCGATGAGCGCGGATTTGTCCACACCATCAGTGCGACTGCTGCTACCGACCGGATGCTGATCTGCATCATGGAAAATTATCAGCAGAAAGATGGTTCGATCATCATTCCGGAAGTGCTGCGGCCCTACACCGGTTTTGATAAAATCGAAGCGATCAGAAAATAAAAGAAAGTGCTCCGGACAAAGGGGGGGTTTTACCCTTTTGTCCGGAAAATTTTTATGACCGGCATAAAAGAAAAAACAGGTGCATTACTGCTGTTCTTCCTCGGTATTTGCTGGGGGAATATCTGGACGGCACAATTGCTGTTCTGCCCGGAATGGTGGTTCGCCGGGGTCATAACTCTGCTTATGGCAACAGGATTTGCCGCCGGGAAGATAATACCTGAAGGACAGAAAAGGATTGCCGCTGCGCTGCTTGTACTCCTGGTACTGCTGCACAGTGATTCCGCATGGTATCCACTGCTTGCGGCCCCGGTTTTCGGCTTGTGGTACGCCGGAGAAAAAGAGCTATGGTGTTCCTGGAAAACATCCCGGGTATTCTGCGGCGGGCTGTTGCTTGGCGGAATATCTGCCGGATATATCTTTCCGGCCGGAATGGTTGAATTGCTGACCGCCGGGGCAACTCTTTTTTACGGTTTCCGGTCGGAATCCCGGCAGCAGCAACTGGAAATGATCCTGTTGGCAGTTATCTACGGCTGTTTTTTCCCGCTGCCGGAAAAAGAAAAAAATCCCGCCCCCCCGGACCCCGGAACGGTGATTTCAGCCTTTGCGCTGCTTCCGGAACCGGCCTCCAAAGAGTTGCCGAAAGTAGTTTTTGTCGGCAGCAGTGCTGAAGAAAATTACCGGAGCGGCACCGAATTAAGTCCGGTTTCCGAACTCTACTTCCAACCGGGCATGCCGGGAACACTGCCGATGATGAGCGATCTGGTCATCATCACCCATCTGCCGCGTTCAGGATACAAAGAAGCCGCCGCCCTGCAAAAATTTCTGCGTCCCGGGGGGATTCTGGTCATGCCATCTGAATATTGGAAACTTCTGCCCGGACAACAGTGGCACATCCTGCCGGGTTCTGACCGCAAATACGCGGCAACTGCATTCGGCAGAAATTTGCAGCTGGTTCCCGAAGAGATGGATAAACAGCTTGCCCGCCACTTCCGCCGGGCCGGAGAAACAGCACCGGTCGCCGGCGCTTTAGCCGGGATGCTGATCGACTTCCGCCCGGAACAAGTACACTTCACTGCGGAAAAAAAATTCGCTCTCCAGATTGCCATGCCGACAGCAGCAGTTGCAGCCATCCTGATAATTGTGATGGGTATCAGACAATCCCGGCGGCAGAAACGGGAATGCTTCCGGGTAATTCTCAATTGTGTCGGTTTTATCATGCTGGCGGCACTGACACTTCCCCGGATATTTGCCGGACTGCCGGCAATAACCGAAATAAGAGCAATAGTAACTGCATGCGCCTTTTTGTGGGTATTCCGGCGGCCTTTCAAGCGGAATAAACATGATCACTACATCTGGTTCGCCGGTTTACTTTCACTGATCGCACTTGCTGCCTCGTGGAATGGAAACTGGATATTTTCTCTGGCGGCACTGTTTTTTGGCGGCTATGCTTTCGCCGCGCTGGATGATGAGCTGCTTTCCCCCCGTGATTATCCGGTGGAAACGCTGCGGTTTATTGCGCTGGCGATGGGAGCTTTAGCTGTCTGGTACGGACAAGTATGGGGACTTTCCGCAACCGGATTATTCATCATTACAATCTTTCTGCGCTTCTGGTCATGGTTCCGCAGTTAAATAACGGTATGATCTCTTGAAAAAAAGCACTTCCGATGATATATTAAGTAGATTTAAATATTTTTCACCGGAATCAGCGATATGTTTTTCAGGTCGTATAAAATTTTTTTGCAACAACAACTTCAGCTCCTTTTCATGCTGCTGAATGGAGTGCTCATTCTTTTTGCAGCGGCACTCTGCGCACCTGTCTGCATCGCTTTAACTCCGGAAGTCGATATCCCGATATACGATGACCACACTTTCCGCCCGGACAGCCGGATGCCGGAAGCCGGATATCACCTGCGGCCGCAAACACCGCAACTGCTTCGGGCCACCCGGGATGATGACACTCCGGCTGATGACGATGCTGAAAATATCTGCCAAAAATCCAATATCACCTCCGCACATCACAACCGTATCTTTTACCATCCGTCTTTTTCAGCAAACTCTTTTTTACAGAACTTTTGTCAAAGATCAATCTCTGAAAGAGCCGGACC
>SUVW01000040.1 GCA_015061815.1 Lentisphaerota bacterium
CCATCGGTTTGGATGTCAGTGCCGCCATACCGCAAACCATGCCGTCATTACCAGCGAGCAATGCTTCATCAACTGCCCATTCCTGACCTTCCATAAGCAGAGTCTTAAATCCGCGTTCTTTTTTCATAATGAGCATTTCCCGGCGGAGCCACATATTTGAAGAAGAATTTTTGATACCTTTCAAATTGGGATGGGCCATGACAGCTGCAAATTGTTCAAGAGAAAGTTCTTTGCCGTTATTAGGCGGACAATGATAGTAATAAACCGGACGGTCGGCGGCATCAAGTACAGTCAGAATCGACTTAACCGGGTCAAGATCGGAGGTTGCCCCGGGAAGCATGAAAACATAACTGTCAAAATCATATTTCTGATAGCGTTTCATATTTTCAAGTGACAGCGGCAATGATGTTGCATTGATACCGACCAGCAAATCGGCTTTGCCTTTGAGCAATTCAGAAGCAAGTTCGACTCCTTCTTCCTTGAAAGCATCGGAGAAACTCCCCCATTCGCCCATTGATCCGAAAAGAAATACCCCGTCAATACCATGACGGACATTGCGTTCAAAGATGTTTTTCAAGCCGTTACGGTCAAGAGAACCGTCAGCGTTGAGAGGTGTGACTGTCGCGGAAATAACTTTTTTAGCCATTTTTTTACTCCTTGTGATTTATGAGCCCATTTCATACGTTTAAAAAATTTATGTTAAAGCCGTGAATTTCGATTTGATAGGTCCCGGATACCGCACTCCAGAAAACGAGCAGGCAGGTATCATCATCTGTCAGTATTGAAGGCTGACCGAATTTGAGTGATTCAAAAAGCTGATTGATTTCACCTGTTTTTCCTTTGGTTCCGTTTGCAGACCACAGGCATATATCATTTCCGGTTGAAATTTTATCTTTGCCGATAAATATTTCATTTATGAAAAGTCCCGGGGCATCACCGCTTCTGCGGGCCTGAAGTGCGAAAAGACGATCTTTATAAACAAATAAATTCGCTGCCTGCCCCGCAAGGCCGCTGTCAAAAGCTCTGCTCCATGTTTTGCCGTTATCTCCGGAAAATACGATGTGATTATTAAGGTTTTTATCATTTTTCAAATCATAAGCCCAGAAAATAATCGCAATCGTCCCATCGGCAAACTGCACAGAACGGGTTTCAAAAGGAATAATATTTTCATCTTCAAAAAAACAGCTGTACTCTTTGAAATTCCTTCCGGAACAGTCACTTTTGAATACCAATCCGCGATTGACAGGGGCATTCAGCACAAAAGGTGCACCGGTAAATATCAGTGAACCGTCATTGAGCTGTACAAGCGGTCCGGAATTTTCAATACCGGCATATTCATGTTCAATCCATTCAAAATTATTCCATGTTTTGCCATTGTCCGAGCTTCTCAACAAAAAATTATAAAATTCCGGATAGCGTCCGAATTCACGGGAATAATCCGAAAGTGTCATTTCCGGTTTATCCCGCCGTGCTCCGTACCCCGCAGAAAGCAATGTCCCGTCAGCGAGTGCTGCCGGTTTGCTGCAATACGAAAACGGTTCTGAAAAATCCAATTTCGCATATCCGGGAATTTGCCCTTCAAATTGCCATGTCTTGCCGCCGTCAATACTGCGGAATTGATACATTACAGCATCTGCCGATTCAAAGCCGCTTCCGCTTTGACAATGAATTATTAAAGAACTGTCAGAACATTTTGTTATACCGGGAAACATTGAATGAGTATGTTCCGGGACCCGCAAAAAAGAGACAAATTTTTCCAGCATAAAGTTTTACCTCAATTATAGATATGATTCAAAATGTTTTTCCGCGATATCATTTTCGGGATTGATGATCACTCTCTGTTGCAGATACCCGGATTTTTTCAGATGTTGATTCGACGATGCCGTTATCCGACAGATCGGCTGTACGTTCTTTAAGGTCTTTGAAAATCCGGAAAAGATCCCTGATCCCGCCGCAGCTGAACCAGATGGAGGTGATCAGTGCCGCAATTCCCGGAATAATCATAAATACTATCAGGAAATAATATCCCCACCAGGAAGCCGGCCAATGGTAAAAGATATTCCAGATGATCACACCAATAAACGACAGAATGAATTGGTAAACAATAGAATAAGAGAAAACACTCCAGGCAATCACCCGATCTCCTCTGGTGTATTCCGGAGTGATCCCGATAATTCGGCTGAAAATATTGCTGAAACTCCATTTCGTTTTTTCTGGCGGCGGAGTTTTTTCCACAGCATATTCACCCCGATGAAGCATACGGTCAAGATTGAATGGCTCTTTTACCGTCAGTCTGGAAACCACTATATAGACCATCAGCGACATAAACATGGCCAGAAAATATATTTCATAGGAATTTATCGGGAATTTCAATTTGTTCATCTCCCAGACAATATAGGGATCGAACGGTCTGGAAACGGCACTTAAAAAATTCCCCACCGCTTCAACCATACCGTGCCTTTCAAGAAATGGATAGATATGTTCTGCCCAGTTGCGTTGGAGCAACACGCCTGAAAGATTGATCCCCATACCCGTTAAAAGCGAACTCCACGCCCCAGCCGTTGTCCCGAAACGGCTGTAAAGTCCGAAAATTATCATTGGTCCGCAACCGCCGAGCCACATCCCGTACATGATGGATATGAATAAGTTAATATAATCGATCTGACTCATCGCCAACGAACCGGTAAAGAAAAATACTCCAACACCGATGGAGATGTAACGGATATATTTGATATGCTTTTCCGGCGGCAATTCACCGTTGGAATAAAACGGTACGACACAATCCTGCACCAGTGTCGAACTGGCAGAGTAGATCCTGCTGTCATCCGTAGAGATGATAAAGAGCAGAATCATCATACAAAACAATCCTGTCAACCCGACCGGCAGCATTTGCCGCATTGCCGCAGGCAGCATCAACTGCCTGAAAAGAGTTTTATACTGCTGGGTTTTTGCACTTCCTTCGCCGTCTGTTCCAAAATTTTTCTGGGCATTATGGAAATATATTTCATCGGGATTGGATCTCTGGGAAAATGGCGGATCAATACCGATAGCGTGATTATTCGGCGGAATTTCCGCAACTGAATCCATAAAATTCTGTCTGGCAGCTTCATCAGGTAATAATTCTCTGGCAATATTGCGGGAAATATCCGTTCGGATAATTTTGGCATCGTCAGCATAATTTGCATGGCTCATGATCGTAATAATACCAAGCGTGATAATAACGAAAAATACATTGGCAAATGAACTGCGCCACGTACCGAGAATCGTTGCCATTTTGGCTTCGTGAGCACTGATGGCGGCATTGTTTGAACCACTCAAACCGCTTGCCCGGTGCATGATCATAGCGCAAAAAGTGGTAAAAAGCATAAAAATATTAAAGTCGCGCAATTCGGAAATATCAAAGGGATCAATAAAACTTTCTCCCGGTATCCGATCGCTTAATACATGCACAATTTCTTCGTTCCAGGAAAATTTTGTCAGCACAAAGACAATGAATATCAAAATCGTCGGGAAAAAGATGATTCCCTGCAAGGTGTCGGTAATGACAATGGAAAGAGTTCCGCCGCAGCAGATCAATGAAATCGCCAACGCAAGAGTTATCATAACAATGACGGCAAAAGTCGGAATTGAAAAAGAGGCAATTTTTATTTCTGCGGGCAGACCGAGATAGCAAATAAAAAATCTTGCCGCAATCGCAGGCATGATCATATTCGCCATCATCTCTGCGATTGAACGGAGAAAACAGGCAAAAATCCGCAGTTTCCGGGAGTAGCGCATTTCCAGAAATTGCCCGATACTCATTGCCCGTGATTGCCGGAAACGGTAAATACAATATCCAGACAGTGCCATAGCGATACTCAACGGTACTGCCAGTGAATGCCAGAAACTCAATGCAAAACCAGTTTGATACTGCACCTCAACATAGGCCGCAAGCACGACCAGACCCAGCGCAGCGGCAATGTCACCATTGGCAATCAGGTATCGGTGACACAACCGGCCGCCGACGAGAAAGTCCGCCACTCCGACAACGTACTTGCTCACGTAAAATCCCAGAAACATCACACCGCCAACCGGCACAATCACAATCAGCCAATCTATCCAACTCATTTTTCACACACCCGTTTTTTCAGATACCTTATTTTACACTTTCCGTTTTTTATGACAAATTTATGCTGAACCTGCGGTCAAAGGTTTTGTGTATATTCACCGAGAGTTTTTCCCGCTCCGGGAAAAGTTCTCTCTTTGAGTTCTAAAATGATGGTGAACGAATTTTTTCCGCCCGGTAAAACTTCTTCATTGGGGCCGATCGGCTCCAATTCACAGAAATCCCTGCAGTAAAATACACACGCCGTCATCCCCGATTCATTATTGTACCGCCGCTCCGGAAAAATCGGGCAGGTGATGGTCAAAAGCAGATCATTCGGCGCGAAATAGTGCAATTTACCCGACAAAGAATCAAAACTTAATTTCGGATCAACCGGAAAAGGATGGATCGCAGCATATTTTCCGGTAATTTCCACCGCCTTATCCTGCGGACGCATCAACAGCGTACCGC
>SUVW01000006.1 GCA_015061815.1 Lentisphaerota bacterium
AGCTGCTCCGCACCCGGGGAATTTTTGGGGCGGGTTGCCGTCGCTTCGCTCCGGCTCACTTCGCTTCGCTCGTGTCGAATCCCGCCGGGTGTACCATCACTATGAATTGACTGTAAAAAAATTTATATTTTTTTTGATTGTCATCCTTGACTTTTGTTTTTTTCCGTGCTATTTTAATGTATCAAGGGACAACGTTGTCCTCAATATTCGGGGGGGAGATTTCGTCCGATTACGCTTTGGATATTATTTTTAGAACTTTAAAAAATAATTGGGTGTTCGAGGACTTCACTCAATTCAAATTGAAAAAAAATTAACAAAAAAATCCACATCGGAGTGGAAATTTATCATAGGAGGAAAATATGAACATCGAAAGTCGCCTTGTCTCTTCGCTTGAAAAAGTTTTTTGCGATTCTGTATTCACCGGGGAACCGCTCGCCGGACTTTCTGTTCTCAAGGGCGAGCGCATCTCTTTTCAAATCGCTGTGCGTTGTGACCGATCCGCGATTTTTCAAGTCTCCGCCGCTGAAAGTTCCGGTTTGGAAAAGTTCATAACCTTCCGGGAAGTGCAGAATATCCCCAGCTTGCTGCCGGCTTTTGCAAAAGATGAATATACGCTGCGCACCGCGCCCGGACTTTTTCCGGATGCACTGACTCCGATCGACAGTGATTTTGTCATTTCTGCCAATAACTGGCATGCCGTATGGGTTTCGCTGGATGTTCCGGCAGATGCTCAAGCCGGGATGTTCAAATTGAAAATTTCCTTGAAATTTACCGATGTTCAACGTTGCTCCGTCTGGTGCAAAGAGCCTTTTGCCGACCGGGAGGAATCGATCGATATCGAGATCATTGATGCGGTACTTCCGGAACAGAAACTAAAAGTGGGACACTGGTTTTACGCGGATTGCATCCTGCACCATTATCGGGTGGAAGCCTGGAGTGAAGAACATTGGGCTCTGCTTGAAAAGTATTTTCGCAACTTTGCTGATCACCGCAATAATATGCTTCTCACACCACTCTGGAGTGTCCAGCTGGATATCATTCCCGGAGTGACGGCGCGCCCGGTTTGCCAGCTGTTGAAGCTCTCTTTGCAAAATGGCAGGTGGTCATTCGGTTTTGACCGGTTGGAAAGGTGGATCTCCACCGCCCGGAAATGCGGGATCAGAAACTTTGAGATGATCCATACATTCAGTCAATGGGGTTTGAAATACGCCCAGGAGATCATGGTCGAATCCGACGGGGTCGAACGCCCGATGTTCGGAACCGGAACCGCCTTTGATTCTCCGGAATATGCGGCTTTTTTGCGGGCATTGATGAGTGAACTTCTTCCGGTATTGAAGAACAATGGACTGACACCGGAAAATTGCTATTTTCACATTTCCGATGAACCGGGCATAAGTGCCATAGAGAATTACCGTTATGCATCAAAACTTATCCGGGAACTGGTCGGAGATTATCCGGTAATAGATGCACTTTCACACGTTGAATTTCTCAAGGAGGGGCTGATCGAGTGTCCGGTCCCTCATGAACCGGTATTGGAAAAATTTATGGCCGAAAAGGTCCGGGAACGCTGGGTGTATTATGCCGGTGCCTGGGAAAATGGCGTGCCGGGCCGGATGTTCGGCATGCCTTCACTGCGCAACCGGGTGCTGGGAGTACTGCTTTATGTTTACGGATGTGACGGTTTTCTCGAATGGGGATATAACTTCTGGTTCGGAGAATACAGCCGGAAACTGGATGTCGATCCATGGAAAGACAGCAATAGCGAACGTTGTTTTATGAGCGGCGGAGCTTTTCTGGTCTACCCGGGCAGCGACGGTCCGGTGGACTCCCTGAGGCATGAGGTCATCGCCGAAGGATTTTGTGATGAAATGGCGTTGAGGCTGTTGGAAAGCAAAACTTCCAGAGCAGAGGTGCTGAAGTGGCTTGATGAAGAAACCGGCTATCGCATCTCTTTGAATAAATATCCCCGGGATGAGAAATGGCTGCTGGATCTGAGATATAAGCTGAATCAGAAACTGGCAGAATTGCATTCCAAAAACTAAACTGAATCAAGTGGAACAATTTTTCAGCTGCTCCGCACCCGGGGAATTTTTGGGGCGGGTTGCCGTCGCTTCGCTCCGGCTCACTTCGCTTCGCTCGTGTCGAATCCCGGGAAACGGTTCGATCCTATCGGTTGATGGTGAATCAGATACGAGCTCTGCTGCATGTAACTGCCGCCGCAAAGATGTATTTACCGGAGTGCTATGTCTGTTCCCGGAAATTTTTGCAGCCGCCGGATGCCGTTGCGGCAAATCACCAGCCGGTAACGCTCAAGATGATCTTCACCGTTTCTTTCACCATAACGGAGAACCATATTGACATGATAATCCCGGCGCGCTTTCATCTTGTGGATCTTCTTGCCGTCAGATGTGTAAATGCTGCGGTTGGGATTGTCCATTTTGTAGGTCCAGTGGCGCACATTCAAACGCATGATATCAACTATTCCGTCAACCGCAAATTCCTGAAAAATATCCCGGCATGGATCGGAAAATATTTCGATCTTTTTACGGAAAACCATGACGTTTTCTTCAAATGAACCATTTTCCAACCGGCTCAACGTGTGGCGATTCCGGGTAATGGTGATCTCTTTGTCCAATTCATTGGCATTGCAATAGCTGAAGCCTTCACGGCACACTCCTATTTCATTACCCAGACCGTCACGTATCTTTTGCCGGAAGTCATAAGAATAACGGTTGCGATGGTTCATGCAATACAACTGCAGAGATGATTTTATGCGGTCTTTGAACATATAGGCAATGACCCATACAACAAAAAATGATAACGAAAATTCTTCCAGAAAAAGTCCGCGCCATATAAAAGATACCGCCGTAGCAAATGCCATCGCTATTGCTGCCGAGATCGCCAGCAGCAGGTTTTCCAGAAATACTCCGGCCCTTCTGGTTTCAACGTTGAGAAAAAGAATTCCGGCCATAGCTTTTTTCAGCGTACTTTCCCGGTATAATAACTCTGAATTGTCAGAATTTTTATACGGCATGGAGGGATAGTTGTGCTGTTTCCGGTAATTCAATTCTTTCCCGGTCACATCGGCACATTGCGCACAAAGAGCTTCGGTGTCATCGGACAACTGCAGAAATTCCCACAATTTGTACCGGTAAGAGTTGGCCGAAATACTTAAAAATTCATCCACCAAATCAAACAATTCCAGATTTTTTGACGTTCCCTTCTGCGGGCGGCAGGAACGGAACTGCAAAAGAAGTTTTTCAGTATTTTTCAGATATTTTTCCGCATCAGCCTTATCTTTTTCGACTGCACTTTCTCCGTCACGCATGGCACTTTTGGCAATGGAACAAAACATTTTCAGCAACTTGCCGTACTCTTCTTCAGAATAACTGTCAGCATTCTTTAACCGCTCAAGTAATTTATTGTCATCTGAAACCAGATTCTGCAAATCAATATGCGGAGTCTGAAAACGTACATTTTCATAAAAATCATTGTAAAATTGTTCTGTATCAAAGTTGTGTGTGCCAACTTCCAGATTGCGCGGCATAAAAAAATACAATTCGATATGATAATCGCCAACACGTTTCCCGCTTTTTATCGGACAGGCAAATTTCAACTCCACCTGATATTTGTCATGCTGTGAAACCTGTACTGAAATGTTCTTCATTTTACAGCAAATCTCCCGTCGAAACCTTGATCTTTGCCGCCAGCTTGCGGCTTTCTTCCGGAATAAACATGCCAGCTGTTTCAGTTAAACAATTCGCTGAAGCCGCCGCCAGAGCCTGCTTGAATACTTCATCTTCTGTCACACCCAACGCAAACAGCGCCGACATCACCGCTGAAGCGGTATCCCCGGAACCCAGCGGATTAACCACTTTTATTTCCGGCAGAGTGTAATGATATAACTTTTTCCCATTGGATAAAGTCGCTTCTCCGGGGCCGTTTGTTATTGCAAATATTTTGCCTGGAAATTTTTTTGCGGCACAGCGATGCGCCGCAATGATGTCTTTTTCGCCGGTTATTTTTATAAATTCATCCTGATTGACTTTCAGAATAAATTTCCCCGGCACTGACAGCATATCTTCAATTCCGGCAACTGCATCGATCAACACCGGAATATCGCATTCTGCTGCCAATTTTACCGCATCCGCATATAAATCACACGAAGTACCATCCGGCAGTGAACCGGTTACCGCCAGAATCCCGCTGCCCGGCAAATACGTCTTTAAGGCCGTCAACATTTGATGAATCTCATTTTCCGATACCGGATGTGATGCTCCGATCAATTCGGTCATGTTGCCATCCCGGTCCAGACAGGTGATGCAATTGCGTGTTTCTTTTTCAGTCGTTATCGTATGATGTTCAAAACCATCGGCATCCAGTGCTTCACACAGAAGCTTGCCGTTGTTCCCACCCGCAAATTGAAAAATCTGAAAATCGGCCAATCCGGAATAACGCAAAGCCCGGCAAAAATTGATACCTTTGCCGGAGGGATAACTGTTTTCTTCCCGGGCACGGTTTACTTTCCCCATCCGCAAATCATGAAAAAACATTGTTTTCTGCCAGGATGGATTCGCCCCTAAAACCGATATTTTTAATTCCGTATCCATAAACTAAACCGACCTGAAAATTAGAGATGGTTTTTTATTGTTTTCTGCATTTCTGACTGCTTCCATATCTGTAATGCCGGAAAGAACCAATACGCTGGTAAAACCATTTGCATTGGCTCCGGCAATATCTGACGATAAAGAATCGCCGATCATCGCTATTCGGGCAGGGGAGGTGAATGTCTGTCCCGGATAAGATCCTTTCAGAAAATCAAGCACACACTGATATATCGGAGCATAAGGTTTACCGAGATATACCGGCGTGACATCTTTGCCCGCTTCTTTGAGTACCAGCTGCAGCAATTTTGCCAATGCTCCGGAACCAAATCCCATTCCATTGAATTTCAGTGATGGCCAATAACAATCCGGATTGGGAACAATAAAAGGATATTCCGGATGTTTGAGCAAAAGATTGAAGGCTGATTCCACCGGAATCTGCCAATCAAAATACCCCTCTCCGGCGATAACCCCGGAACACTCACCAATGCGTTCCGGGTCATTTGTCACATCTATCCCGGCCAATCGGGCAAATGATGGTGTCCCCAATTTCCCATATTGAAAAAACAATTTACCGGTGCAATCATAGTGTTTGCTCCACCAGCTCAACGCATTGCCTGAAGCCAACACTCTCTCTTCGCTGACCGGCAGTCCCGCCCGGTTCAAAATAGCAGCTTTTTGCGCTTGAGAATTTCCGGCATCGTTGGTTAACAGCAGATATGGGAATTTGATTTTCTCCAAATACTCCAACAGTTCCTTTGCTCCCGGCAGGGCTTTCCCCCCGCTGGATAATGTGCCGTCCACATCGAACAACAATGCATCAAAATCATCTCTATGGGAAAGGAAATATTGATAAAAAGTAACAAAATTATCCATCGTCAAAGCAGAGCCAGCATTTTATCCATTTGATTTTCAATGGATTCTACCAATTTGAATTGAGTCCGGCAACGGTCAAGATTCTGTTGCGGTCTTTTGGTTTTGAAATAGACATCCCCCATCAGGTAATCTGTCAAAAAACGCATTCCGATTTCAAGTGTGATCAATTTAGCTGAAAATGGCAGCATCTCTTTTTCCGCTTCCGTGAGAAAACTTCCGGCAGAACACATGAAGCCATCGAAAAGCCCTTCGTACATATCAAATCTCATGCCGACTTTGTTGAGATCAAGTTCATCTTCTTCTGCCGGATTGGTTCCGCTGCGAACCATGTCACCAAAGTCATAAAGGGCCAGTCCTGGCATCACCGTATCAAGATCTATCACACAAATCGCTTCCCCGGAAAGGTCGTCTATCAAAATGTTATTGGCTTTGGTGTCATTGTGGGTGATGCGTTCCGGAATTGATCCTTCAGCATTGAGCTGCAGTAATTTCCCGCACTCATCTTTGCGCGACAGCACAAAATCAGTTTCTTTTGCAACATTTTTCAAGCGTCCGCAACAGTCTGCTTTTATTGCCGCTTCCAGAGCCGCAACCCGCTTGGGGGTATTGTGAAAATCCGGGATCGTTTCATTCAAGCGGCCTTCAAGATCGACCAGCTGTTTTTGAAATTCACCAAAGCCTTGTGCAACCCGGAATGCCTGTTCCGGAGATTCCAGCACTTCATAAGCTCTGGCATGTTCGATAAAAACATACGCGCGCCAGCAATTACCTTTCGGGTCAAAGGCGTAAGGTTTGCCGTCATGCGCATGAAGTAACCGCAACGTGCGTTTGCGCGTTTCCGCATGCGCCGCACGGATCTTACCCAGAATATGACCGGTCACCCGGGATACGTTTTCCATGACCGCCACCGGGTTTTTGAATACATTGGAATTGATCCTCTGCAAAGCATAATGCAAACGTATTCCGCCTTGATCAAAGGTTAACTGAAAAGTGTCATTGACATTGCCATTGCCAAATGGTGTACCGACGAGAAAATCGCCGTAAATATCGAACATTCCGGCCAGTTGACGGATCTCTTTCTGGGTGTATGGTGTCGGCATATATGATATCCCCGCGAAAAATCAGAAAAGTTTCTTCGGATAAGCACCGGAAGCAACCAGTTCATTCAACGCCTGTTGAACCATCGGGCGATCTTCTTTATAGGTTACTCCGAACCAACTGTCTCTGCTGTGGAGCATGGTTATTTCAGCCTTGCCGGAGTTGATGAGTGAATCGACTACAAACGGCAGATAAAATTCACTTTTCAACTCCTTGCCGCTTTTTTTCAGAAATTCGCAAAACAAACTTTCCAATTCGCCGACCATTTCCGGCATGAATCCCCATGAATTCATTGAGGCCGGTTCGTTGCCGGTCAACGGTATTTCTTCTCCGCTTTCCAGTAATGAAACGATCTGCCCGCTTTCATTGCGGTAAATTTTTGTGTTTTCAACAACTTTGGCCAAATGACCATTCCCATCATCAGAGCAAATCCCCCGGGACACGGAACCATTTTCACTCAAAGTATTGCTCAACTGAAATGCGGCGATGCATCCGCGCACCAAATTTCCGGCCGGAGGATTTTTCAAATACCCGGCCAACTGGGCGTAACTGTCACGACCGTAAAAATCATCAGCATTGATCACTGCAAAAGGTTCATTGAGCAAGTGACGCGCCGCGTACACGGCATGCCCGGTACCCCAGGGTTTTGTCCGATCTGCCGGTGCGGTAAAACCTCCGGGCAAATCACTCAAGTCCTGAAATGCGAATTCCATATTGATTTTATTCTCATAGCGTGCTGCGATGACTTTCTTGAATTCATCTTCAAAATCCTTGCGGATGACAAATACCACGCGGTCAAATCCGGCACGCAACGCATCAAAAACCGAATAATCCATTACGGTTTCTCCGGATGGCCCCATTTGATCCAACTGTTTCAAACCGCCATACCGACTGCCCATGCCAGCTGCAAGTACTACAAGAGAAAGACCCATTTTTTACCTCACTGAATGTTTGTAATCAAGTTTCACGTGTAATAATATAGTACAGTTTCCCGCTTATTGCAACCCGTTATTTTATCAATCACTGATTTTGCAGGAAAATCCATTATTTATGCGCAAAAAGCAATAGTAAAATTATAAAAAAGGGATATATTTACACATATGCAAATTCACTGAAATAACTAATATCGGAGGTCTGCTATGTATACAGTTGTTGAAAAATGCCGCTTGATTTCACCCGATGTGGAACTTGCTGAAGCATCCGTGTTGATCGAAAATGACCGGATCATCCAGGTGACACCGGGAAAGATAACACCTCCAGTTGGTGCAAAAGTCATTGATGCCGAAGGTTTGACTGCTGTTCCGGGGTTTATAGATCTGCATTGTCACGGGCGCAACAGTTTTGATTTTTGCGATGGTTCAGCTGACGGAGTACGTGCTATTGCAGAAAACAAATTAGCCGAAGGAGTTACCACGCTGTTGCCAACGACATTGACTGTCAGTGAGAAAGATTTGGCTGATTCGTTGAGCGCAGTCGCAGCTTATGACCAGAAAACCGGATGCCGTATCCCCGGTGTTCATCTGGAAGGCCCCTTTATCAACGTGAAGGCAGCCGGTGCTCAGAATCCGGCGTTTGTGCGTGTGCCGGATGCCGCAGAAGTTGATCGTTTGAATTCAGTTTTTCCGGTAAAAAAAATCACCTTTGCCATAGAGGAGGCAAACGGAATAGCATTTGTCGGAGAAATGCTCAAACGCGGGATCGTACCATCATGTACACACAGCAAGGCATCATACGAAATTTTCAAACAGGCTCATGATGCCGGTTTGCGCAATTTGTCACATTTTTGCAACCAGATGACACCTCTCCATCACCGCGATATCGGACTGGTGGGAGCCGGTTTGCTGCACAAAGATGTCTTTGCCGAATTGATTTGTGACAAATTGCATATATCTCCGGCAATGATCAAGTTGGTTTTCAGTGTAAAAGGTGCTGATAAAGTAATTTTGATTTCCGATGCCATGCGCGCTTCCGGTATGCCGGATGGTGAATATGATCTTGGCGGATTGCCGGTGATGGTGGCTGACGGAGCGGCCAGATTGAAAGAGGGCGGAGCTCTTGCCGGAAGTACTTTGCAGTTGGCAACTGCATTCAAAAATATTTGTGAAGTCACCGGGATGGCACCATCCGAACTGGTTAAATCAGTTTCTTGGTCAGCGGCTTCGGCAATGGGATGGAACGATCGCGGTTGTCTGATGCCTGGATATCTGGCGGATATTGTATTGCTGGACCAAGATTTTGTTGTTCAGAAAACTTTGGTCGGCGGCGAAGTCCGATACGAGAAATAATCGAAAAAAGCAGTTGATTTTCTGTAAAACTGCAATGGCGGCACGGTTGAAAAATCGTGCCGCCCAATATTTTTATAATGATCGCTAAAGCTCACAAGGGAAGCTTGAACAATAAGCGAAAAAGCAGGCGCAGTCCATAAACTGCCAGATACCTGGTTATGGAATCTCCATAGCTGCCGATGTTTATATATTCGGAAAAAAAGTTTTTTCTTTCGGAAAACTCGTATTGCTCATTGATATTTTTTACATCGTTGAGGGCCAGTATTTCCTTTGCTTTGGCCGGCAATTCATCATCCTTCCCGGCAATCAGCGGTTGAACCGGAATTTTATCAAGTTCGCCGAAATCGAACCATATTGCATGACAATGAATACATACATCTATGTAAAATTTCTGATTCCCGTCATCCAGTTTTACGATCTTCATGGTTTTGCCGCATTCAGGGCAGGGAAGTTGCGCTCCGGATCTGCCTTTTTTTGCTGCCTGCCAGATGTTTCCGCTGTTTTCGTTGTTCACTCCCAACGCTCGCAGCGCACTCAAAGTAATAATCTGTCCATGACAAAAAGGGCAAAAAAATGACACGACAGTATCTTTATAAAGATTCTTTTCTAAAGGAGTTGCACAACGCGGACAATTCATTCTCCCCCCCCCCCTGATTTTTCGAGCGTTTATAAAGCCGATGCTATTCTTTCTCCGCAACGGACAAGTGTTTCCAGGCCGCTGGCAGAATTTTTTATCAAATCTTCATCAAACTGCATTTTATCAGATTCCATGACAAGAATAACCGTAGAACCGCCAAATTTGAAAAATCCCTTTTCATCCATTTTAGCATGTTCGCCCGGTTTGCCGGTGTTTACTATGGAACCCACCCCAAACGCACCAACATCAAGATAAAAGAATTTGCCGAAAACCGGAGAGGTCAATTCTGTTATCACCCGGCTGTTTTCCACGAATACATCCGGAGCTTTTTTGAATGCTATCGGATTAACAGAGTGATATTTGCCGGGAATGCTTTTTATGTTTCCGCAATCAGAACAATCGCAGGGATAGTGGTACCGGTGATAATCAATTGGAGCCAACCGCACTACTGCCACCGAGTATTTTTGCGCGGTCAGTTCTCCAGCGCATAAGAAGTTCAAACTCCGCATTGCTCCTTTTACCGGCATTGCCTTATCCGGGGATATCTCCGGATAAACAAGGATTCTGCCATCTGCCGGAGAGGACAATATGTTGTCTCCGGCAGCAGCCGGACGGATTCCCGGCTTTAAGCGACGGGCAAAAAAATCATTGAATGAATGATATTTCTGCCAGTGAAATTCTGCTTCTTCCGGATGGATTCCGGGAATCTTCAATAATGATGTTATACTTTTTTTGGATATGGGTGAGTCGTAGTATATGCCCATTAAACTGGAAAAAAATCCACTGTTGAATAACATCCCCCAGAGCGTTCTCCCGGCCAGCGTGTTGTATGCAAAATTTAATGCTTTTTCTCCCATTATGGTTTCAATACACAACTTACCGGTCGCACGGTCTATATATTTTACTGCTGTATTGCTCATGACAGAACTTCTTTCAGTATATCCCGGGCGACATCTGATTTTCTACCCAACGGTAAAACTGTTTTTTTTCCGCTGCGGTGAAAAAGAGTTACGCGATTGGTCAATGTCCCGAATCCGTCACTTACGGCGTTTGCAGCAATCCAATCTAAATTCTTACGCCGAAGTTTATCGACGGCATTTTTTTCCAAATCGTCAGTTTCTGCGGCAAAACCGATAAGCAGTTGCCCCGGGCGCTTGTTTTTGCCCAGTGTTGCCAGAATATCTTCGGTACGCTCCAATTCCAATACCAGATTTCCGGATTGTTTTTTCATTTTACTGTCCAGCGGGTGGGCCGGACGATAATCCGCAACGGCGGCACACATTATCACGGCATGGGCTTCCGGGGCATGTTTTTTGACCGATTCTGCCATTTCGGCAGCAGAAATGACATTTATCAAATCTGCTCCTTCCGGAGCAGAAATACTAACCGGACCGGATATCAGAGTTACTTTATGTCCGGCATCCAACGCGGCTTGGGCCAATGCATACCCCATCCGACCGCTGGAGTGATTGCTGATAAATCTGACCGGATCGATTTTTTCCCGGGTCGGTCCCGCTGTGATCAATATTTTCATAAATATTATTTACGATTGCCTGAAAAACGCAACAAATATAAAAAAAGGTTAATAAAATCCAAATAAAGTTCCAATGCTCCGAAAATCGCAAGTTTACGACCTTCGCTTTGAACAATTTTTCCTTCGGCAACAGCAATTGACAAATTTTTTATCTTTTGAGCATCATAAGCTGTCAAACCGACAAAAATCAAAATCCCTATTGCGCTGCTAATCAAATCGAACATCGGATTACGCCAAAATAAATTGACAATTCCGGCGATTATCAATCCGGACAATCCCATGACCAACAAACTGCCGGCTGACGTCAAATCCCGCTTTGTCAACCATCCGTAAAGTCCCATTACTCCGAATGTGATGCCGGCTGATAAAAATGTTGTTGTTATTGAGTTTGTACTGTAAACCAGAAAAAGCCAGGAGAGCATAACTCCATTCAGCACCGCAAACAGTATAAATCCCATGACTGCCGCAGCCGGAGAGATAACCCTTATCGCAGCACTCAACCCCATTACCAGCAGTACCTCCGCAATCAACAGAATATAGAAAACGCTGCTGTTACCCAGCACCAGTGCCCCATATTTTGTGGCAGTATACCATGCCGAAGCTCCGGTTACTGCCAATCCGGCTGTCATCCAGAAAAACACTCCGTTTATAAATGACCGCTGTATTGCAACTGCATCCGACAACAAACTGTTTTGTCTGGTGACATCCATGTTTTTTCTCCTTCATCAATATGTTTTCCGGTGTCTTCTTTCAATATATGATAATCACACCGGAAAACAAGTTTGAGAATGCGGAAAAAACTTATTTCCGGGGAACTATTATTAAAGCTCCTTTGTGAATCTTTTCGTCGGTCATACCCCCATTCATCTTCCGCAGCGCAGCTTCAGTAATGCCGTATTTCTCTGCCAATGCAGCAAATGAGGTATCTTCAGTAACTTCATACAAGTCCTGCTCCATAGTTTCCACTGCATTTTCCTCCTGCGGCGGTTGTTCCACCGGAGTTTCATTTGTTGCAGGAGATTCTTTTTTTACAGCGGCGTTGTCAACAACGGCCGTGCCTCCTGCCGCGCTGATGTTCTCTGCAGCTGCGCCGGGGATGATAAGCATTTGTCCGATCTGCAATCTGCGGGCGGAGTTTTCATCCAGATTATTTGCTTTGAGGAGGTCGGTCAATTTCACTTTGAGCCGACGTGCAATACGTTCAGGTGTGTCGCCACTCTGCACTTTATATTTGCCGTCTTTTACAGCACCCCCCCCCGAGGTGGAAACAGATGCGGAACCTTTTGTTCTGTTTTCCTGTTTTTTTACAACTGCTTTTGAACCGGTTGAAGCCGGGATCGTCAATTTTTGCCCGATCTGCAATTTTTTTGCAGATTCTTCTGTGAGGTTGTTAACGCTCATTAAATCAGAAAGACGGACTTTATATTTTTTTGCAATAAATCCCGGAGTCTCTCCACGCCGGACGACATGAATTCCATCTGCCGCAATGGCCGGACGATTTTTTACAATTCCTTTGCTGCCGGTTTTGCGTTGAACAGAATCAACACCACCACTGGAAACAGCTCCGGTCATTTGAGGATATTTGCGGGGAGAAACTCTGGCAACCGTCTGCTGTCCGACTGCCGGAATCGGCGGAGGAGTCAAGGAAGCCGGCACGGTCTCTTTTTGCGGTTTATCCACCGGTTGATCATACGGAATATCATCGACCGGAATCGTCCGGTAACGGTGATCTCCCATAATGCTGTCGGAACAACCGGCAAACAGCAAACCGGCTCCCGCAATTGCGAAGATATGTTTTTTACGCACTTTTGAATCCTCCTGAAATATGTTTGTTTTGGTTATGATTTTTGAATACAGATATAATATAAGGAACATTGTCTGTTTTTGCAATAGTAAAAAGCAAAAATTTTTCACTTTTCATAACGCAAGATTTTTTCCTGTTTTCTGCCCATACCGAACTTATTTCTGGCTTCGCTTTCAACAGCTTCCGGAGAGTTTTCCAGAGCGTTGACCCGCTTTTCAATATTTTCCCTTTCAATTTCTTTCCGGAGCAGCAGCTCTTTGCGTTTTTCCAACTCCTCCAATTTCTCATTTTTAGTTTTATACAGGGGGTAAAGAAAAACGGCACTCATTATCATCGCAAGCACTATGAACAATGTCCACCAGAAGTTTTTGGAAGTTTCTTTATTGATTGCCATAAAACAGATAATTCCTTTTTCGATAAAAACGGTCAGCGGTCTGGTTGCAGAGTAATAAGAAATTCAATATTTGTTTTGCACTTTTTCAACCTGCCTAAAACCATTTCCATTGCCTCCGCCGACGGCACTCCGTTGACTGCTTTGCGCAACAGCCACACTTTGCCCAATTCATCCGGATGCAGCAGCAGTTCTTCTTTCCGCGTGCCGGATTTTTCGATATTTATTGCCGGATAAATTCGGCGGTCGGAAACATTCCGGTCAAGGTGCAGTTCCATATTGCCGGTGCCTTTGAATTCTTCAAAAATCACGTCATCCATACGGCTTCCGGTTTCGATCAATGCAGTAGCAATAATGGTCAGACTGCCGTGATTTTCGATATTTCGCGCAGCACCGAAGAAGCGTTTGGGTTTGTGCAGAGCTGTAGCATCCACACCACCGGTGAGGATCTTGCCGCTGTGCGGTTGTAACGTATTGTAAGCTCTGGCCAAGCGAGTGATACTGTCAAGCAGAATCACCACGTCTTTGCCATATTCCACCATGCGTTTGGCTTTTTCGATCACCATTTCGGCTACTTGAGCATGCCGTTCAGGCGGCTCGTCAAAGGTGGAACTGACTACTTCGGCATCAATACTGCGTTCCATATCAGTCACCTCTTCCGGCCGTTCATCGATCAGAAGAATGATCAGTGCCACTTCCGGATTGTTCTCTCTGATGCTTTTTGCGACTTTCTGCAGTAATACAGTTTTTCCGGTTCGGGGTGGCGCGACAATCAGACCGCGCTGACCTTTGCCGATGGGGGCTACCAGATCAACGACCCGTGTGGAGTAGTCCTGTGGTTCACGTTCCAGCAATAATCTTTGAGTCGGGAAGTATGGTTCCAGACTGTTAAATGGGATGATCTGTTTTTTCCGTTCAGGAGAATCATTATTGATTGATTCCACTTTCAGCATGGCAAAAAAACGCTCTTTTTCTCTCGGAGTACGTATCTGTCCGGAAATGAAATCTCCGGTTTTCAATGCAAAGCGTTTGATTTGCGACGGACTTAAATAAATATCTTCAGATGACGGCAGATAGCTGTAGGCCGGAGAACGCAGGAATCCGAAGCCGTCCGGCAAAACCTCCAGATAACCGCTGCCGTAAAGGCGACCGCATTTTTCGGCATTGGCCCGCAATATTTCGCAGATAAGAGTGGATTTTTCCAAAGCTCCGATCCCTTCGATTCCGAGTTCTGCTCCCATCGCGGCCAACTCTACAATGGATTTATTTTGCAGGTCTGCTATATTGATCGTCGGAGCATCAGGATCAACCGGCGGCATTTCATCGTCGACATATTCCTGATGTTCATTGTTGTTGCGATGATTCCGGTTGTTTTTATTTTTTTTGAAACGTTCCCGGCGATTGTTGTTGTGATGCCTGGATGATTGTTCTTTCGATTCCGGGAACGCCGGCTGTTCAACGGTCGCCACCGGTGTTTCCTGGATAGAAGTGCTGACATTATCCAAAAGTTCCGGTTCAGTTTGGTTTGCTGTGTCTGCTGCCGGGACTCCCGGAGCGATCACCGCTGTCGGGGCCGGTTGAATAATATTTTCGGCCTGCTCAATGCTATCGATTTTTTCTTTGTCTATGTTATTTGCGTTGGTCATCTGCTTACGGGGGCGTCCCCGACGGCGGGGGGCTGCTGCCGTATTTTTTTCTTCAACAACAGTTCCTGCGAAAAGATCGTTTTCCTGTTCCATAAATTTTCCTTTCCGATGGTATATTTTATAAATCAATTTTATTTTATCATTGTCTGTAATAATTTTTCCATTTGTTCCGTCAGCTGTTCCCGGGAACCACTGTTGATGACAGCAAAATCAGCTCTTTCCATTTTTTCAGAAACCGGCAACTGCATGCGATCACGGCGGACAACTTCATCCGGCTGAAAGTTTCTGCCGGACAGTCGCTTTTTTCGCAATTCGTTCGGACACCAGATTGCCAGAATTTTGTCAAAACACTGCTCGAAACCGGCTTCATAGAGCAATGGCAGCTCAAAAGCTCCATTTTTGCCGTTCCGACGGCATTCCGCGATCGCCGCTTTGATTTTGGCTGTCAGCAGCGGATATATGACATCAGTCAGCAATTTCATCTTTTCCGGCTGCTTGAAGAGTTTTTGCCCCAATGCTTTTCTGTCGATATCCCCATCCGGTAAAAACATATTTTCTCCGAAATTGCAACGGATGCATTTCATTAATTCCGGAACTTTTTCCGCATAAAAACTGTGGCATACTGCATCGGCATCCAATACAAAAAAATCATGCAACTCAAAAAAATGTAAAACAGAACTTTTTCCGCAACCGAATCCGCCGGTAATACCGAGAATCATAATGATTTTTCCCGAAGAAAATAGTGTTTTTCTCACTGCATCCCATGAAAATAAAATAGCGGGAACAATGAGGATCTATGGTAATTATCAACACAAAAGACCGGATTGAGAACTAAATCCGGAAACTCTGTCTATAATTTAACATAAAAAAGCGATTTTTCAAGTAAAAAAATCGCTTTTGCAAGATGTTTCTTTTAATTTATTCTGTTTCAGGAGTTCGGCGATCAGCTCATCTGTCTCAATTTCTCCCTGCATAACGCAGCCCTGAATATTTCAACTTCGTCATCATTCATCGGGGTATCGGAATTTTTTTTCAAATGCGCTGGAGTTATACCAATAAAAAGTTCATTTACCCGGTGAATGTCGATGGTGCTGAATAATCCCATATCCACTCCGATTCGCAATCCGGAAAGCGACTGTAATGCTTCTTTAAATCCAAGTTTGTAACTGTGACGCAGTAATCCATAGGAACGGCCGACATGATCCAGCACTGCGTAACGATTTTCTTCCAGCAGAGTTCTCCTGGCGTTTTTCTCCTGTTGGATCAATTGCCGTATCACCGACTCCAATTCATCAATAATTTTTAATTCACTTTCTCCGAGAGTATTCTGATTTGATATCTGAAACAGGTTCCCGCTGTTGTCAGAACCTTCCCCGAAGATGCCGCGTACAGCCAGATGTAATTTGCTTATCCCCTGTATCGTCGGCGCGATTTGACCGGTAAGCACCAATCCGGGCAGATGAAGCATCACAGATGCTCTCATTCCGGTGCCAACATTGGTCGGGCAGGAGGTGAGATATCCAAGTTGCTCATCAAAGGCATAATCAAGATTTCTGCTTAAATCATCATCTATTCTGTTTACCGCTTTCCATACTTCATGCAGCTGAAATCCGGGACGGATGGTTTGGATACGCAACTGATCTTCTTCGTTGATCATCAAAGAACATGCCTCATCCGGGCAAACAAAAAGTTTACGATGTTCCGGGGTGCGGATAAACTCCCGGCTGGCAAGACGTCTTTCCAATAAAATTTCCCGATCCACCGGACTCATGACTGCCGGATCGAAAATCAGCATCTTTCTGCCTCCAAGAGCTTCCGATGCCATCGCGGCCGCAGAAACCATGTCGCAAACCTCCTGCAATACCTCTGCTGAAGCCGATGACGGGAACGGATATTTGCCGATATTGCGGGCAAGACGGATACGGCTGGAAATGGCGATATCATCATCCGGGCCGGAATCATCCAGAAAACTTACCGGATTTTTCAACAATTGATCGACTGAAGAGAATTTCATTTTTCCTCACCATGTTCCAATTCCGCAAGTTCTGCTTTGACAATATTTATCCGGTCCCGGCAGACTGCTGCAGCTTCATATTCCTCATTGGCTATAAGCATCCGTAATTCTTTTTGCAGCGACTCCAGCTCATTTCGTTTCAGTGCCGGAGATTTTTGTTTGCTGCTGCGGGGTCTTTTGCCTAAATGCAATGAGCCGCGCTGAACCTGGGAAACAGCTTCTTTTATCAATTTGTCAAAGGTGTGATAACATGCCGGACATCCGACTTTACCATCGTTTTGCCGGATTTTGTCTGTTGTCCAGTTACACACCGGACAAACGCTGTCATCTTTCCGGTGATCATGTTTGGAGTGGATGTTTTCTGAAAATTTATTGACATTCAACAGAACTTCAGCCAAATTGAAGCCGATCCCGGGAATATTGACCTCTTCACCGCTGTTTTTTGCACATTGTTCACAGAGATGGAAATTGGTACATTTCCCGTTGTGAAACTCCTTTATATGAACTGTCGCTTCATTCTTTTTGCACTTATCACAAAGCATAATTTTCTCCTTTGCCAGTTATATACTATATCCTCTGGTCAATAAAAATGCAAATTTTAGAGTTTCAAGGGTTGAAAAAACTTTTTTTTAATGCTATTTTATGATTTTAGCAGGCTTTCCGCTTGATATGGAAAGATTCGTCATCTTTTTTGGGCAACAGTGAGGCTGAAATTTATGAACAGTATCGATGATCCTGGACCTCGACGGTGCAATGCCGTTGCAGGGGTTGTGAGTGAATTCAGCCGTTTTGTCCGCTGATTTTTTTCTCAATTGCAATTCTCGCTGCAATCGGCATTGCATTCGCGTGTTCCTCTTGAATCTGGGCAGGTAGTAGACTGGGGAAGGAACAACCGAAATGTTTAAATGTTATGATTTGATTGATGGGCGGGTGACCCGTTGTCCGGATGGACAACCGGGATTCATTCAGGTATACAGTGCTCCGACGGATGAAGAGCGTTTCTATCTTATTGAACAATGCGGAATTGATGAACACACGTTAAATTCAGCATTGGATGAAGATGAGATAAGCCGTGTTGAGTACGAGCAGAATCATGTTGCTGTGATCATGAAACGGCCGCGTGATATTCAGGTTGACCGGCGTATGGCGTTCCGGGTCTCTTCATTGGGGGCTTTTTTATTTAAAGATAAAATAATTGTAGTCCAATCAGAGGTTACCTCTTTGTTTAAGCACGGGCGTATGCCTCTGCGCGGCAACAGCGTTGCGGGGGTACTTCTCCGCTTGCTTTATCATGCAACTCAACACTTTTTGCAGCATTTGCGCCTGATACGCAACATTTCCGATGAAATTGAAAAGAAAATAGAATATGCCGTTACCAATAAATCAATGGTAAACGTTTTTTCCCTGAAAAAGAGTCTGACATATTATGAATCCGCGACAAGTGCCAATCAGTTATTACTTGGTAAATTGCGGGATGATGCAGCCAGGATCGGATTCAAAACGGAAGAACTTGAATTTTTGGAAGACATCGGCATCGAAAACAAGCAATGCGATAATCTGGCGAAAATTTATGCCGAAACACTGGAAAACATGTCGGCGGCCCGGACTTCGGTCGCCAGTAACAATTTGGCGGCGATCATGAAATTTCTGGCAATCATAAATATCGTTTTTATGCCTCTTACGGTGATAACCGGTATCGGGGGAATGTCCGAATTTACCATGATGACCGAAAGCATCTGGTGGCCGCATGCGTATGCGGCATTGACAGTTGTGTTGGTGATAATCGGTTTTATCACATATCGTCTGGTGCGGGATATCGGTGCGCCACGTAACTCAAGAAGGCGGTGAAACATGGCTAAAAGATTAAAAAAAATGGCAAAAGATCCGGCATCACCGCGCCGCAGCCGTGAAAAAATGCGGCGGCACATCCGGCAATTCAACAAGATTGTTCTGGCCTATATCGTATTGGTTGTTCTTGCGGCCATTGCAGCGTCGAACAGCCGTTTTGACATGGCCAGTCCGTCTTCCGGCGGATTTGCTTATAATTTCCTGCTGCTGCCAGCCGCTTTGCCGGGAATCATTGTCAACCTTGCAAGTTCGCTTTTCGGATGCAGCATCACCGTTATTCCGGGATATGAAGCATGGTATTTCTGCGCATGCGATCTGTTTATGATCGTTAATCTGTGGTGGATAATGCGCCTTATCGCCTTTAAGCGGCAAAGCGCAGCTGTTTTGAGAACAGCCAAAGTTTTTATTATGATAATCGTCTGTTGGGGGATTTTTCAATTGACCTGCGGGGCATTTCACTGGGCATGGAAAAAATACCCGGCGAATATCAGCTGCTCGCAGAATCCATCCGGGGCAATGGCGGATCGACAGTAATAGCAAGCAATGCATTTTCCGCTTGCCGGCGATAGGATTCGATCATTTCATCATCCGCATCGGCCGGAACGTGTATCGACGGCCCCATGATCATGGTAAGTTTTGAAAATGGTTTGGGGATTTGAAATGCATCCCAGCTTTTCAACGTCCAGCATCTGGACGAATTAAGTACAAAAGGAACGATGACCCCGCCGGTTTTTGACGCTAATACTATCGGACCATTCTTCATGATATATTTGGGTCCACGCGGTCCATCAGGGGTAAAAACCACATTGCGTCCAGATTCGATCTCCCGGATAGCACCCAATATAACCTTGGCCCCTTTGCGGCTGGATGATCCCCGCAACGCCTGCACATCAAAAAATTTCATAAAGTCTGCCAGATATTGTCCATCCCGGGATGCGCTGATTACAGCAGAAGTTTTTTGCATTACTTTGCGCGGGAATGCCATACTGATAAAAAGCAACCGGTTGTGCCAGGTTACACCAATTATTTTGCCTGGATCATCGCATATATGTTCCGGATCGATCAATTCGTAACGGTAGAATAATTTGAACGATAATTTTATCAGCATCGCCGGAAACCAGTATATCCATAACGGCAATTTTTTTATTTGCCGGAATTTGCTTTTGAAATTCATTTTTTTACTCCGCATTTTAAGCATATTTTATTCAACACACACTGTCCGCACTCCGGCTTACCGGCATGACACACCAACCGTCCATGCCGGATCAGCAGGTGGGAAAAATTTGTCCATACAGCCGGATCAGTATGCTGATTTACTACTTGCTCGATTTTTTCCGGAGAATCACTTTTCACGACTCCGATCCGGTTAAGCAAACGTTTGACGTGAGTATCCACCGGGAACCCCGGAACAGCAAAGCAATTGCCTAAAATCACATTGGCACTTTTGCGCCCGATTCCCGGCAGAGAGAGCAGCTTATCCATGCTTTGCGGAACTTCCCCGGCGAAGTCATTTAATATTTTTAATGAAGAAGCATGGATATTACGGCTTTTATTACCGGACAAACCGCAAGGGTGGATGATTTTCTCGATCTCCTCCACCGGGATTTTACACATACTGACAGCATCGGGGGCAAGAGAAAAGAGTTTTTCAGTAACTTTATTCACCCGTTCATCACGGCATTGAGCCGATAACATGACCGCCACCAGAAGCTGAAATGGGCTGTCATGCTCAAGCGGACAACTGCACTCTCCGTAAGCAGAGTACAATATCCGGTATATTTGCTGCAGCAATGTTGACTTATTCATCGGCGGCACATTTCTGCAAATTTGACACACCTGTTATACGCATCTTCCAGAAAAGCTCTGGTGGTGTGCAATGGTTGTTCGCTGCGCGCATAAGCCGGATCGAAAAAAGAAGAGTCTTTAATATGAAGCTCAAAGGTCAAAACTCCGGAATAACCGGAATTCTTTATTATTTCTGCGGTTTTCTCCCAATTCAAAGTCCCGGAAAAAGGAGCAGTATGTTGATCAGTCAAAGAGTCGTTGTCATGTAAATGCAGTGCAATGATACGGGAACGGTATTCCCAGCAATCATCCAATTGATTGCGCAAATGAATATTTGCGTGACCGGAATCAAAACAAAACCCGAATAACTCCGCCGGGTAATTATCCAACAGATATCTTTGAAATTCCCAGGTGTCCCCCGGCATATTTTCCAGTGCGATCCGGGTGTTGGATTTCTGCAAAATCGGAATCAGCTCATCCATACTGCGGCACAAGGAGGCAAATTGTTTTCGTTTGTAAGCAATTTCGGAAGCTGTAGAATCTGTTTTGATCCTCGGCTGATGCATGACCAGCACGCCGGATGCATCAAGATATTTCATCATTTTTATCCGGTTTTTGATCAACTCAATACCGGCTTTACGCTGATACTCCAATGGTGAAAAAAAACTTTTTTCAGCATTGGCACATCCATGCACATCCTGCAGCTGTAACGAATATTTTTTCAGCATTTTTTTTATGGCAGCTAATTCGTACCTGCCGTAAGCGAAGTCACTGCTCCAATGGTGACTCCAGAGAATGTGGGTAAATCCGGTTTCGTGTATGAGACGCAGAATATTTTCCGGATCACCGGAACTCATCACAATATTGGTGGAAACTGCCAGTTCCATTATATTTCCTCCGGCTTCGCATCCCGGTTCATAAGAGCTCTAATAGCATCCGATACCGGACGCTCCTCGTAAATAATACTGTAAATCTCATTGATTATCGGAGTTGTAACATTGAATTTTTCTGCCAATGCTTTGGCACCTTTTGCCGTTGGCACTCCCTCTGCAACAACCAATCCCATTTCCAGCCGGATGTCGTTCATTTTTCTGCCGCGTCCCAATTCTTCGCCGACGTGACGGTTGCGGCTGTGACCGCTGCAGCAGGTTACGATCAAATCCCCGATACCGCTCAAACCGGCAAAGGTCGAACGCTGTCCGCCCAGAGCCTCTCCCAATAAACTCATTTCAAAAATCCCTCTGGTCATCATCGCGGCTTTCGGATTGTCCCCCAGTTTCATTCCGTCGATGATCCCGGCGGCAATGGCCATGACGTTCTTTAAAGCCCCGCCGAGTTCCACTCCAACTACATCTCTTGAAGTGTACACCCGGAATGAGTCATTCATCATAAGCTTTTGAACATCTTTTGCAGAAGATTCATTTTCTGCTGCCGCTACCACTGCTGTCGGCACCTGACGGGAAACTTCTTCTGCATGACTTGGGCCGGAAAGATCAATAAAGTCGATATTTCCCAACTCATCAGTAACAATTTCACTTATTCTTTTCCAACTGTCGATCTCAATACCTTTTGCAACATTGATAACCGGTGTAGCCGGATCAAAAGCCGGGGCGATTTTTTTCAGCACACTCCTTAAAAATTGAGTCGGAGTAGCCAGAAGTATCATGTCTTGAGCAGACACGGCATCTGCTAAATCTCCAGTTATAACAAGCTCTTCCGGCAGTTTTACTCCGGGCAGAAATTTGTAATTTTCCCGCCGGGCAATTATTTCATTGAGATATTCCGGGAACGCCCCCCAGAGCGAAACCCGGTGCCCGTTTTTTAACATGTTCAATGCTAACGCTGTGCCCCAGGCTCCGTCGCCGATAACCGATATTTTCATATAATGATCCTGTATTTTATTAAAACGTGATTTGCAAACATATGTACAAAATATACACCTTTGAAAAGAGATTATCAAGCCTTTGCACATGAGCAAAGGTAAAAAAAGCCGGAATTATAAAAAAAAATCCCGGATTGACTTGAAAAATGCAACAGCTAAAGTTACATTAATCAACGTGACTTTTTTATTTGGTCGGAATCTGTCACGAAAAAAAGGAGTATTTGCGATGCCTGATATAAAACAATTGTTGAACGAAGAGATTCGCCGGTTGGCCCGCAAAGAGATAAAAAGCTCGCTGCAAACGTTGTGCAAACAACTTTCCGAGCAGAAACGGGTAATCACCGAATTAAAAAAACAAGTCGCAAGTTTGGAAAAACGTATTCCAGTTTGCGAGAAGGTTACAGCAAACACAGAGGATTTTGCAGAAAACAGCAAAAAGTTGCGTTTGAATGCAAAAGGGATTGTTAAAATAAGAACAAAACTCGGATTGCCGCAGGAAAAATTTGCGGCTTTGCTTGGTGTTTCCGGGCATACGGTGAGTTTGTGGGAAATCGGCAAAGTTTCTCCGCGAGCGAACACTAAAGCCGCAATTTGTGCGTTGAGAAGAATCGGTAAAAAAGATTTGAAGAAAAAACTGCTTGCTCTCGATGAGTCAATTGCAGAAAAATAAGCGTATTGCAGTGGGATATAATTACAGGAGGATTTTGTAAATGGCTTATACCGTAGATGAGTTGCTGGATACACTGGAAGAAAATATGATGAAAACCGAGGATTCGCTGACAACCGTTTTCAGCGGTATCCGTACCGGTAAAGCATCTCCGGCACTGGTTGAGAACATCACTTTTGAATATTATGGTACTCAAACCAGGATCAAAGATGCCGCCGGGATCACGGCTCCGGAACCGCGTTTGCTGGTGATCCAGCCTTGGGATGCCAGTGCGGTAAAAGGAATCGAGAAAGCTTTGCTTTCCAGCAATATCGGAATAACTCCCATGAGTGATGGGCGTTCTTTGAAACTGCCCATCCCGGAATTGAGTCAGGAACGGCGTACCGCGTTGAGCAAACAGGCAAAAGCCAGTGCAGAAGAGGCCAAAGTCGCACTGCGCAATATTCGCCGTGATGCTAATGATGCGGTGAAAAAATTTGAAAAAGATGGTGAATTGACCGAAGACGAACGCAAAAAAATGCTTGATGATATCCAAAAGGTGACAGATAGCTATATTGCCAAGGTCGATGCGATGTTTGCCGCAAAAGATAAAGAGTTGATGACAGTTTGATGTCTGAAAATATTCCTGCCGCCGGTAAAAAGGGATTTTCCGGCGGTTTTTTTATCAAAATCCTGTGGTTCATAACAGTTGCAGCTTTGTTGCTGCGACTGTTCGCTGCGTGGGAAATGTACCGGGCGGCAGATGGGATAAACAATGTTTTAATGCCCCTGCCGACCAGTGATTTAGCAACTTACATGAAGCTTGGTGCGCAATGTGCATCCGGAGAATTTCCTGACACATTTTATTATCAACCTTATTATTATGCAGTTTTTTTAGCTTTCTTATACCGGTGCAGTGCAAACAGCATTGTTTCAGTGATCATCTGTCAGGCATTTTTGAGTGCCGCGACAGTTTTTTTGACCGGCTGGTGCGGCAGAAGAATTTTTTCTTCGGCAAAGGCCGGATTGATTGCAGCGGTACTATGCGCAATATCTTCATCACTTATTCTCTATGTTCCTTTTCATCAAAATGAAACATTACAAACATTTCATCTGATATTGCTATTGACGGTAACACTTTGGGCAACAGATAAAAACCAGTGGTATCAATGGGCTGTTGCCGGAATATGCGCGGGAATCGCGATTCTCACAAGGGGTAATGTCTGGCTTCTGGTACCGGTTATTTTGTGTGTGCAGCTGACCAACTGCCGTCAAAAAGAACAATCGTGGAAAAAGGCGGTATGTTTTTGCGGCATTTTTATAATTGCATTATTGTTGGTTCAACTGCCTTTTATTATCAGAAACAGCGTAAATTCCGGAGGTTTGACCGGTGCTTCTACTGCCGCGAACGCTGTTTTGGCACTTGGAAATTCCCCGGAAGCTCCGGCCGGAGGAAGAGCCCCCGGAAGCACGGCCGGGGCAATGACCTATCCGGAATCATACCGACGGATGATGAAAAATACCGAAGGAAACTTCTCCAGAAGTGTGCCGCAGCAAATGTGGCAGTGGCTTCTGGATGATCCGTTGGCATTTTGCGAACTGCAGTTCAGAAAAGCATTGTTATTCTGGGATAGCCGGGAGATTCCGAACAACGTGTCTTTGGAATACGATGGTATAAGATGTTCATCTGTTTTGCGTTACTTGCCGATCGGACGGAATGTGGTGATATTTACATTGGGAATTGCCGGGATACTGCTTTTTTCCGGAGATCTGTTCCGGAAAAAAGATTATTCATTATTTTTGCTCTATGGATTTACCTTATGTTTCTATATTGCGGTGATAATTTTTTATATTCTCTCCCGCTTCAAAGCTCCGGTCATTCCTTTTTTGACAATTTTCGCTGGTGGCTTTTTGACCAGATGCTGTTCCGATATAGTCAACCGCTCTTCCCGTCAGCACTTACGTTCCGCCGGAAAGGATATATTGTTTTTACTGATCGGCTTCTGGTTCACCTGTGCGTCATACAACACCTACCGGATGCTGGAACCGGCGATCAACCGTTGGATATATCCGAATGGCATCCGATTGGATATGCAGGGCGAAAATATCCAGTTATTCGATTACGGTCCATATCCTTTCGGCGGATGGTATCGGGCTGAATTGAAAAGCGGAAGTGTTATTGTGAAAAAATTTGCAGGACTGCCTTCCCGGCAGCAGACGGTCCTTGGATTGATGCTCTCTTCAAGAGAGCCGGTAACGATCATGTTGTCTGCTAACGGTATGCCGTTTACATTTTCTTTTCCCGAAATTCCTCCGGAAGAAAGTGACCGCAGAATGGTCTCTTTGCCGGTATGGTTGATTGACGGAATCGCTGAAATAAAAGTTCTGTCAATCAGCGGAGGCGGAATTTGGGCGGTTTACGACATACAGCGGGATTATGGCCGCAGCTCATTCAATGGTGAAAAGCTTGCCGGAGAATGGATTCTCCGGGCAATCATTCCGCGTTGAATGTTGATTTTTTTCCAAAAAAACTTAAATTGATTTCCTTATAACTTTCCGGGTAGAGGAGAACCGGAATATAAAAGAAAAAGGAGTCAAGTTTATGTGGAAAAAGTTTTTGTTTTTCTGCGGGACAGCAGTTTTGTTTACTCTGTCGGCAGAAACATCGGGCCCGGAGAACCGGAATGTGCGGAAAGTTCATCTCATTCAGGATGATGCACAAGATTATATGGTTTCCAAAATCTATCCGCTGAAGTATGCCCAGGCCAACGATCTGATCCCATTCGTTTCAGGTATTGTTATGCGGTACAATATCAATAGCGTGGTAAACAGTATCGAATACGGAAACAATCAACAACTTTTGACCGTCACCTGTCCGGAAAAAATGATCGCTTATGTTGACGATTTTATCGCTAAAGCTGACCGGAAAGTGGAGATCGACGGCAAAGTTCCGGGCGAGATCATTCAGGGAACCGGAATTACCAGAGCTGTTTACCGTCCTTTGTACCGATCCGGAGAAGATATCGTAAATGTCATGATCGAATCAGTCATCGGGGAGGGGCCGGCCGGGGCAATTTATGCTTATGATGCAAACAGTAATCAGATATATTGGAAAGATAACGCTTCCAATACATCTTATATTTACCAGTTTTTAAGTTTTTTGGATCGCCCCGCACCGCAAATAACCTTGGAATTTACTATTTATGAATTACGCGACAGTGTGTCGCGCGACATCGGGATAGAATATCTGGCCTGGAAGAACGGACCGGGATTAAATTTATTTCAAACCGGATTTCAGGCATTCGGTCTGTCTTCCGGGGGCAGTGCTGCATTGAGTGCTGCCAGCGGTCCACTCGGCGGTTTTCTTTTTGCTCCGCAATTTGATGCCAGCTTTATCCGGATGCTGCAGCAAAACGGGAAAGCCGAAATCACGGCATCAGCTTCCATGACAGTATCCAACAGCAATACTGCCGAATATGCGATTTTTTTCAATCCGGTACAGCAGAATATCGTTAAGCAGAATAATGATCAAACCAGAGTCGATGAGGGTGCTTTAAGCACTGCTGAAGGAGTTTATCATAATTATGCAAAGATAACCGGTCCGGTAGTAAATATCCATTACGGCACCCCCCAGCAGCCATATCCGGCAAGCGAAGCATTTGAAGTCGATCCTTATACGCCGGGGGCAATTAACCGTTATCCGGGAACGCTTTTTTTTGCTTACGATTTACAATGTGCCGCTGTGGTGGAAAGGAATAATGTTGGCGCAGAATTAGTGGAAGTGACCCGGTTGAATGGCAACATACTTATTCCTCTGGATAAAGAAATTATTCTCGGAGGTTGGGAAAAAGAATCGGACGTTGAACAGGTCATTGGAGTTCCCTGGTTGTGCGAAGTGCCGATTTTGAGGTATTTATTCAGCACGGTTACCACAGTAAAAGAGAAAAGTAAAGTTTATGTATCGGTGAATGCCAGTTTGCTTAATGGAGCGAAACCGGATAAATTGGAAAATGGCAAGTTGTTGCAGCTTAAATAAAATTCCGGAGATAAAAATGAAGAAAAAATTTTTTATATGGTTGTTGTTTGTTGCTTTCGCTGTAGAAGCTGCGGTCGTACCCGGAACTCCCCGGGATTCCAACACCGGAAATACCGCCGGATACGACGGAACACGGATTGAGGCACAATTGATGGTTCAAGTCGATTCCGGAACCGATGTCATCCATTTTGTCAGAGATAACAATGATCCGCGCGTGGTCACCAAGAGTTATCTGTTAAAGCATGTTGATGCATATGAATTGCGTGATTATTTGCGGCAGATGGTACAGGCAAAGCGGGTCGGCAACACATCATTGGTTCAAAGTTATCCCGGGAACACTGCTGCTGCGCCGGTACAGGCGACGGTGTCCTCGGTTCAATTGAATTCTCCGGCAGCTCAACCTGGGTTTTCTCCCGATGCGCAGCTGGGAAGCAATACAGCGGTAGAGTGTTTGAAATATGTTGACGGGACCGGATTACTGATAATCAGTGCAGAAGAGTACCGTTTTAAGGATAATGCTTATGGCATGGGATTTGATTCCATTGTTGCCATGCTGGATAATCCGCAGATGAATTCTCTGGGAACCGGTTCGCAAATGTTTATTTATATGCCTAAATTCGTGCCGGCACTAAACTTGCAGAGTTTGATACAGAATGTAGGCATGAATATCAGCGATGCCACTGAATTATGGCAGGGGCAGGATCTGGTCACAGTTGATAATGATCTCAATTGGCTTATTTTCGATGTTTCCAATTATTCCTGTGACAATATTGCAAAATTGCTGTCAAAATATGATGTGCCGATACCACAGGTGCAAATAACGATCAAAGTATACGAGGTATATTCTGAAAATGATGATAAAATCGGGGTTGATTTTCAAAGTTGGAAAAACAATGAGGGTACCGACTTCTTTTCTGCCGGCGGACGTTACCGGAATAATTGGGCGGCGATTTACGGTGGGGCAGGCAATTTGAATCGGGTATATGGCTCGGAACGGAGCAGCTTTTATAATTTTAATCCACGTTGGAACACCCGCTATCTGGATTTTTTAGCCGCCCGGGGAAAGGCAGAGATAGTTCACACCGGATATCTCACCTTGAGGAATAATACCGGCGGCAGTTTTTCCAGAACGACCCAAATATTCTTTTCAGACACTTCTGTTCCGGCAAAAGGCAGCACAAGTACTCCGGAAATGGGGGTAGGGGCGTATGAGTTGCTCTCATCTCTGATCGGCGAAGCAGTGACCGGAGAAAGACCGGGCAGCGATGCGGCAGATATTCCGGTCGGCAAAGGCAGTCAGCAAATTATTACCGCATCCTCCGGCTATGGTTTTTCTATGGAGGTTGCCAACGCTGTTGTCGGATTGAAAGAATGTCGTTTTGAAGTAACTTTACAGAATACCAGTTTGATCGGTTTTCTATCCAATGGCGCGCCCCGGGTATCGCAGGGAAATGTAGTAAAACAATCTGTATCCCTGCCTTATGCTGACGGAGTATTTGTTATCGGCGGATTGAATAAAAAAGAGATCGTAGAGTCTTCTACAGGAATCCCCTGGTTGTCAGATATCCCATTGCTCGGATATTTGTTTTCCAGTAAATCCAAATCGCTTAAGAATTCTGAATTGATCGTTGTCGGTGAATGCCGCTGGTCAGCTCCGGATAATAATCCCCGCAGCAATATGACCAAACGATATCCCAAACCATGAGGCTGAAAAAAGGAAAACGTGTTATGAAAAAATATCTTTTTTTGTTGACACTGTTCACAATCGTTTTTATTTCCGGATGTGCTTCCAAATCATTTCAACCCTCTCCCGGCGATGATCAGGTCAGGCAGCAGGGGGAGGAGATCGTGTCAGCGGTGATTGCCGCTGACTACGAGAGGTTTGTCGCCGGCAGTGGTGACAAAAGCGATAATCCGGAGCAGGATACTGCTGACTTCAAACGCTCCTGCCGGCAGTTGACAGAACAATTCGGAACAGCCGAATCATTCCGGTTTCTGGGAGAGTTGCAGACTCCGCTGCTTATCAATCAAATTTACGCCGTGCGTTTCATAAAAACAAAAAATGGAAACAGCGGGAATATAGAACATGAACAGATGTTTCAATTGATTCTCGGCAAGCAGGACGGTAAATATAAACTTCTGGGAATGAGGTTTATCTGACCGTTGTCAAAAAATGTGGCGCTGGAATCTTTCAGCAATGGCGGATATCCATCGCCACATTGATCGCAAAAGTGCGCAAAGCCAACTCATCGTTTACATTGAAACGCAAGGTTTTTTCCAAATCTTCCGCTTCGGCAAGAATGCGTTGTGCCCGTTCTATTGGGATGTTTACCGGAATCGGCAGATGTTCAAACAATTCGATATTCGGCAAATCACGTTCGTCAACATTAGCCGCCAACATATATATTTGGGAACAAAAAGTGGTTATCGCAGTAATAAAACTGCGGCGTTCACGGATATAAGTCCCGCTGGCAGCATCACTCATTCTTGCTTCTGCACGTTTTATAAATGCATTATCTTCGCTGCGTCTGGCGGCATCCATGACCGATGAAAATTCTTTTTCCGCGTTGTTTTTGGCAACTTCAGCCAAATTTTCCGCAACCGAAATCAATTTTTCCGCAGCCCGTTCAATATTGGTCAAATCACATCCGCACTGGAAGCATAATTGAAAAAGGGCTTCCGTTGTTTCTTTTATCCCCGGAAAATCAAAATGAAATTTATTATCCGGCAGAGAAAGCAATTGACAACGGGATCTGGTGGTGGGCAGCAAAGCTTCGGGATTGGCGGTGGTCAGAATCATAGTTGTATCTTCCGGAGGCTCTTCCAGTGTTTTCAACAGGGCATTTTGAGCTTCGGTATTCATTCGGTCGGCATCATTGATAACACCGAATTTCCGGTTGCCGCCGGAGGTATATCCGATGTGTTCCAGAAGATAACGTAAGGTGTTCGGTTCCGGATTGATCCGGTCACCTACTTTTATCTGATACATTTTTCCAACCGGAAATACATTGTGGCAATCAGAGTACGTTCCATTGGCAATTTGCTGACAGAAAGAACAAGTCGTATCCGGTTTGCCGTCCCGGATATGACGGCATCCGGAAATCTGCATCAAAACCGCAGCAAAATCCTTTCTGACCTGCGAATCCGGAGCATGGATGAGAAATGCATGTGACATCCTGCCGGATCTGCGGGCATTTTCCAGGCATGAGATCAAATCATGAAAACGTTTGGAATAATCAGAATAAAGTGTCATTGGTGATCTTGCGTATTTGTTGAGCTATTTCTAATTCTTCGCCGGCAGCATCAATGACTTTTACCCGTTGAGGATCATTGTGTGCAATCTTTAAAAAAGCCTCCCGCACCTGACGGTGGAATTCCAACTTTTCATTTTCGAAACGATCAAATCCTTCACTTTGCCGGGATGAGATTCTGGCGAAACCTGCTTCCGGCGGCAGATCCATGAGAAATGTCAAATCAGGCTTTCTTCCGGCGGAGGCAAAATCATTCAGAATTCCGATGATGTTACCCGGCAATTTTCTGGCTCCGCCCTGATAAGCTGTCGTTGAATCGCTGAAACGGTCACAAATCACCACTTTTCCGGCATCCAAAGCCGGAAGTATCTTCTCCCGGACATGCTGTGCCCGCGCGGCCTCCATCAGCAGCAATTCAGTTGCATCATGTACTTTTTCTCCGGTATTATGGGACTTGACGACCTGACGTATGGTTTCGGCCAAACCGGTTCCTCCCGGTTCCCTTGTTAATACACACTCCATACCTCTGGAGGTCAAGTACTCCGCCAGATGGGCGACCTGCGAACTTTTTCCGGCTCCTTCCGGGCCTTCGAAAGTTATAAAAAAACCATTGCTTTTTGACATAAAAACTCCAAATTTACGGATTTTTGACAAATAAAACAGGAAAATCCGCTTTTTATAAGATAGTTCCATTTGCTCATAAGTTCAAATGGTGTTATATTGTATAAAATGAATTTTTTTAAAAAACATGCCAAAGTTAATCGAAAGGGGAAAAAATGGCTGCTGAATTGTCAAGATCAAGTTATTTGGAAAAAAATGTCGGAAACTTTCCGGAAATTATCGAAGTCGCAGGCAAACGTTATGAAAAAGTTGATGATCTGCGCTACGGAACCAATCCGCATCAGCCGGCGGCATATTACCGTCCGGTTGCCGACAACGGTGTTATCGGCGGCATGGAAATTCTCAAAAATGGCAAAAACGGCCTGTCTCAAACCAATCTTGAGGATATTTCCGGAGCTTTGAATATTGTGAAATTCTTCCCGGGTACTCCTGCTTGTGCGGTAATGAAACATGTCAACCCTTCCGGAGCTGCTGTCGCCTGTCCGGGGGAATCTCTCTGTGATGTGTACCTCAAGGCCAGGGATGCTGATGCCAGGGCCGCATTCGGCAGTGTCATCGCTTTCAATGTTGAAGTCGATGCCGATACTGCAAACGCGATAATGAGTACTTTTGTGGAATGTGTGGTTGCCCCCGGATACAGCGATGAAGCATTGGCAATTTTTCACGATTCAGAAAAATTCAAGCTCAACAAGCATATCCGGATAATACGCTGCGGCGATCCCGACACACTGCCAAAATATTGTTCAGATGCGGCAGAGGCCGTTGATACTGTAAAAATTCTGGCAGATGGTTCTTTGATCATTGCCGCCCCGTTGCTGACATCGCTGAAAAGCATTGCAGATCTGAAACCGGCAAGAGGCGAAAACAACCGTTGCGGCGAACAGGTATCCAACGTACCGTGCAGTGATGAGATGAAACGTGACTTGCTCTTTTCATGGTACGTCAATTTGAGTGTGCGTTCAAACGGAGTTGTGATTTGTTCCAACGGACAAACCTTGAGCGTCGGCACCGGCGAACAGGATCGGGTAGGGGCCATTGAACAGGCTATTGCGAAATTTGAACAGAAATACACCGGCAGCGGAAAGTTGGAAAATTCCGTCATGTCCAGTGATGGCTTTTTCCCGTTTGAGGATGGCGTGGAAACCGCAGCCAAAGCCGGCATCAAAGCCATCATCGCTCCGGCCGGAAGCTTGCGGGATGCCGATGTGATAAAACGGGCCAATGAATTGGGAGTTGCCCTTTTCCATGCTCCGGAACGGATTTTTTCCCACCATTGATTCAAGAAACTGTAAATATAAGGTGAATTTCATGAATAAGCAAAATAAAAAAATTGATGTTTCGGATGCTCTCAGCCAAAGTGAAAGCATGGAATTGTGGTTGGAAAAAAATTGGAAAAAAATGCTTCTCCTGCTGATTGCTCTTTCGGTAGTATCTGTAGCAGCTTTCGCGTTTTATTATTATCGCAGCCAAAGTATACGGGAAAAAGAGATGGCACTGGTTGATGCTGAAAATGAGGTGCTGGCTGAATTGTTGAAAGACTCATCTGACACTCCGGCATCATGGCAGGCATGTTTGCGACTTGCACAGTATCGTTTTGAGAAAAAAGATTTTGCCGGTGCCGGAAAGATGTTTGAGCAGGTGGCGGAGTCAGACACTGTGCCGTCAGAATTTCGCAACCGGGCAAAAATGTCCGCTGCATCATGTTTGGAAATGGCCGGCAAAAACAGCGATGCCGCACAATACTTTATGACCATATTCAAAGAACCATCGACCTCGGCTCTTGTACGCAATGAAGCCGGATTCAATGCCGGACGTCTGCTGGCCGCTTCTGCAGACACCAAAGCGCAGGCAAAAGAGGTTTTGCAACAGGTTTCCGAATCAGGCAAAATCGCGGCAAACAATACTTCCGACACTGCGGATATGTGGCAAAGCCGGGCTCGCGTATTGCTTAATTCTCTCTGAACAGGAGATGTGTAATGGAACTGTCCCGTCGGGAAATCGCACTTTTGCGCTCACTGTCAACCAGAACCGGACGTAAAAAATCCGGTTGTTGCCGTTGTGAGGGCATTCGTGCTGTACGGGAACTTTTTGCCAATTATCCGGAACGTGTTTGTTTTATCGCCATAAGAGAAGATCTGGGGATAGTCCCTGATTATCCGGAAGAGCTGCAGCGAATTGTTCCGGTAAAATTATTCAGCGAATTATCTGATACAGTATCTTCTCAAGGAATAATTGCAGCAGCCTGCATCCCGGATAATGCTTCTGGAAAAATAATCGGAGATTTTGTTGTTGCTCTGGATCAGTTGGGAGATCCGGGGAATTTCGGAACCATCGCAAGAAGTTTAAGAGCTGCCGGACAAAAAGAATTGTGGTACACTAAAGGTTCGATAGACCCTTGGGGGGATAAGGCAATACGTTCCGGGATGGGGGTCCAATTCGGTTTGAATATGCGCCGCTTCGATTCATTGGAGCAGTTGACGTCATCCGGTACATCGTTGGGAATAAAGAATGTTTTTATCGCAGATCCGCATCATGGAGAAAATTGTTTTAACTGCCCGGATTTATTCGATCATTCGATCATTGTTATAGGCGGTGAACCCAACGGAGTGATGGGGTGGTGCCCGGATGCAAGAAAGGTTATTATCCCGATGCCGGGGCGGTATGAATCTATCAACGCAGCTCAAGCTGCTACTGTACTGATATTTGAGTCAGTGCGAAGAAAAATGATTTAAGTATAATTGGAGTTTTGCATGGATAAGTGGCTGATCATTTATGGAATCGTTTTTTTCGCCGGATTGTTGGTAACGGCAGGGGCGACACCTTTATTCCGGCGTTTGGCACATGTGACCGGAATGCTGGACCGGCCATCCTCAAACCACAAAGGACATGCGCAGGCGACAGCATTATTCGGTGGAGCAGCAATGTTTTCCAGTTGGCTGCTGATTATTACCGGAGCATCTGCAGTCGTTTATTTCAATTGGATACCGGAATGCTTTTCCAATATATATGCCATGCATCTCCCGGGATTTTCCCAAGTTGCTCAAAAAGAACTGTTCTTTATCGCCCTCGGCGCGTTGTTTGCGGTTCTGCTTGGATTAATTGATGATAAGTGGGCTTTGAAAGCGAAATGGAAATTCCTCGGACAATTTGCGGTTGCGCTGACAGCTGTTATTTGGGGAGGAGTGCGGATCAACGTTTTTATAAACAGTGAAGTTTTTTCCATTTGCATTACGATATTCTGGATAATGCTGTTGATGAATGCAATCAATTTTTTCGACAATATGGATGGTCTGGCAGTTGGTACCATTGCTGTTGCAATGCTCTTTTTTACAATAATATCCGCATTGAACAACGAATACTTTGTCGCTGCATTTGCTGCACTCAATTGCGGAGTATGTTGCGGTTTTTGGATATATAACTCCAATCCGGCATCAATATTCATGGGAGATTCCGGAAGTCACTTTCTCGGATATTTAGCAGCAGTCGTGTCTGCGGGGACCACCTATTTTGATTTGAGATTTTCCCAATCCCGTTTCCCGGTTTTGATTCCGCTGCTTATTCTGGCTCTGCCTTTATTTGACACGTTTATGGTTGTTGTCATACGCACACTTAATAAAAAACCATTCTGGATAGGGGATCACAATCACATTTCTCACCGTTTTGTCCGGATGGGATTGAGCAGAAAAATGGCGGTGATGCTGGTACATCTGATGGCATTGAATATTGCTCTGGGTGCTCTGCCGGTGTACTGGGGGGATTTCCGTACTGCGGCAATAATATTGCTGCAGACAGTGGTTTTATTCAGCATTATTACAATTCTGCAATTTTTCCTGGAAGTCAGGAAAGATGCAGTTGAAGAACATAAAAAAATAACAGTTTCAGATAAAAAATAAGGAGAAACGCTCATGTCGCTGAAAGTTGTTACTGAATTATCCAATCGTTACGGTGCTGATCCGGCATATATTCTGGCCGGTGGAGGCAATACCTCTTTTAAGGATGAGAAATTTTTGTATGTCAAACCAAGCGGAGTATCTCTGGCGGCAATTCAGGAAAATGATTTTGTAAAAATGGATCGTTCTATAGTCCGCAGTTGCTTTGAATTGCCGGAATTTACCGATTCTGCCGCCCGGGAAGCGAAAGTAAAAAGCCTGATGGCTTTTGCAATCATTGGCGAAGGCCGCCGTCCGTCGGTTGAAGCACCGATGCATGAAATACTTCCCTTTACGTTTGTTGTCCATACTCATCCGGCACTGGTCAACGGAATGACCTGCGGAAATGACGGGAAAACTATTTGCGGGGAACTTTTCCCTGAAGCTGTCTGGGTTGATTACTGCGATCCCGGATTTATTCTTGCCAAGGTGGTTTTTGAAAAATGTTCCGAATATAAAAAACTCCGGGGAAAAGATCCGCAAATCATCTTTTTGCAGAATCACGGAGTATTTGTCGGAGCAAACAGTGCCGGTGAGATCGATGCGATTTACAATGATATGATGAGCAAGCTTGCAGCATATTGTGCCGGCAAATCAGTTGATATTTCCGATATCTGTCCGGGCGAAGCCGATGTTGAAACCGCAATGACCTTTGCTCCGCAGTTGCGCGGCTTTTTACGTAACAACGGGAGCGGTAAACCGGTGACCGTGACTTCATGCGGGGCATTCAATATCCCGCGCGGTCCGCTTACTCCGGATCATCTGGTTTATGCAAAGGCATTCGGATTGATATCAGATGCACCTGATAAACAGCAGATCGCCGATTTTACCGGTAAACATTCATATGTGCCGCGAATGGTGGAAATCCCGGGTAAAGCAGTATTCTGCTCCGGTAAAAACCGGGCATCTGCCGCGACCGTGCAGGCTTTGGCTCTCAATGGTGCCTTGATCGAAAAGATCGCATCTGCATTCGGAGGCGTGCATTACCTTACTGATGCACAACGGGAATTTATTGAAAATTGGGAAGTGGAATCTTACCGGGCTAAAATTGCATCCGGCAATTCCGCTCCTCTTACCGGTATGGTTGCCGTTGTTACCGGCGGTGCCCAGGGGTTCGGATATGGAATCGCCGAAAGCTTGGCGGCTCAAGGTGCAGATATTGTTGTTGCCGATATGAATGTCGAAGGCGCAGCCAAAGCAGCCTCCACTCTCGGCGCAGGAGCCAGAGGTTTTGCGGTGAATGTGGCAGATGAGGAATCTGTGGAAAAACTGGTTCAGGATATCGTAAAAGAGTATGGCGGTGTCGATCTTCTCGTTTCCAATGCCGGAGTGGCCAGAGCCGGAAGTGTAAAAAGTTTTGCCATGAAGGATTGGCAATTTGTCACCAACGTAAATTACAACGGCTTTTTTATCTGCACCAAATTTTTTGCGCAGGTCATGAGCATTCAGAATAAAGCGACAGGCTTGTGGAGCGATATTGTACAAGTAAACTCCAAAAGCGGTCTGGCTGGAAGTAAAAACAATGGTGCTTATGCCGGAAGTAAATTCGGAGGACTCGGTCTGGTTCAGAGTTTTGCTCTGGAATTAGTTTCAGATTCGATCAAAGTCAATGCTGTCTGCCCGGGCAACTTCCTTGACGGTCCATTGTGGAGCGATCCGGAACGCGGATTGTTTGTGCAATACCTCGCGGCGGGGAAAGTCCCCGGAGCAAAGACAGTTGATGATGTCAGAAGACATTATGAAAGTCTTGTGCCGATGAATCGCGGCTGTTTCCCGGCTGATGTTGCCAAAGCAATAGTTTATGCGGTTGAACAGCAGTATGAAACCGGACAGGCGATCCCGGTCACCGGCGGACAGATTATGTTGAATTAAAGAGCGATTTTGTGATAATTTATCAGGAGGATGAATTTATGAAAAAAGGTATTATCGGAGCCGGAAACTGGATTCAGGACCGCGTAAAAACTATTGACCGGTGGCCCGGAGAAGGCAATTTATGCAATATCGTCAAAGAGGAAGCTGCCCCCGGCGGTGGCCCGGCCAATGTATTGTTTGATCTTAATGCAGCCGATCCGTCTTTGCCGCTTTACGCTGCCGGACGTCTTGGAAATGACAATGAGGGCGATTATCTTCTGGAAGAAATCACTAAACGCGGGATCAATGCAGATAACATCATCCGCACCAATGACCGCACCAGTTATACCGATGTTATGTCCGGTGAGGGTAAAAGAACATTTTTCCATTGCCGGGGGGCAAATGCTCAACTTTGCTACGAAGACCTGTGTGATATCGATGCTCCGGCAAAATATTTTTATCTGGCTTATCTGCTGTTGCTGGATACATTGGATTCTTTTGATCCGGAATTTGGCACTCAAGCTGTAAAATTATTGAAGCACATGTCAGAAAAAGGTTACGAAACGGTTGTCGATTTTGTATCGGAGGCTCCGGAAAAATTCCGGGCCAAAGTGATTCCCGCTCTGCCGTTTATTGACCACCTTATTGTTAATGAAGTGGAAACAGCTTGCTGTACCGGATGCCGTCTGCGTGATGATGATGGCAAATTGCTCTGGCAGGAATTGCCGGGTGCTGTAAAATTTCTCTTCGAAAAAGGTGTTCGCAAAACAGCTGTGATACACTTCCCGGAAGGCGCATGCGCCGGTTTGCCGGATGGCACTTATATCTATGTCCCCAGCTTTGATATCGCCAAAGCTGATATTGTCGGAAGCAATGGAGCAGGGGATGCATTCTGTGCCGGAGTAATGTATGGTCTGCACGAAAATTGGACGTTGAAAGATTGTCTTGCTCTGGGAGGAGCTTTCAGCAACTTTAATTTGCGTTCAGCCACTGCCAGCGGCGGTGCTGTGACATTGAAAACGATGTTGGAATTTATGAAAGATGCTCCGCTTTCTCCGCTTCCGGACGGAATGAAGTAATTGAACCCCGAAAAACACAAGAGATGAAATGTTGAATCCGAAAGAACACTCACCTGCGATTTCAGTGGATGGCGGTTTTGAAAGTACAGCGTACATGCTGCGCTTACGGGAACCTGTTGTCTTTCCCCGTTTACTGGCATCGTTGTCGATTGACGATCCGTCAGGAATCGCCTCTCTGAATGCAGCGGCCAAAGGAGACAGGCTGGTGGCAATTTTTAATGCTGCCCCGACTTACACTGAATTGAAACGGGCAGATTTGCATGGAAGCTTGCCGCATTTTGATGATAACGGGCAACCTCGCTGTGCTGTCGGCACATTGGCCAGAATCATTAAAGAACTTAATATGCCCGATGGCAGTCGCAAAGTGGTTGTTCGCGGTCTGAAACGGATTGCTGGAGTGAGCCTGATTCTGGAAAAAGGAGGAGAAACTTCTATCCGTTACCGGGCGTTACCTGAAAGCGGCAGTGACAATTCTATTTCCGTACAAAGCAAATTAAAAATGCTCAAGCGGATGTTTGGAGAATTGAGCATGATGCAGCCCGGAATCCCGGAAGATGTTCAGGAAAATGTGCAGAATTCTCAATCATCCACGCTGTGTATGGATCAGATTGCAGATAGTTTTGCCACCATCTCATACACTGAAAAGTTGATGATCCTGACTGCCGGTGATATCGAAGAGCGCATGGATATGATGATTTCTCTGGTCAGCAGGGAATTGGAAACCGGCAGAGCCAGTATTCAACTGCAGATGAAAGTTCAGGAGGCGATGGGGGCATCGCAAAGAGAATTCTTTTTGCGGGAACAACTGAAAGCGATAAAACAGGAACTCGGAGAATTTACAGGAAATTCAGATGTCGCTGAATTAACCGCCAGATTGGAGAAAACTGATTTGCCGGAATTGGTGGCTGATACCATAAAAAAAGAGTTGGAGCGGTTGGAACTGCTTCCACAAAACGCCCCGGAATATCACATAAATTATGGTTACATAAACACCCTGCTGGATATTCCCTGGCAAAAATTCAGCGAAGACCGCTTGGATTGCGTGCAGGCCGAAAAAATCCTGAATGCAGATCATTATGGTCTGGAAGATGTCAAAACCAGAATCCTGGAGTTTTTATCGGTAATGCAGCGTCGTGCATTGAACGGCAATTGCCGGGCCCCGATTTTGTGTCTGGTCGGGCCTCCCGGTGTGGGAAAAACTTCCATCGGCCGTTCTATCGCCCGCGCAATGAACCGTAATTTCATCCGGGTATCATTCGGAGGTGTTCGGGATGAAGCCGAAATTCGCGGACACCGGAGAACTTATGTTGGAGCAATGCCGGGCAGAATCGTTCAGAATCTGAAACGGGCAGGGAGTGCCAATCCGGTATTCATGCTGGATGAAATTGACAAATTGGCCCATGACTTTCGCGGCGATCCCGCTTCGGCATTACTGGAAGTGCTTGATCCGGAACAGAACAACGCATTCAATGATAATTTCGTGGAGTTACCGTTGGATTTATCAAAAGTGTTTTTTATTGCCACAGCAAACGTTCTCGAAGACATTCCCGGTCCGTTACGTGATCGCATGGAAGTTATCCGTCTGGCCGGTTATACAGCTTTAGAAAAAAAGGAAATCGCCAAACGTTATCTGATTCCCCGGCAATTGCTGGAAAATGGTCTGAATGAAACGATGGTTTCGTTCCGGGTATCCGCTGTCAACGAAATAATTGATGGTTACACAATGGAGGCCGGAGTACGGGAACTGGAACGGGTCACCGCCAGAATTTGCCGGAGGATTACCAGAAAATTGGTTTCAGGAGAATGGGAAGAAAATAAAAAAATCGTCATCGATGCAAAAACAGTCAACGAACTGCTTGGCAGTCGGAAATATATCAAAGATTTAACCGCCACCCCGCAGGTCGGATGTGCCACCGGAATGGCATGGACCAGTGTCGGCGGAGTTATTCTGCCGGTTGAAACGATCCGTTTGGCAGGCGGAAAAGGTTCTTTAAAACTGACCGGTTCACTGGGAAAAGTGATGCAGGAATCTGCCGAAGCAGCCTTCACCTGCATACGCTCAAAGGCTGCAGATAAAAAAGTAGATGCCAAATTTTTCACCGAACATGATTTCCATATTCATGTGCCGGATGGTGCAACTCCGAAAGATGGTCCGTCAGCAGGCATAACGATCGCACTGGCGTTGATGTCACAAGTACTGAATAAGCCATTGATTCCACGCTTGGCGATGACCGGAGAAATCACTTTGCAGGGACGGATCACTGCCATCGGCGGACTCCGCGAAAAACTTTCCGGCGCGATACGCAGCGGTATAAAGACGGTGATCATACCTGAAGAAAACCGTAAAGATGCCGGAGAATTACCAAAAAATATAAAGGATGCATTGCAGATCAATTTTGTCAAATCTCTTGATGAAGCGATAAAAATTGCATTCAAGTAAGGGCAGGGAGGATTATATGTTGCGAAAAATATTGATTTCTGTATTATCAGCGGCAGCCGTAGTGTGGTGCATAGCCGAAGAACCGGTGTCTATGGAAGAATTTGTCGCCAGAGCCAGACGTACCAATGATGTGGCAACTTATGCCAAATTGCATGGTTCTCTGCAACATCGTCGCAGGGGATGCGAAACGTTGACCATGCCGGTCTATTTCGGCACAATCATTCATCCTGATCGCACAATCGGACAATTGGTTTTGGATAATGATGAAGGATATATTCTCAGTCAGGCACAAAACTCTGGGGCAACAACAGTAAAACCGATGAGCAAAACCGGTACTTCGGATAAATTGGGATATGTCGGCGTCCGGGCTTCAGATTTGGTGATGAGTTTTTTGTTCTGCAAAGTCGAAAAAGAATTAGAAAGTGAATTATTGCGGAACATGGTTCATTGCCGGGTGTTTTTACTGGATGATCCTGAACATAAAGAGAAAATAAAAGTTTGGATATCCAGTGAACACGCCTTCCCGTTAAAAGCTGAATTTTACCGTTATGGCGAAGATAAACGTTTTCGGGAGCTGGAAGCCGGTGCGCTGACTAAAAAAAATGATCTCTACTATGTCCGCCGGATACGTCTGGAAGGGCCGGGGTGGATAACCAGAATAGATTTCGACGGGGATCTGGCTGAAATCGGATTATTGGGAACTCCATCTCCTAATATTATCATTCCCTTGAAAAAATAGAAAGGATGAACAACGAAAATGGTAAAATGGATCGCTCATCGCGGCGAATCTTTTGATTCTCCGGAAAATACCATGACAGCTTTTTCCCTGGCAGCAAAACGCGGTGCAGACGGCATCGAATGTGACTTGCGCCTGACTGCTGACGGCAAGGTGGTGGTGGCTCATGACCCGACAACGGTCAGAATGGGCAACCGGGTGCTATCAATTGCGGAATCCAGTTGGAGTGAATTAAGTAAAATTACAGTTTCCGGTATTTTTGAGACAGAATATCCCGGAGAAAAGATATGGAGTATTATATTGAGTTAAAGGGAGATGATCCGGAATTGGTTGATGCCGCAGTTAAAATCATAAAAACATCAAACGCAGATTTATCACAATTGGTTTTTATAAGTTTTTCACGCCAACTGATTTCAAAAATAAAGAAAGTGATGCCGTCGTGCAGAGCATTGCTGCTGGATAAATTGGATCGCGATGGCCGTATTGCAACGGCAGAAGAGTTGATTGCAGAAATCAATTCACTCGGCATTGACGGGATTGATGGTGGAAATCATCCGGACATCACGTCGGAATTGATTCGAAAAATAAAAAATGCAGGAATGATTTTTGCTGTCTGGACGGTTGATAATCCACACCGGGCAAAACAACTTATAGATATGGGCGCGGACGTTATAACAAGTAATTGCGCCGCAAAACTGAAACGGATATTTCTGGAGCAAAACTTCTGAAATATCCGATCACTCCGCTCCGTAAGGCTTCTTATGTGCCGGCAAAACAGAAAACAGGCATGGACTATCCTTAATGATAATCCATGCCCATTTAACTCTTTATTTGCCAACAGCTGCAGCCGCCAACATACGCAGATCGGTGCGTTTGATTTTGCCGCTGGTGGTTTTGGGCAGAGAATCCATAAATTCAATACGGCGCGGATATTTGTATGGCGCAGTATGAGTTTTTACATACTCTTGAATCTCTTTTTTCATCTCTTCTGTGCCGACAGTTCCTTTGGTAAGAACGATATATGCTTCCACAACCTGTCCGCGTATTTCATCGGGTGCTCCCACAACAGCACATTCAAGGACGTACGGCATTTCCATAATAACGCTCTCTATCTCGAATGGACCGATCCGGTAACCGGAGGATTTAATAACGTCATCTGTCCGACCGACGTACCAGTAATAGCCATCTTCATCCCGCCAGGCGGTATCTCCGGTGTGATACATTCCATCATGCCACGACTCTGCAGTTTTCTCCTCATCCCGGTAGTAACCGCGAAACAATCCGCAAATCTGATCCGGAGCCGTTTTTACTACGATTTCACCGACTTCTCCATCTTTGACCGGTTTACCATCAGGATCAACCAATTCAATAGGGAATGCCGGAGTCGGTTTCCCCATAGATCCCGGCTTCGGAGTCATTCCGAAAAGGTTGCCCAGCATAATCGGACTTTCTGATTGTCCGAATCCTTCCATGACCTTCAAACCGGTAGCTTTATAGAATTGCTGAAACACCTCCGGATTAAGTGCTTCACCGGCAATACAGGCATGCTCAATACTGGACAAATCATATTTGGAAAGATCTTCCCTGATGAAAAAACGATACATTGTAGGCGGCGCACAGAATGTTGTGATCCGATGCTCCTTGAACAGTCCCATGATATCAGCCGCATCAAACCGGTCAAAATCATAAACAAAAACAGCACTTTCATTGAGCCATTGTCCGTAAATTTTTCCCCAACTGGCTTTGGCCCACCCGGTATCACTGATTGTAAAATGAAGCCCGTTGGGATTGGTACACTGCCACCATCTTGCCGTCATGATATGCCCCAGCGGATAAGAAAAGCTGTGTTCGACGATCTTGGGATATCCGGTCGTTCCACTGCTGAAAAACATCAGCATCGGATCGGTAGCCAACAAATCAGTCGGCCGTTTGAAGCTGTCTCCGAATTTATCGTATTCCTGATTGAAATCATGCCACGATTCCCGGCTGCCGTTGACAATGATTTTTGTTTTTAATTCAGGACACTGTTCTGCAGCTTCGTCTACAAATTTTGTTACATCACCATCCGCAGTAGCAACGATCGCTTTGACCCCGGCGGATTGAAAGCGGTATATAAAGTCCTTGACCAGCAATTGATTGCTGGCTGGGATCGCGATTGCTCCGATCCGGTGAAGAGCATTGATCACAAACCAGTATTGATAATGCCGTTTCATTACCAGCATCACCCGATCACCTTTTTTTATACCGAGGTGTTTGAGATAATTAGCTGTACGGCAGGATTCCAATGCAATATCAAAAAAAGTAAAATCTTTGCGGACATGATCTTTGCCAACCCACGCCATTGCCAGTTTATCCGGAGATTTCACTGCCATTGCATCAACAACATCATAGGCAAAGTTGAAATTTTCAGGATATTCAAAGCGGCAGGAAACCAATTGACCGTTTTCATCAACAGTTTCCTTCATAAACTTCTGGCACAGCCGTTTTTCATTGGGATTGACAATTTGAGTAACTGATTTGACCGGGGTAGGGGGAGCTGCTTTTTTCGCATCACCCTGAATCGGGATCGCAAGAAATTCGCACTCATCACACTCTATGGCGACCATTCCATGCGGGATATTACTGTCATAATAAAGGCTGTCTCCCGGAGCAAGGATTTCAGTTTTGCTGCCGATTTGTACTTTCAATTTACCTTTCAAAACATAGTCAAATTCCTGTCCCGGATGAGTTGATAACGGAATCGGCAATCCCGGCCGTTGCGGTTTTGCCACCACAAAAAGCGGCTCGGTCATGCGGGACTTGAAATCAGCCGCAAGCTGATGATATTTGAATTCATGACTGCGTTCTATTGCCACGCCGCCACCGGCACGATTGAGGGTATAATTGCTCAACTTCGGAGTTTGCCCGGTTACAATAGAATTAAGATCGACTCCGAATCGTTTGGCACAATCATAGAGAAAAGAAAAATGACTGTCAACCTCTCCTCTCTCATGGGCAAGGTATTGTTCCTCGCTCATGCCGGTCAATTCAGCCATTTCAGCTGCTTCTATTTCCAAAATAGTACGGATTTCATGCAATCGCTTGCCGATAGATATGGTCTGCTCATCCATAAAGTTCAACTTCCAGTTTATTTAAATAATAATATGCAATCTTCATAATATAGCCCGTTTGAGCAATTAAAGCAAATGAAATTATTTTGATTTGCGGCGATTGCGGAAAAAATCCCGGATCAAAGCAAGACATTCTTCCCCTGATACTCCGGGAACAACCTCGCAATGCCACAATAAGCCGGGAATGCTGTTAAGGTCAAAAGCTCCGCCGAATCCGCCTGCTGCCGGGTCAGATGCTCCGAAAACCACTTTTTTTACCCGTGAATTTATCAACATCCCGGCACACATCGGGCAAGGTTCTTTAGTGATATAGAAGGTATATTCACTCATGCGCCAATCTCCACTCAATTCTTCAAGTTTATGAAGCAATTGGAATTCAGCGTGAGCAGAAACTGAATGAAGCTCCTCGACCCGGTTGTGGGCCCGGGCAACGATGATTCCATCTTTTACCGCGACAGCTCCGATGGGAACCTCTCCGGCTTCAGCCGCGATCGCAGCCTCCCGGAGTGCTTCTGCCATAAATCCGGCATCATTCATTTTCTTTTATCTCGACCCGGGTTACAAACATTCGGCAGGTAAAAAAGCGGATGCGGATAAAATCATTCCCGTAGCGGTAAGTAAAAGTAAAAACCGGCTCCTCGGTCTGCAAACCATCAGCCACAGCATCCCGGTGGTAAAAAAGTTTATCCACCGTTGCAGTTTCCCGGGTGTAGTACAAATCCACATAACGGAGCAACTCTTTGGCCGCTTCGTATTTTTCTTTGGAATCCGGAGATAATTTCGGATTACGGAGAATGGCGATTATATCAGAGTATTTTTCAAAAACTTCGATATCTTCCGACGGCAGCCGATCCGGTGTCATTGAGGCGCAACCGGATAACAGCACGAACATCAACATGCAAATGAATAACATCGGGAATAATTTATTCATAAGACCTCTCCGGTGAAAAATGAAAAAATGGAGCGGGTGACCGGAGTCGAACCGGCGTCGCCAGCTTGGGAAGCTGGAGCATAACCGTTTTGCTACACCCGCAAACCGTACTTCTCTTAATATACCTCAACCTTTTTAATTTTCAAGTCAATCTCTGAAAAAAACTTTTTTTACTGCTTTTAAAGCCATTGAGATTCGAAATTAAATGTTTCTGTTTCATTATTTTTCCAATTGGCATTGCGCAAATCATAAAAATCGCAAATCCCCGGAAGCCTGGGGATCGACATCGCTTTTGCCGGAAAAATACGGGACAATCCACCGTTTTTATCGACACGCAACTCAAAACGGTTGCCTCTGGCATCATTGAACTCTCCCGAAAATGGAATAGCCGCCCGCGAAACCAGTAACGATGGACGTCCCAAACGGTAACACTCGACTTCCAAAACAGACTTGCTGCGCAGAGCCATTATATCCCCCCGGCTCAATTCGATGTGTGCCATCACCCGGCGGCATCCCAAACCGGCAAGTTCCTGAACCGCCATACTGTTGCATACCGGCAACGGTGAACTTGCTGTAAAAGTCAATCCATCTTTGTTTTCAAAAAGAGCCAAAGCGTAAAGCGATGTTATCCGGAAACGTTTTATGCCGGAACTTAAAGCACTTTTGATAAATTTTTTCAACGCCGGCAATTTATCCTCCGGACAGAACTCCGGTAATACAGCTTCTTTTGATAATTTATTCAAATTAAAAATGCTGTCGGCACGAATAACTTTCCGGTCAGCCGGTTCTGCCCCATTCGGTTTCATCGCCACTGTTTGCTGTAAAAATTCACCGGCAGCCGGCTGGGGCAGGGGAACGATGGCCAAATAGTCGTTGCGGAAACGTTCCAATGCACTGACATGCTGTCCAAAAACCAATTCCGGCATCAAAGATTCGTGTACTTTTTTCCAGAATTCGCGACGTATTTGCTTCAATTCAGCGGCGGGCATGAACCATTTACCGTTGATTTTTACCGAACTGTCCGGAGACAGCGAATAATCCGGAGAATCAGCTTCTTGAAATGCTGTCAGAATTTTTTCCGCATCGACCGGATGTTTTTCCGCCGGTTTAAGTTCAAGAGGCACCGTAAACAACGGCAAAGGAGCATTGTTACACAACACAGTCAAGGCTTTGTCTGTCAAATTTATATCCAACATCAACGGTGCTTTGCGCGGCGGCAAAGCTTCCAGTCGGCGGCTGAAATCTGCAAAACTTTCGCCTATCTTAAAAATATTCCCATTGGGCGGCACACTTTTGTCACAGCAAATAAACACCTCATCTCCCGGACGGACATATTTGGCCGGCATGTTCCCGGAAAACATTTTGGTCACCGTGATCGCAGCCCCATCATCTCCGGAAACCGGCTGAATACGCAATCTGTCCCCCAGGTGAATACGTTTTTTTGCAGTAAAACTGAAACCGTTATCGGATATTTTTTTTACATTGCCCACCAATAATCCGGCTGCTCCGATAGCATCGGATTTTATCAACTGTTGAGCTGACTGCAGAGAATAAAATCCGTGAGACCAGCGGCGTCCACATCCTTTTGAAAGCAAATTTCTGGCCTCTGGCAGCATTTCCTGAAATTTTTCATCCGGACAATCAAGCATCATCCGGTAAGCACTAACAGTATTGGTCACATAATCCGGCTGCCGCAATCTCCCCTCGATTTTTAATGATTGCACGCCGATTTTCCGCAGTTGCGGCAACAATTCGACTGCAGAAAGATCTTGGGGGGAGAAGAAAAAACCATTTCCATACTTTGAGTAATAACGCCGACGGCATGGTTGCTTACATTTGCCGCGATTGCCGCTCCAGCCGCCGAGAAATGAAGAAAAAAGGCATGTCCCGGAAAGAGAACAGCATAAAGAACCGTGCACAAAGACCTCCAGTTCCAGATCGGTTTTACTGCGGATCGCACTTAATTCATCCATTGTTATCTGCCGTTCCAAAACCACCCGTTTCAACCCGAGTTCCTTGGCGATTTGCAATCCGGCAGAGTTGTGGAATCCCATTTGCGTTGAACCGTGAAGTTCCAATTTCGGATAATAATTTCGGATCAGACGTAAAACTCCCAAATCCTGAACCAACACGCCATCAGGCGCAATTTCATCAATGATATCCAGTGTTTCCAACACCTCCGGCAGTTCGCTCTCTTTTAACAGAGTATTGAGAGTCAAATAAACTCTTTTGCCGAGTCTGTGTGCATAATCAACAATGCGCTTCATCATATCGGCAGAAAAATTTTCTCCGCGTTCACGGGCATTGAACTTGCTTAAACCGGCGTAAACGGCATCCGCCCCGGCATCAAATGCAGCCAACGCACAAGCCGGACTTCCGGCCGGCGCCAGCAATTCCATATATTTTGAATTACTCATGATCTTACTCCAATTTTATTCTCGGATCTGCCCATGCATAGGCAATATCCGTAAGTAAATTCATAAAAACGAAAATGATAGAACTTAACAGCACCAGGGCTTTCAACATTTGGATATCTGAATTATACAGAGCCTCCATTCCGGCGAACCCCAGACCTGGAATGCCAAAGAATGATTCCAAAAGCAAACTCCCGGTAAACAGGAAAGGCAGGCCGCTGCCGATTTTTGTAATGATTTGCACCATCGCATTTTTCAGCAGGTGACCGCTGTAAATTTTCCAGCCGTTAACTCCTTTTGCCCGGGCGGTACGCAGATATTCTTTTTGCAGCTCATCTGCAAAAACTGTACGGAAAAAGCGGATATTTCCGCCAAGACCGCATATTATTCCAATGAGTACCGGCAGCGCAAAGTTGATACTTTCGCCATACCCCCATACTGGAAAAAGATTCAAATAATACCCCATATACCATTGCCCGAATATTATAGCTGTAAGATAACTGATGCTCATCGTACAAACTGCAGCCAACAGCAGCAGGCGATCAATGGCAGTCCCCGCAAAAGCGGTAGCCAGCAATGCCAAAATTATACCGAAAAATATCTCTCCGGCAAATATCGGCAGCATTAATGCCAACGACGGCCCCATGCCGCGCTTCAATACTTCAGCGACCGGTTCTTTTGTATGAAGAGTTCGCCCGAAATTAAAAAATGAAACAAACGGGTATTCATTGGTTATTGAAATCAACTCTCCCAATGCGCGCAGGAACTGCGAGTTCCACGCTGACGATTGGATCCTGTAAAAACTGCACTTTTCGACCGGATCATCAGGCGAGGCCTGAATAATAAATGTTTTCATATCATCCGGGATCATCACTTCACTTTTCTTTCCGCTCCGGTAACGGATAACCGCAGTGACATTTTCCGTATCTGCAGCCCGGTGAAATTCAAGTTTTTCTGTCGTGCAGCCATTGTATTCCGGGAATGCTGATGTTTGACAATACTTGCCCCAGAACAGAGGCAGGTCACTTCCCATATCCCGGCGCAAAGCCTCAACATCTGCGGCAGAAGCATTCTTGCCCAAAACAGCTCCGGCCGGATCTCCGGATGCCAGATTGAACAAAGCGAAGGTCAACAGCAACACGCCGAAAATAACCCATAATGAATAAAATGTGCGACGAAAAATATATTTTACCATAATAAAAGATAAAATATCACACAAATGACACTTTTTCAAGGTGTCTGAAGATTTGAGTTCCGCTTTGTTTCAAATAGAAGAACATTTTTTATTATTGCTTTTCTGCCGGCGGTGACGCATTGCGGGCAAAATCTGCCGACTCATGCACATTGATCCCGTGTGTGCGATCATAGCGATCAACGACTCTTGAATACAGGAACTCACAAAAAAATGGAACATTAACTGTTTTGAATATTATCGCTTTTTCTTGAAAAAAAACAAATTCAGACGTATATTATATCCATGTATGTTCCGTTATTACTTTTCAAGGACTCTTTATTCAGATGATCATAAAAAAAAGTGCGTACCCCAGAGCCGCATTGATCGGCAACCCGTCCGATGGATACTTCGGCAAGACAATTGCTTTTGTATTCGACAACTATTCGGCACAAGTCGAGTTGTATGAAACTCCGCAATTGTCATTTCTTTCTGCATCAAGGGACAGCAATGAATTTGAAAATCTGAATGACCTGGACCGGAAAATAAGTCGTTTCGGTTACTATGGGGGGATTCGGCTGTTGAAAGCTTCTGCCCGGAAATTTCTGACATTCACCCGACAGGCGGGGATCTCTCTTGATGATAAAAATTTCACCATCCGTTACCGGAGTAACATCCCCAACCGCCTGGGACTGGCCGGATCTTCGGCAATAATCACCGCTGCGATGCGGGCAATGGCAGAATTTTACGGAGTGGATTTACAGCCGGAAGAATTGGCCAATCTGGTATTGGCCGTCGAACGGGATGAATTGAGTATCCCGGCCGGATTGCAGGACCGTGTGGCACAGGCATTCAATTATCCGGTGTACATGGATTTTAAACGCGAACACATGGAAAAATATGGTTACGGTATCTATCAGAAGATAAATATTCCTTCCGGCCTCAATTTATTTGTGGGATACCGCACTGATTTGGCAGAAGGGTCTGAAATTCTGCATTCCAGATTGAAAGATGATTATTCAGCAGGAGTCCCGGAAGTATTGGCGGCTATGTCGGAATGGGCAGATTTGACATCCAGGATGAAAACCGCTTTGGAAAATCACGATTTATCACCCGTTCCGACTCTGATAAACCGTAATTTCGATCTGCGCAGTCAGGTATGTTCCGGAAGCATCAGTATAAAAAACCGGCGAATGGTCGAAATCGCCCGTTCGGTTGGTGCATCTGCAAAATTCACCGGTTCCGGAGGTGCGATCGTTGGAACATATGAAAATGATGAGATGTATGATGATTTATGCCGGGAATTAAAAAAATACGATGTGACAGTCATAAAACCGCATATCGTATATGGAGAAGAACGGCATGAATAAGTGCATTGAAAAAGCTGTGATCCCGGCGGCCGGTTACGGTACAAGGATGCTGCCTTTCACCAAAGCAGTTCCCAAAGAGTTGATTCCTCTGGTGGATACACCGGTTCTGCAATATGTCGCCGAAGAAGCAGTAGATGCCGGAGCAAAAAAAATACTGTTTATAATAAGCGACGGCAAAGAAGCTGTTATTGATCACTTTAAAAAATCAGCCGGGTTGGAAAAGCAGTTAAAGCAGTGTGGCAAAGATGCGTTGTTGCTCAAAATGCAAAAATTGAGTGAGCTGGCAGAATTTTCCTTTGTTTATCAGCGTGAACTCAACGGTTTGGGCGGAGCCGTTGCTCTTGCAGAAGATTTCGTTGGTAATGATCCGTTTCTGGTCTTACTGGGAGACACCGTGATAGACAGCCCGAGAGGAAATAATGCCTCAAAAGAATTGATAAATGTTTACAACATGCATCATTCTCCGGTTGTTGCAGTAACTCCGGTTCCGGAAGAAAAAATATCATCGTATGGCATTGTCGCGGGAAAAGAAACCGTCCGGGATGATGTTTTGCTGTTGGATGACATCGTGGAAAAGCCGGGAGTTGAAAATGCCCCGGGAAATCTGGCAGTCACGGCCAGATATCTGCTGACTCCGGATATATTTCAAGCGTTGAATGAAACCGGACACGGAGTTAACAACGAGATACAATTAACCGATGCCATCCGGAAACTTTTGCACAAAAGACCGTTTTACGGATGTAAAATATCCGGTCGCCGCTACGACTTGGGATCCGTCTCCGGTTTTTTGACTGCCAATGTTGTGTTTGCTTTGCGGCATCCCGAACTTGGAAAACAGCTCACCCGGGAAATCGCAGATATTCTTAAAGAAAAAAATATAATTGAATAATAATGAAAGTGTAAAAAAGTGTTCAGTAAAATAAAAAAATTTTTCAGCGGTATTTTTTCTGACGATTCAAAAACGCCCCCCCGGAATACTCATCCGGTTCGAAGTAAAAAACAAAATTCATCCGGCAAGAATACAAATAAGACGGAAAATTCCGGCAAGCGCAGAAAAAAAAATATTCAGCAGCAGTCTGCAGCCAAAACTCCCGGCAAGCGGCCGGATGTAAAATGTCCGGATTCACTGAAAAATATTCCGGTCTGTGAAGGTAAAACCCGTTTTTTGGACTTCCCGCTGGAACGATCTGTCCAATTCGGAATTCAGCATGCCGGTTTCGAATATTGCACCGCCATACAGGAAATAACCCTGCCGCCTTTGCTGGATAATCGCGATCTGGCAGGCAAAGCACAGACCGGAACCGGAAAAACTGCCGCATTCTTGCTCGCTTCATTTGATAAGCTGTTGAAAAATCCGATTGAAAATGCATCGCGCAAAAATGGAACCCCCCGGATGGTCGTCATGGCACCGACCCGCGAATTGGCGATACAGATACACAAAGATGCTGCTCTGCTTGGAATTTTTACCGGTTTGAATATAACTGTGGTATTCGGCGGGATGGATCATGAAAAACAACGTGCTGCTTTGAATTGCCAACTGGACGTGTTGATCGGCACCCCGGGGCGGATCATTGATTATTGCCGCTGTGGTGCATTGAATTTAAATAAAGTCGAAATACTGGTGATCGATGAAGCCGACCGGATGCTGGATATGGGATTTATTCCGGATGTAAAAAGGATCGTTTCCCAAATGCCGCGAAAAGGAGAACGGCAAACACTGCTTTTCAGTGCGACCCTGGACGATAAGATTTTACATCTGGCAGCCGGATGGCTCGCTGAACCGGTGGTATTGGAAAGCGAACCGGAAAAGATGGTTAGCGAAAATATCAATCAAACCTTTTATTCGGTTTTACGCGAAGAAAAACTTGCCTTACTGCTCTATATTTTACGAACAGAAGAGTATGAAAGAGTAATCATTTTCGGAAACAGAAAAGATGTTAATGCCAATTTGCAATTGGATTTGCTCCGATATGGATTTGATGTGCCGCTGCTGTCCGGCGACATTTCTCAAGACAAACGAATAAAAATACTTGAAAAATTCCGTTCCGGACAGGAAAAAATCGTGATTGCGACCGATGTTGCTGCCCGGGGTATACATGTGGATGATGTTTCCATCGTTATAAATTATGACCTGCCGGAACAACCGGAAGATTATATTCACCGCATCGGAAGAACCGGGAGAGCAGGGCGAACCGGGAAATCAATCAGTTTTCTCTGTGAATACGGAGCATACTATTTGCCGCCGATAGAAGATTTGTTAAAAACTCAATTCAGCAGCATTTTACCGACCGCCGAAATGCTGGTTCTGCCGCAACCGATCAAAACTGATTTGCCGCACATAATCGCTCAAAAACCAAAACGTCCCAATAACAGGGGGAGAAGTCACAGGTCAATGCGACGGAAAGCCGGTGCCTGATGAAAACATATCTCATTGATTCCGGTCGCAAAACATCGTGGTTGGCACTGTTTTTCATCTCGATAATCTATTTCTTTGCAAATTTGCAAAAAGTTATTATCCCCGGAGCTACATTTGATGAATTGCAGCAGCTCTTTTCACTGGATGCATCTGCTGTCACCAGAATGGGAGCGGTTTTTCTTGGAGTTTATGCAGCCGCGCAATTATTTGTCGGTGTTTTAGCCGATCGTTTCGGAGGAGCAAGAGTAATTTTTGCCGGAGGTTTTTTATTTTGCCTCGGTTCGCTCATGTCTGCATTAGAATTTTCGGTAATGCTGCTCTATTTCAGCCGCTTTTTAACCGGAATGGGAGCTGCCGCGATTTATTTAAGCATGGTCAAGGAAATCGGCCGGATCGCTCCGTCAATATTACCTATGCTTATTGGAGTGGCAACGATAATCGGGTATTCCGGTTCCATTGTCGGAGCATCGCCTTTTATTGCCGGAGTGGATAAATTCGGCTATCAACCGATGGTGATGCTGGCTGGAATTTCTGCTGCATTATTCTACACCGGGTATGTGTTTACTGCATTAAAAACGCCCTTGCCCCCGGTAAAAAAAGAAGTTAGATTTTCCATAGCATCGTTTTTACAGGTTTTCAAGAGTCCGCAAAACCGCAGCCTGATAATTGCCATCGGCATAAGCTTCGGCACATACTTTGCGATGCAATCGACTTTGACCAAAAAGTTTCTGGAAGATTTTTGCAAAATGAGCAACAATGCCTCCGGAGCAGTCGCCACTGTCACCATGATAATTGCCGCGTTCAACGGTTTTATCATGGCCAACATCAGCCAATTACTTAAAAAGCGACGGCGGATAATAATGATTTTTTCCGGAGTAGGATGTTTCACCGGAGCTGTGGCGATTTTATTGGGCGTGCTCCTGGGGAGAGGAGCCTTTTTACCGGTCACAGGTATAATAATAATGGCTCTGGCCGGAAATGTATCTCCTATTTTTGTGGCACTGCTGAAAGAGAGCAATCCGGAAAATTGCTTTGGCACAGTTATTTGTGTAGGAAATTTTTTTGCATACGCTGTTTCAGCGGCTTTCAGCGGTTGCGCCGGAAAACTGATGGATGTGTATCAGCCGCAAATAGTTGACGGCGTTAAAGTTTACGGACAACAATCTTATTTGCTGGTATTCAGTGCCTTTGCATTAGTCGGTCTGATTTCAGCATTGCTGGCACTGAAAGTCAAAGAATCGTACGGCAAAGATATATCCGCGCTTTTTTACCGGAACTGAAAAACAGATATTTCCGGAAAACTATTTTTGGCGGTCAAGAAAAAACGCAAAGACGATCAGGTTCCACAGCAAATAACTGAAATCATGTCCTTTCTGGTGCAAATTCCAGTATTTTTGCAAAACATTTTTGTTTATAAAATCATCGCCGGTCAAGCGGGAAGAAAACAGTTTATCATACGCTTGTTCTTTCCATGAATCGCGCAGCCATGAAGCCATCGGTACCCCGAATCCCCGCTTGGGACGTTTCAATAATTCAGGGGTTATGAATTCGGGAAACGCAGCACAAAGAATATATTTGCGGCGTTGAGCATTAAGCTTGTATTTCATCGGCAGCCTGGAGGCGAATTCAACCACATCTGTATCCAGAAACGGGGAACGCAGCTCCAACGCGTTGGCTGATGATGAAACATCTGCTTTGGGTAAAATATCCCCCGGCAAGTAGGTGCGCAAATCCAATTCCCCGAATTTTTCCACCCGGTCTTTGGCAATCAACTCCCACTCCAGAGAAGTAAATATCTGGGAAGAATCAAAGTTTACGACCTCCTGCAGCTTTGAGCCGTACAACTCCCGTTTTATATTATCCGGACAACGATTCAGCAAGTTGAAATACCCGACATTTTCCGGAGAGGCAAATAATTTCAACAATCGCTTTATCCGTCCGCTGCGGCTGCGTTCTCCGTGTTCAGGGAACAAAGACGCCAATGCACTGAATATAATCTTCCGGGCTTTTTGCGGAATCCAGTAAACCATTTCGGCATACCGCATTGCAAGATATCTCTCATATCCGGCAAATATCTCATCCGCTCCGTCCCCGCAGAGTGCAACGGATATTTTTTCTTTGGCAAATTTACTTAAAAGAGTCAGTGACAACGCAGATGCATCGGCAAAAGGTTCGCCGAAGTGTGCCGCGATCTCTTCGGCAACAAAAAAATCATCCGGTTTTATTTCACGTTGATGATGGCGCAAATTTCCGCCGGAAACCTGATTTATTATTTCGGCAGACCTTTTGGCCGCATCCCGTTCATCATATGCAACTGTGGAAAATGCCGCTGTAAAAGTATCACAAGGTGCCGGATAAAGCATTTTCGCGGCGATCCCGGTAACAATGCATGAATCAACACCGCCGGAAAGGAATGCCCCGATCGGAACATCTGATGCCAAACGCTTTTCGACAGCTTTTTCCACCAGAGTGCGCAATTTTGCAGTTGCTGAATCCATATTCAATGTGCTGTTTTTTATGGAGAAATCAGCCTGCCAATAACAACGGATGGATATTTGATTATTTTCCAGATTAAGTTCAAGCAAGTGTCCCGGAGGCATTTTCCGTACATTGCGATATACGGTATCCGGTTGCGGGATATATTGCAAAGACATAAAATTACTGATTGCTTCTTTATCCAATTCATCCGGGAATCCCGGATACTGCCGCAATCCGGCAAAAGTACTGGCGAAAACCAACGTATCACCATCCATAAAGTAGAGCAGGGGCTTATGTCCGAGCCGGTCCCGGCCTAAAAGCAGTTTGCGTTTTGAACGATCAAAAATTGCAAATGCAAATATTCCATCCAACTGTGAAACACAATCACTGCCGCAACTTTCGTAAAGATGAAGCAATGTTTCAGTATCAGAATCAGTTTTGAATGTATGCCCGTTGGCAATCAGTTTGGCACGCAATTTCTGAAAATTGTAAATTTCGCCATCCAGTACCACCACAATCCGGTCATCATCACTGACCATTGGTTGGTGCCCATTTTTTAAATCAATAACAGCCAGTCGGTTGTGTCCGAATGAAGCATCGTCAGATTCCCAAAGACCGCAATCATCCGGTCCCCGGTGTTTCTGAACTTGCATCATCGCTGCAACAATTTGGCCGCAGGCTTTGCCATGTGTATTAACGATTCCGGAAACAGCACTCATATCAACGGAAATTCCTATATTTATTTTGGCATACTTTATTAATATAGCATCAAAAAGGGATTTTTTCAATCTTTCAACTTGAATACAGGGCAAATCAAGGTTATATTTAGTGATGTGTTACAGCAGGTGTTTATATGAAAAAATTTATTTCACATTCAGAAAAAGAAACCGAGAAAATCGCATTTGAGCTGGCAGCCGGAATACCTGTCGGGAGCGTAATAACACTGGACGGTGACCTTGGAGCCGGAAAAACTGTTTTTGCCAGGGGATTTGCACGCGGTCTGGGAATTACCGAAGCAGTATCCAGCCCGACTTATACTATTGCACAAGAATATATACTTCCTGATAAAAAACGTCTTTATCATCTGGATCTTTACCGTATCTCATCCGCTGAAGCAGGATTGGCATTCGGAGTAGATGAATTTTTCAATGACCCCGGGGCGTATGCTTTGGTGGAGTGGCCGGAGAGAGTAGGGGATGTGATTCCTGATTCGGCTGTAAAAATCTTCATCCGGCATTTGGACGAGAACAGCCGGGAGATAACCCTGTCATGATCGTCTCTCCTGCGCCCTGGTCCGGCGAAATAAGCGATGCTCCAGTGCGGATCGCATGGGTGCTTTTTTGCCTGATAGCCATGCCAACTCTGTTGAGAATGTGTGGTATACCATCAGAAATGCTGTCTTTGTTTTCAGTCGCGGCGGCTCTGCCGGGATGTGTTGCGCCTTTGCCGGTATTGGGAATAAAAAAAGCAGAAAGCAAAGATTTTATTTTGATTGCCGGACTTTATGCCCTGATAATAATACTTTCTGCTGTGATAAATCTGTTTTGGCTGCCGCTGCTCAATAACCTCGGGATATCTTATTGTGACACCCAGGAAATTGTCCGGCTGCTGCAAAATGCCAAATTCTCCGGCCGGATCATGATTTTTTTATCCGGCTGTCTGCTGACCCCGGTCGTTGAAGAGGTACTTTTCCGGCGCATGATTTATGCACAATGGCAAAAAATTCACGCTCCGACAGCATTTGCCGGAACAACGGTACTTTTTGCTGTGCTGCACTTCTTTATTTCCGGACTGCCCGGATTACTGATCATGGGCGGTTGTTTTCAATATATTTTCTTGAAAAGGCAGAATCTGTTATCTGCCATAATGCTTCACGCCCTGGTGAACACAATCGCTTTTACAATGTCTTTATTATTTATACAGGAGATATGAAAATGTGGGAAAACCTCTGGACAGTTTTTGAAAATTCACTTTATTTTATAGCCTTGATAAATCCGGCGAGCAAGATATTTTTTCTCACCGCCCAGCGGCCGCAGCTGACAGCCGCAGAAATGCGTCACATATCCTGCCGGGCTTCACTGGTGGCGTTTCTGATTTTACTGGGATGTTGTCTGGGGGGGAATTTCGTATTGGAACATATTTTCCGGGTAAAGTTGTATGCGCTTCAATTATCCGGCGGATTGGTGTTATTGTTTTCCGGCTTGGCGGCAGTTCAAAAAGGGGTTTTTTACCACGATAACGATCAGCAAAAGCACCCGTCTTACGAAGAATTGTCGGTTGTCCCGCTGGCTGCTCCTTTGATCGCCGGCCCGGGAACGATTGCAGCAACGATCTCATTTTCAATGCAGTACGGAACATTATCTACTCTTTTTTCACTGTTACCGGCCCTGCTGTTCAATTTATTTTTAATGCTTTCCAGCCGCTACATATCCAGAACGCTGGAATTCTTTGCCTTCGCCGGGCCGGTGATCCGTCTGACCGGACTGATCGTTATGGCGGTTGCCATGCAAATGATGTTATCCGGAGCAGGGGCATTTCTCCATTCTCTTCAATAAAAAATAACAGTTCATATTTTAATGAATAGACAAGGTAAGCGCACTGTTTAAAAAAACTTTGCGTTTGCTTTTATAATCGGCACTTTGTCATATTTTTTATTTTTTTTATTTTTTTTATTTTTTTAAGTTGCATTTTTTCAAAGTAGTGCTATCTTTAGTATATAACATGGATGGCTATGTTGTATCATTGTTTAACTAACGGGAGTTTAGTATGCATGGCACTAAAAAATTTTTTACTACCGTAAAAGCATTCTCGCTGGCAGTTATCGCTTTCCACAGCATTATTCTGTCTGCCGCTCAAACCGACTTTATAAAAGTTCTCCACCGGAGCGATATAGATGATCTGTATGATATAAACATGAATTGCCGTTGGCTCAGAGACAATCAAATCGGATTTTCCAATTGGTATAAAACGGCAGATCGCGGCAGAAGTTTTACCAGACAATATGTTGAAAAAAGTGTAACAGTTACCCTGCTCCTGAATGACAAACCGGTAAAATTCGGCAGATTGTATAATGAAAGTTTCTGGCAGCCGGATAAAATGCGCAGGGTTCATATCGGACTTGCCGGAGCCGGTGTGAAAATCAGGCAGGAACTGGCAATTTTCAATGACCAGACAGGTTATCTGGTCAAACTCTCCGGCTTAAAAGGAAAAACCGGTACTCTGACTGTCACCTTGAAGAGCATGGGGCAGGGGAAAGGAAGCGTAAAAAACAATCTGGTAACATTTGATATCGATCGGGATTATCACAAAGGTTTCACCCACTGCTTTGCAGTGTCGCTCCCTCAAACCTCCACAGCTGAAATAGCAGATGTTTCGGTAACTCCATATCCTGCCGGTTATTCAGTCAAAGACAAAATCGATACCGAGTCCCGGGCGGTGATAACTGTGCCGGTGGATGGCCAACAGGAAGAAATTGAATTTTTCCTGATCAGTGCTCTGGTAAAAACCGGTAATACCATTCCGGTTGATGAGTTGCAGAAAAAGGTAAAAAATCCGGAAGCATTCTTTTCCAGCCGACTCAAAGAATGGCAGGATTATTTCAGCACCGCAGTTCCTGAACTGGAAAGCAGTGATATCCGATTGCTGCAATTTTATGCATGGAACTACTATATATTCAAAGCCAACACCTATCTTGACCATGACAATTCTCCGTATTATATCTGTCCGAGTAAAGAGTGGAGCTGGTTGCCATTGAATTGGGATGAAGACAGTGCCCATATTATCAGTGGCGCACGCTGGTTGAATTCTCCTGCACAGTTGAAAATGATGGAAAATATGTTTTTTCACTTCATGCAAAACTCTTCTCCTCTCAGTTACGGATTGATGACAATGGCAGGATGGGAGTATTATCTGCGAACCGGCAGCAAAGAATTTTTGCAGAAAGCTTATGATGCGATAAAAAATATACGTAAGCGATATACAAAAAATATGCGGGGTGATCTGGTCATACAACGCAACAGCTTCCTTATCGGGTGGGATGATTCGCTCCGGTACGCCTGGGGAGGATATAATAAAAATCTCCGCAATTTTGAACGTCAGATCATGCCAGTTGATCTTAATTCTTATCTGGTCAGGGAATGTCAAATCATGGCAGAAGCTGCAATAATTCTCGGAAAACCGGAAGAAGCTGCCTTCTGGAAAGCGCAAGCAGACAAAACATCCAAAGAAATCCAGCGATTGATGTGGGATGAAAACAGCGGATTTTATTATGATATCTTTGCCGATGATCATACCAAACTGATGTGCAAAGCTTCCAGTGGTTTTACTCCGATGTGTGCCGGTATCCCGAATCGCAAACAGGCAGAAAAAATGCTGAAACTATTGAAAGACCCCGGAGAATTCGGCAGCCGTTATGCCATTCCCACTCTGGCAGTAAGCGAACCGAAACGCGGCAATAACTGGTCAGGCGATATCGCCGGACGCAACAATTGGCTGGTCGAACAAGGCTTGGCGCGTTATGACCGGGATTCTTCGGCATGGATCACTGAAAAAACGGTTGAATTATTCATGCGCCGGGAAGGTGCCAGAGCAGGGGGATATATCAAGCCGGACAAACTGACAGAAAACCACCGGTTGTTTGTCACGGAAATTGCCGGAGGTCTGGATATGGTGATCCGGCACATCATCGGTTTTACTCCGGAAACAGATGGTTTTTCCATTCTGCCCGCTGCGCTGGACAAAAATATGGATCATCTGCGCTGGCAGATTGAATTCAGAGGTAAACAAATTGAAATTTACTGGGACCGTCCGAATGGGGATATTAAATTTTCCGGAATTCCGGAAGGGTATTCTGTTTTGATTGATGGTCAACGCGTATTTAACAGTAAATCTATTCCAACCGTCAGAAAAAATTTTCCATTAAAATAACCCAATAACCCCAAAAACAAAAACGACAGCGATATCAGCTGTCACAAAGGAAGGAGTTGCATCATGAAAAACACCAACCAAAAAACTTTTACCCTTATTGAGTCGCTGGTGAAAAGATCACATCTCAATCGTAATCATGCCGATGGAAATCAAGATGGATATTCACCTGTCCTCGGACAGGTGAAGCAGTACTGCTTCACCTGTCCTCGGACAGGTGAAGCAGTACTGCTTCACCCTGATCGAACTCCTTGTAGTTATTGCAATTATAGCGATTCTGGCAGCAATTCTGCTTCCGGCCTTGAACAGCGCACGTGAACGCGGCCGATCCGCGAGCTGTATCAACAATCTCAAACAAATCGGTACCGGATTTGTCATGTACGGCGATGCCAATAATGACTGGATCCCCAGAGACACTCCGCACAGCACGTATTTTCATGTGTATTGGAACGGCGCGTGGGGAGATACTTCGGTGGCGAATTATAATTGGACACATGTTATACATCCGTACGTCCCTCTGATTGACACCAGCCATCCGACCGCCCCGGATTACGCTGCCGGTCCGATTGCTCTTTGTCCATCTGATTCGACTCCCAACGCCGGTATTTTAAATAATCAGCCCCATTCCTGTAATAACCCATCTTATGGACTTAATTACGGTGTGGCTCGTTCCGGTGTGGATCAGGGGTATGGTACTGCGGCATATAAAGCCTATGTACCTAAATATGACCGAATCATAAATCCTTCAAAAAAGGTTTTGGTCGCAGATTCAGAAGACAGCAGTGTTATAGGTGGAAAAAATGCAGCAAATGCGTGTACTGTCGGAGTCGATGTTGGCGTTCCTAATATCGCCAGAAGACACAATAACGGCAGTAATATCCTCTTTGCAACATTGCATGTCTCAAGCAAAACAGATGCCGAACTTGATTTATTCACCAATGCTGAGGATGGTGAACTGTACGGCTGCAGATAATGCTTTCAGTCTGACACGTACACGGACGTCTATCGGCCGTGTGCGTGCCAGATTATTATATTCTCGATTTATATCACGTTAATTTTGAAAAAAATAACGCGGGCATGGATATTTGGTCTTTTTTCAGGGAGAAAAATAATATAATGAAAAAAATCATTTATTGCTTCTTGGGGTTGTTCTGCTTGCTCACATTTCAGGCAGATGCTCTTTCAATTCCGGCATTGAGCAACATCTTGAGTCTGAAAATTTATATATTGCCGGAACAATTGAATAAAGAAATCCTTTTTACCTTCTTTAAAAAAGACAGTAACGGCAGAGCAGGGGCGGATGCATTGGCCTTTGCGGTTTACTCCCCGTCAGGAAAATCGGTTTTTGAATACAGCATTCCGGATGATGGAGAAACCGGCAATCAGTGGAAGCCCGGTCCCCGGCAGAAAGCGGAAGTCAGATTTATTCCCCGGGAAAAAGGAGTATATACCCTGCAATTCAAGATGAGTTGCGATGCTTATTTATATTTCGACAACAATGAGGTGAAAAACTGTCATATCGGCTTGAGTAATTCCAATTTCCGCACCGGTGGTCCGCATACTCCGGCTCATCTGTACTTTTACCTGCCGGTGAATAAGGTCGGCGAATCCGGAATCGTTGATATTTCCAGCAGCTACATGCATTACAATCAAATATCAAACATGAATATTACCGGCGGAGGCAAAGTTTTTTATAAAAATTTCACAGCTGCCCCGGCACCGAATAAAACTAAAATATTCGCCCATCACTTTCTTATTGACCGCAAAAATCCGCATACACTTTATGAATTGCAGGCCTCAAAATTCAGTGTCATTGACTTTGTTCCCAAACTTTATCCGCAATTAACATTTTTCTTCAGCAAAAAAGGAGCTGAAGCTTTCAAACCGTACCTTTTTAAAAGCAACACTTCCCCAAACTCGATCATTATTTCTGCCACCGATGCAGCAATCCCATTTGCTCTCGGAGCAGGGGAGAGTTACTGTATAAAATACATCCCCGGCAAAAAAGAAAAGCAATTCAAATTTTCAGCAGACATTCTGGGAAAAAAATATACATTCGATAATAAAAAAAATACCATTTTATTCAATGCGCCGCATGACAACTGTTTTCCCAGTATAAAAACAGTTCCACAGGCAGATGGCAAATTCAGCATTACCCGGGTGGTCGAAAAAAGAACCACAATTGAATCCCCCGCCGATGCCGAGATCATCTCCCCGGTTGACGGCAAAATACATATCAAAGCACTGGAAGTGAAAAAAGCAAAAAAGTATATTTTCAATCTCGTTCATGAACGGGGCAAAAAAATACAACTTATATCCAATATTCCGGAAACAAGCGGTGAAGCAGCAGAACTTATCCCCGGCGTATGGCAGGTAAGCTGCACGACAGATCGGGATATTGTGCCGGGACCGCCCAGTTATTTTGCCATAAAGAATCCTGCAAAAACCAGCCCGATTTTTATGCACGGATATATTCCTGCGATGGATTCAAGCGTAAAATCAGTTAAAGAGATATCTTTAACTTCTCCGGTAAAGCTATCCGACGCGATCGATTTTACTAAAAGCACATTTACGGTTTCCGGAAAAAAATATCAGGTAAAAGCTCTTGATGGTAATCGCGTAGGAATACCAGGCGAAGGACTTCAGCTCAACAACGGAAAAATCGACATTCAAGCCGATATTTATGACCGGGACGGAAACTTCAGTCATTACGAATGGTGTTTTATGCTGAATGCCGACATCCGGAAAACCATCAGCTTCAATTCCGATGGAATAATGATCCTGAACGGCAGAAAATTTCTGCCATTGATATGTTATCCCCCGGAAATCATTAAAACAGATGACAGCGGATTCAACACTGTTTTGCCAAACACCCTTACGCCATTGCCTGCACTGGATATTTACCTCAAACAGAATTTAAAAAGTCTGGATTCCGGTTGTGTATTTCGAGGATTCTACACCGCTGCTGACTCAACTCCGCTGCTTGATGTTGAACGTTATCTGCAAGGGCAGGGCGGTCGTCATCCGGCCCGTATCGGTGCATGGCTGGATGAAGCAGATGCCCATGTTTCCGATGAATATACCAGAGAAACCTTGTCCGGATATCAGAAATTTACCACAAACAGCGGTGTGGTCGGCGTTTGTACCACAGGAAGCAATCGCTATGCCGATATGGCGAAAATGGGAGATTATCTGATGATAGATGTCTATCCCCGGGAAAATGTACTTTCTCTGGATATTTACTTCGCACAAGCCATGAATGATGCTGCCGGGAAACCGGTATGGCAGCTCAATCAGGGATTTGACTTCGATTACAGCAACCGGAATCCGGCAACGATGATCCCGGATCCCACGATGTTGAGATACGCTCACTGGGCCGCTTTCAGACACGGTCTGCAGGGGTTGGGGCTGTACATGTGCGGCGGCAGCCGCTACTGCCTGTATCCATCTATGTGGCAACATGTTGTTGAACTCTACCGGCAGGCGGCAACATTGAACTTTGTCCTTGTGGAACCTACTGTAACGGAGTCGATTATTTCAACGAAATCCCCATATTTGAAAAGCCGTATACTCCGTTACCGCAACCGGTATTATTTGATCATTCAAAATGCCTCAAACAACTCAATTGCCGCAAAAATCAAAGTTAAAGGTGATTTTGATCCACGCGTACGGGTTTTGTTTGAAAACCGTATTGTACAATTGGATAGAAATTGCTTCTACGATGTTTTTCAACCGTTGGACAGCCGCATTTTTGAGTTAATCAAATAAATATTACCCTCCAAGTATTTTTAAGTTCTGCGCAAGACTGGGGATTTTATCCGAATTCAGTATATTCAGTGATCTTTCCGGTCTGCGCAGAGTTTTAAATAATATTGCAACGTCGCATAATATGCGTTATGTTAATTTGAATAGCGCGATTATTTACACCATTAACTTTGTAACACACTGTTTTTAAGAAGATTACATTTTTTGAAGCAATGGTTGTTAATAACTTGGTAATAATTGTCAACAAACAGCTGTTATTACAGAGCTGTTTTTGGAGCAGACACAAGGAGCTTGTGCTGTTTGGAAGAAAGTTTACTGTTTTAAGGCAAAGAGGATTGCATTTTTTCTTTACAGGATTTATATTATATGGATTTTATATCTATTGTAACTTTTTACAGAAAGGTTGAAAAATGATTCCGTTTTTTGTGTTTTCCGGTCAAGGTGCTCAATTTGCCGGCATGGGAAAAGATATTGCTGATAAATCAGCTTCTGCCAAGGCGATTTTTGATAAAGCCGATGAGGTTTTAGGTTATAAATTGAGCGATATTATATTTAATGGTCCGGATGAACTTCTCACTCAAACGATCCATTGTCAGCCGGCAATTTATACAGTCAGCTGTGCTGCATTGACCGCATTCCGGGAAAAATATCCGCAAACAGCCCCCCTCGCCTGTGCCGGTTTGAGTCTGGGAGAGTATGGTGCATTATATGCTGCCGGAGCATTCGACTTTTCCTCCGGCTTGAAGCTCCTTGCCAAACGGGCACAACTGATGGATAACGCCTGCAAATCAACCAATGGTTCAATGGCTTCTGTACTCAACGGTGACCCGCAAATCATAAAAGAGGTTTGCGCCCGGCACCAGGTGGATGTTGCCAATTTCAACAGCCCCGGTCAAATCGTTATTTCCGGCGACAAAGAACTTCTGGCGCAGGCGGTGAATGATTTAAAAGCAGAAGGTATCCGTAAGGTCATTGTTTTGAATGTTGCCGGAGCTTTCCATTCGCGTTTGATGAAGCAGGCCGGTGATGCTTTAGGTAAAGTCCTTGCCGAAAGCGAAATAAAGCAACCGACAGTTCCGGTGTATCACAATTTTACCGCATCGCCAGCCCGGGATGCCGCACAATTGCGTTTGAATCTTGCTTCTCAAGTTGCCGGCTCTGTCCGTTGGGAAGAAAGTGTGCGGGCGATGGCTGCTCTGGGAGCTGATACCATGATTGAATTCGGCCCAGGGAATGTACTTACCAAGCTCTGCTCCCGTACCCTGCCCGAATTGAAAACTTTTAACATCAATTCTGTGGAAACTCTGGATAATTTTACTGCCGGAGAATAAGTAAAAATGTCCGGTTTCCATGCGTATTTTTTTGATTTTGACGGCACGATCGGTGATACCGATGTAGACATCAGAGCTGCGTGGCTGGCTGCAATCAGGCAGCTGCGACTGCCGGCAGAACATTTCGACAGCACCTTCCGGGTTGGTCCGGCTATACGGGAAACGGCCATGATGTTATATCCGGAACTTTCAGATGCTGAATCTAAAACCCTGCAAAATACCTACAAGCATTTTTATGACGATGCAGAAAATTACAAGGCCCGCCCCTACCCCGGTATTATCGAAAAGTTCCGATTATTAAAATCAACGGGAAAAAAGCTGTATATCGTCACCAACAAACGCATAAAACCTCTGCAAAAAATGGTTGATCTTTTTGATCTGACCTTTTTTGACGGGATCTTCGCTCCGGACACAGTCGATCCGGAACACCATCTGAATAAAGCAGAATCACTGGCTTTGGCAATAAAAGTTTCAGCGGTATCCGGCAGCAAATGTCTTATGGTTGGCGACACCGGCTTTGATATTGCTGCCGGCAAAGCCAACTCTGTTGCCACTTGTGCAGTAACCTGGGGATACGGCAGTCGAAATGATTTGATCAACAGCGGGGCAGATTTTGTGATCTCTACGCCAGAAGCTCTGCCCTGACCTACTTCAATGCATTCTGCAAAGGACAATTATCCAGCGGTTTTTCTCCACGCCGGTAACGCTCAAGAAGTTCACGGGAATCTGCAGCCAATTCTTTCCGGACAGCCCGCCGTTCTCCTTTTATGCGGGCGATGTGCATTCGGTCATATCCGGTTGTCTGATGACGCATCCATGCAATAACAGCTGCTTCGGCCCGTTCTCTCAAAGGTATTCTTCCGGTTCTGGCCACAGTGCCGCTGCCTACCGGAACTGCCTGGTCTGTAACAGCATCAGCCAAATCCCAGGCTAAATTCTCATATTCAGGAGCGAATGCGAGATAATCGACCACAGCCTGACGGAATTCCACTACGTAAGCATCCTGTTTTGCGATTCTGGCTTGTCTGGCAGCTTCCAGTTTTCGCAGATAAACAGGATTACTGCGCTCCATTTCCAATGCAGCTTTCACCTCTTTTACAATTTTGCTGTCGCACCATAATCCGAGTGATTCGATCCGGTTTTTCCGTTTGTGAACGACACTCCAGCAATCGGTACCGGCTTTCAATCGTCTGGTAAGTCCCGGGTCTCCTGACGGCACAAATTCCCAGAAGTCAGGAACAGTCAAAACTTTACCTTCATGGATGAAATCACGGGGACGATTGGTGCGCCATACCTGCAAAAAAATATTGTTCATATTTCAACGATCAAATAATCTTTTGAGCCGATTCCGATTTTTTCTGCATAATTCAACTGTTCGTGCCCCCGGAAACGTTTTCCCCGGGAAGCAACAGCATCATAACAGGCACTATCCAATGCAACCGGGTCAAAGGAACCGAATACTCCGACGTCCGGAACACATGGGGACATCTTTCTGGGTTCACAATCACACCCCGGGGCAACACTGGCAACAAAATTCAAATAAATATTCTGTTTATTCCGGTGCGCGGCGATGGCATATTCTGCCAATTTCTCCCGGAATATCTGACGCCCGAACAAGAGATTTTTCAATCCGGAAAAACGGAAAACTGAAACAGCTTTTTGCGGACAAATTGAAAAACAGGCTCCGCAGCCCACGCATTTCTCATGATCTATAACCAATTTGCCGTTTTCCATCAATATCGCATCGGCGTTACAGCGGCTTAAACAAAGTTTGCAAACTTTGCATTTCCGTTTTTTTATCTGGGGTTTTACACTTAAATGCATCGCCATTTTGCCGCCTTTTGCAGCAAACCCCATAGAGAGCTGTTTCAACGCTCCCCCGAAACCGGCCAGCATATGTCCCTTGAAGTGAGATATTACCAAAACCTGTTCTGCTGCAGCAAGTCCCGAAGCGATGGCAGCATACTTGAAATGCTTGCCATTTGCAACCGGGACCAAAGTGGATGCTTCTCCATTCTCTCCATCCGCAAAAACAACCGGGATACGGATAAAACCGTGAGCATGTGCCAATTTTTCATGTTTTGCTGCCGAAAAACGTTCGCCTCCGTACAAAACACTGGTTTCCGTAAAAAAAGTTTTGCTTCCCCTGCCCTCCAGCAAATCGATAATTTTATCATAAACTGCCGGTTTCAGATAAGTATGATTACCTTTCTCACCGAAATGAACTTTTAACGGGATTTCCTTGTGCAAACCAATTCCGGGTTCATCCAGTAATGCAACCAACACCTTTTGGCCAGCCTCACCTCTTTCCTGATCACTGCTTCCGGAAGACAACGGACAAAAAAACACTTTACTCGCCATATCCCAATACTCCACTGTCATTATATATTATACAAAAACAAATATAGCTCACTTTTGGTTCCTTTTCAAGTTAATGTCATGGAAAAACATTTTTATCGCTTGAAAAATTTCCAGATAAATGATATATTCTATGATGAAGTCGGTGATATTTTCGCCGGACAATTTTGTAAATGACAGAAAATATTCAAGGAGGTCTTTATGAGCTGGGGATTGATAATCACACTGGTTGTTTTGTTGGTGCTTGTTTTCTGGTGGATTGGCACGATGAATGGATTCCGCCGTTTGCAGGTGGCCATACAGGAGGCTTGGAGTGGAATCGATGTGCAATTGAAGCGAAAAGCCAACATCATCCCCAATCTGGTTGATACGCTGAAAATGCAAATGGATTTTGAGAGCAATGTATTGACCGAATTAACGGCCGCCCGCAGCGGGTTGATCAGTGGCAGTCACGCTGAAGCAATGGCTGCGAATGATAAAATTTCCTCACTGCTGCCCTCAATCCGAGCGACTGCCGAAAATTACCCTGCTCTGGGAACCAATGCTTCTTTTTTGAAACTTATGGAAGATATTCGGGACTGTGAAGACAAAATCACCTACGCCCGCAACCGTTATAATATGACAGTTGCAAAATACAACATGGATATAGTCATGATTCCCGCCAGCATTGTTGCCGGATTCATGCATCTGACCAAAGAGGAGATGTTTGAGATATCCGCTCAAAGCCGCGAAGATGCAGACAATATCCGCATAAGCAAACTTTGAACATTTTACAAACATGGTTCATCCTATGGACGAATATTCAGCGCCATTGATCGCTTCTGAAGAAGTAAGAAAAAATTTTATAAAAAGCTTTATTCTGGTAGCAATCGTTGCGGTTGCTGTTTTTGCAGCATCCTGGTATTTAGGAGATTTGCTTGGCGATATAAGAGCCGGTTTAATAACCGGCCTGGTGATTACGCTGGTGGTATTGCCGATTCAGATTTTAAGTGCAAAATGGATGATATTAAGTATGACGCGCGGCAGGGACATCGATCCGGATATCCCGCAGGAACGGCGTTTACTGCATCTGGTCCAGGGATTAACGATTTCCGCCGGATTAAAAAAAACACCGGATGTATACATCATTCCCACCCCGGTGGCCAATGCTTTTGCATCCGGCTTAAATGAGGAAAATGCATTTATCGGCGTTACGCAGGGATTGCTTGATCAAATGAATGATCAGGAACTGGAAGGCGTCCTTGCCCATGAATTCGGTCACATCATCCATCGGGATATAATGCTCAATCAATTGGTGATCGGTCTGATCAGCGCACTGCTTGTTATTGTCGTCTTGATTGAACATCTCGGCTTCATGGAACTTTTGACCGGCGGAGGAAACCGGCGGCGCGACCGGGATAATAATGGTGGCGGCGCATTCATTCTGGTCTTGCTGCTGGTGGTGATGCTTATCCGTCCACTGACGATGTTATTCGGGGCCTTGCTGCAATCGGCGATATCCCGTCAGAGAGAATATGCCGCCGATGCAGTTGCAGTGCGGCTATGCAGTTACAACGAGGGTTTGGCCGGTGCTTTGGAAAAATTAAGCGGCGACAAACACTATTCCCGGCAGGAAGTGGAATCCCTCGGCAGCAAACAAATGGCTGCTATGTATATTCACTTCCCGGATGCAGAAGAGCTGTTTTCCACCCATCCGCCTATCCGGGAAAGAATAAAACGTTTGCGGAACATGTACTGACTCTTTGCGATCACTTTACGGTTTTTATTGCAGCAGTTAACAAAACGACGTTTGTTTTACTGTCAAACAGTATCGCAACAAACGGGTGATTTGCATGAAAAATGTTGGAACTTTCTTCCGGTATAAATGCCGCTCTCTTGGCTATTGCATAGGTAACTGCTGCCATATCAGTTCCCGTTTCATTAAGTTCCAATTTCAGCAATTGCATAGACTGCGCGATAAAAAGAGGATGATTGCCGACCATTTGCAAATCAGCAGTTGCGGGATCAAATATCAGTTTCAGTCCGGCTTTTTTCAATAATACAGTCAAATCGCAGTTGCTCTCTAATTTCAATTTCGGTATCTTTATACTTGTTTTTTTTGCAGATGAGGATTTCTTTACAAAATGTCCGATTCCGCATTCAGCCAATTTACCGGAAACCACACTCAAATCATCTTTTGCATTCAAGGGCATCATCAACAACAATTTAAAACACTCACCCCGATAATTCAGGATGATACCATGAATTTTTCCATCATTATAATAAGGGATATGACGATCATCATTCATCATTTTGACCGGGAAGGAGTCCCCGGATGCAGCAAAAAAGTACTCTTTTTGGGTTTTTGACATTTCAAATCCCTTTTGCCAGTCAGCATTGAAATATAGAACATTCATCAATACGACTTCAGGATCAGCGGCAAAATCATCGACAGAAAATACATCGGTGAATTTTCCATAACTTTCTTGTTCCACTATCCGGTTGAGAGATGAAACACACTCTTCTTTCCGGGAATAATCCAAACGGTAAACTTTACCATTGTACAGTTTGGAAACGAAGCCGGCAAAATTTTTATTTACGACATATTTCCGGTCAAACAATATAGCATTGAATGAATTGAAGTCAATGTCCGCCCCATTGTCGTTTTTCAAAGCAAGAGACAGCGCCGCAACAGTGTCGGAGAATTTTTTATCCAGTCCCAGCACATGCTGCAATTCAGCGGCACTGCTCTCCCCTGCTCCGCAAGATATCATGCCGTAACATTGAGTTATTCCCCAAGGGGAAATCATAATATTGCCACCGTTGGATCGTTCGCGACATGCTATATTAAAAATCTTCAAAAATTCTGCTTCCGGAAAAGCTTGAACACTCAAAGCCGCAGCACAAATAAATGCGAGAAACAAAAATTTTATTTTCATTCCACTCCTTTTTGCCGGATAAGTCATTCTACCGCAAACACACTTTCACGTTCAACCAGAAACGGCGAAACCAAAACAGATTCAATTGACTCGTGATTACTCATTTTTTGCATCATTCCTGTCAATTCTTCAGCCATTATTGAACCATTCTCCTCAACAGTTGTCAGAGCCGGCACCAGCAAAGAGGTAAAATCCCGGTTATCATATCCGATAATAGAATATTTACCAATATTTTCCACTGTATTATACAGTCTCAACGCCAACATGTCAGTAAAGCAGAATATCGCTGTTATCTCCGGATCTTTCTGTAAAAATCCGGCCTCAAAATTTTCTGTCGATACAGCAGATGAAGCTGTTTCTATTTCGGAAACAACGACATCGGGATGTGTTTGAACAAACTTGACAACTCCCTGGCGCCGATGATAAAAAATATTTGTCTGATCAAAACCGGTAACATCGCAGGACAACACCCCAATGTGCCGATGTCCCTGGTCATAAAGATGCTTCAGAGCGATTTCCGAACCGCACCGGTTGTCACAACACACGGTCAAATGCCCCGGCAGATAACGATTTATCCACAGCGTGTATTCAGGGGGATTTTCTTTATAAAAGTCTTCGAGATCATCTTCAGATATAACGCTACCGATAAAAGCGCAAGCCAGAAATTTGCATTCCGGCGAAGTAAGTATACTTCTGATTTTCACTGCAAAACCTTTTTCTTCCAACTGTCGTTTCAACTCGGTAAGCATATTGGCGTAAAAGTGGTTGCTCAAGACTGATAACGCAAGATAAAAAACAATCGTCCGTTCAGGGGCATTGATCCCCTGTTTTTTTACAAAACATCCCTTCCCTTTGCGGCCATAAACCAGATTTTCCATCTTCAAGCGATCCACAACCTTTTTAACGGTGTTATGGCTGACAGAAAAAGTCCTGATAAAATCGGCTATTGACGGCAACTGTTCAGTATAAATACCATTGAGAATATTATTCTTTAATATCTGATGAAGTTCTTTTGCATTCATGGCCGCAGTCCTGAAAAAATAATCATTTAACATTCTCTCCGTCACGCAACTTGCTGAATACTTCAACCAGTTTACGCACAGATTGGCGGGTTGAAACAACTTCAGTCTGCATTGACATCAAACGCGGAGCCTGCTGCAGTCTGGCTAAAAGCGGTTTCCAATTGATTGTCCCGTTCCCGGGCAGATCATGAGCATCTCTGTACCCATCATTGTCATGCAAATGACACGTAACAATATATGGCAGCATCGCCCCCAGAGAATCCGGAAAATACTCTATTTTTTCTCCCCATGCATCATCCATTTCTGAAAAATATTTTTCGCGGACCTTCCCTGCAGGTTCCATCATATTTGCATGCCCGGAATCATAACAACAACCTATTGCCGGAGTATTGAAATAAGAGGCATAAAAAACTGCTTCTCCAGCCGTGTTTGAACGTTCATAGCTGTTTTCCACAGCAATGACCAATCCGAGTTTTTCAGCTTCAGGGATCAGTTTTTCCAGAGAGTCAAGAGCAAGTTTCCGCAGCTCAGGATTTGGAGTTTTGAAAAATACACTTTCGTATGCGCCAACATGCATTGTGTAGGTTTTAGCACCCAATTCTGCGGCATAATTCATTGCCAGCTTCTGATCTTTTATAAGATTTTCCCGACGCGCACTGTCTGTACAGCAAAGGTCATAACATTGTCCCCAGGGGGCATGAGGCTCAATAATATTCATCTTCAAGTCATAAGCACGTTTGCGCAAGTGAGCAAAAAACAACGGTTCCCGCAAAATTCGGGTCATCCAGATATGCGAAAAGACCAGATCATCAACGCCATTGTCCTTAAACTCACGCATAACCGGCAAAATCATATTATCTGGAACTTCGCCCCAGGAGTAATAATATGCCAGAGGGACAGCTTTCAAACTCATTATAAATCTCTCCTTAATAAAAACACTGTTCGTAAAATATACACCGGGTTATAAAAAAAATCAAACCGCAGAGCATGGTGACAATCATCTCTGCGGCAAAAACGCTGTTTTTTTTACAATTCAGAACAACATTGTCTGTAACGTTTATTCAATGTCAATGAAGCTCCTGTAATACCGGATTCCACCGGTTCAGCGGCATAACTTTTCCACCCCGGTGACGTCGGTTTCAAACCGAAAATATATCTGGCAATAAGATAGGCCGGATAACTGCCCCAGGGATGAGCAAGGCTCATCCGTTGATCTTTTTTCGGCCAAAATTCCGAGGTGATCGTAAATCCCTGCCTGATCATTTCCATCCAGGGGCTATCATCTGACAACAGCAAATCTGCAGCCTTTTTCCCTCTGCCGAACCGGAACAATGTTTCAAGGTAAATAAATCCGCTGTACAAACTGCAAACCATGCCGCAATCATCAATAAAGTCCAGAACTTCCGTTACCCGTTCTTCATCCGCTGCACTGCACCACAAGACCCACATATTTGCATAAAATGAACAATGGTCACTTCCCGGATGATCCTTATACAATCTCCTTTTTTCATCGAAACAACATTCATTTATTCTCCGGAATATTTTTTTACCTTTTGCGAGCAAATCGGCTGCAAGTTCTTTTCGTCCGATAACTCCGGCCAACTCCGAAAGAGTGATCAGAACTTTTCCGGCAAATGCATTGGTAACAGTAAGATATTCGTTATTTCCAAAATCGTACTTTTCCGCATAGACCGGCGGCCAATCAACTACATGACGGCAATCTTTGCCGAAAGAACGAATCCAGCCATCCGGTCCTATACAGTCGATAAAAGAAGATGTTTCCATCAATTTATCAAAATGTTTTTCTACAAATCCGGCCTCTCCGCTTTCCCAATAATACTCATAAACAAGTAAAGCCAGATATTGTTTCCACTCCACCGGCCAGGTCAGATGGTACAACTGATATTCCAAATGCCGTCTGGCAGTCAGCAGAGAATCAGTCACAGCAAACGAAGCTGACATATTCAAATAAGCATCAGCTTCATATGCGATCCGTTCCCGGGTAAAACAATCGGTGAATGTATCCGTTGCAGTATTCTTTACCGTTCTTTTGCATAAATCCCAAATTGCCTGCATGTTTTTGTTATCAGTTTTCAAAACGCTGGAGTCATTGAAGGGAGCATGTATACGTCGGATTGCAATATCTTCCGGACGTAACTCCCCGGAATAATTTACGATTTCAGCGTAGCGGAACTCGCGGACACCGAAATTGCCCAACTGTTGATGCCCCGGAGCAAACAGCCAGTTTTCCTGATAACAAACTGTGCAGCGCAACTGATATTTTACGTGTTCAGGATCGATCAACTCTTCTCCCAATCGTATTTCCACTTCACCGCCATCACCTGGACCGGTCAATATCAATGACGCTATACTTATCTCTCCGAAATCAGCGATCCATGAATTTTTCGATGTTTTATATAATTTTTGCGGGTGTATTATGAATGTATCCAAATTGTACTCTGCCGGCACCGTCGGATATTCCGCAGATTCAATAACCGGCGTCATCCAACTGCTGTCATCAAAATCCGGCATCTGCCAATTATCCGGATAAAAAGTGCCGTCAAGATGTTCAAAAAACTCTCCAGGGCCGACATCACCTTTGAAATATCCGTAAATATTCTGCTGCCGGTAACAGAAGTGTGCGTCATACCGGTTGCCATCCAGACTTTTCCACGCGGTTCCGGTGACCTCCCGGTCATCATCGGTAAATACTCCGGCATTCAGCCCCTGCTTTTCACCCCGAAAAACAATTGCCAAACAATGAATTCCAGAGCAAATATGATTCAATTTAAAACGATGTTCCACCCGGGTATTGTCGATCACAGCCCGTTCTGTTCCGCAACCGACATATTCTCCGTCAAACCACACGTGATACTTTATATATGTCCCTCCCATCAACCAGTGGTCCCGGTTGGTATATTGACAGAAGTCCCGGATATAAGTGTGCGGGTCTGCTGAAATTTTTATCGTGAAATCCCCGTCTGCCGGGAAATCATATTTCCGGCGGAGAAAAAATGTTCCCTGCCCTTTTATATAATCTCTTGTCATACATCAACTCTCACTCTGCCGGAAACAGGATATCAGCCTGCACTCCTTTTGCTTTAAATTCAAATTTACCGGGGGCGATCTCCCGGATACGTCCAAACTCTGATTTAAATTTTTGTTTTGTATTTTTTACCGTAAAAACAGCTTTTGCCTCCGAAACCCCGGAATGACAGATTATAACACACTCTTTACCGTTGTCAGCTTGCAGGATCGCCGCATGGATATTACCGGGAGCTGCACTACTCTGCAAATCGCTTACATTTCGGGATTTTGTTCCCATGATATAAGGTTCAGCTTTGCGCAGAAGTTTAGTTGCTGCATAAAAATCCGGCATATGTTTTTTCAGATATCCCGGCTGCATTTTTTCCGAACGCTCCATATCAAAATACGAGTATGAAATAAATCCTTTTGCTCCATAAACAGCTCCTATCAGAGGCATGGCAATAAATTCATCTGCCGATGGCCCCCTGGACTTTTTTTTGAATTCCTCCGGTTTATTACGGAAAAGAATATTGCCCAGATTGGTCAACTGCGGAATCATCCACACCGGTTGTCCGGTTTTCCCGGCGGCGATCATCCATGAAGCACATCTTCCAACATCCACTGCTCTGCCGGATGCATCAGCAGACACCGGATACGGATCGACTCCCATGATATCTCCGGTAATACCGAATAACGGAAAATCTTCAGGCCGGCAGGTGATGGAATAGGTAGGATGCCATATATCGGCCGTACTGACATTTTCCCGGATGCGGGTAATCGTATGCAGTTGACTGACCGGAGTTTCATCCGCGATATACCATGCCAGCAATGCCGGATATTTATTGATGTACTTTACCAATTTTTGCGTGGTGACATCAATCCCCTTTTCTCCTTGAAACTTATCAACCAGAGCGGCATGCCCCGGCACTTGCTGAATAAGACACGGAATGATTTTTATATCGTTTTTATCCGCAATATTCATGACTCTGTCCATTTCGGCTATACGCCGGGCATCATCCCACCTCCTTTCACCGATCAAACCGTAGAAAAGAACAGTATTGATACCATTGGCAGCAAATTCACCGGCAAGCTCATCATTGAATGAACCGCCAAAGAACCCGACCGGCATAAATGGCCTGTCATTGACGATCAAACGCCCGTATTGATCGATAAAAGCGGCATTGGCAGGCTTTTTACTGTTATTGACAATACGTATCTTATATTGAAATTCTTTCAGTTTGAGTCTGTTTTTTTCATCCAGAACAGTCAGCGAAAATGGATAACTCCCATCTGCAAATTTTTCAGAAAAAGTGCAAGATAATTTGCCATCTCTGCCGAATTCAGCAATTTTTTTTACCCCTCCGAAAGAAATCAGAGCTTTGGTCCCGGGCGGGCAACTTTCATTGCCGAAAAATTCAAACCTGATCTTCTCACCATTCCGGAATGCTAAATTATGCGGTTTAAGCAAGACTGCCACCGGATCAGGCTCCAATGCCTCCAACCGGATATCATCGATCCAGACAGTTGCCGGATATTCGGCATACAAATACGCTATTATCAGCATGTTGGATGGATATTGCTTTGGGGAAAATTCCACTATATCATACCGCTTCCACTCCCTTGACGGGAAAGGGACATTGGCATAAGAACCGCCGAGCCATTTTCCGGCATTGGAGTGGTCAACTCCGATTATCTGAATTTTTTCATTTGATTTGAGTTTTATTTCCGCCGGCACTTCTGCGCGCATATAGGCACTCAAACGGTAACGCATACCGGCTTTGGGAGTTTTGATACTGAATACTCCGACCGGACCGATCTTGTTGCCGTGTGATTTGGTAACTTTCAAAGCATTTGTCCAGTTGATTCCCTCTTTTACCACAGAAAATCCCGGTTTGAATTTTCTTTTGAATTCCGGTTCTTCAAAGGTGATAATCTTTGAATTTGCCGTATTTTTCGCCACAGCAAATTTTTCGGCTTCTTGTACCGTCAGTGCCGATACAACTCCGACCGCAAGAACAGCCGGGATCAACAATATCTTTTTCGACATATAACGCATTTTTATCTTTCCTTTTTTATTTAAATGTTTCTTGAAAAGCATCCGTTTCTATTTTGTCCCCCTTTTTTGCAACATAGCCATCCATGTTGCAGTATAAAAAATAGCACACATGAGAAACAATTGCAAATGTGATAACAAAAAAAATCGTGTTTTTATTTTCCGGACCGGAATTCCGCCGGAGTTTTACCGCAATGTTCTTTAAAACGCCGGTAAAAAACCTCCAATGACAGGAAACCGCACATTTCAGAAATCTGCTTGATCGGGATATCCTGACGGGAAACCAGCAACTCTTTGGCCATAGATATTTTACGCTCCAAAAGATATTGATGAGGAGAGGTTTTTAAATATTTTTGAAAGAGAGCGAACAATCGCGAGGAACTTATTCCGGCACACCTTGCCATGTCCTCTATCGACATATTGCCTGCCGGATTTCCGGCAATCATCCGGCATACAGAGCTTAAAGTCCGGGGCAGTTTCGGACTTTTAAGCTGTTGACGGAAAATAGTCCCAAGCGCATAAAACAGCACTTCTTCCTGCTGCAGCATCTCACGGCGGGAAAAATTCAACATATCTTCCACAAAGACGTTCAACTCCGGCACACTGCCCCATTGACTTATCCGGGGGAAAGTGCGCGGGGAACCGTCAGTGAAAAACGAGAGTGCCAGACAACGGTATGGCTCCTCCGGAGAGGTGCAGAATATCGTTTTTTCTCCATATTGATGCCAGAATACAGTACCTTTACGATAAACTTTTCCGTCAGGAGCCGGATGAATTATTATACCATCTGTAATAATTTCAATCAATTCAACATTTTCCGGTATTTCAAAAGGCTTGACCGGAGTGCGCGGTGCGCTGAAAAAAGAGCAGTAACGAATGTTTTTATAATGCTCAAACAATGATTTTTTCGGCATTTTACACAATAATTTCAGTTAAAAAACAGTAGTTTCAGTCTATTGTATATTTACTATAACACAACTATATTAAGAATACAAGCGGCAATGGTGCCGGAAAATAAGAAAGGTTTTTCTGATGAAAAAACAAATCGCCCTGCAGTTGTATTCCGTAAGAGAATACGCAAAAAAAGATTTTATTCAAACGTTGAAAAAAGTTTCTGACATCGGATTCTGTGCAGTTGAACCGGCCGGATTCTGGAATCTCCGCCCTTCTGAATTCAAAAAAATCGTCAACGATCTGGGAATGGAAATTTGTTCCTCGCACTCCCCCTGGGCCCATATTCCGGAAAATCTCGGAGAAGCAATGGATCTGGCCGATGATCTGGGACTGAAAACTGTTGTTTGCGGTTATGCTCCGGCGAACTTTAAAACAGTGGATGATATCAAACGCACTGCAGACAACACCAATGCCATGCTCGAAGTACTCAAACGCAACGGTTACGATCTCATGCAGCACAATCACTACTGGGAATTTCAACGCATCGACGGCAAATTGAAGTATGAAATTTACCGGGAACTTTGTCCGGATGTAAAATATCAGATCGATTGTTACTGGTCGACTTCAATTGGTCAGGAAGATCCGCGTGAAATGCTCAAACTTTTTCTTGATGACACGATTTCCATCCACATGAAAGACGGAGGTTATACCAGCTGCCGATCCTGTGCTATGAAAGATGGTATCCTTGATTGCAAAATCGACCTGCTGCCGCTGGGCGAAGGTGAACTGCCGATAGTTGATTTGATCAATCTGGTTCCGGAACGTATCAAAAATATTATTGTAGAACTGGATTACTGCGATATTGAAATGTTCGAAGCTCTCAAGCGCAGTTATGCATATTTGATGTCAACCGGATTGGTCACCGGCAGGAAATAATCAGCAGAAGGAAACATTGATAATGAAAAAAACAGGAATCGGTATCGTCGGGTGCGGCATGATTTCGGATGCATACTTCAAGGCCGCCGCCCGTTTTCGCAACATTCAAATTGTCGCCTGCTGTGATTCTCTGGCGGAACGGGCTGAAGCCAAAGCCGCCGAATATAACTGCCGGGCAGTGACTTATCAGGATTTGCTAAATTCCGGAGATGTTGAAATCATTCTCAATCTGACGCCGCCGCAAGCTCATTGCCGGGTTTTGACCGATGCGCTCAATGCCGGTAAACATGCTTATACCGAAAAACCTTTCGGTACAGATGATTCCGAAGTCAATGCCGTTTGTGAATTGGCAAAAGCCAAAGGTCTGCGTCTGGGCTGCGCTCCGGACACATTTCTCGGCGGGGGACTGCAAACCGCAAGGAAAGCTCTTGATGACAACTGGATCGGCAAAGTATTAAGCGGTACAGCCATCGTTATGGGCAGAGGTCCGGAAAAGTGGGGGCATGCACCATTTTTCTATGACAAAGGGGCCGGTCCGATGCTTGACCTCGGTCCTTATTACATTACTGCACTGGTCTCCCTGCTCGGTCCGGCAAAAAGTGTGACTGCGGTAACTGCGCGCGGCAGCAACTACCGCACATTCGGAGAAAAAATAGCCCCGCAATATCAGGATAAATATCAGCCTTTTGATAACTATCCGGTAAATGTTGACACCCATCAAACCGGAATTGTCGAATTTGAATGTGGAGCTGTGATTACGGTCATTGCCAGTTTTGACGTTTACCGGCATCAACATAATCCGATAGAATTGTACGGTGATCAGGGGTCCATGATAATTCCTGATCCCAACACATTCGGCGGTGAAGTAAAAATATTCCGCCCCGGCATGGATAATTTCCAGACACTGCCCCAGCCTTTCATATATCAAAACAACAGCCGCAGTATCGGCATCGCGGATATGGCCAAGGCGATTACAGACAACCGTCCGCACCGGGCATCAGCAGAATTGGCACGTCATGTAATAGAGATCATGTTTGCTTTTGAGACCTCCGGCAAACAGGGAAAGAAGGTCATGATAACCAGTTCCTGCACGCGCCCTGCCCCGCTTCCGACCGGACTGAGCGACGGCGAATTGGATTGATATCCGGAAAATTCGACGGGACTGCCGGCAAAATGATTTTGCAGCAGTCCCGTTTTCTATTTCAATTTTCACTCCGGTTCATCCTTCGGGCCCGCCCGCACTGCGTTAATGTGTGGGGGGGATAACAGCAGTGCGGGCGAGCCGTCATGATTACTCCTCGGCAATGTCTACACATTAAGATACACTGTTTGGAAGAAAAATCAACCGCTGTTTTTGTAAAATTTAATATTTTTTAAATATTTTTACTTTAAACACACGATATCCGTTTGATATTATCCCTGATATCATCGGTCAAAGGTATCTTGCATTGCCTGACAAAATCAAAATGCACGATAACCTCCATTGCGCTGACCGCCAGCTCTCCACTGTCATCAAAAATCAGATGATCAAGAATAATACTGGTATTTTTCACCTCTCTGACTTTGGTGTGAACTTCGACATTTCCGGGGAAATGCAGCTGTTTGCGGAATTGTATTTCAGTTGCCGCCTCGATCGGTCCGGTTTTCATTCCGGAAAAAGCCGGCAATCCGATGCGCTCCATAAAATTCACCCTTCCGGCCTGCAAATATCTTATGATCGAAACATTATTGACGTGACCGAGCAGATCCTGATCTCCCCAATCAATGCGCAACTTTAAAACTTGAAAATCACCGTTATTCATAAGAAACTCCTTTTTGTAGTCGTCACGATAATAATATAAGCTGACAACCCTGTTTTATCAAGGCTTTACTTCTTGAAATGCCGCTTGCGGAATGCTGCCGGAGCGATTCCATAACACCGGGAGAATGCCCGGGAAAAAGCGAAGCGGTCAGCGTATCCCAATTCACCGGAAATCTCATCAATGGTAAGAGGGGAAAAATCCAGCAATCCTCTGGCACGGGTCATACGTATCTCTTCAACGACAGCCCGGGGGGATCTGTCAAAATTTTTCAAACAAAAGTTGCGGAATGTGGAAAAACTCATCCCCATTTCTCTGGCTATCGGCAAAACATCAAAAGATCCCCGGCGGCTTTCCATTTTTTTCTGAAATGCAGCGATCAATTCGTGGTCGAACTCAACACTTTTATGCAATTCCCGCTGGAAAATGATGTGAAGCAGTCTACCCAGAGATTTGGCATAACTTACTTCATCCTGACGATACGAACTGTTGTTTTGCAGCATATTCACATAAAAGCACACCTCTTCGACCACCGGCGAGAAACAGGCACTGCATTCATTGATCTTCGGATAACGCTCCGGATTATTGAAACGGGCATAAACATGTTTACCACCCTCTGCTAGGGTCAAATAACGATCCACCCATGACGGTATCAGCAAAACATGCCCGGCACCGGCCCTGATAATGCCGGCGATGGTTTCCAGCACGAACTCGCCGGAAGCAATGAAAAATATATCCAGATGATCCGCCTCCGCGTTTCCGGAACGGACAACTTCCCAACCGGCCGGACACTCGACCGAAGTTATCCATGAACAGCCGGAATCCGCCAGTTCCCGAAATTCAGGACGCTTCATATCAAATGAAAAACACTTGAACTTCTCCGGAAATTTTGACTCATAAGAGGTCACTGGAAATTTACTCATTTCATCCGCCTTTTGTCAATTTACCATCATGACAGTCTGCCTGACACCACAATGCAGCAGACAGCACAGTTTTTACTGCAGTTATATTGTTTGAGACACAAAAAAGGGGAAACAGACATTCTTTCACCCGCACATAAGATACCTCTTCTTTCCGCTTATGTCAAATCATTACAACAAAAAAGAGCAAATATATAAAAAAATCTCCCGCATATCAAAAAAAACAGTATTGACATAAACAAAACAGTATAATCATTGCAAAAAACAGTTTTTTGCGTATATTTATTCACAGTCATACCGGATAGTATACGATCCGGACAAAATTACATTTACAAAAAAGAAAGGATGCTGTATGAAGAATCATTCACTTTCTCGCGAGAAAGTGAAGCCATCCGGCTTCACCTTGATCGAACTGCTGGTGGTAATTGCAATCATTGCCATTCTCGCGGCAATTCTGCTCCCGGCCCTCAATTCCGCCCGAGAACGCGGTCGAACTGCCTCATGTATCAACAATCAGAAGCAATGTGCAATGGCTTTTATCCAATATGCGGATATGTCGAACGGGACAGCCATCATGAGTGCCGGCAGAGGCGGCGGTTCGGACAATGTTTTTTACAACCTTGCCAAAAAGCGCAATGACGGCAATCCGGAATTCAAGGAGATCCCGGCGACTTTGGGAGACACCAATGCATTGATTTGTCCATCCAACAAGCCGGATACCGCTACTTCGGCCAACAATATGTATGCTGTACCGCTGGGAACCTTCAGCCACTTGTCAAGAAATACAGAACCGGATGCCATCATTGCAGCTGATCTGGGGTACAGTACCGGAAAAGGTTCAATAGTATATTTTAAAAAAATCCGCAGTGCATCAAATTTCAATATCACTGCCGATGCGGTTCATGCCACTAAAAACACCAGTTTCAGCGGCTATCTGCTCAACACCGCCAACGGCAATCAGTGTCTGATTGACTTCAGGCATAACGATATGGCAATTTTGTCGATGGCTGACGGTCACGTGGAAGATATCCAGCCGGAAGAGATGAATTCCCGCTGGGAAGATTCAGTGGATGAGGTATTTTACCGGGGTACGAAATATCCCCTCTGACAGAAATATTACATAAACACAAAAAGAATCGATATGATCAAAACACATACCATGCTGTTGTCAACCCTGCTGTTTTGCGGCGCGATCTGCGCCGCAGAACCGGCGGCTGTTATAGATGATCACTTCAACCGGATTCAACTGGAAAAGGCGATGGTTGCCATTGAAGACCACCCGGAAAAAGAGCCCTGGTACTTCAATGGCCCGCAAAACATGATCAGTTGTACCGACGGGATATTGACAATCGGTTCTCCTGCCGGCGGCCGTGAAGTCAGGATGATCAGTAAATTGAAATTCAAATCCGGCCGGATAGATGCCAGGATCAGATTGGATAAAACCGGAGAAGGAATTCATTTTTACATCGGATTTCAAGAAAATCGTCCTTGGAACAACCGTTCAGCATGGGTACTTTTCAACAACAGCGGAAACGGCCATCTTTACATGAAGAATGAAAAAAACAGGATGCCGCGAAACATGATCGAAAAAATCCGTACCGGCAAACTGGAAGCCGGCAAATGGTATGATCTGGCGATTTCACTGGACAACAGCGGTGCTGAACTTTTTGTGGATGGTCAATCCCGGGGAAAACTTGCCCTCCCGAAATGTACGCCGGACGGTGGATTGAATGTGATGTTTATTGTCAATCCCGGCGGTCAAGGCAGTTCTTTAAGCATTGATCGGGTCACTGTATCCGGCCGGATAGACAATACCGGCAAACAGCCTGTTTCAAAGAAAAAAGTTGCGATCCCGGTTCCCCCGCCGGCAAATGCAAATGCCGAAAAAAAGATTGATCAGGAATTCCCGCTGAAAATATCCGAAAACGGCAATAAAGTAACAATGGAAAACCGTTATTTTTCCTGGAAATTCGATACATCGGATGGACTGCAATTGACAGAAATCACCAATAAATTCAGCGGCCGCAACATGCTGCGTTCCCCGTCACCGGTATTCATTGTTTATCAGAACAATGCACCACTATCCAACAGCGGATTTCAGGTAAAAAAAACGGTTATATCCAAAAGTTCTTCCGGAGAGAAAGTAATATTCCACCTGAAAAACGACCGGGAAAAACTTGCTGCTGAAATTTCATTTTCCGCCAGGTCTGATTCTCCGGAATTGCGTTCTGCATTCCAACTGGTCAACACTTCCGGCAGCCAAAAAACTGCAGGTATCTGCTTCCCGGTGATCCGGGGACTTCAGGCCGGAGAAAAACTCTCTGACGATGAATTCTTTTATCCCATGGAATCCGGCATGGCAGGAAAACTCAATTGTGTTCTGCGGCACACCTACGGCATGACCAATTTTATGCAATTGATGAGTGTCAGCAATCCACAATCAGCCGGAGGTTTGTATGCATATACACGGGATAAATCCGGTTATCCACTGATAATGGAATTGAAAAGGCGTGATGATACAAACACGCAAATGTATTCTTACAGTGCCATTGTCTGGCGGGAACTGGATAAATCAAATTTCCCGAATGCGCCGGGAACTTCAATCGCCTGGCGGCATTTGGATATGATCCTTGCTCCGGAAGGAAAAAGCAATATCCCCGAAGCCACGATCGGAATCAGCAACGGGACGTGGCATGCCGGATTGGAAAGTTATGCGGCATTTGTCAAATCATGGTTCAAAAAAGCATATCCGACCCCGAAATGGTACAATGAGATGTATGCCTGTTTGTCCGCCCATGCCCACAGCGGCTTATGGAGTTTCAGCCCTTCTCCGTCCAAAGGATTTTACGACAAAAAAAACAACCGGTACAGCTACGGACAATCAATTACCCATCTGGAAAAAAATGCTCTGCAGGAGATAGCCGGATGGTGGGATATGCCGGAAAAACTCGATCTGCCGACAGAAGAATTGACAAAGCACCGTTTGCCGTCGATAAACTTTTGGGCGATAGGTGATTACGATTACCCGGTTCGGCGCGGAGGTTTGACTGCTCTGAAAGATGAGATCAAACTTATTCATGACAAGGGCAGCAGAGTGATTTTCTATACCTTCCCCCAGGGAATTGCCAAAGGAACACGGGCATACAACGATTGTCGTAAATTCGCGGCAAAAAATGCTTACGGCAGATTCAAAACCAATTATACCGGTGATGACATGGGATGGTTCTGCTGTGCCATTGAACCTGGTTTTGCAGACTATTACAGCAAAATATTTGCAAAAAAAGTTGCCGAAACCGGTGCAGACGGTTATCGTTTGGATGTACTCAGCCGTACCGAGGCATGCTACAACCCGGAACACAAACATTTTGACGGAAGCATGCGCTCCTCGACAGATGCCGTACTGCTTGGTGAAGCTCTGAAAAAATTTAAAGGTGAACTTTTCAAAGTTTCTCCGGAAAAAATCGTTACGGTCGAACACGCTGGAAGTGATTATATTTCTCAATTCCATGACGGATATTTTTCAGAAAACATCTGCTGGATCTCCGAATCACCGCAGTGGGCGCATTTCCGCAACCTCAATGCCTACATGACGGTATTCACCCGTTTTTACTTTCCGGAAGTAAAAACCTGGATTCACGGAGCATCCAACAGCGATGAAGCGGTCAGAATGAGTCTTTTCAATGCCTGTGGTTTTGCCTGCACTTCCCATAAAGGCATCCAGGCATTCCGGACACTGGAAGAAAACAGTGACACTTTCGACAGTACAGGACGTAAACAGCCGCACATTCCGACTCCGGTGCCGCAGGTTTTTGCCAACACTTTTGCGCCGGAATCCGGCAGTAAACAGATATGGACCGTATTCAACCGTTCCGGAAAAACTCAAAGTGAACTGCTGTTTCTGGAAAACACCTCCGGAGATTTCCGGTATATTGATGTCTATCGGGATGAAGAAGCGCATATTTCCAAACGGGACGGAAAAAATATCCTGACATACTCTCTGCCCGACAATGAAGTTGCCGTAATAACCCGTTTTGACAGACAGCTGAAAGCTGTGGTCAACAATGGGGAATTGGTCGTGACCGCGACCGATACTGTCGGAAAACACTGCCGGATACTGTTTGGCAAAGATGATTTCATGCGTCCACCGAAGGATCTGAATTTTACCGATGGCAGAATAAAAACAGTCATCCCCGCCGGGACAGATAAGATCATTATAAAATTATACAGCGGCAAGTATCTGAAAGATGAAATGGTTATCAGGAAATGAAAAAGCATCACATTCTGACCATTGACCGTCCTTGTCAACTTGCGGAAGAGGGTTTTGTCATCGGTAACGGCGACCTATCCGCCAGCTGTTTTCAAAAACCCGGAAAAATAATTTTTCAATTCGGAAAAAATGATTTTTGGGATTTGCGGCAGGACATGTCACAAAACCCCCGTCCGGCACATATTGATGAATTGATCTTTGCCATAAAAAACGGCGTGCAAGTCGATGGTGTCACCAATAAAGTTACTTGCAGCAAAACTGCTCCGCATTCACGCCTGCAGGAAATAACCCGCCCGATGCCATCGCAACAGCGCAATGCCCCGATGCCCAAACCGGCCGCCATGCTCTATATCCATTATCCCGCCGATTGGCAGGAATGCAAATGGCAGCAGCTTCTGGATGTGGAATCCGGTACTTTAACGGTCAAATGTGCCCATTTCGATGGTGTTCAATTGATCATTACCGCTTTTATACATCCTGACCGGAATGTTTTTAACCTGAAGTGGCAGTTGCTCAACCACTCTCCGGAAAAACTTTACGGCGGTAATTTTTTCGGACTGCCGGAAGTCCCACCGGTACATGCGACACTTTTCCGGGAAGATGAGCCATCTGCGGAACAATGGGCGAAATCAGAACTTCTGGGACATGGCAACTGCTACTTTTCATGCCCTGCCCCATTCCCGACTTTGCCTCCGGCAGTTATAAAAGATGGAGTCCTTGTTCAGCAAATACCGGATTCCGGCAATTTATATGCCGCGCTTGACGGGGATGCAAAAATCGTCAGAAAAAACAATTTTCTGCGACTGCTGCCGGAAGCAGACATTCCGGCAGGATTTTTGTCAATCGGCATATCCACCGTTTCAGCAGATGATGCCAAAGAACTGTCAATAAACAGACATTGGGACAAGGATATCAATGATACCAGACTTGCCGCTGAAGAATTCTGGAAAAAATCATCCGTTGCTTTTGAAGATGACATCCTGGAAAACAGCTGGTATGCGGCTATGCATACCAAGCGTTCGATACTGCGTGCCGGCACCCCTCCCCCGGGATTATTTATTCCCAGTACGCTGCAGCCATTTTCCTTGTGGAAAGGGGATTATCATCTTAATTACAATTTCCAATCTCTTTTTCTGGGAGATTACGAGAGCAATCACACTGACACCGGCGATGCTTATTTCGACGGGATAAAATATTTGATGGCTCTCGGAGAAAAAATCTCAAGAGATTACTACAATATTGATGGCGGATGTTTTATTCAATTATGCGGATATCCGCGTTATTCCGAAGATGATTATATGGGATATCTGCCGCTTGGACGCATGGCATACATGACCGGCTGGGTGGCCGCATACTTTTTCCGCAGATGGAAATTGACTATGGATACAACATTCCTCCGGGAGCAGGCTTATCCGGCGTTAAAGAAATTTGCAACTTTCTATGCAGGTTTTTTACAGGCCGATCCCCGGGGGGTATACCATGCATTCCCATCCAATCAGGGAGAGGATGTTTTCAGCGAAGAAGGTGCAACAGATAAACCGCAGGTATTGATGCATGCGAGATTTGCATTGACCGCCGCTGCTAAAGCAGCTCAAGAACTTGATACCGATCATCAGAAAAGTGCCGTATGGCTTCACATTGCGGCACATTTGCCGATAACGGAATTTTCAGATTATCCGGAATTTTATGCCTTTGACGGTCAGATAGATTCCCCGGATTCTCTCCCTGATTTTCTTACTGCCGGCAATCGTTTTCATGATTGGTACATGGGGCAGATGCCATACAAATTTTCAATCAGACTGCACCGCAACATCTGGAGAAAAGAGGTGTGGCATGAAAAATTGTTGACATTCATCAAACGCTGGCGATTACCAAACGGATTATTGCGGGCGATGTCTGCCTGTACTCACGGTTATCGCGGCGGTTGGACTGAAAATCTTGGAATAGCCGGAGCATTGACCGATATGCTGATGACCGGCAGTGCTGATGGATTTATCCGCCTGTTTCCCGGTATCCCGGAAAATAAAAGTGCAAAATTTTCCACATTACGTGCTCCGGGAGCATTCCTTGTAAGTGCAGAAAAAAAAGGACGGATGATTACTCAATTTTCTTTACTTGCTGAAAAAGGAGGCGTTTGCAAAATCCATGCTCCCTGGCCGGAAACGTTATGGGTGGAAAAAAATATCATTATGCATCAGGACATTCTGGAAATTGCAGCAGAAATCGGCGAAACAGCGACCTTCCGTCCGGCCCGATCAATACAAAATCAGTAAAACATTTGCGTTTGATATTTTACCATTTTGACTTGCCGCAAAACATGCTCAATTATCGGAGAATCATTTGCGTGAACGCTTCTATTTTTTCACTGATAATCTCACCCGTGATGTTTTTTAATAAATTTTTCATTATTTTCTGAAAAAAACTTTGAAAAAATCATTTTGTTTGCTTATATTATCTACAGCGTACATGAAAACAACTTTTTGCAAAAAGAAGGAAAATAAACAATGCTTAAAGGTATTCCCGAAATTATTTCTCCGGATTTGCTGAAAATCCTCGCCCAAATGGGACATGGGGATGAACTGGTGATTTCGGATGCGCACTTCCCGGCATATTCGGTAAATTCCAATGTTGTCCGGGTCGATGCAGCGACCTCTCCTGAATTGCTCCGGGCGATCTGCAGGCTTATCGAACTTGACCAGTACGTGGAAAAGCCGGTAGTAATGATGGCTCCGGTGCCGGGAGATTCTCTTGATCCGGAACATACTGCTGAATGCAGGGAGGTTCTCGGAAAAGATGCCGACCGGATAGATTATATTGAAAGATTCGCATTCTATGAAAGAGCGGCTAAAGCTTTTGCAGTCGTAGTTTCCGGAGAAAGCCGTATCTATGGCAATATCATTGTAAAAAAAGGCGTCACCAAACCTTGAAATCAGAATTTTTATAATTTCATTGTATCAGTCATTCAACCAAGGAGAATACATTATGAATGAAACAAATGTCGGCAAACAGCGTTATTACGGACACATGCCATGTATCGGTATCCGTCCAACCATCGACGGACGGCGCGGAGTACTCAAAGTCAGAGAATCTCTGGAAGAACAGACTATGAATATGGCCAAAAGTGCGGCCAAACTTTTTGAAGAAAATCTCAAATATGCTGACGGTACTCCGGTAAAGGTCGTGATCGCCGATACCACCATCGGCCGGGTGGGAGAAGCTGCCGCGTGCGCAGATAAATTCAGACGTGAAGGAGTGGATATCACCCTCACCGTTACTCCCTGCTGGTGCTATGGTGCCGAAACGATGGATATGGATAAAAATACCATCAAAGCAGTTTGGGGATTCAACGGAACAGAACGTCCCGGCGCAGTATATCTGGCCTCCGTATTGGCCACCCATGCTCAAAAAGGACTTCCGGCATTCGGCATCTACGGCCATGATGTAAAAGATTGCGATGACACAGAAATCCCCTGCGATGTCAAAGAAAAACTTCTCCGTTTCGGCCGTGCAGCTTTAGCTGTAGCCTCAATGCGTGGAAAATCTTATCTGCAGATCGGTTCGATATGCATGGGGATCGGCGGTTCGATCATTGATCCGGACTTTATCGAAGATTATCTCGGTATGCGGGTGGAATCGGTTGATGAAGTTGAGGTTATCCGCCGTATGACCGAGGGCGTATACAATCAGGCTGAATTCGAAAAAGCTCTTGCATGGACCAAAGCGAACTGCATTGAAGGATTTGACAAAAATCCGGCAGAGCTGCAGCGTACCAGAGAAGAAAAAGATGCCGATTGGGAATTTGTCGTAAAAATGATGGTAATTATAAAAGACCTGATGCGCGGGAATCCCAATCTGCCGGAAGGTTGCGAAGAGGAGATGGTCGGTCACAATGCCATCGCCGCCGGTTTCCAGGGACAGCGGCAATGGACAGATTTTTATCCGAACTGCGACTTCCCGGAATCCATGTTGAACTCATCTTTTGACTGGGAAGGTGCCAGAGAACCTTTCATCCTCGCCACCGAAAACGACGTTCTCAACGGTTTGGGCATGATGTTTATGAAGCTTCTGACCAACCGCGCCCAGATGTTCGCGGATGTTCGAACTTATTGGAGCGGAGAAGCTGTCAAACGGGTGACTGGTTATGATATCGAAGGCAAAGCAAAAGAAGCTGATGGTTTCATCCACCTGATCAACTCCGGTGCCTGCTGCCTGGATGCCAACGGTGCCGCCAGAAATGCTGCCGGTGAACCGGAGATCAAACCCTGGTATGAAGTAACCGAAGCTGACCAGAAGGCAATTTTGGAAAACTCCACCTGGAACTATGCTGATCTCGGTTATTTCCGGGGCGGCGGTTATTCTTCACGTTTTGTCACTAAAGCAGAGATGCCGATGACGATGATCCGTCTGAATCTGGTAAAAGGACTGGGACCGGTTGTGCAAATTGCCGAGGGATGGTCGGTCAATCTGCCGGATGAAGTGACTGATACACTCTGGAAGCGTACCGATTACACCTGGCCGTGCACCTGGTTTACTCCGCGAGTCACCGGCAAAGGAGCATTCAAAACAGCTTATGATATGATGAATAACTGGGGAGCCAATCATGGAGCGATTTCCTACGGTCATATCGGAGCTGATGTCATCACCCTGTGTTCCATGCTCCGGATCCCGGTTTGCATGCACAACGTTGATGAGGAAAAAATCTTCAGGCCGGCAGCTTGGAATGCTTTTGGCATGGACCAGGAAGGTGCTGATTACCGGGCCTGCGAAAACTTTGGTCCGCTTTACCGGTAAACTTCAGTTTTCTGTCAAAGCGCATGGAAAATTCTCCATGCGCTTTTTTACATCAGATTTTAATATTATCACCGCGATATTTCGTACAAAGCTCATATCTTGACTGGAAAAAAATGATTTCAGATGTTATTTTATAACCCTGTACAGATTATAAAATTGGAGTTCCATAATGAAATATTACGATGTTGTGGTTGTCGGAGCCGGACATGCCGGTTGTGAAGCCGCATTAGCCGCATCCCGTTTCGGAGCCGAGGTTCTTTTAATAACATTCAACATGGATCATATTGCCCAGATGAGCTGCAATCCGGCGATCGGCGGCATAGCCAAAGGTCAGGTTGTTCGCGAAATAGATGCTCTGGGAGGAGCGATGGGAATGGTTTCGGAAGCGGCAGCTATCCAATTCCGGATGCTAAACCGCACCAAAGGCCCGGCGGTATGGTCCCCCCGGGCACAATGTGATAAAGCAGCTTACCGGGGCGGCATGAAATTCCTTCTGGAAAAAAGCACCGGCATCGACATCATCCAATCAGAAGTTACTGAATTTATTATTGAAGAAAATAAAATTTGCGGTATTGTCACCCACCTGGGGGATCACATCCGTTGCGGAGCAGTTGTCTTAACCACCGGGACATCACTGAATGGAACTTTGCACTATGGAATGCAGCACTTCGACGGAGGACGGGCCGGAGATCAGGCATCGAATGCTCTTTCGACAGCATTATCCCAACAATTAAAAATAGAACTTGGCAGATTAAAAACCGGTACGCCGCCAAGGATACTTTCTAAAACCATAGACTTTTCATCTTTGGATTTGCAGCCATCTGAACCCCAATTTGAGGAATTTTCTTTCTGGGATCACTCGTTGCGTCCGTCACTGGTCAACGCACAACGGAGGGATTTACCGTGTTACATGCTTCACTCTACTGACGAAACTGCCGATGTCGTGAGAGCAAATATTCACCGTTCACCGATGTACAGCGGAGTAATAAAAGGTATCGGAACCCGTTATTGCCCATCCTTTGAAGATAAAGTCATCCGCTTCCCGCAACATCCGCACCACCTGCTTTTTCTTGAACCGGAAGGAGCTGAAACCGGCGAATATTACCTTAACGGTTTTTCCAGCAGCCTTCCACCGGAGGTTCAGAAAATCATGCTGCGAACTCTTCCCGGCTTGAAAAATGCCGTGATTTCCAGATATGCATACGCCATCGAATATGATTTTATTCCGCCGTATCAAACAGAAAGATGTTTGCGCAACAAACGGTGGCAGAACTTATTTACAGCCGGGCAAATAAATGGAACCAGCGGATATGAAGAAGCCGCCGGTCAGGGATTGATCGCCGGAATGAATGCGGCACGGTACACCGCCGGCAAAGAAGCAGTCTTTCCGGGGCGGGATCAAAGTTATATCGGAGTAATGCTTGATGATTTGTCGACCAAAGAGATCGTCGAACCATACCGGCTGTTTACCAGCCGGGCAGAATACCGTTTGACTTTACGTCAGGAAAACGCAGATTTGCGTCTTTGCCGCACAGCTTATCAATGGGGAATCCTGCCGGAAGAGAAATTTGAACAATATGTAAAATACGAAACTCTTTTCAATAAAACTCTTAATTCAGCCAAACAGTTGAAAATCAAAAAAACTCCGCTTTTTACATTATTGCGCGATATTCCTCCCTGCGCTTGCCTCCGGCAATATCCGGAAATAGCCGAGCTTTTGTTACTGTCAGAAAACCGGATCGGCAAGCGGGTTTTTCAAGAGCTGTTGATTACCGCAAAATACGATGGCTATCTGCAACGGGAAGAAGCAGAAATAATCCGCTTGAAAAAATTGGAAGACACCTCAATTCCCGCAGACTTCAACTATTCCGATGTCCGGGGGCTGTGCAATGAATCACGGCAAAAACTGGGGAAGACCCGTCCTGCCACACTCGGTCAGGCCGGACGTATAGATGGAGTAACTCCAGCTGATATCGGTTTACTGCAGGTGCATTTAAAAAAGCAGCGGAGTTGATAAAACAAATGAAGCATCCGGCATGGAATAAATTTTTATCAGACAAATGGGGAATTGCTGCCGCCGCCATCGTGTTGCTCTATATCATTTGTGCGGTAGGCATCGACATTTATGATCGTCATTGCCGTAATTCAGGGATCACACCGGTTTATCACCTCTCATCGGATGATTGTTATGCTCCGCCGGGGAAAAAATATTTCTGCGGCACCGATTATCAGGGAAGAGATGTTTTCTGGCGAACAGTCGCAGGATGTTCCAGTGCATTAAAAACCGGACTGTTCGCAGGAATAATATCGGTTGTGACCGGAGTTTTTCTTGGGATGATATCCGGCTATTACGGGGGTAAAATCGATGAGGCTGCGGTCTGGTTGTACAGTACCTTTGCGGCGATGCCAACACTTTTGTTCATTCTGGCATTCGCGCTGCTGATGAGTCAGGACTTTCTTCCGGAGCAAACCGCTTTGATCCTGCAAAAAACAGCCGACATCATAAATACAGAACCGGAGATGCTCGGAGTATACCTTGCTATCGGACTGACCGGATGGGTGACATTGTGCAAGGTGATCCGGGGAGAAACCATGAAACTGAAGCGTTCAGGTTTTATTTCAGCAGCCAAAGTAGCCGGAGTCAAAGATATGACGATCATTCGCCGTCACATTCTTCCCAATGTATTTCATCTGGCAATAATATATTTCACTACATTGTTTGCCGGAGCAGTAATGCTGGAAGTCATTGTCAGTTACCTCGGTCTGGGGGCGCAAACAGCCCCCAGCTGGGGGCTGATGATATCCGATGGACAGAGCCGTCTGTGGGCCGGGGTATGGTGGGAAATCACATCGGCCTCCGGAGCCCTGCTCCTGCTGGTGCTGGCGTTGAATATTCTCGGCGATTCGCTTCGTGATGCGTTGGATCCCAGACATTAAAAAGCGGTGGATAAAAACTTTTATCCACCGCAGGAAAGTCATGAAACAACACCTGTTCAGAAACCGAGCATCCCAATCAAAGCCTCGTGTTCATCGCCCCAGGGCTGTGGCCATAATTCAGCAAGCTTGACTTTCACATCTTCACCGTTGGCCCATTCAAGAGCTGCCAATCTGGCTCCCTTTGCGAAGGATTCCGGTTTAATATTCTGCGCAAGAATCAAACGCATCGTTCCGATAGCCCGGTCATCCCATGAAAGTTTACGCTCCGGATCACGGGTAATGCGATCAATGGCATCTTTCAAAAATGGATTAGTCATCCGGACAAGCAATCCATCGACATACTTTTTGAATCCCTCTTGAGTAAACAACTCATCGTTGAGGTCTGCATATTTTTTTATCAATGCGCTGCCGGATTCCTCAAAAAATGCTTTACGGGCAAGTTCGATCAATTCCGGGTAAGCTCTTATCTCATCCATTGTCCGGCACCCTTTTGCCTTGCCCAATGTCGCCAGTAAATAGTGAGTAGCGTTATGACCATAAAGTTTTGCATCTTCAAACGGGAAAAGATCATCTTTTACATAAAGAGATTGCACTTTTCGGTTCTCGATCCCCGGACAGCTGGAAATATAAATTGTGCTGAATTCTTCTACCAGATGTCCGTTTGCAGCCCCGGGAGCCAATCCCGGACGATCACCGGAAGCAGGAACCACACCACTCATCTTGCCGATAACAGTATTCAGATAGTAGGTATTGGGGAATTTTTCTCCCATCGCTTTCTCCAGTTCTTCGGCAGCATGATTATTGTTTTCAGCAGTGTAAAAGAAACGCGTCCGTTCCGGCTGACGGGCAAAACCGGCCTTGAGCCAGGGGACACAGTATGCATAAAATTTAACACTGGGCAGAGCTGTAGCCAATTCAGATGCTTCGGCGGCGGCTTCCACCAATTTTTCAGCATCTTCGGGGACATTCGGGTTGTAAACTTCTACATTTTTATATATTTCTGTATACACCCGGTCATCTGCGGCAATATTAACCGTTACACTATGGCAATTGTTGACAGCCGCTTTCAGCTCCTCGTTCACTTCAGCAATAACGATCCGGTCAAAACCACCTTTTGCCGCCCCGGCTAAAAAAATACCGGTCTGGATCGGACCAAGACCAACTCCCACAAATGTACTCATTTTCAAGCTTCCTTTTTATGTAAAGATTATTTAACAAAAGCATCAACTCCGGCGCAAAACGCATCAAGATGTTTTACCAATTGCGGTATGGTATAATCATCGTTGAGTAATTGTCCGGGAGCATTCATTTCTGTACCGGCCAGCAACGGCAAATTACGGGCGACACATGCAGCAACAAAACGATCCAATTCCGCGACCAATTTGGCACTTTTTTCCGGATCGGCAGCACGCCAGTTGCGATCAGGGATCAGAGTCACAGCCCCTGCCCCGTACTTCTGATGCAAGTCGAGCAATGCTTCAACATCATTCTCACCGGCTGACAAACCATTCAACCACGCCAACGTCGGTGTTGCCCCGCAGGACTTGATAAAATTATTCATCTCTTCGAGAGTCGGGAAGCTTTCCGGATCAGCTTTCACATAACCGACGCCACCGGATTTCATGGTTTTTGCCCGGATCAAAGCTTCCATTTTTACAGCATCTGCTTCAAATGCACCGATTTTTTCCTGCCAATATGCCGCCAATTCCTTTCCGGAAAACTTCTCTTCGGCAGCGACCCGGTAAGCGCAGCAAACATGCCGTTCTGTAACATTTCCGGCCGGAGTGAATTTTTTGGCTACCGCATCAAAATCGATTGCTGTTTCTGTCAGCAAAGTATTGACTTTCTCCACCAACGTCCGGGTACGGTTAGCCGCCCGTTCTTTCAAACTTGCAGCAAACGCCTTTTGAGATTCCGGAACAGCCGAAGCCGTGAATCCGCACCCCAAATGATAAGCGATTCCCGGTTCTCCCGGAGAGTTGATCTCTTTATCTGCAAATTCCGGCACGAATACGCGCGTTTCCATACCGGCTGCGGCCGGAACACCCAAAAATTTTGCTGCCGCCAGAAATTCATCCACAGCATCCAGCACATCAAAATCCACCAGCATAACTCCGCGCCAATTGCGCTCTTTGGCGATCGCTGCCAGCATGGACGGTGAATAGCCATAACCATTGTAACTGTAAAAACTGTGACAATGCATATTAAATGCACAGTTCTGCAGTCGTACAGCCTGCAAAGCTTGCCGACGTGCGGCAGGATCAAAACTGTTGAGAATTTGTTTGACTTCGTTTTCCATACAACGTCTACCTTTTTAATATTTTATTGGCCCATCATTTTGCGAACGGCTTTATCCAACTCTATTTGAAATTGTTCTATATCATTTTTATCAGGCTTTTCGCCGACCAGATTTTCCACCCCAAGTCTTCCCATTGAATCCACATACCAATCCGCCGTCGAACCGGAAGCAAATTTCACCGAACCGGAAAACATCATACCGGGCCGGGCGATCGGACTGACTTCCACCACAGTGGAGGCTGCATTTCCGGCTTCTGATGCCGTTTCACAATCCGGGGCAATATCTTCGTCGACACTACCGCTCTCTTCTTCGCTGTTTGATTCTTCAACCTTTCCGGCTTCTTCAGCAGCTGCCGCAGATACTTTGTTTGCTGCCGGATCCAATGCCCGCCAATCCACATCTAAAGCTGAAGCCATGATCCGGATATCCATATAGGTCATTTTCTGGGAGAACTTTTCATTGACCATATTTTGAATATCAGACAAAGATGTTCCTTTTTTCAATTCTTCAGCAATAAAAATTTTAATTTGCGATTCCAACTCTTTTTCCATAACAACTCTCCTTGCATACATAATATCAGAAGTTTTTTCTCCGTATGCTCTCTACTTTTTTAGGTCTTGCGGCCACTTCGATATCCAGCGGGATACCGGATAAACTGAAATTTTCTCTTATCCGTTTTTTCAAAAATGCCAAATAGTTTCCGGCTGCTGACTCGACCCGGTTGACGAACAATTTGATACGGATCGGACGGACACCGGACAAAGAGGCATAAAAAAGTTTCAAGGGGATGCCCTTTATGACCGGCGGCGGAGTATCTTCAAACGCTTTGGTCAACACCCGATTCAATAATCCGGTAGTTATCTGGGTTTTTAAATTGGCAGACACTTGAATCAGACAATCTTCCAACTTATCAAGATTTTTTGCTTCTTTTGCACTTATAAATGCTACCGGAGCAAAGCTTAATCCCGGCAGAGTTTTATATAATTCTTTTTTCAAAGCATCTGTTTTTTCATCGCTGCACAAATCACATTTATTCGCAGCGATGATGCAGCTGCGTCCGGATTGTTCTATTAAAGCTGCAATTTTACGATCCTGCGCGGTAACTTTGTTGAAACCGGCTTCCAACACCATAATTACCACATCCGCGCGTTCAATCGCGCTTTTGGCCCGCATAATGCTGAACAGCTCCACCACATTATCAACCTTTCCGGTTTTACGCAATCCTGCGGTATCCACCAGCTGAACCGGCAAAGGATTGCCATCCCTGTCGTGAAGAATAAATTCAATTTTCACCGCATCGCGGGTCGTTCCGGCAATCGGACTGGTCATCAACCGTTCCTCACCTAATAACGCATTGACCAAGCTGGATTTACCGACATTGGGACGGCCTACGATAGCGATATTCAAACCATTTTTCCCGGTTACAGCGGAAACCGGGACGTAACGGCATTTTTTCAAAGCGGCATCAATCAAAGCATTGATCCCACCTTTGTGGGTACAACATGTCGGATAAACATTTCCGAACCCCAATTGAGAAAATTCAGAAGCATCATTTTTCCATGCTTCATTATCACATTTATTCGCAGCAACAAAAACCGGTTTTCCCAACAACCTTATTCGCCGTGCCACATCCAAATCCAACGGAGTCACTCCGCTTTGACTGTCGCACACCATTATCAAAGCATCAGCTTCAGCCATTGCGCATTTGGCTTGTTCCGTAATACCGGCATCCCAAAAATCAACATTCTTCTCGGTATCATCCAGCGTATTCAATCCCCCGGTATCCACCAGAGTGAACATCCGTCCCTGCCATCGTATGTCAGACGAAACGCGATCCCGGGTTACTCCACTCATTTCATGAACGATCGCCAATTTGCGGCCGACGACAGCATTGAACAAGCTGGATTTACCGACATTCGGCCTGCCGACAATAGCAATTACCGGTGGAGTTTGAGAAATCACTTCATCGCTCATAGCACATCACCGGAAAGAGTTGATTTGGTCACGCAACTCTTCAGCTGCAGCACCGGCAGCTTCTGCATAGTTTTCATCATGAGAAGCATAAATTATGCCCCGGGAAGAGTTGACAATTATTCCGCATTTATCAGCTGTGCAACCGAATTTAACGACTTTTTCCACATCGCCGCCCTGCGCTCCCACACCGGGAACCAAAAATGGCAGTTGCGGACACAATTCACGCAAACGCTTGAGCTCTTCCGGATAAGTTGCTCCGACGACCAATGCCGCATTGCCGGCACCATTCCATTTATCCCGAACCAATTCCGCGACATGTTCATACAAAGGTTTGCCATCTGCTACCAGATTCTGCAGATCTCCGGAGTATTTATTAGAGGTGCGGCAGAGAATGATCACGCCTTTATCTTCATAATCCAAAAACGGCTTGACTGCATCAAATCCCATATATGGATTAACTGTAACAGCATCGGCCTGATAACGTTCAAAAGCTTCTTTTGCATAATATTCGGCAGTCGAACCGATATCACCGCGTTTGACATCCAGAATCACCGGAACATCCGGTGCAGCTTTCTTTATATAACGGATACTCTCTTTCAACGCTTCGTCGCAATCCTGGCCGGCATAATATGCAGCCTGCGGTTTATAGGCACAAACAAAATTCTTCGTCTGATCGACAATGCGGCAATTAAATTCATAAATCGCATCCGGTTTATTGCGGATACACTCCGGCAATTTGTTTATTGCCGGATCCAAACCGACACAAACCAGCGAATTATTTTTCTGCATTGCCGCCAAAAGTTTTTCCATAAAGTTCATACACACTTTTCCTTATCTGAATTGATATATTTCATGTTTCCGCAATAATATATATGAAAAATCTGTTTTTTTCAAGCAACATGCTTTCTTTTTGCAAAAATCCACCCGGATATCAACGCGGTAAACGGAGCAACTAATACCAATGAAAAACTTCCGATCAATGTTTTTACCACCTCGGCTGCCACCAACGGATTATTTATGATCGCCGTCCACGACACCCCCTGCACCACAAACATCATCAATAAAGTCAAATATCCGCCGGAATATGCAAGAAGCAATGTTGTGGTCATAGTTCCGGCGACATTTCTGCCGATTCGCATTCCGGAAGCGATCAATTGGCCCGCTGTCAATTGCGGATTATGAAGAGCCAATTCATCAATTGCAGCAGCTATATCCATTGCCAAATCCATCATGGCCCCGGAGCTGGCCAAAATAACAGCTCCGACAAACAGATCTGCCATATCCAAATATTCAAATCCGCTGTTCAGCAGGGTTTGCGAGTAAGGCATCGTCGCGCCGTTGATATGCAGCAAACTGCCGAATAAATGTGCCATAATCAAACCGGCACAAACTCCAGAAACAGCACCAAAAAATGCAACACACGCTTTTTTTGTCACCCCTGCCACCAGAAACATTATCACTGCTGTTAAAATCACAACACTGAAAAAAATCATCCACGCAGCAGGAAATCCATGCAGCACCAGAGGAATTATCACTTTAAATATCATCAGGCAGCTGAATAAAAAACTGAACAATGTTTTTACTCCGGTCCATCCTCCGAAAATCACCAGCAGCAAACAGAATCCGGAAAAAAGTGCGATCGATATCCACGCCCGATCGAAATCTTTGGCCGTTAAAACAGTCTTTCCCGGTTCAGCCTCTTTACCGATTGCCACCGTGATCCGATCTCCCGGCTCAAAAATCTTATCCAGTTCCAAATTGCCACGCAACTCATTTGCCGCCGGAAAACATTTCCCCTTCCAGCGGCCATCCAATAATTCAACCTGCAGGATTTGCGAACCGAACACGACCAATCCATGCTCCATTAACGCTGAATTATCTGTTGCTGTAACTCTGGCAGAAACGATGGAACCGGTTTGTTTATTCAATAAATCCGGTGCCGGAACCGACCACAATCCGACACACAACAGCAACAACACACCTGAAAACAGTAACTCTCTGTTTTTCAGACGCGGCCAAATCAAATTCATAACAGACTCTTTAATTTTGTCGAAACAGCTGTATTCTCAAAAAATCCGGTGAATTTTTCCGCTCCGCATCCGATACTGGTTGTAAGAACCGGCAATGCAGTGTGTGCCCCGCTTGTCCAACCGATACCGGCTTTGCGATTCATAATAAGTTTGGCAGCATTGGCCAGGTTGTTTTTTGCGAATGCCTTCTGCAGTTGCTTCAATTCATTTGATTTGACAAACATCGGATCGGAACTGTCTCCGTCAAATTTAAAACCGAAATTATCCGTCAGCATTTTTTTCGCTTCATCAAAAGTGATCTGCGGTACAACTTTCAGTATTTCATCGAACTTTTTCACCGAACATTTTTGATGAATGAGCCGTTCCATATACATTGCATAGCCGCTTCCGGCAAATCCCATAGTCATACCACCGGTTTCGTGGTCACCGGTCACGACGATCAAGGTTTCATCCGGATATTTATGATAAAACTTCAACGCCTCTTTTACCGCTGCATCCAATGCCAATACTTCCCGCAAATTGGCCGCTGCTTCGTTAGCATGTCCGGCCCAGTCAATTGCTCCGCCTTCAACCATAATAAAAAATCCATCCGGATCATCCTGAAGTACCTCAATGGCTTTGGCAGTTATATCTGCCAATGACGGGATATCTGCATTACGGTCAAGTTCATACGGCATTGCCTGATCGCGTAAACAGGCCAATGCAATGACCTTTTCCCCGGTCTTCAACTGCAGAAGACCGGTTTTACCTGCAACGGTTTTATACCCGGCCTTCCCTGCCAACGTAAAGATATCCGTTTTACCGCGATCAAAATCAGCGATCCCGCCGCCGCCGAAAAAATCAAACCCGGAAGCGATCATATCCAATCCCAAATCATAATATTGAGAACGATTCAACCGATGTCCATAAAAACCGGCCGGAGTTGCGTGATTCAAGGTGACGCTGGTGATTATTCCAACTTTTCTTCCCTTGTCACGGGCTGCTTCTGCGACCGACTGCAACCGCCTTCCCTCTGCATCAACTCCGATCATTCCATTTTTGGTCTTTGTGCCGCAAGCAATCGCAGTTGCTGCTGCTGCGGAGTCAGTAACCAAACTGTCGTGCGAAGATGTCCTTGTGGTCGCGTGGAACGGCATTTGATTTATTGCCAGAACACCTTTGCCCATTTTTACAGAAAACTCATTTGCTGTCATTCTCTGCGGTGCAGCCATTCCATCTCCGATAAACAGAAAAATATATTTGGGATGTTTTTCCGCATTGTTATTGACAACTTCACCGCACACATTGCCGCAGCAAAACAATACCATTACAGCGGCACACAGCAACATCATTCGCTTCTTCACAGCAGATATCCTCCAGTCAAACTTATTTAAGCTTGCGCATATCGACCTGAACTTCTTCCCAGAAGAGAGTATCTTCCACCGGCTTATTATCTATTTCCCAAAAATGATTCATCACATCTTCGCGAATCACTCCGTCAGCAGTAGACTTTTTCAAATACTCTTTGAGTTCCACAGGAGATAAACCGTTTTCAGCAGTAAATTCATCTGCGTTATTGAAAAGCGTTGCCAGGAAATTCTCCGTCACGGCATTGGGAACAAATTTACCGGGCAGCATGGTGCAGACTGTCAGCATTCCCTCCCCGACTTTTAGCGAGAACAAATGAGAAAAATTGCGGAATGTATCAGTATCAATGAAGTCTTTCACTCCATGAACCAATCCTTTCATCCGGTCACGCACCGGCTTGTCAATACCGAAAATGTGTTCTCTCACTTGAACCGGGAAATTATCCAGACATACTTTATAACATCCCTCAAGCAGCGGCTGCATATTCTGCTTGAAATACCGATCACCGGCCAGAGCCTCGCGGAGAAGCTCATCCGCGATCACCCCGCCGAGATTGCTTCCGCGATCCCAAATGCATGGCTTGAAACGTTCCAACGCCCCCGGCCAGTAATACTGCTGATCCGGATTATCCCGGTGATAAATCAAGAACAGATGTTTTCCGGCTTCCAGATACTCAAGAGCATGATCATCAAGACGGTCGGTCACCACAATATTTTCATCCACCGGAGCACGGCTGTCATCTATCCACTTTTTCAAACCGGCATCCTGCAGAGATGTTTGCGGCGCACGGAGCAAACCGGCGTGCGGATACAACCACAGCTCCCAGCTGTTGGTAATTTTCAGCTCTCCTGATTCAAAAGCAGCGCTCACCACAAACTTTCCGGCTTTTTCTTCCGGTTTAAAATTCAAATTTATCTCCGCTATTTTCTGCAAGCCGCCAGCCAGAGAAACATCCTTGCCGGAATAAATTTCATTGCCGTTGACTGCGACAGAAACATCTCCCCGGATACGTGGCGACGGCAGGAAGTTGGAAATTTTCAAAACCATCTTAACCGGTTCGTCATAATAGAATATCTCTTTATCAAAACAGCCGAGCAGCACCACATCACCGTTAATAGACTGCATCCACTGCGGATCAATGAATTTATCATCATCGAAACAGTCAATTATACCGTTTTTATTCTCATATTTCAAACAATCTGCCAACTGCAGCATTTCATATCCGCAAAGAGCAGAATCCCGCATTCTTTCCAGATATATTTTATATGCCATTGATTTGAATACCTGCGAACCGGTAATATAGTCCGGCAGTTTATGTTCCAGCCCTTTGCGTTTGATCAAAGCAGGCAGTTCGGTCATAAAGCGCGGCTTTTTGATATCGTTGGCTTTGAGATACTCTTCGCCGACTTGAGCACAGAAATCATCAAATTTTTTGTTCAACGCAGCATAATCGGGAATATCGATGTAATGCATCGCCTCATGAGCCAATACCGGACGTAAAGGCACTGCTTCCCTGCGGATATCCGCCTCAACATCTTCACTCTTGCCGACAGCCGTCAGCGGAACATCGTAAGTCGATCCATTCAAACGCCAGCAATCATCAGTAATAAACATATCCTTGTGGTGTTTGTACGGGAAGTAATAAGCTATATGCTGCGAAAAAATATCCGCTGTCGGACGGTCAAACTCTCCCCATCCGGAGTTGTCCATTATTAATTTATCCGGTGCAAGTTCCTTGCCGATATCATAAAGGGTGTACACCCCGGGTTGATGACCGGAATTGTGCATTTCATTGCCGATGCAGAATATCGCTACCGAAGGATGATTGCGATAACGCAAAATCGTATTCCGCCAATCAGCATTATCCATAGCCAGAGATTTTTTATTACCGGCAACATCAAATTCGTAAGCGAATCCGATTTCCATGTGGATAAACAAACCCTCCTCATCAGCAGCTTCAACAAATTCTTCACTGGGGATCGTACTGTGAAAACGTACCAGATTGAAACCATATTTTTTAGCCTGACGGATATTTTTCACAGCGGCATCTTTCAAAGAACCGCCGGTCATATTCGGATGTTCATGGGCAGTAATACCGCGAATATAACCACGCAAATAACATCTTTCTCCATTCAACAGCACATCTGTATTGGAGAATGTCCGCAATTCACAAAAACCGAACCGCCAGTTCCCCTCTGCCGACTTCAACGTATACAGCACCGGAGTATTCAACGACCACATCGTTAATCCGGATGCATCAAATATCATCGTGTATTTCCCGTCTTTTTCTGAAACATTCAGCAATCCGGCTCCTGTATCCGCACCGGAATCATCAATAATCACCGGAGATGTCAGTGGATTTTCACATTCGACAAACAGCAGTTTGGAGTCAATTTTACTGCGGATCAATATCTGGGTATCACTCATTTTTATTCCTCTCTGTTTTTTATAATTCAACACAAAATATACACCCGCACTTACAATAGCATATTTAAGTGTTTTTTCAATCACATCACCGATAAAATCTCCATTTTTCATATTGCAAACTTGCATTTTTTACACAATGGATTATATTATAGAAAACATATAAACAAAAAGCTAAACAAGGTTGGAGAAAAAATGATTTTCGACACTGCTGTAATCGGAGCCGGAGCAACTGGTGCTGCGACAGCTTATTACCTTTCCCAATACAAACAATCCTGCGTACTTTTGGAAAGCTGTTCCGAAGTTTGCTCCGGTATTTCCAAAGCCAACTCCGGGATCGTTCACGGCGGATTTCATCATCCGGCAGACTCTTTAAAAACCCGCCTGGAACTGCGCGGCAACAAACTGATGGATGAATTGCAGAAAAAACTCCACTTCCCTTATTTAAAGTGCGGGATCCTGGTAGTTGCTTATGATCGTGAACAGTTGGAAACACTGAAAAAACTTTTTCAGCGCGGTATTGACAATGGAGTAAAAGATTTGGAATTCTGTTCACGGGAAAGAGTATTCGAGTTGGAAAGCAAGCTGGATGATTCTGCCGTTGGCGGTTTCTTCGCTCCCAACGGAGGTACTGTCGAACCGTATGCTTATGTTTTTTCTCTGGTTGAATGTGCTCTGAAAAACCATATTACTTTAATGAACGGTTTTAAAGTTGTGAAAGGTTTGCATTCCGATGGCTGCTGGTCGCTGCAAGCAGCTGACGGACGGGAAATAAAAGCCAGATATGTAGTAAATGCCGCCGGATTATTTGCCGATGAAGTATCAATAGCATTAGGAGCAGAAAATTTCACGATAACTCCACGAAAAGGAGAAGAGTATCTGCTTGACAGAAATTGTGCAGGGCGGCCATCCCGGGTGATTTTTCCGGTCCCCTCACCTCACTCAAAAGGAGTTCTGGTAATTCCGACGGCAGGCGGCACGACCATGATCGGTCCTACTGCCGAACTCATTGATGACAAAAATGACACCGCTACAACCTCTGAAAATTTCACAAAAATACTTTCATTGACCTCTAAAATGATCAAAGGGCTTTCTCCCCGGGATTTGATAACATCATTCGCCGGTTTACGCCCGGTATGTGAGTCTGAAGACTTTTATATCGCTCCATCACAAAAAGTTCCGGCCATGATCCAGGCTGCCGGGATCCAATCTCCGGGGCTGACAGCTTCTCCGGCAATAGGAGAGTACATAGTACAATTACTGCAGGAATCCGGATTGACATTGGAAAAAAAAGTAGACTTCGATGGCTCTCTGCCGCCGCGTAATACCACCAGAGAAATGTCTGACTGCGAACTGCAAAAAGCGCACAATCTTGATCCGGCATGGGCCAACATCATCTGCCGTTGTGAAGAAATTTCCGAAGCAGAAATCATCGAAGCCGTCAAGCGCGGTCACACCACTGTTGACGGGGTAAAGTTTTACACCCGGGCCGGAATGGGAAGATGTCAAGGAGGATTTTGCACGGCAAAAGTGTTGGAAATAATCTCCAGGGAAAGCGGCATCCCGGCTACAGAACTGACCAAACGTGGAAAAGGAAGCCGGATACTGGCTGGCAAATTGGGAGATTTTGAAGTAAAATGAACAACTACGATGTCATAATCATCGGAGCCGGTGCCGCCGGTTTGGCCGCTGGAAAAGTATGCGCTCAAGCATCATGCAGCACATTGATCATTGACCGGGCTGACCGTACCGGCGGAGTTCTTGATCAGTGCATTCACAACGGATTCGGAGTACGTTACTTCAAAGAAGAACTTACCGGACCGGAATTTGCCCACCGGTTGAGCATCAGAGCAAAAAAAGCCGGGGCGGATTTCGCACTGTCTGCAACAGTCACCGGAATAAAAAAATTGCCGGACGGGACGTTTCACATCAGAGCGTTGTCAAAAAATGAAGGCGTGACCGTTTATCATGCCCGGGCCGTCATGCTGGCCGCCGGATGCCGGGAACGCACCCGGGGAGCTTTAGCAATACCGGGGGGGCGTCCGGCAGGCATTTTCACCGCCGGAGCAGCACAGAAGCTGTTGAACAGATCAGGATTTCTGCCCGGCAAATCAGCCGTTATCGTCGGTTCAGGCGACATCGGCCTGATCATGGCACGGCGACTGCGCTGGTGCGGGATCGAAGTCAAAGCGGTAATTGAAATCATGCCGTACACCGCCGGTCTGACCAGAAACGTGGTTCAATGTCTGCACGATTTCAATATCCCGCTGTACTTATCGACATCGGTGGTGAAAATCAGTGGAACAGACCGGGTATGCGGGATAACTGCAGCTCCATTGGATCGGCAACGGCAGCCGGATATGACAAAAGCATTTGATATAAAATGCGACACGGTGTTGTTTTCTGTCGGATTGATTCCGGAAATGGAGTTGGCCGGAAAACTCGGAGTTAAAGAAAATCCGGCAACTGGAGGAGCTGTTATTGATTCGACATATTCAACCAGCGTTCCCGGTGTTTTTTCAGCCGGAAATATGCTGCATGTACACGATTTGGCAGATTTCGCCGCAGAAGAAGCGGAATATGCAGCAAAATGCATGATCGATTATCTTGTTGGAGTACGGACAGTAGCAGAATTTCAGGTTAAAGCCGGTGAAAATTTAAAATATGCCATCCCGAACCGCATCTCTCCTTCTGCGATCGACTCTCTGCGCTTTCTTTTCCGCCCGACCGTCGTCACCGATCGTGCCGTATTGAAAGCAAAAGTCAATGGCGTCACCGTCTGGAATAAAAAGCTGCTATATGTCCGTCCGGCAGAAATGATCAGCGCAGAGCTGAAGAATTGCAATATATCCGGAGATATAATCTTTGAACTGGAGGAAACTGAAAAATGACAGAACTCATTTGCATAAATTGCCCGCAAGGCTGCCATTTACAAGTATCACCCAAAGGAGACTCGTGGCTGATTTCCGGCAATCGCTGTCCGAAAGGAGTTGCTTACGGTCAACAGGAAATGCGTGATCCGCGTCGGACTGTTACAGCTGTAATGCCGTGTGAAAATCCGGAACACCCTTTGGTCGCGGTACGCACTGACCGCCCCTGCCCCAAAGCGATGATTCCGGCAATTTTAAATCGGATTTACCACTCTTATGCAGAAAAAAACGTAAAAAACGGTGATATTGTTCTTAAAAACATTGATAATTCTGAAATCAGTGTTATAGTAACAGAAAACATTTAACTCTGTTGCTGCAGGATTGATTTTATGAACTTACTGGAATTATCACAAAATATAAGAAAAATACGTATAGAACAGGATATGACTGTTGAGGCATTGGCAAAAGCCAGCGGCTTCAGCAAGGGGTTCATTTCGCAAGTGGAAAATTTCCGTTTGACTCCGTCACTGAAAGCTCTGACCAGAATTTCCGATGCACTCGGAGTATCCATGAGTTTATTGTTCGCTGAAGACGGAGATACTTCTTCCCAATATACTTTCGGCAATTTGAATGACGGCAGAGAACTTGACCGGGACAATGGCGAAAAGCACGGTATCCGTTACTTTTCTCTGGCACACCGGCATATCGGCCGGAAAATGGATCCTTTTATCATCGAATACACTCCGGAAAAACCGCGAGAGTTCAAACTTCACGATACCGAAGAATTTTTCATTCTTCTTGAGGGTGAATTGGATTACTTTATCTGTGACAACAACACCCACCGGATCATGCATCCGAATGACACACTTTATCTGAAAGCCAATGTCCCTCACCGGGTAGAACTGGCCCCCGGTTGTACTTATGCAAAAGGATTATTGATCTATACTGATAAAAATCTTGATCTTGACTGACAGCTGCATATAAAAAGAACCGGTAAAACAGCATCTGCGCTGTTTTACCGGTTCTTTTATCAAAGCATTTCCGCCTCTTCAGTCGAAGAAATTTTCTGCAATAAAATCATAACTGCGGCGCAACTCTTCAAAAGGGTCAACTCCATTGCAGTCGTCCTGTTCTACGATAAAATACTCCACATCACAAGCTTTTCCTGCTGCAATAATTTCCTGCCAGTTCAAATTTCCGTCACCAATGGCGAACATTTTCCGTTCATTTTTACGGATACCATACTCTTTCAAATGAAGCAGCGGCTGGCGGCCGGGAAAACGTTTTATCCACTCCACCGGATCATTTCCGCCGGCCTGAATCCAGAATGTATCGATCTCGGCCTGCAGTGCCGGAGCATTCTTATAAATCAGATCAAGCATCAACTCGCCGTCGAAGCGTTCAAATTCAATGGCATGGTTGTGATAACAAAGTTTAATACCGGCAGCCTGCATTTTCAATGCGGCCTCATTGAGCTTCGCGGCAAAATCAAGTACCCCGGCTTTGCATTCCGGCATAATATGCGGGAATGGATAAGCGGTACAATGGCAATTGAGCTTATTCAATCTTTCGATTACCGCCCCGGTCTCTTCAAAAATTTTCTTTCCCGGCTCATGGGTAGCACAAATAACCAACCCGCAGTCATCAGCGATTTTCACCAACTCCTCCTCGGCGATCGGCCCCATCCCCGATATTTGCACAGCATCATAACCTATTGCCTTGACCTTGGGCAATGTTTTTGCGATATCTTCCGGAGTTTTGATAAAATCCCGCAAAGTATAAAGTTGAGCTGCCAATTGACATTTTTTCATTTTGTTTTCTCCTTTACCGGTGTTGATGTTTGAAAAAATCATTTAATCATGCTATAATATATAACTTTTTACAATAAACGTAAATAGATAAAACGAATAATTAATGGACAAATTGATTTTTTATGAACTATTTCAACGGCATTGAATTTGTCTGCTTTGGAGATTACTGCAAAAACGCCAGTTTTTTCAAAGAGCGTCAATTTCAAGACTATTTCGGGATTCAATACAATCACGCCGGTATTTGTCAATTAAAAATAAACGATGAACCGCTGCAACTCCTGGATGCCGGATGGGGATTTTTTACTGCACCGGGGGAAAAATATACTTACGGGGTGCGTCCCGGGGAATTCCGTCATCACTGTTTTATCTGTTTCAAAGGGGAGAGAGTCAAAACATTCATCTCCGGCGGCCTGCTTGACCTTGCCGGAGATAAAGTTTTCAAAGTACGCAATGCTGAAAATTTTTATCAAAGCATGCTTGCTTTGCAGAATCTGCTGCGTTATCCGACCGGCTTCAGAGAATCTTTGCGGATACACCTGCTGGAAGGTATTTTATTGCAAATCAGCGAATCCCCGGCCTCAATATCTTCTATAAATCCCACTTTGTTGAATAACATTGATGTTCTGCGGAAAAAAATCGCAGAAAATCCGCAATTACAATGGAATTTTTCAAAAGAAGCGAAAAAAATTTCACTCTCATACCCGCATTTCCGCAAACTTTTCCGTCAGGCAGTCGGTCTGCCTCCCACACATTTTTTAATCGAATGCCGCTTGAATATGGCTTCGCGTATTCTTTTAAGCAATAATCTGCCGATCAATGAAGTTGCCGGTCTTTGCGGATATCAGGATGAATTTTATTTTTCCAGATTATTCCGGAAATACCGTTTCTGCACGGCATCTGAATATCGCAAAAAACATGGAGTTTGATTTCTGTCATGCAAATATCCTTTCAAGAACTGTCACACCCGGAAGAATTGCAAATCATCCGCGATATCGCCAATGATATATGGCCGAAAACTTTTGCAGACATCCTGTCTGCCGAGCAAATCAGCTATATGATGCAAATGATGTATTCTCCGGATGTGATGGCAAATGAGTTGAAAAACGGTTATCATTTTGAAATCATCAAAGTTGACAGCTGCCCAGCCGGTTACATCTCCTGGTCACCGTATACTCCGGAGAATACAGCCAAACTGCATAAACTCTACCTGCTTGACCGGTTCCACCATCGCGGCATCGGCTCAAAAATGCTTAAACAAGTGGAATACCGGGCTGCAGCTGCCGGATTTACCCGGTTGACTCTGAATGTCAATAAATTCAACGAACCGGCAAAAAAAGCATATTTCCGCAATGGCTATACCATCATCGATTCAGTCCAAATCGATATTGGCAACGGCTTTATAATGGATGATTTCATTATGGAAAAAATCTTGCAGTAGATATTACAAAGGATACCAATACTCTTGCTTTTTTGGTTCTCCCGGGACAAAAATTCCGCTAATAACATAATCATCATAGATCCTGATATCCGCACATGCATAAGGAATGTAGAACCGTTTAACGGTCCCGTTGCGCCAGACAACCGTCAAATAACAACCACCGCCGGTGATAATATTTTTCCCTCTTGCCACCCCGCGAATGACAACATTCCGGCCTGTATAAAACGTTGTTTCAAAAAAACCATCCAAGCCACGCTGGAGAGATTTCTCCATCGTATTTTTCCATGCGGTATCTGATGAATTACGGACTCCGTTTATATTCACGCCGTTACGATACTCTTGAGCATATCGCGGCACCGGGTCATTCCACAAATCTACTGTTGTCACAAAATTGGATGTTTCGTGCTGCAACTTCAATTCCAAAATATAACTGCTGGAATTGTTAAAGACATCGTAAGATAAAACACGGTAATCTTCATTATTGTAAGCAACTGTGTCATCGTAACTGTTACTTTCTGCAAAAAACGTTTTCGATGAACGGATTGTTTGTTGATCCTGGTTATTCCGTTCCTTTTCCATCTCATCGCCACACGCGCCGATACCGATAATAACCAGAATAATTACAATTATCCACCCCATGATCCCCCCCGTTTTTTATAACAACAGTTTATCTTATTGTTTTTCCCATTTTATAAGCGGCTTCCATCGCCGGATGGCCGATGATTTCCCCCTTTTCAAACACTCCTGATGCCTGGATCATTCCGCATTCTCTGGAATTCTCACAACAGAGTACAAAGCCGCGCAAAGCTTCCACTGTTCCCCGGAAATTTTGCATTTCCGTATCTGCCATTGTCATAATATAGTAAAAATCTTTTTCTTTGATATTCGGATAAACCATTACCGAACGGTCGATCAATGCTTTCAGCTGTGCCGACATAGAGTAAAAATATACCGGAGTGGACAAAACCAGCACATCTGCCGCAAGCATTTTATCAATTATGCTTCTGGCATCATCCTGCTGCGGACATGAACTTTTTTCACAAGCGTAACACGCCAGGCAAAAACCGATCTTTTTACCGGCCAATGAAATTTTCTCCACCTCATGCCCGGCTTCTGATGCACCTTTGGCAAATTGATCGCACAACATCTCGGAATTACCGTTCACTCGCGGACTGCCGGATATTATCAAAACTTTTTTACTCATGTGTTCTTCCTCCTGTCGTTTCATTTTAATATAATTCTTTTATATAAAAAATCAAATTATCCTTGAAAAAATGTCTTAAAAATTGTATATTAATAGAGTTATGAAAAAATATTTTTGCAGAGAAAATTGCGGAGCCTGTTGTATTGCCCCCTCTATATCATCGCCGATACCGGGGATGCCGGACGGCAAACCGGCAGGAGTTCCGTGCGTAAATCTGGATGCCGGAATGCGCTGCCGGATATTTACCTCTCCGGATCGTCCGATGGTATGCAAATCGTTGCAGCCATCGGATGAAATGTGCGGAAATTGCCGGGAAGAAGCATTAAAATATTTAAGTTTGCTGGAAAAACTTACAGCTCCGGATAATTGATCACAGAACGAATGGAGAAAAATCTCTTTCCAGATTTTCCATCAACTCAAATGTCAACATGTGCCAACTGATAAATCCCGGTTTCAACACCGGTTCTCCGTTTTCAGCATCATAATACTCATGCATACAGCCGTTGCTCATAATATCTGATGCCAGCAGAGAAATTATTCTGCCTGCCAGATCTGCGGCTTCATCTTTCATGCCGGCATCATTTAAAGCGTAAACCAGCAACACATTCGGCAAACTCCACACCGGCCCCTGCCAGTTGGATGGGTTGGCCCCCGGAGCATTATTATACATCTCTTCTCTTTTGCTCAACGAGCGAATTCCCCAGGGAGTCATAAACTCTTCCGGATCAGAAAATATTTTCCATACTTCCGCGATCATTCCCCGGTCTGCCACACCTGCCCACAACGGGAAAACACCGGAACATCCACGATAAGGTATCCGGTTTACCCAATTTAACATCTGCTTATGGATCACCGGCGCAGATGGACGGTGCAGATCATAATAAAACCCATCTTTTCTGCTGCGGTTGCATCTATTTAAGAGCGTTTTTATTTTTTCAGCTTTACAGCGGTTTTCTTCCGGATCACCGACTCCGCACATTTCCTGCAGTTCGGCACATGCCAGATATTCCCGGTAATGAAAACTCATCAGATCTGCGCCGCATGTTTCACCGGAATTACGTCCGTAAACTGACGGGTTATTATCTATTCCCGGCATGGTCTGCCAACAGAAAAAGCCATCACCATCTGCCGTTTTCTGCTCATAAAACTCCAGTGTCCGGCAAATTTTTTCCACTCTCTGCCTGGTCACGATCTCCCGGCAATCAAACCTGTTTACGCACAACCGGAGGAATTGTGCCCGCAAAGGATACGGATGGGGACCGTAACTCAAATCCCCATCCGGAGAAGACATTTTCACCGGTTTACCATCCAGCAGCGGAGTATCTGTCAGATTCAACGCCGTCCCGATAATATATTCCCGGGCTTCAGCCGGAGCTCCGGCAGCAATGAAATATCCATCCCAATCCCATAAATTGTCATAAACACTGCCGGGAACCAGATAAGGATATTCCAGTTTTCCTCTCGGTGAACGGGCCAGATTGCGCCAGTTTTGCCGGATATAATTATTCACCGTATCCGATGCCTCGGAAACGGAAATTGGATAACAACGGATTTTTCCTAAAGGAGCAACTCCGGGGCGTTCAGCATATCCGGGCAGATCGTAAACCGCTTCAAAGCTCATAATATCCTCTCAATAAATCTTGAACACCGCAAAATCCCGGTGTTTCAAAAAGAATTCAAAACCGTCATTACTCATCTTACTGATCTTGTGTCCGGACAAAGATTCGGCTTTATTAAATCCGGCCGGGAAACGGACTTTCCGAACACCGTCCCCCTTGGCCGCGCCAATACCGATCAAACCGCTGCCGCAATAAAACAAGTCATCGCTTTCCAGAGAAGGAGTGATTTTTGCTTCACGGGCAAAATTGCGGAAAAGCTGCGGAGTGATACATCCGGGCTGTCCGATAAACACTTCGGTAAAATCCTTATGCCGCCGTACTGCCATTCCGGGGATGTCACTATCCAGATATTTCGCCAGAACTTTAACATCTTTATCCAAAACCTGCCATCTTTGAGGAAATACAAATGGTACAACCGTCGATTCCTGGTGCATAAATCCTTTTACCCCATCCATCAGAGGATCGTTGCTGTCACCTGCCACCAACGGCACCGGCAACCCCTGTTCTTTATAAATCTCACCGTAATTCCGGTCTGTTTCCAACGGTTTCCCCTGATAATCCGGCATCATGGCCAGTTTGAAGTTTACTGCTTCACTGATTTTATTCAAATCCCGGCACGCAAGAAATCCCGGAGCGCCCTGCCATACGATCACCCGGTTTGAATTGCCGAAGCGTTTGCGGATCTCTTTGATTTCAGCCGGGGTCAAGGTGGCAGCATCGGCAAAGAACAATACTCCGGGGGCATTGAAGTCTTTATGCAGAGCATCTTTGGCCAGAAAATAATTAAATCTGACTCCGGCGTGTTGAACTGCCATTACCACCATGTTTTTGACACTGAAAAAACTCGGTATCCATCCGGGATGGATATTGGAATGCAAGTTTGAATCTTCATCGATCATCACTGCTATCGCATCCCTGGTATCCGGCACACTGCGGGCCAAAGAGGATATCCGGTACATCTCTTTCAATGATTCCACCGCCTTGTCAGTCCGGCTCCAGTGCGGCTGCAGATTGTAAAAATGGAATCCGCCGCCCAGAATGACCGACTGGACCGCCAATCGCCGGTTCGAAATGCGGAAACTTTCAGCATCATGCAATGCATTATAGTTGGCACTGGGATAATGTCCGAAATATAATGGTCCGATCTCCGGATTGCGGACATCCAGTTCCATTATTCCCAATTTATTATGCAGCTGCAAGGAACCTGAAAATTGATATGCTCCAAGCGGACGGTCGGCATTATCCCGATCCCGGCCGTAACTGGGAATGTAAATATAAAAGTCAGCTCCGTCATCAATGCTTTTCCCGAAATGCAATCCGGTGTGCCCCCAACTGCCGCCGATACCATAGGCGCAATCATAACCGCCGACCAGCAACCGGGGAACAGCTTTTTTAGCCGCCTTGCGGATGGCGATTTTGAAATCCCGGTCAAGGCGGCCGTAAAATTCTTTGTAATCAGCATACCTCACTGTTTCCGGATTATCAGTATAATATCTGGATTTATCCGGCCATAACTCCGGCGCGGTCGGCTGTGTCACTTTATCAAAGGTGATTGCCGGATCATTCCAGGCTTTCTGCAAATTTTCGTTGGTTTTATATTTATCCTGTAACGCTTTCCGGTATGCTTTCAATACCAACGGGTTCATATCCGGAGTAAAGTGGATATCCGGCAAGCGGAATTGACTGTCATCGCCTCCCTGCAAATAGACACCGGCAACCAGTTTTGATTCGGGATATTTTTCAAATTCGGTAAGTACGCGTTGTATTTCTTCGCAGATGTGATCGGTATATTTTTGCGAAGCCATTGACGGATAACGGTCAAAACCTTTGGGCAATACTTTGGCAGCCCCTTTGCCAAGAGGATAATACGGATAACCGAAAATAAAACTGTCACCATTTTTATCTTTCATCAACTGATCATCATTTTCATTGATAAATTTCCTGGATGGAAAAACATAAAGAGACAGAAAAATATATCCCCCGGGATTCTGTTTAGCATGGGTTCTTATCGCCTCCCGCCAACCGGAAAAGTCCAATTTGCCATCCGGTGAAATTGCGGTCGGATAATGGTTGGTCCCTTTTTGCCCCATTGCCACCCAAACAGTGGAAAATTTAAATCCGATACGGTTGAATTCAGCTGTCCATCTTTCAGTATTATTCACTTTGTACGGAGTGTTGTGCATAAAGAACGGCTGCATGGCTTTGCCGTTGATATACAAATTCACCCGTCCGCCCTCACGTTTGAGTTGAGCGACCGGTTTGACACGTTTTTCAAGCATTTTATCAAATTCAACATCGCTCACATCAGTAGTGGCAAATACTTTTTTCCCTCTGGTTTCAGGTTGCTGACGCCAGGGTTTATTGGTTGGATCTATTTTATAAAATGCGAAATTTTCCACATCCAAAGCTGCCGGATTGCCCCGGAATGTCCATCCACAGCGTAAATATGCTGCTCCGCCAGGGACCTGCCAGTAATTGAAATATTCAATTTTCGCTCCGGTTCCGGAGATTGACAAAAATTCATGAAGCTTAAAAGGCGAATAGCCTTTGATATTGCTGCGGTCAAACCGGAAACGCCGGATAAGTTTGTTATCGTCACTGTAAAAGGATACGTGCGCAAAAGCAAAAGAACTGAAATCCCACTCTTTCTTGAAAAAAGCCAAATCCCCCCGGATAAAATCTCCCGGAGCAACCGCTACTTCCGGCCCTTCGGCAATGCGGTCAGTAAAAAATCCGCCGCTGTACTTTATAGAAAATTTCTCTTCTTTATTTACCGAAATATCCTTATCCCCATTCCACTTGGACGGGATAAGGATATTGGTGTTATCAGCCAGCAGTACCGGTTTTTCAATTACGGCTGCGGTCTTTTTTTTTTCGGGGAAAGGCTTCAAATCAGCCGGAACACCGGTGGTAACTTTCAACTCATCGAGCATACCCTGAAACGGCAGATAGGAATCCATTGCCCCCAATTCAAAGGTGTCGATAAATTTCAATGCCCCCGGAACACTCTTTCTGGCAACCGGTTCACCGTTGACATACATCATTTTGTCATCTTTATTCCAAACAAAATTGAGCCGCACCCACTCTTTGGCGGGCCAGTTTTTAACGGTATGATACAAGTAAGCTTTCTTATCGCCCTCAAGCTCATACTGACAAACCAGAGTTTGGTGATTGATTATAAAAACAGTCAATACTCTCTGGGTTTTGCCGTATCCGAAAAAGCGGAAAATATAGTTGTGCGGAGTTTTCCCCGGGGCGGTTCCTTCATTGAAATATGGCTTGACCCACAGCTCCACGCAACCGGATTCCTGCGGAAACCCTTTGATCCCGGTGAAGCGCAAAGTTCCCTGCGGAGCCCCTTTTACCTCCGGAAAATCCTGCAGATTTTTGGTCGCCGAAAGAATACAAAGTCCTTCTTTGCCCGGCAGCTGAACCAGATTTTTTCTTGGAGTAAAAGTTTTGAGACGTTTTCCAAGATTGTTTACAGTAAAATCCCCCGGAGTGTTGAAGTCCGCACTCAACACGACATCACCGGCAAAGAGTCCAACTGCACTCAACGCCGCAACCATCAATAATTGTTTTTTCATTTTTCACCTTTTTATATTGTTGAAATTCATTTGTCAAACTTACCGCCTGCCCAATATTGAGCCGCAATTCCGGTGCCGCTGCTGGTTGGTCTGTTAAATGACCCTCCGGTAAGAGTTAAATAAGGATTGTCCAATGCAGCCTGTTTTGCCTCCACATGACCGTCACCGAAAAGAATATTCACATAATTGCCATGCCTGACATGCGGCTGCCCCATATTGACATCGCTGCCGGTTCCGGCAGAAATATTATAATGCATAACCTGATTGCAACCGACCTGATAACGAGGATAATCCTGACACGCACTATAGCAATCCATCAGAACATACAGCATACTCGGATATCGGACTTGAGAACGCTTCATTGATGCATTGGAATTGTCAGGAGCTTCTGCTCCGACATATTTTCCATTATAACCGTAATGTATTCTGCTTGTCGGAATATTTCTGCTGTTGACCGGAGCATAATCTGCATTTGACCGGTCGTAAGCAAAAGAGGGACAAATGAAATTTTCAGCAGCCAGCACCCCGGTGTTGAACAGGGCAAAATACCACATTTTACCAACATCGGTACTGTTGAAACTCACCTGGGCATTGATCGTGTGAAAGACCGGAAAATAATCTTCGTTGGCATCGGTGTACATATCGAATGCCACTCCAAATTGTTTGAGATTGTTGATGCAACTTGCTGCCCTGCCCCGTTCACGGGCGGAGTTGAGTGCCGGCAGCAATATCGCCGCCAGAATCGCGATGATCGCGATCACCACGAGGAGTTCGATAAGAGTAAAGCGTTTACGCTTTACTCTCACATGTGAGAGTAAATTTTCAGGTTTCATTTTCACGTCCTTTCTTTTTTGTTTTTCACCTGACCGTTTCCCCCTGAATAAAGGATCCGGGCAAACGTTTGATCCGATTATTTTCTGTAATGCCGTTTTCGGCATATTCCATTACTGTATCGATCGCCAACACGCCCAAGTCATAAGAGGGCGAACCGATGGAAGTGATCATTTCTCCGCTGTCCAACCGGGCAGGACTGCCATCAAACCCGATCACCGAGACATCTTCCGGCACCCGTATATTTTTGCGCCGCAATTCAGAAATCAGTCGTTTGGCCACCTGATTGTTTACGCACCAGATCAAATCAGGCAGATGATCGATCGAATTATCTATCCAATGCCGCAATTCTTCAAGCAGACACGTCTCTTTCTCCACCGGAGAGCTGCAGGATATCCTGAGTTTCCACGTTTATTCCGCAATCAGCCAGAGAGCGTCTGACTATTCCCATACGCTCAATGGCAAAATAGTGAAAATCTGCGGTTTCATTTTTCATAACTTTAAAATCTGCGATCACCACCCTGCCGCATCCACTTCCGGCAAGAATTCCGGCAAACTTTCTGATCTGCGATTCAAAGTCAACCGCAACGGTCCCGATGTGTTTTAATTCTGACCATCCGGAAATAAACGCCTGCGGGATATTTTTATTTGCCAGAATTCCGCGCAGCACCTTGTCATCAGTAATAGCACGATTGCCCAGATGGATCAAACCGCTTAACACCTCACACCTCTCCCGGATAAAACGGCGGACATCCGCATCCGGAGAATCCGGTGCCGGCATCTGCAGCATAACCAGAGAAATGCCGCGCTCTTCCGCCCGGTCGATTATACCATTTATATAAGGCATACGGCGTTCACCGAATTCCCCGGCAATAAAAGAGGAAAACCGTTCCGGGATGATCACTCCTATCATCGGATAAGGTCCATGCAATTTCTTGCGGGCACTCTTTTTTACCGACAGGGATTTATCCGGGTTCCGGTAAACCAACCCCCTATCCAGCAGATCACGGTACGCCCGGTGAACCGTCGTCCGGTCAATGTTGAATTCTGCAACCACAGACCTTTCCGACGGCAAACGGCAATCCCCGGATGTCGGCACATTACGCAGCTGGCGCAACAACATTTTGCTTAATTGCAAATGCAGCGGCACCGGAGAACTTTTATCCGGAACAAAATGCTCGATCTGTAAAATTACTCTTTCCATGAAAACGCCTCTGTCTTGTGCCGTTATCAATCTGGCTGTATCTAACATACCACAAAAAGCATATGTTGTCAAGTATCATTGACTAAAAAAATATAAATCAAAACCACCAGCTGAGCTGGTGGTATGCACTGTGCCTAGAAGGCATTTTTGCTGGCAGCCCGATCCGGGCTCTGAATGAAATTTTCATTCGCATTAAGTTCACTGGCTACTGCTAAAGCAGT
>SUVW01000041.1 GCA_015061815.1 Lentisphaerota bacterium
GTTTTCTCAATCCTTATGATACGGATCAGCTGCGTGACTTCAATCTTTTCTATGTGATCGTCGGTATCATATCGAGCATCATCAACCGTATGAGCTGGTCCGGTTCTCAAGGTTATCAGGCGGCGGCGATCAACGCTCATGAACAGAAAATGGGCGGTTTGCTCGGCACCTGGCGCGGTGGTTTTTCCATAATGATGTATGTTATGCTGGCGGTTGCCGCTTACACCTACATGAATGGTGCGCATTTTACAGCAGAATCATCGGAAGTCAATTACACCCTGACCCGCAAGGCGGTACAGGATGTGGCTCCGGACCATATTGCGGTGGTGCAGGAAAATATTCTGGATGAAGCTCCGCAGCCGGGGGTGGATTATCAGAAAAATGCTTCGGCATATCTGGAAAAATCCAAATCCGGCAAAGCGCAGAACTTCCAGACCATCTACAGTCAGATGCTGGCTCCGGCGGCGATCAGACACATGCTGCCGGTGGGCCTTACCGGTATTTTCTGTGCGCTTATGTTCTTTCTGATGGTTTCTACAGACACCACCTATCTGCACAGCTGGGGAAGTATCATTGCGCAGGATGTGATCCTGCCATTCCGCAAAACTCCGTTATCACCGCGACAGCAGCTGCGTCTGCTGCGCTGGCTGATTGCTTCGGTGGCGGTCTTTGCGTTTGTATTCAGTTTCTTCTTTGCGCAGATGGATTATATTCTGATGTTCTTTGCCATCACTGGAGCCATCTGGCTGGGCGGAGCCGGACCGTGTATCGTATTCGGACTTTACTGGAAGCGCGGCACGACCGCCGGAGCGACGGCGGCGCTGCTTTCCGGTTCGATCCTGTCGGTCGGCGGTATCGTGATGCAGCAGTGCTGGGAAAAGAGCATTTATCCTTATCTGGAAAAAGCCGGAATGGTGGAAACATGTGACCGTATCCTGCGTGCGATATCCTCACCGTTTGATCCTTATATCAAATGGGAGATGAATCCGGTGAAGTTTCCCATCAATTCGCAGGAGATATTTTTCATAGCGATGATGGTTGCGATCATACTTTATGTGGTGATCTCCCTGCTTACGTGCAAAAAGCCTTTCAACATGGATAAGATGCTGCACCGGGGGATTTACAGTGAAAACGGTCAGGCGGCAAAGAAAGTTCCGTTCTCGCTGAAAAAAGTACTGCAGTCATTGATCGGCATTGATGCGAATTATTCCAAAGGCGACCGGATTCTGGCGTGGTCGGTATTCATCTACAGTTTCGTCTACTGCTTCGGAATACTTTTCATTGCCGTGATCATCTGGAACCGGATATCTCCCTGGCCGGATGAGTGGTGGTCGCACTACTTTTTCATTGCCAGAATTCTGGTGCCCGGTTTGATCGGTATCGTTTCAACGGTATGGTTCAGCATCGGCGGCACGGTTGATTTGGTCAGACTTTTCAAACGTCTGGATGAGAAAAAAGATGATATTTCGGATGACGGCCGGGTGACCGAGCGTATCGGTGATGATAATGAAAAAGCCGGGGAAAATCCGGAATGATGCGGTAAAGTCTGTGAATAATTTTTACAAAAAGTTATTCACAGCTTGAAAAACAATGATCTCAATGCTACATTTTTGCAATTGTGAAAATATCGCGTGCTATCTCTAAAATGAAAGGTATTGGAGTATGCCATCTAAAAAGATGTCGAAAGTAACATTGCATGATGTAGCCCGGGTTGCCGGGGTTTCCCGGGGTGCGGCCGGCAAGGTGCTGAATAACTGCACCGGTTCGATCCGGGTCGGCAAGGAGGCCCGGGAAAGGATCAAAAAGGCGGCGAAGGAGCTGGGATATCGCGGAAACATGGCGGCGGCGATGCTGGCCGGTAAAAAATCGCCGCTGGTGGGAGTGATGATCGATTCCCACAGCAGTTTCCGGAGGATGAAATTATTGGCGGAATTGGAAAGGGCCGCCACCAGACGTAATTTACGGCTGATGATCAGCTGGACTCACGACAATATTGAGCAGATGCGCACGAACCGTCGTGAGATGGAGAGTTTCGGGGTGCGCGGGCTGATTTGTCTGGCGCATGACTATTATGAATTCAAGGATGATGTTATAGAATTATTTGCAACAGACTGCAGCAATGTGGTGTTTCTGGAAGAGCCGTTTTTTCCGGGCAGTTCATTTGTTGTATCCAGCAATGAAGATGCGATGACCGGATTATGCGGATACTTGAAATCCATCGGCCGCCGCCGGATAGCGTTGCTGCACGGTTCATTGCAGTGGCATTCGGAAAGGGAACAGGAAAGGGTCTTTAAGAGTGCGCTTATACGCAACGGCATGGTGTTTGATCCGGAAATGGTGCAATATCTGGAAATCGAGGGTGATCCGATGCAGAAATCGCGCAATACGCTGCGGGATTTCATATTGACCCAACGTCCGGATGCGGTGATCGCCGATGATGCGCCGAGTTTGCTGTGTTTGCAAAAGGCTGTTTACAATACCGGGATAAAAATTCCGGAAGATATAGTTCTGTGCGGGTGTAACAATGATCCGTTGTTCGGATTATTTTCGCCGCCGGTGATATCGCTGGCTCCTCGCTATACGGAGATCGCGGAAGCATTGCTTGATGCCGTAGAAGCGGATATGCCGGGCTGTCAGGCAGTGATAAAGGCAAGATTTTCCGCGCCGCAGGCGGTGGAAAAGATCGATGTGCCGGAGGTGCTGACAGTATAAAAAACCGAAAAATCTGATGATTTTTTCAGATTTACTTTTTTGACCGGGAAAGTTGAAAAAACGCCCCGCAGACATGAACAAAAAAAGGTACGCGGCCCAAGCCGCAAAAAATATAAAAGTAAACAAAAGTAATTCAAAAAAGGAATTGACTCGGAAAAAGCAGAGAACTGGAGGACTCTCTGCAAAAAGAAGAGCAAAACCGGAGAGTATATCGCCCCGGTAAAAAAAGAGCGGTAAAAATGAGTTCATGTAAAACAAAAGAGGTAAATCATGAAAAAATTTTCAAACCTTGTTGAAAATCAGACTTCGACAAGAGGTTTCACCTGCTGCAAGCAGGTGAAACTGGGCAGTTTCACTCTTATCGAATTGTTGGTCGTTATTGCCATTATTGCCATTCTCGCGGCTATTTTGCTGCCTGCCCTCAACTCTGCCCGTGAACGCGGTAAAGATGCTTCCTGCAAAAACAACATGAAACAGCTGGGAACCACCGCCATGATGTACACGGATGCCAGTGACGGTTGGGTTCTGCCAAGTTATTCTGCCAATATTGCAGGCACTTGGTGCATGGTTTTAAAAGAAGCCGGATTCAAAGATTTTTACGATACTACCGGAGCCAAAGAGTGCCCCAACTGGAATGTTCTGCAGCCGGGCTACAGCTCAAAAATCACCTTGAGTTTCAATACGACAGACATATTTTCAGAATACGGAGACATTCTTCACTACGGTATCAACAGATTTTTGTCCCAAGAAACCGAAGCATCGAATTGGAAGCCTCAGGCTCGCTTCAAATATGCAAAACTCTACCGTCCGTCTTCGTTGATCTTTTTTGCTGAAATCGGATCCGCTGGAAATGTCACAGATACATTTGGTTATGATTATCCCAACGGCGGCGTCGAAAATGCAAGAGGCGGAAACTGGGTCGCCGCCCGCGCCCGCCATAATGGCGGCAGCAACTATGTCTTTACCAATGGTCACGTTGAGAGTTACAAAGCTCCCACGCCCTGGTACTCCCAGATGACAGATGAAGCCGGCATCAACACCGCTAACAGCAAAACAGCCAGAGCCCGTTTCAACTATGTTGACGGGGTAAATCAATGAAGAATAAATCAATGAAATATGTTTCCGTTATTACGGCTCTGTTTGCAGCCGTTATACTTGGTGCGCAAGTTACTCAAACCAGATTGCCCAACGGCAATCTGGAACTTGCCAACCGCTTTGTAAAAGTTGAGGTTGCTCCGGCTCACGGTGCCAGAGTAGTCAAACTTACCGATCTGCGCTCCGGTACCGAATATGCCGGAGGCGCGGCAGATCTGGGCATCGGCGGTGAATTGGACTGGCAGGAAAAAGCTCTCCGCGCCAGCCAGTGGTTCGGCAAACCCTATACCGGGCAGTTTGAATCACTGCCCGACGGCAAAATGATCAAATGCGAACGCACCGGTACCGGTTCGGTCGGCCAGTGGATCACCATCTACAAAACCTATACCCTCAAAGAGAATTCATCCCGCGTAACTCTGGATTACAAAATTCATGTCAATCCGGCGGCGATGAATACGTTAAGTTTCT
>SUVW01000028.1 GCA_015061815.1 Lentisphaerota bacterium
CGGCAGTGAATTGACCGCTTGGGGCGACGTCGATACCCTTGAACTTGGAGGTTGCGCATTGACCCGCAGTGATGCTGATAACGATGGTAAATACATCATCGCCATCACCAAATAAGAATCACCAACCCCCACTGCCCGACAGGATTTTCTGCCGGGCGGTTTTTATTATATTGCTTCAGCGTAAAAAAATACGCTGAAACATTTTTCAAAATCGGTAGGACTGATAATCGTTCCTCAAACCGGGTAAGAGGGAACAGCTAAGCAGAAGCTTAATATAAGGCAAAATAGTAAAATTGCAAGAAAAAACCTTAAGCGGTGGCAAAAGTCGTCAGCCATTTTGCAGAATGATAAATTTGAGCAGAGCGGATTACAGAAATATGAACAGTCGACCAAAGTTTTCTGCTTGATCGAGACTTGGCAAGAATTTTTCTCTGAAATAAAATCATCATCAAACTTGAAAAAGTTTTGTCATCGTGAGCGTAGAGATGTCATAAGTCAAATTTGTTCTACCTCCACAAAAATATCCACCTCGTAATGAAATACTTACGAGGTTTTTTATTTCCGCTGACTCTTCCTTGTCCTGCAGCCTGCAAGCGGCATAAAAAACGCCCGGAGGATTGCTCCGGGCGGTGGGGTTGGTTGAGTTTTACGCCGTGATCTGCGCCAGTTTGATGGTTTTGTCTTTGGCATCGTAGGTCAACTCGTAGCCGCCGATCGCAATGGCGGATTTGCCGTCCCAAAGTTGCGCTTCGCTACCGTTGACGGCGAATTTGGCGTTGGTGAAGTCATCAATACCGGCGACCGCCGTCCAGTTGGCTTTGCCTTCGGCGATGAAGTCAAACGTCGTGACGCCTGCAGTTTCGCCTTCAGCAGTACGGTTGCCGAGGTAGAAAGCGTCGTTCGCGGTAAGCGTACAATCTTCGTTAATGACGAATTTATCCACATAGTCGATCAAATCGGCGGTGACGTTGGTTTCCAATTCAACGACAGTCGCATCGGCATAATCCATACCGGCACTGCTGACACCGGAAAGACGCTTCAGCTCTTTGGCATCGTCGGCGAAGGTCAAATTGACGGTGTCAACATAACTGTAACCGTAGCGGCCGCCCATAAAGATCGTGTTGACCACAGCATCACCGCTGATAGTGATGTTGGAAGTTCCGACATAGGTTTTGCCGTCAGCGTTGGCACCGCCGCCGTAGACGTAATCAACGGTACCGCCGGAAATGTTGATGATGGCTTTGTCAACGTTGCTTTTCGCATTGCCTTCAGCCCAGCCGCCGCCGTAAACACGGCCGTGTTCACCGCTGGTGATGGTGATGGCGACTTCAGCGACGCTGACGTTACCGTTCTGACGGGCATGGACACCGCCGTAAACATTGCCGGAAGCTTTGCCGCCGGCCAGATTGACGTTGACTGAATCAACCGTCATCTGGACCGTATCGGAAGCACTTCCATTACCGTAGAAGTAACCGCCGGCATAGACGCGCTCCGCGATGTCGGCAGAGCCAGCGATATCCAGTTCAACTTTGCCGATCTCGGCTTTGGTGAAGCCGTCATCGGTAGCTTTGGCATACGCGCCGCCGATGAGGTTGGAGATCTCGCCCGCCGAAGCTTTGGTGGCGATAACGTCTGCAGAATTGGTCTTTTCAGCGAAAAACACGCTGGTGATTTTACCGCCGGAAATGACATTCACACCGTTGCCGGTCAGACTGGCAACTTCAGTTTCACCGGAAATGACCGCTTCAACTTCTTTTAGCACAAGGTTATTATCGACTACCTCAAGTTCGAGGAACGGGGTGCTGTTGGTGATGGTATAATCTCCGATCGCGGTAACTCCGGTCGCGATCGTGACCGCCTTGTCCGTGAAACGCGCCCCATCGACCGTAATGGCAATACCGGAGAGATCCAAACTGGAGAAGTTGACCAGCGCACTGCCGCCAAACGTCATGGAACTTTCATCATCCAGCGTCAGTTTGCCCATATTCAATGCGCCATTATTGGCAAACACAAGCTCTGAAGTGCTGACCGTACAATTCATTCCGTTGCTGAATTTGAAAACGTCACTGTTGGCAAATGTCAACACCGCATCTGTCACACTGAATTGCGCCTCGGCACTGCCGCTGATTTTCGCCGTGTCGACCGTGGAGGTCAGAGTGACATTTCCGGTGATATCCGCCGAACCGTAGACCGCAATGTCAGAATTCAGCAATATATTGGCATCTTTGATGGTCAATTCACCACTGCTTGCCACGACTACCGTATCAGACATCTGCATGAAATCCAATTTTCCCTGCAGTGTTGCCTGTGAAGCCGCGCCGACCCACACCGCGCCGCCGCTGCCGCTGTTGCCGTCAAAAACGCCGCCATCGATGGTCAGTTCGGCAAGGGAATAAACCGCGCCGCCGCGGTAAGAGGAGTTGCCGGTGAAAGTTGAACCGTTGATCGTCACGGTTTTGCCGGATGCCGCATAAACCGCACCGCCGAGACCATCGGCATCGACAGCTTTATTGCCGGTGAAAGTCGCTCCGCTGATCATGGCATCTCCGGAAGCATTGATCGCACCGCCCTGCTTGCCGGTGGTGAATTGTTTGAATTCAGAATCGGTTATCTGGAGCGTGGAATAAGATATTACCGCACCGCCGTCGCTTTCATTGGAAGTCGCATCGGCACCGGAAAAATTGGATTTATCGATCGTCAGAGTTCCGCTGCTGCGGAACTGGGAATTCTGAATGACCTGCGCGCCGGTCACGTTAAGCACACCAGTATTGGCAACATTCACCGTATCAGATGCCTGCAGAAATTTCAATTCGCCTTTCAGTGTCGCCTGCGAAGCCGCACCGACCCAGACCGCACCGCCGCTGGAAGCACTGTTGCCGTCAAATGCCGCACCGTCAATTGTCAATGTGCCGTCGGAGTAGACTGCACCGCCGCGGAATACCGCCGAATTGCCGGTAAAAGTCGATCCGCTGACCGTCAGGGATTTACCCGCTGCCAGATAAACCGCACCGCCGATCGCTGCCCGGTCAACCGTGGAAGTCGTCTTATTGCCGGAAAAAGTCGATCCGCTGACCGATGCTCCGGCAGTGTTGACAAAAACCGCACCGCCCTGATTGAGCGCACTGTTCTGATCAAACAGGGAATTTTTTATCTCCAAAGCTCCTTCAGCATAGACTGCGCCGCCGAAATATGTGGAACTGTTTTCTGCAAAATCCGCTCCGTCAAACTGCGCATCACCGGAACCGGAAACGTAAGCCGCACCGCCTTTGCCATCTGCGGCACTGACGCTGTTTTGCTCAAACTGCGTATCAGTGACAACCGTATCGACCGCATTGACAAACAATGCTCCGCCTTGAGCGACGGCACTGTTGCGCTCAAAAACAGAGTCTGCGATAGCGGTATCGCTGTTGGCGTAGACTGCGCCGCCTTTGGAGGAGCTGCCGTTGACGATATTTTCAGTAAAAACCGCATCTGAAATATTCAAAGTTCCGTTGTTGCCGTAAATCGCACCGCCGGCACTGGCAGCAGTGTTGCCGTCAAATGTGTCACCGTTAAAATTCACCGTTCCCAGCTGAAACCAGACCGCGCCGCCCTGATTGGTCGCCACGTTGTCCAGAAAATCGTTGCCGGAAAATGAAAACGTCTGATTGGCATTAGGATATGCGCCAACGGCACCGCCATTGCTGCTGGAGTTGCCCTGCAGATAACTGTTTTCGAGATAGCCGCGTTTCACATACATCGCACCGCTTCCGGAAGATACGGAACGGTTGTAGCTGAATGTCGCACCTTTGATGTAAGTCTGCCCGCTGGAAAATACCGCACCGCCGAGACCATCGGCGACATTAAGCGTGAATACCGCCCCGGTTTCGACACCGTCTTTGATGACCGGCATAATGTACAGTGATGCCGGATCGCAGCTGTAAATGGCACCGCCGCGTTTCTCACCGCCTGTCGAATTGCCGCTGAAACTGCCGCCGTAAACATAGAGCGCACCGCCGGTATTGCTGACCGCACCGCCGTGGGCAGCGGAATACTGCGGCAGATTTGTGATGGTAACATCATTGAACGTCCAGACCGAACCGCTGCCGAATGAGACTCTTTCTGTGATCGAAATACCACTTACCGCGACATTTGCCGCCTGGGGAGAGGAAAAGGTCTCGCTGACAAAATTACCGTTGAGCGACAGATTGCCGTAAATGATCGAACCGCTGTTCAAGGTCATTCCTGCCAGTGTCAATGAAGATAATCCGGTATCTTCCGCATAAAAAGCAACTGAATCATAGGTCGGCATAACTTTTCTCCTCTTTTATATGGTGTATTTTGTTATAATCCTCATAACAGTAAAATATTACGCATAAATATATTTTTCAAACGGGAAATTATGCGCATACTACCCGTTTTTATGAATAATATCACAAAAAATCCCTGAAAACATCGGCATTTTAGCGAAAAAATCACCTCAAGCAGGTGTTTCGCAAGCCGACAGCTGCAACAGCGAAAAACGATATCCTCCAACGCAAAAATGCATCATCAATTATCTGCACAAAGCGGAAAATCCGGATTTTGACGTTTTACTTCATTGGTGATGCGCACGACCTCCAATGCCTGATCCAGCGTGATCGGAAATTCAGCTTTTTCCCGGATCGTCCGGTACAGCTCGTGATAGATACTGTAAAAATTATGTCCTGATTCCGGTTCGACCATAATGGTTTTGCGAATCCACCGCAGCGGGATTTTTCCCTGAAATCCGCCATCCAGAGGAGGAGTCCCCGGATCTGCAGCATGAGTCGGAGCAGCATATTCCGGGTGAAGATATTTCAGTTGAATATCCTGCTCATTGGCACAGACAAGTGAACCGCGATCTCCATAAACAGCATAAACAGGTGATGGAATGGAGACACCGCCGGAAATTTCCAGATCGACCACCCGACGGTTTTCACCGCGCAATACGATTTTCAGGTGATCCTCTGCATCACCCCGGGCGAAAACCCGCTTCAAATCACTCCAGACCGATTCTACCGGGGAATCCAGAAAATTCAACGCATGATCTATGATGTGCGGCCCCCAGTTATTCAACTGTCCGCCGCCACAATCAACGATCGCCTGCCAATCATCCCGTACCTGAAAATCATGACGGCACAGTTTTATTTCATAAATATTGCCGAGGATCCCAGATGCCATTATCTCTCTGATGTGGGCAAAAGCGGCTTCATAACGGCGGTTGTGGCGCAAAAAAAGTCTGCCGGGAAATTTACGCGCCGTTTCGCGCAGTCTTTCACCGCCGGCGACAGTCAGTGCCACCGGTTTTTCCAAAAAGACCAGAAAACCGGCATTCAATGCCCGGATGGCATAGTCGACATGATCAGGAGAGCGGACGGCGATAACGACCATTTCCATATCCCTGTCCTGCAAAAACTTTTCTCCGTCTGTATAAGTGCGCGAACCGGGTACTTTACTGGCAAAAAGTCCACATCTGCTGCTGTCGATATCACATCCGGCAACAATTTCATATTCATCCGGATAACGTTTCATCTCTCCGATATGCATACCGTAGCCTGCGCGTCCCAATCCCCAGATGCCGACTTTGATTTTGTTTTTCATAACTTTCTGACACTCCAGATCTTTCAGGCAAATAGCTGTTTAAGTATATCAAATGAAATTTTCAATTCTTTTTCCGGCTCATCCATATGTGTGTCATGCTCGACAAAAACCCATTTGTCATATCCGGTTTCCAGAAGTGCTGCAGCGCAGGATTGATAATCGACGACCCGGGCATTGCCGCCGCCGAGTTCACAGAAACGCAATCGTGCTGTCCAACGGTCAAGTCCGATGGATTCATCTTTTATGAAAACATCCTTGAAATGTACAGCCGCGATCCTGGAAGCATAACGGCGGATCAGCGCGGCTCCGTCACCGCCGGCGCTGTAAATATGGCCGATATCCAGCAGCAATTTGGCATCCGGGCAATTTTCCATAAAATAATCCACTTCCTGCTCGCTCTCGATCCGGTTGCCCAAATGGTTGTGCAATGCCGCATCCACCCCGACACGTTTGGCGGCAGCGGTAAATTTATTGGCTCTGCGGCAGAAAACTTCGATCGGTTCCCGGCGATTGTCTCCGGAAACCTCGATCCAGACATAGGGTTTGCCGAAAGCAGCCGTCCACCGTATACAACCGTCAGCTGATGGCGCCCGGCAAGTGGTAAAATCCAATCCTTTACGGCGGAAACAAGCAGCTTTTTCCACAGCATCTGCCGGATCAGCAGCAGTCAGACGCTCCACTCCATCAAAACCGATCCTGCGGATCATTTCCAACTCATTATCCAAGTCAAAAAAACCGCCATCCCACACACCGACGCCGTAGTCAGCAACCCCGAATTTCATTTTCTGTTTCCTGTAATTTTTTTATTTTCCATGGTTAAAACTGGGCGAAAAAAAGTTTCTCCAGAGAATCCCCGGTGATTTCCCAGGTGCGGGCATCGACCCAACGGAAACGCTCATCCCAGAACGGTGTGCGTCTTTCGGTCAATTCCACCTTGAACGAAACCGGATGCGGGAGTTGAAAAGGTTTGCATTTCCCCATATTGGCGATCGCTTCACGGGTTTTTTCCTTGATCAGCGCACGACTTTTTTCCAACGACGGCAACCGTGCTCCATTGCAATGAAAACCTTTTTTGACTTCACACCTGACCGCATCCGGCAGCCATTGCGCCGCTTCTGCGCACGCTTTGTCATCACCAGAAACCATCAGTACCGGAACACCATGTTCTCCCGCGATAACGGCATCAATTGCGATTTCTCCGGCCAGGCGGTCATTGATCCAGCAATTCTGCCAGCTGGTATCCATCGTATGATCCAGGACCGCCCCGACAGTACCGGCTTTCCCGTGATACCCCAACAGGATCAATCCATCCGAACCATCTATATCTGCGAAACGCTGCCGGGGGGTCGTTCCGCTGATCAGATCTGCCCGGGGATCGATCTCATCGCGGGTGACATTGAATCCTTCGCTGTGACCGTCACGGACGATGATCTCAGTTGCTCCGGCAAGAACCGCTCCTTCAATGCAGGCATTTATGTCGCCGGCCATGAACCGCCCCGCCAGCTGCAGCCGGTGATGATCTCCAACTGCAGGGACGGTGAAGCGGGTCCCGTTGATACCGCTGCACCCTTCCAAATCGCAAAAAATATAAATTTTCATAATAGTGTTCCGGTGATGTGAAATTTTTCAGCAGCAGGGATATTTATTTCACTTCGACTTTGATATTGCTGAAACTTGCCTGACATCCCGGAGCAACAGTGAGCGCGACCCGGTATTGGCCACATTTTTTATCAATGATCTCACCTTTGCTTCTGACCGGATAATACTCGGGCAGTTCGACCTCTCCGGAAATGATTTCGCCACCGGCTTTGGCTTCAGCTTCGACGACCGGCATGGAAAAAAGCCATGCGCCGGAGGCATCGTAAACATACAGATCCAACGAAACTTTGCCGGCACCTTTGACATTGGCACTGACGGCGATTTTCTGACCTTTTGCCGGAACTTTGTACGACGTCACGGTATAAAACGCCGCCGCCTGCACTGATGTAGCGGAAATATGTATACTTCTGCCGACAGGAGTATCATTCAATTTAAATTTTCCGCATGCCGGATTGGATTGGCTTTTAATGATCCACGTCATCGGCATACCATCGGATTTCAGCCGTTTGAATTGACCGTCGACATCGACATTCGCAGCCAGAAGTGCGGTACCGGAGAGACAGACCAGCAGAGTGAGGATTTTTTTCATTTTGAATACCCTTTCTTTTTTTGAAAACGTTAAAGCTGCGGCAGGATCATTTTTTTCTGCCGAAGCCGTACTCATGCAAAATCGAATCTTTTTTCAAACGGAAATCGCCTTTTTCCGGATTTCTCAAACCGGGATCAGCGATAATGGAATGGCGATCCAACCCCATTTTCTGCCACCTGGCAAAAGAATAGAATTTTTCACCGCTCTGGAAAGAAAACTCCTGTGTCCCTGAAATATTCCAGAAAATATTATTGTCGGAGAAAAGCAGATCCCTTTCCAGCAGATGATCGAATACGAGCTTAAAAGTCAATTTATCTTTGCAGATAAAAAGATTGTTTACCATCGTCAGAGCCTTGGCGCAGTTGACTCCGGGGGAGTCGTAGCCGTCATCAGCATCCCTGCCGATCCCTGCTGCACAGATGTGGTTGACGGCAAAAATATTGTGCCGCAGGATATTTTCCCTGCCGTAGTGCTGATGAAAACCGTCGCAGGAACAGTCATAGACGATGTTGTTCTCAAAAATAATGTGTGCAGAACCTTCATCCGCATACAATCCCCAGCCGCCGTAATAACGGTTTTTTATTCCGTAGATGACGTTGCCGGAGACCCGCGTCCCCGGCTGGATCCCCAGCGTGTAAATACCGCCCATATCACTGAGCAGACCTTTGCCGAGATCATGGATACGGTTGTTCAATATCCGGTTTTCCCGCGCCATGGTCGGTTGATATCCCCATGTCCAGCCGCAGGAGATGCCGGAATAATAAAGATCGTGAATGTGATTTTTTTCGATCAGGCAGGAGCTTGCCTGGGTGATAATGATCCCCAATGCACTGTGAAAACGCTCTCCGCAATGGTGGATGTGATTGCCGGAGATGATAATATGCGAAGTATGTAGTGCCGGATTTTGCTGACAGTTATCGAAATTTCCGCCGCTGACGGTGATGCCGCCGCCGCCGAGATGGTGGAAATGGTTGTTCAACAGTGAGATGCGGCGGCTGCTGTGGGCAAAGACCACAGCATACCAGTTGCAGGAGTCGATCTCGCAATTTTCCAGAGTACAGTCTGATGCTTCAGCAAACATGACCGCTCCGGGCAGTTGAACCGCCCCCTGGGCGCTCTGCATGAAACGCGATGTCGTATCGATCTGACCATAAAACTCCGAGTGGGCATGATTGATCACCGGAGTGCCGTTTGTCTCCCGCAGATCATAGCAATGTTCTGCGACCGGCACATGGGCACCGCTGTGACAGAAGCGCAAGCCGCGCAGGGTAACATTGGCAGCAGCACTGTCAAAATGTACCAATACCCCCAAGCGCGGCAGTATCAGCCGGAAATCATTATCTTTTTCAGGCGGGATGCAGTATAATTCGCGGCTGTTCCGGTCGAAGTAATATTCATCGGGGGATGTCAAAGCCTCCCGAACATTTTCGTAGAAGTATTCCGTATTTTCCTTGCGGACATCAAATGTCCGGCAGTTTGATGTATAAATGACGTTCTGCCCGGCATCAAAAGAGTCGATATTGAGGTTTTCCTCTGTCCACCAGTGAAACAGACGCACGGAAATATTCTGCGGATCGTACCACGCAGGATCGAAATCCCCTTTTTCTACCGGAATGTGACGGTTGGCGTCCGGTGCGGCAAAAGTTTTGGTATGTTCTCTGCCGTCATCGGCGACCCGCAGCAAACCTTTTTTGGGGAAACGCGCCGGATAGATCGTTTTTCTGCCGGTGTGCATAAAAGGTACACTGGAAATGTTTTCCGGCAATGTGTATCTGATCGCACGGCGGCGGTTGATGGTCACCTCTTCGCCGCCGGTAAGTTCCATGCCTCCGGAAATAACCGCCATACGCGGATTGACAGCAGTGATCTCCACCGGAAATTGAGCATAAAAATGCAATGCACTATCCAGAAAATATTCACCGTCACCGACATATATCACCGCCGGTCCAGCCAATTTGCCGTCAGCATGAAGCCGGGCAAGTTTATCGTATGCACTCTGAATGTCCGGCAGTGCTTCTGCGGCAGATATCCCGCTGTTTTTCCTGCTGCCGGATGGTGACACGTACAGTTCCATCTGATAACTCCCTGTTAACGGCGGTATTTTTCCGCCAGATATTCCATGATCACGTCGGTAATAACTCTGCCGCCTTTGGCGGAAAGATGAACTCTGTCTTTGACATAGAGCGAATTACGGTCGGGGGCCCGGCGCATCACCGTCAGAATATCGACATAATCTACATCCATCTGTTTGCACACCTCCCGGTTTACCGCATCAAATGCATCGATAAATTCCGGCTTGCCGAAAAGGACAAATTCCTGACCGGCAGGAATATTTGCCGCCAATTTCAAACTGGCTTCCGGCGCAGAGGGGCTGGGGGCAAGCACCACGATCCGGGCATCGGAATTGCGGCGGATGAAATTGATGATATAGGTCAGTATCCGGCGCTGCTGCTCCGGAGAGGTCAGCGGCTTGGAATAGTTTTCGCTCCGGTTGCTGCGGGTGTCATTGGGACCGAGTTCGATCAGGATGATGTCATATTTTTCTTTGAAAAGATCATTGTACATCTCCTGCCGGTATGTCGAATCAACTCCGGGCATCATCCCGACCAGACGCTCCTGAACACGCACCAGATAATCACCGCCTACTCCGGCATTGCGCACGGAAAAAAGTCCGGGATTGTATTTATTGAGCCATGAATCCAGCCGGTCGACATAATTGTATCCGCGGTAAAAATCAGAAAGACTGTCACCGATGACCAGCATCCGCACCGGATGCGGCAGTTTGATTTTCGCAGCTATCGCATCGCTGTGCCGGCATGCGGAACTTGCTTCCCTGACCGCAAATGCCGAACCGGTCACTCCGGAAGCATAAACATGCACCGCCGCAGAATTGACAAATCCAGTTGGCATCGGCACACTTACTTTGCCGGCGGCATCGCTTTTGACTTTGACAACAGTATGTTCAAAATCTTTCCAGATGCCTGCCGTGAACTCCCGGTTCGGCTGATTGGTGCTGAAAACTGCCGCTCCCGGCTGTTCATTTTCTCCGATGATCTGCATTTTGCCATCATGGATAACCACCGATCTATCAGGCACTGATGCCATATCGAAACTCTCTGCCAGCAATTCCGCCTGACCGTGAAGTTCGACGTACGGACGCATGGATGCGTAACTTTGCGGAGCGGTGATGATCACGGTATGGTCTTTGAATTCCGGAGTGAGAGTCACCGGTTCCGCAGGGACGAAATCCACAGGATTATTGACATAACCTCCGTAAGCGAGCAGTCCCAGCGTCATTTTGCCGGTACCTTTGGCACGGAGAGTCAATTTTATGGTCAATCCTTCTTTGAACTGGGTCCGGGAGACGTAGCGATTGTACACCCGGGCGTAAACCCTGCCGTCATGAGAGGTGGAAACGACTTTCATATAACGTTTGCCGTTAACATTCTCATGGCTGATCTTTCCACCCCAGTAAGAGGTGCCTTTCCAGCCGGAAAGAGAAATGTGGAAATTATTCCGGCAAAGGTTGACTCCGCCGCAGAGCAGCACGGTCTGCAGCAACAAAAGAAGCAAGAAAAATATTTTCATCATTTCACCTGTCTTTCCTTTACGGAGTAAAGATACATTTTTAACACCCCGTTGTCAATTATATCAAAATGCACAAAACACCCTTTTTCATGAATAATATCACTATTCGCCGCTTGTTATCTGCTCACGGCACTGCACTGCAGGCAGAAGTCCCGATGCCAGAGAACGGGCGGCGGCAAGCGCTTCCTGATCGCTTCTGCCGTCAAGCGCAAACAGATCGTAGCGGAACTCCATCACGCCGTACTGATTGCCGGCGAAATTTGTATCCCAGAAGTTGTGATAGACGATAGAATAAACATCGTTCACGTTTGCCGGCGGCTCATTAAGGTTATCCAGCAGACGCGGCGCACCGAAAGAGCAAAGTGCCGTGTCGACATTGCCCAGTGCCAGATCGCCGCTGCGGAACAATATCACATCATCGCAGACGAAATAATCCCGGCATGCCCCCGGTATCTGCTCCTCAAACGGGGTGAAAAATTCTCCGGCGGCAGAGATGCGCGGCAATTCCGGTGCGCATCCCATCGGCAGTTTAACGGCATATACGACCGGAGAAAAATCCTCCTTCCGGTCGATTTTGCAGCTGATCCTGATCCGGGGGGAATTTTTCCAGACCTCCATTTTCCGCTCTCCGTGACGCAGCAGCGGATGCGAAAATCTCTGCCGGAAAATCAGCATGTGCGGAAGTTCCTCACAAATGCACTGTCCGTATTCAGCCTGCTGATGCAGCATTTGGGCGGCTGCGCCGTCAAACATCGCCTTAAATGTGGTGCGTTTGAAATCTCCGGCGATCGTCAATGAGGAAAATGCTCCGGCATCTTCGCGCAGGAAACGCTCTTTCGTGGGCTTATAGCACAAATTTACGGGCCAGTTCCCGGCAGAAAAATCCATTTCCCAATTGGAGGCAACGGAAGTTTCTGCACGATCAGCTGTCTGCAGCAGCGTGTAACGGCGCATTTCCCCGGGGCGGACATCCGAACCCCAGAGCAATTTATTGGCGCCGGGGGCAAGATCTTTATGGACCGCAGAGCTGTTCCAGCATGAAAAATGCGCCGGATCATCCGCCGGAACAAAGAATTTATCTCCGGGGGCGTCGATCAATGGAATTATCCTGCCGCTGGATTCGTCCCTGACCGCGGTGTAATTACCGCGCAGAGCTTCGGTGCGGATCGTAACATATTCCGAAATCGGTGCCGTGGTCGGATTTATCAGCACGACCGTATTATCCCGCCATTGAAGCAGCGGGCGCAGTTTGTCGCTCCGCAGTAATTCAAACTCTGCCAGTGCGCGGTATGCATATGCGGTCTTTTCAGCAGTCGCCCCCTCGGTCAATACGCTCCACGGTCGAGAAGCCGAACTCCATGAACAATAGCAGTGCTCGTCAAATATCACCAGATCATGCAATGCTTTCCGGTAAAGTTTTTCCTGCGACGCCCCCTCAAAAAGTGGGGTGCCGAGCTGAAAACAGATTCGCTTCGCACTTCGTGATGCGCTGTGCTGCCGGGGCATGGACGGGACACCGTTTGCCCACCAATCCGGCCACGAACCGGAGTATTCAGGCAGCTCCTTGCCACAGTTGCCGACTCTTTCGATCGCCTGCGAAAAGGTGGTCAGTTTCAGCTGCGGTTCCAGTCCCAATTCATTCCAGCGGCGCACCATTTCAGGCAGCCCCGGAGCCGGCGGATCATTGTCCAGACGGTAGGAATTGGTACAGGACACCGGTATCTCCGGATACTCTGCTCCGCACTGCCGCTCCACATCCGGCAGCTGAGTCAGCAGAAATTGATGCATTTTGCGTATGGATGTATCATCTGCACTGTACAGATCCCGGGCATCCGGAGGTCTGAATTGCAGATCATGATATGCCGGGATCGGTCCTCGGCGCCACTCGACCGGGGTCAGCAGGCGTTCAAAATTATTGTAACCGTCATTCTGCCAGACCAGGATCTTTCTGCCATTGGGCAGACGCCAGAAAAACGCCTGATACGCCGGCTTGATCGGGAATCCCATGTATGAATTCGGACTCATCCAGAGCTGCTTGACTCCGCGTTCAGAAGCCAGTACCAGTCCGCCGAGCGGAATACCGTTGACATCGATCTGGATCAACGTCTTGCGGGGAATATCATCAAGCCCGTCTGCAATGCTGTCCAATGCCCACTGCCACTCGGTCTCATTCATAAAACCGTTCTGATGCACTGCCATCGCCCCGAGGTCGAATATTCCTTCGCCGGCAAGTTCATGCAGGGTCTTGCGATCGCTTTCAGAAGCATTTTTGTACCATGCCGACACCGGCAGGGCGATTTCAGCGGTCCAGCAGAAACGCTCCCCACCTGAATGACGGTACTGCTGCATCATGCGGAAAGCTTCAGCAAAATTACGCTGGTGAATTACCCCAGTGATCGCCGGCAGATCGGTATAACCGATGTCATGGTGCGAATGCTGAACGATATTCAATGTCTTGATAAAACTCACAGCATCACTTCTTTCATATATGATTTAGATTTATTTACTGATCAGCAACGACTCTTTTTCCGGAGAAAACCATCCGGAAGTCCCACGGTGGAAACGGAGTGAAAAGTCCTGCTCCGGCTCGATGCGGATGCACCATATTTTCCCCCGTGCTTCTTTTTCAACCGGAATACGGAAAATTTTGCTTGCTTCGTATCTGCCGCGGTAATCAAACCGTTTGCTGTCATCCGGCGCCCAGACCGTTACTCTGCCCGGCTCGGAAGGACCGCCGTCGGCACAGCTGAATTCGAAAAATTCCGCATCTTCATCGGGGCAGAAGTAACAGATCAAAGTGTTTTCAAAAAGGAAATAGGGGTCATTTTCCCGCGCACAGAAGGCATAATTCCCGGTATCCAGCGCCTGAAGCCGGAAAAAATTGCCCTCGATTTGAAAAATATACGTCCCCGGAGCCGGTACTTTCAGTTCCAGATCTTTGAAACTGCCGACCGCGATCTCATCTCTGCCGGAAGTGATCGTTTTCAGTGCCGGATCGACCAGTTTCCAGTTCGCTTTCAACGGGGTCCTCCACGCTGAATACACCCGGACTTTGACCGGCTTGCCGTCAGCACTGTGCAGCGCCAGCGTTGTCCGGTAACGTATCCGGCTGCTTACTGCAGGTTCGGCAACGCCGCTGCCATAAGGTTTCAGATCGAACGACAGAGGCGTGACCACGAATTGATTTCCACGGGCACTCCATTTTTCTGAAGTGTGATTGACCTCGATCCTGATGGTGTAATCTTTGCCCGGAATCAGCGGCGCACCGCTGCGCTTCAAGTGCAGTTTCACATCTTTGGTTTCACCGGGAGACAATATCGTCGGCAATTGTTTCAGATTGGCGATCTCCCAGTTTTCAGAGGATATGACATTGAATTTCACCGGCATTGTCACCGGAGAAAAGTTAACGACCCGAACCGTATTGACCACCTCATTGCATTTATTGCTGATACTGACTCTCCCGTGTCTGCCTCTGATCTGAACAGAGATGGGATATGCCGCTTCACCATAGCAGATCATGCCGGCAGTAAACGTACTGCCCCCGCAAACGATGTCTTTACGGTACAGCAAACGGAAAATATCTGTCAGCGATTTACTGCTCTGCAGAGTAAGCATGAATCCGCCCGCATCCGGCGTGATTTTCAGTTCTCCTGCTTTACTCCGGTTCAACAACGTCAGTGAACCTCCGCCGGGGGCAAAATCCCAACGGGCCGCAAATCCGGCGATCAGCCAGTCATGCGGGATAGATGCATTTATCTGCACCCCGGTGGCGGCAAAAGTAAGCGCATTGGCGATCGCCAGTGCATTTTCGCCGGCATCACGACGTTTTTCGGCAACTCCGTCTGCTCCGGAGAGCAATTCCTCCGCCAGGGCAAATTGCTGTTGTGACCACTGCGCCAGCTGTTTCAGTGACGGCCGGGGAGATTTTGCAAGCGGAGCAAAATCTCTTACCGCAGCGAAACGCCATTTGCCCGGAGCAAGCGTGATGCAGCCATCGGCGGCGTAGTGCAGAATACCTTTTTCATCAACGGCAAAGAAATTGTTTTCCGAACTGCTCAAAACCGCTGTTTTTTTCACCGTTACCGAACCAGACACCGCATCGCCGGAAACTTTTACCGCGGCGACAGCATCACCATGCAGAAATATTCCGGCAGGTCTCAATACGTGGAACGTGCGGAACAATTCACCGCGCGGTCCGCCTTTGCCTTCCAGCGCCTGCCAGACGACCGGGATTATCTGCAAAGGCTTGTCATCACTGCCGCGCAGCGAGACAGTGCCGTGATCATTGACCGCCACTGCGCTGTCGCAGCCGAGAAGTTCAGTCGTATCAACTTTGGTATCCGGGAACTTGCCGTTTTTATCAGCATTCACCGGTATCCAGTTGTATTCCGGCAGCAGCCGGATCTCCGGCTGGGAGTCGCGGATCTCCAGGATCATGGCGCGGTTAACCGGGACGGTTACTTTCAGCAGCTCATTGCGCCCGATTTTCTGCAGCGGCACCGCCGGCAGCGGCCAGCTGCGCCACAATGTTTTGCCGGAGCAGCCGAGTTTATCCGCATCGATCCGCAGAGAAATTTCCTGATCCGAAGCACTGATGTTTGCCAAAGTCAAAGCGATGTTGCCGGATTTGTCTTTCCACGCCCCGGAAACGACCGACGGTCCGGACCACGGGAAATTCAGCATGTGCCGGGTCAGGATCAGACGGTGCGGTCTGCTCACCACACCGAGTGCAGAATCACCCAGTGCGTCCGCAGCAGCGACTTCCGCACACTCCATGCGCACTCCGCTGCCGAGATAGGGATAACCGGACTGATACCATGCCTGTGCCAGATCACGGGTGTAAAGGTCGTTGGCGTTTCCGGGATTTTTGAAGTCAAGATCGCAATAAGTCAACTGCACGCCCCAGACAAAACTCAATCCCATCTGCCAGCGGAGCATATCCAGCGCGATGTGCTGGTCGCAGTCAGAACCGTAGAACGCAGTTTTGTCGTGGTAAATAAATCCCGCCAGCGGAAACGCATCATTCGGAGCTTTGCCGAACCAGCTGTAGCGGGTGAGATCCAGCATCAGAAAATAGTCGATCAAACCGATATAATTCTCCGAAAATCCTTCTGAACAAAGAAATGATTCTTCATTCAGATCGTGCAGATCGCGGCGCATTTTTTTGATCAGAGAAATATTGCCGTCAGCCCAGTAAGTCCCGCCGTTGGGACGGTGCAGATCGCTGTTGAAACAGACTTTGCCGGCGCACGCCATCACATCCAGATATTGACCATTGGTGCCATACTGTCCGAAAAGTCTGGCGGTGAGCTCATGGTATTCGCGCTGCCACAACGGCGATGACGGATGCATCCAGGAGTTCGGATTGCTCATATTCCACAGATAAGGGACAAGATCTTCATTCAACGCAGCTGCCCGTTCGATCTTTTTACTGTGGTAAGCGTCATCATGCTGATCCCAGATGGCGCAGCAGACGTAGGGGGCAACGCCGATATCACACTGCCGCAACGTCCGTACCCCGTCGCGGAAACTTGCCATGGACGGCAGATACTGCAGATTGTAATTATCAAAAGCAAAAACACCAAACCGTACCCAGTGGGTTTTCACCGGCACCTGCAGAAACTGCTGCATTTTCAGGATCTCCGGGACCGCCTTATTTGCTCCAAAGTAAAATTTCGCCCAGAAAGTTCCTTCTTCCAGACGGTTGGCTGTGAGATGATTTTCTTTAAGATAGCGGCGGGATTTGACCATTTTCCGGTAAAGCCCGGTCGCGGCACCGACTCCACCATTGAAACTGCCAAGTTTGATCCGGTATGGCATCCGGTAGGAGAAACTGTCCGGACGCGGTGCAGAACTCATCGGCCAGAAAGGAAGTTCCGGGTAATGCTGCAGCAGAACCGCAAATGTTTTTTTTCTGCGATCGCCGAGAATACGGATACTTTTTATAAAATTTTCTCCATCGTCAGCGGCGACAAAGATACCGGTGTCATCTGGAAATGTCCCCCGCAGATAACCATTGACATAAAATTCTTTGCCGGGGACCGGCTGCGGCGGAGCCTGACGGCTGCCGAAAAATGCCGCGAACTGCATCGACCAGCGGCCGGGATTGGTAAGCTCTGCCAGATTCATCCGGCTCGCCGGATCACGTACCAGCCGTCCGTAATCTTCTCCGTAAATGAGATAATCATCGCCGAGATCGGTCAACGCATCCAGCCGGGGAAAGGTCACCTGCTGGATCCACGGCACTTGCCTGCCGGTGATTTTCGCACTGATCTGCCAATCGGCAATCGCGGAATCATCAGGCAGTGAGATTTCTGCTGTGACAGATAAACTGCCGCCTTTCAGAGCGATATTATTCCACGAGATCACAAGTTTCTGCGCGCTGCCGCTTCTGGAAAGCTGAAATCCTGCCGGATAACTTCCCAACAGTTCGGGGATCGGCATCCCGGAACCGTCCTGCAGTTTGACGCTCCAGAGCGCAGTCGAGCCCGGTTGAGCAACGGCACGGGAAGTCTGCTTGCTGATCAGCTGCTTCAATGCGCCGTTCCGGTCAAATTCAAATTTCACCCGGTCGTTTTCCAGAGTGAAACTGTTGCCGGAGACATTCAATGCCAACATGCAAAACGACAGTGCCAAAAAGATTGTTTTCATCCAGATACCCTTTCCGTGCAAAATTTGTTTCCAATGACAAAAAACTGCTTCAATACGGAAATAAAATAATGGAAAAAACAAACTTTGTCAATCGCCGGTTTACGTATATTATACCCGATTTTATGAATAATATCACAAATTCAGCTGTCGATACCGGTATTTTGGCAGGAAGAAATACTACCTGAATCCCACACCGGTTCCGCACCTCGGATCTGCCGGGACAAAAAGCCGAATGCGGCATTGTACAGCATATCGTGACCGCTGTCAAATATGGTCAGACGCACTTTGCCGGAAGTTCTGCGCATCAGCACCGGACGGTCGGCAAATGCCGGATCAACACTGTCAAACTGCAGATGCGGCGGGATTTTTTCAGTGGCGACGATATATTCTATGTCCGCTTCAGAAATACGGTCGGTTTCAGCGGCAAGGATGTTGAATGCCCTGATCGAGTGTGAAACCGGCACCGAACCGGTGTGACCGTCGTGGATCCCGGCGGAAATGTCGATGACCGCATTATTTTTTGCCGCGGCAAGATACGTCAGCGGAGACCGCCGCTGTGCCTCACCGGCGGCATCGGGATCGGTACGCGGATCGCCGCCGCACGCTTTGCGAATATGGTCGTCGTAGTTGTTGTTGCGCGCCATGGATTCATCGTGCCACACTTTGACATCGGTGATGGGACACCACGCTGAATACGCCGTGAAAAGTTCCGGTTTAACCCCTGCCATCAGCATGGTTGCGTGCGCGCCGCCGGAGCCGCCGAGCAGATAAACACGGCTTTTGTCAACATTGAAATTTTCCATGACATAAGCCGCTGCCGCTTCGATATCCGCGATGACCAGCGGCGAGCCGCATGCTTCCGGAGTCCAGTTCGGACCGCGGAAGTAGGGGAAAATAAAGTGCCAGTTCAAAAGTTCACAGTTTTTGATATATTCATCATACCGCTGGGTGAGGTCTGCGCTCCAGGTGTGCAGACATACCGCCAGCGGACGCGCTTCGTCGCCGTCGGCGGGGCTGAAAATCGCCGGCTGCGGCGAATTATCTGCCGGAGAAATATAATGGATCTGACTGCATTGGCGTGAACAACTCATAATCAATACCTCCTTTTATTCAGTGAAATTTATTTCGTATTATCACGCATATTGACGGCGTTTTTGTGCGCCCGCCGGTAAAAGCCGGGGGATTGACCGTAAATATTTTTGAACATTCTGGAAAAATGAAACCGGTCTCTGATCCCGACTATTTCGCAAATTTCCTCCAGCGGCAGGTCGCTCTGGGTCAATAAATTGGCTGCTTCAGTGTAGCGCAGGTTTGACAGATACTGATACGGTGACAGACCGATCTCGTTTTTGAAGTGCCGCAGCAGAGTGTTTTTAGACATATTTATCAGTTCCGCCATCTCATCCAGCCCGAATTGATCACCCAGATGCTGGGAAATATGATGCAGCAGCATGGATATTTTCGGAGAAAACTGTCCTTCGTAATTGCTGTTTTCCGGCAGCATACAGCATGCCGCCGAGGTCAATTTCAGCAGCAGCAGCGGAAATATGTTTGAACTGATATTACAGTTTTTCAGTTTTTCATACGTCCGGTTCAACTCCTGATCTTCCGGCAGTTCGACCAGCGAAAATCCGGCTCCGTCAGGAAATGAAGCGGTGGTAAAGTGGATATAAAACTGATACACCGGATGTTCCTGATTGCACCATGTTTCCATCTTTTTGTAAGGCGGCACCAGATACCACCGCCCCGGCAGAAACTCCACTTTGCGGTTGTTGTCAACGACCCCGGCACCACCGGAATCATTGCGGTACAAATGCCAGTGGTTTCCGAACAGATGTATCTTTCCCCAGATGTTGTTGAGCATGACCCGTTTTTTCATCTCTTCGACATGCAACGGATTGCCGCTTGAAAATTTACTGGTGATAGTCTTCATAAAAATGAGTATTTTTTTTAGTTTTTCTTTGTTGAAAATACATATCGCTGCATGTAATGTATCTCCAGAATAAGAAAAAATCAAGCTTAAGTGCCGCCGCAGTGCGCAATTATTGAAAAAGGGGTAAATACATGAGTAAAAAACACCGGGATCCGCATTTATCATCTTTTCACCATCTCGCCCGAGCTGAATTCACTTTGATCGAACTGCTGGTAGTTATCGCCATTATTGCCATTCTGGCGGCTATTTTGCTGCCGACATTGCAGAGTGCCAGGATGCGGGCGCGGACGTCCAACTGTATGAATAATCAGAAACAGGTGGTCCAAACGTTGAATTCATATTCCGCAGACAATGCCGACCTGATCCCGTGCCAGCCCGATACAAATCAATGGAATTGGCTGCTTTACCAGAAAGGCTACATCAAAAATTACAAAAACCTTAAATCGGTCACCTGGATATTCTGCCCGGAAGTATTCCCTGAAGACATGAGTGTCAGTGATGCCCTGAATCTGTGCTACGGGATGTGGATGCTGGGACGCGATGGCAAAAGTTTTGTCAGTGACTGGCAGAAAAAGAATGGCGACGTCCTGCTGAGCGCCGCCAGCGGAGCCAATCCCACCTGGTATTCCTGTTACCGGGCTGGCAAATTGAAAAGCCCCAGCCGCACAGTTCTGCTCGGAGATTCCGGCAACCGCAACAAACCTTATCAGGGCAGCTGGATGATGACCCGCGGCGGCAGTGACGCGTATTACAAACCGTGGGCACCGGCGCGGCGGCATGACAATCGCAGGGTGAACATGATCTTTTTTGACGGTCATGCAGCTGCCCCTGACATCGGAGAGCTGAATGAATTGACGAACAATTTCATGTATGCATATGCGCTCAAACAAAGAGCTGGAGATCCGGACCCCATCGGTGAAAACAAGTATTGATGATCATAAACATAACTGTACTCAAAAGTAAAGGAGAATAAAATGCCTATTTACGAAAACCGTCATAATGCGGAAAACCAGATCCGGATCGCACCGGAATCACTTGCCATGGTCAACAATGGTTTTGAAGCCTCGATCAAAAGTATCGCCGCGGCAGTTCAGCAGCGCAAAAGCTGCTGTCTGATCCTGGACGGCTGGTACGGGATCGATTGGAAAAAAATCGTCCCGGTACTGCAGAAACAGCTGAATAACGCCCCTGCTCTCTCCTGCTCGCCGATCTTTTACCCGGCAGAGCAGCTTGCTGAACTGAAAAAAGAGTGGATCACCGAAGATCCCTGCTTCGGCAAAGTCAATGATTCCGGAACTATCGACGACTTTATCGATCCGGCGCGGGTGACCGCATTTGAAAACTCATGTCCGGATGGATTTGTCATCATCTACGGTTCCGGTGCGCTGAAATGCTTCTCTGACTGCCAAAGCGCATTGCGCTGTTATTTTGATATGACCGCCGATCCGATGCTGTGGCAGATGTGGAACGGAGAACTTATTCCGATCGGCGCCGATGAACCGCGTAAAGATTATGCCTGGAAAGAGTACTATTACAACGACTTTTACATTCTGCAGCGCCACAAAGCCGCATGGCTCGGCAAATGCGACCTTTATTGCGAAGCCGTCGAAACAGAAACTATGACGGCGATGCCGGTCGCGGTTTTTCAGGAGATCCTTGCCGCGCTTGCCAATCAGCCGATGAAGCAGATCCGTACCTACTCACCCGGTCCCTGGGGCGCGTACCGCTACCGGCAGCTGTGGGATATCCCCGGTTTGGAAAACAACGCCTGGAACCGTCTTGCCGGTGCTGATTTGAGCTTGCTCATCGAGCTGGAAAACGGAGTGAAAATCAATATCCCCAGTGTCGATCTGCTCATTGACAACGCCGTGGCATTTGTCGGTGAATTTCCGGCACGCGCCTATCCGGGATTGATCCCGGTGGAGATCTGGCTGGATGACGGTTACTTCCCCACTCCCCAGCCGGCGGAACGCACCAGCATGCCGATCCACAACCACCCCGGCACCGAGTACACCAAACGGCACTTCAATGAGCCGCTGGGCAGATACGAGACTTACTACATCGTGGAAGCCTATCCCGGTGCAAACACCTGGATGGGATTCAATAACGATGCCTGTACCGAACAGTGGGACACCGAGTGCCGCAAATCGTGGCAGGATCAGAAACCGATCCCGGATTGGAAAAACTACATCGCCAACTGGCAGACCAATGTCGGTGATCTTTTCCTGATCCCCGAAGGCACCACGCACGGTCACGGCGGCAATCAGATGGTTCTGGAAATGGATACCTGCGGCAACGCTGCCGGTGGTGAATACTCATTTTTCGGTTATGATTTCATGCGTCCGACCTGGGATGACAATAAAAAGACCATGACCGGCAAGCCGATGAAAATGCATCTGGAACGTTATTTTGAGATCGATAAAGGTTTCCGAGCCGACTGGGTGCAGAAAAATCTCCGCGCCCGTCCGGTCGTGACCGCCTGGAACCAGGAATATTCCCGCGACCGTTACACGACTTTGCCGCAGATGCCGTTTGAGATCGACCGCATCCACTTTATGAAACGTGCCGAAAGCTCCACCGAAGGCAAATATCTGCAGGCGGCGACGCTGACCGTCGGGACATCCGTGATAATCCGCTCCAAAGCTGATCCGTCCCGCTGCTGCCGCATTGAAAGACTTCAGTGCGCGCTGATCCCGGCAGGATTCGGTGATTACGAGATCATCAATGAAGATTACGGTGCTTCAACGGTCGTTTTCTGGCAGCTCAAAGACAGTTTGATGCAGGACTGACAGACAATATCCGGTAACAATTTTGCAAGCGCAACTTGTTTTATCCGGAATGACAACATAATATTACAGCAAAATGCAAAAATCATCTGTCATGAATGCATAAACATTCTTATCAGGAGGAAAATATGTCTGAAATGAATATTGGCGTAAAACGCTACTGTGCCGACCTGCCGCGTATCGGCATCCGTCCGACCATTGACGGCAGACGCAAAGGCGTCCGCGAATCTCTGGAAGAACAGACGATGAATATGGCGAAATCCGCCGCCGCATTGATTTCCGGATCTTTGCGTTATTCCAACGGCCTGCCGGTGGAGTGCGTCATCGCCGATACTACGATCGGCGGAGTCGCCGAAGCCGCCGCCTGCCAGAGAAAATTTCAGGAACACAATGTCATGGTCACGCTGACCGTTACTCCCTGCTGGTGTTACGGTTCAGAGACGATGGATATGGATCCGTTCACCCAGAAAGCGGTGTGGGGTTTCAATGGCACCGAGCGTCCGGGGGCGGTTTATCTCGCCGCGGTACTGGCGGCACATGCCCAGAAAGGTCTGCCGGCATTCGGCATTTACGGGCATGATGTGAAATCCGCCGCTGACACCACCATTCCTGATGATGTGGCGGCAAAGATCCTCCGTTTCGCCCGTGCCGGACTGGCGGCGGCGGAGATGCGGGGCAAATCTTATTTGTCCATCGGCGGTACGGCAATGGGTATCGCCGGTTCGATCGTCGATCCGGAATTTTTTGAAGATTACTTCAATATGCGCTGTGAGCAGGTCGATATGTGCGAGATCTCCCGCCGTATTCAGGAGGGGATCTACGACAAAGATGAGTATGAACGCGCTTACGTGTGGATCCGGGCAAACTGCAAACAGGGCGAAGATGTCTACAACGGCGCCAACGGCAAAACTCAAGCCGAACAGGATGAGATCTGGCAGTATGTGACAAAAATGACCATGATCGCCCGCGACCTGATGATCGGCAATAAAAAACTTGCCGGAATGGGTTTTGTTGAAGAAGCCCAGGGGCATAATGCTATTGCCGCCGGATTTCAGGGACAGCGCAACTGGACGGATTATCTGCCCAATGGCGACGTGATGGAAACACTGCTGTGCAGTTCATTTGACTGGAACGGTATCCGTGAAGCGTTTGTGCTTGCCACGGAAAACGATGCGCTCAACGGTGTGGCGATGATGTTCAGCCATCTGATCAGCAATTGTGCCGCCGGATTTTCCGATGTCCGCACCTACTGGAGCAAAGAAGCGATCAAAGAAGCCACCGGCTATGATCTGGATATCCCCGGCATGATCCACCTGATAAATTCCGGTGCGACCAGCATGGATGCCACCGGACAGCAGAGTATTGACGGCAAACCGGCGATGAAGCCTTTCTGGGAGATCACCCCTGCAGAAGCGCAGGCGTGCTGTGATGCGACCAGCTGGGTGCCGGCGAGTTTGAGTTACTTCCGCGGCGGCGGCTTTTCCAGCCACTTCCTGACCAGAGGCGGTATGCCGGTCACGATGAGCCGCATCAATATCGTCAAAGGTCTCGGTCCGGTACTGCAGATCGCGGAGGGTTATACTTACGAGCCGCCTGCAGAAGTCCACGCCATTTTGGACAAACGTACCGATCCGGGCTGGCCCAGCACCTGGTTTATCCCCAACCTGACCGGTGAAGGTGCTTTCAAAGACGTTTACAGTGTGATGGCAAACTGGGGCGCCAACCACGGTGCATTCACCTATGGTCACATCGGTGCCGATCTGATCACGCTGGCGGCGATGCTCCGTATTCCGGTCTGCATGCACAACGTTCCGGAAGAGCAGATTTTCCGTCCCAACATGTGGGCGGCATTCGGCATGGACAAAGAGGGTTCAGATTACCGCGCCTGCGCTTCGCTGGGACCGTTGTACCGGTAATCTTTTCCTATCAAAAATGAGTGCGCCCGGCAGGAATACTCCTGCCGGGCGTGATTTATGTTCTGCAGTCAAAAAATCACATCGGATCACCGCAAGCGGCACAGATCAAAACATCTCAAAACGATCAATATACTCCTGTTTCATCATAATGATTTCCTTGTTATTGGATCGGACAGTCAAGACAGTACTGTCTTCTGCCGCATTTGGGGCAGTTTGCTCCGCGCCAGACGGAGTCGAATTGTTCACTCAACGGCTCAATCAAAGTCGGGTTATCGGTCAAAATGCCGTTTTCAAAGTTGCGGCGGTTTTCACTCTTTGCGCCCATTCCCGCTCCGGTCAGATTGGCACTGCCGAAGCAGAAACTTAAAGAGGATATTGAAGCAGGTCAGATTGATATCATCGTGATTTACAAAATCGACCGTTTGACTAGATCGTTGTGCGATTTCAGCGAATTGCAGGAGTTTTTGGATCAACACGATGTATCCTTTGTCAGTGTAACGCAGGAAATTAACACCTCCACCTCCGCGGGGCGTATGATGCTTAACATTTTAATGACTTTTGCGCAATATGAACGGGAAATTATCGCCGAGCGTGTACGCGACAAAGTTGCAGCGGCCAAAAAGCGCGGAAAAAACTGCGGTGGATTCCCGATCCTCGGCTATGACAGTGATCCATCAACCAAGAGATTGATCATCAATGAAGAGGAAGCTGAAATTGTCCTTGCGAATGCAATATGTTGTCACCGTATGGCACTTTCGCATCATCCGGACAACCTTATATTGAAAAATCTGAATGGGGAGGATATATCAGCTGCCTGAATGGTACTCCCCTGGGGCATACTCAATTTATTTATTTGCGGATGGCGACATCTTCCAATATGGAATTGTCAAATGTTCTTGTTTTGCGAGAAAAATTTGGTTTAAGCGGTGGTTGGGGTGGCAAGAACAGAGTCGCTGAAAAATCCAACTGGTACGAAGATAAAACGTTGCAGAATTATCCGTATGACAGAGGTTGGACGAGA
>SUVW01000029.1 GCA_015061815.1 Lentisphaerota bacterium
TATGACGGCGGGGAAGGGGCCTTTACCGGCAGGAACATAGAGATTGCCGGTGACATAAACGCCGGGACGGGATTGATAACAGAGTTTCCAGATGGTGTAGCCGTCGTGTGCAAATTTGCCGGTGACCTGCAGATCAAGCGGAACATTGTGATCGACCCGCACTCCGAGAGCCTGCCAGATCTTTTCCCGCAATTCAGCCGGATTCCAATCTTCTTTATTTAATGGCAGTTGATGCATGAGCCGCCGTCTGGCTGCTTCATTTTTCAATTCGCTTTCAACCAGCGCACCGTTGAATCCGCCGTTGAATACGTATGGCAGATCCAGCATTTTGCCTGGTCCGGCGAAAGCTGCAGTCAAACACAAGACGGCCGCTGCCGTCAACCCGTTTTTTCTCATTCCAACGAAAACTCCTTTGATTTATTTACTGGTATTTCCATAATACCGGTTTGATCGATCTGCAAAGATGACTGTTCGTCGGTCAATTTCCGGCGGACTTCAAAATATATTCCGGCACCGTACACATAACGGCAACATTTGATGACAGAATAATTGAACTTTTTCACGGGGCCGCATCCACCTGTTTTTGAGTTATAATGTTTTACCGTCTATCAGTTTCGCAGTTATTTTTGCGATACGGTTGGACTTGTTCACGCCGCATTCAAAATGTTCAACGATCAGGTCGATCGCTTTTCTGGCCACTTCTTCGGCCATCGGGTCGATACGGGTCAATCCCGGATCAAAGGAGTCACGGTCATAACCGGCGATCAGGAAATCTTCCGGTATGTTTTTGCCGATGACATTGGCCAATTGCATTATCTTTTCTGCTGTCCGGGTGTTGTGACAGAAAAATGCTCCAACCTTCCGGGAAAGCATCAGATCCGCCGCTTTTGCGTGGTCGTTGACCGGAATCGTACAAACCACTTCGATGCCGTAACTCCGGGCAATTGCAGCCATCGTTTCTTCCCGGAACTGCGACAGATAGATAAAAGGAGATTCCTCGTCATTGGTCGGCTGGGAGATCAGTGCAAGACTTTTAACTTTTTTCCGCTGCAGTATATTGCATATCTCATGCATTGCCGGTTCCACATCCGGTATCGCTGAACCAATATGCGGATATTCACAGAAACCGGAAACGCACACCTGCGGTATCTCTTTGCATTCCATTATCTTGTTCAGTACCCGCCCTTTTGTCCCGTGATGAAGCATCGCTCCCAGGTGGATCAACCCGTAGAGGCGGTGGATGTGTTCTTCCAGAAACGCATCGATCTCTTCATCACTGGCATCCGGAGCCGGCGGTTGAAGGATCATGCAGGAGATATTCAATTCAGAAGCCCGTCCCAGCAGACCTTTGAGATACGGCAGTGAACGCTGACCGTTATTGTCCACATAGGAGGGAAAATCCATCGGCAGCAGTATGCCTATGACCCGGTAACTGCCGGCTATTTTGCTGCGGGCATCGGATTTCAGTTCCAGAGATTTATCCGGCAGCCGGTGGGCCAGTCCGGTGTTTATCAACTCCTGATACGCCCGGTGGGTGGTCGGCCGGCTGATTTTCAGCATATCGGTCAACTCCCGTTCTGACATCAGCACGATCTTCCGGTTGGTCGGGATGGTGCGCAGTTCTTTAAGCAGAGCGTTTTTTAACTGTATATGCAGCGGCTCCGGAGATTTCCGGTCCAAAACGATATTGTTGTAATTTATCTCTTTTTTCATAAAAAATGTATCAATATTTAAGAATAAAGATTTTCAGTATTTTTGGTAATATATCAGTTACCACTTCGAAAAGCAAGTTTTTTTTGAAAAAAATTTGAAATTATTTAAGAATAACTGCAACTTATCCTCCAGTTGTTGTAAATTGTTGTGATGCCATCATACCGTCGGTGGCGCATCGTGGATAATCTCTTGTCAAAACTGCAGATACCGGTTCAGTCGAGCAGGTTTACTGCACTCCTTCACCGTTACCTTGTTTTGACTTTGACCTTATCTCACGCTGCATCCACCGGTAGATATAGACCGTTTCCAATTTTACCGTCGATGGCGCATTGCGGACTTCTCCAAAAAATCTCCCTGCGGCGGCGGGAGAGCCGCCTCGCCGCCCGGGCTTCCGCCCCGGCGGTTACCGGTTCAGTCGAGCAGGTTTACTGCACCTTGTCCTGCCGTAGCCTCCGGCGAAGGAGGATCCTGCTCATCCGCCTTGATTTGACGGCGACATTACCTCGCACTGCATCCACCGGTTGGATCAAACCGTTATTGCGTGGTTGACAAATCATAATGTCGGTGATATATCCTTATGTTTTCCATTATTGCAATCAACGGTTGTTGAATGCAAATTTCACAAAATTTGGGACATTGCCTGTAAAAAAGATAAAATATTGTTCTGCGGTTGATAAATCACCGCATCTGCTGCGCACTTCTCGCCGGCGGCGGGGATAAACATCGGAGATACAAAACCGGAGTGCAGCGCTATTTTTATAAATCACACCGCACTCCGGTTCGCCGGAGAGTTGATTTCAGTAACGGTAAGTTTCATTCTTGAATGGGCCATCGACACTCACACCGATATAATCGGCCTGTTCCCGGGTGAGAACAGTCAATTTTGCTCCCAGTTTTTCCAGATGCAGCCGGGCGACCTCTTCATCAAGTTTTTTGTCGATCAGATAAACCCCGGGGCAACGTTCCGGATTGCGGGCAATGTCGATCTGGGCCAATACCTGATTGGTGAAGCTGTTGGACATAACAAAAGAGGGATGTCCGGTGGCGCAGCCGAGATTGACCAATCTGCCCTCGGCAAGCAGATATATGGTATGTCCATCGGGGAATGTATAAGCGGATACCGGGCAGGAACTGTCTTTGATAACGGTCTTTTTTATACCGGGGAAGTTTTCCAGTCCGGCAACTTCGATCTCATTGTCAAAATGTCCGATATTGCAGACAACGGCCTGATCTTTCATTTTGGCCATCTGATCGATGGTGATGATGTGGCAGTTGCCGGTACAGGTGACATAAATATCAGCTTGCGGCAAAGCATCTTCGACGGTGCAGACCTGATATCCGGCCATGCATGCCTGCAAGGCACAGATCGGATCGATTTCACTGACCAGGACCCGGGCGCGTTCGTTGCGCATGGCTTCCGCGCACCCTTTGCCTACGTCGCCGTAACCGCAGATCATTACGGTTTTCCCGGAAATCATCACATCCAGTGCGCGTTTGATCCCATCGGTAAGGCTGTGACGGCAGCCGTAGATATTATCGAATTTGCTTTTGGTCACCGAATCGTTGACATTGACCGCCGGGAAGAGCAGTTCGCCGCGTCTGGTCATCTGTTCCAAACGGTGTACTCCGGTAGTGGTTTCTTCGGAAACACCCTTGATGTTGGCGGCGATTTTGCTCCAGCGTCCCGGATGTTCTTTCAACTCTTTTTTCAGCAGAGCGTTGATGATTTTCAGTTCTTCCACATCAGTTTTTTCATCCAGGATCGCCGGATTTTTTTCGGCGGCCACCCCCCGGTGGATAAGCAGTGTGGCATCGCCGCCGTCGTCAACTATCTGATCCGGTCCGGAACCGTCATCCCAGGTCAACGCGGCAAGGGTGCATTCCCAGTACTCCTGCAAAGTTTCTCCCTTCCAGGCAAAAACCGGTACTCCGGCAGCGGCGATCGCGGCAGCGGCATGATCCTGGGTTGAAAAGATGTTGCAGCTGGCCCAGCGGACATCGGCACCGAGTTCGACGAGAGTTTCGATCAGAACGGCGGTTTGAATAGTCATGTGCAGACTGCCGGAAATTTTTACTCCGGCCAGCGGTTTGGCCGGACCGTATTTTTTCCGGGTGGCCATCAGTCCGGGCATTTCATGTTCGGCAATTGCGATCTCTTTCCGGCCGAAGTCGGCAAGAGAAATGTCTTTAACCATGTAACTCATAATTCAACCTCTCTTTTTATGATATTGTAAAGTTTATCCAACTCTTCTTTATCAAGTACGGCCCCGGTTATCCGGATGATCGCGGCGGCACAAACAGAACCGAGACGCCCGCATTTTCTCAAATCTGCCCCCCGGCTCAAGCCGTACAGAAATCCGGCCGCATAGAAATCTCCTGCACCGGTGGTATCCCGGACGCAAATGTTTTTTTCAGCATCTATCCGGAGTAAATCGTTCCCGTGCAGAACAATTGAGCCGTCTTTGCCGTATTTTATCACTGCCAGCGGAACCTGCCGGGATATCAGCCGGTGACGTTCAGCTTCTCCGGAAGCATCCGGGTACAGTGCCGCCAGTTCCTGACCGTTGGCAAAGAGCAGGTCGATGCCGCTTTCAAGCAATTGCCGGAAGCGCGGACGGATTTTTGCAACAAGTTCAAAATTATTCAAATCCAGTGCGATACGGCAACCGGCGGCACGGGCTTTGGCCAATAACTCATCCATCCACTTTTCGCCGCACAAGTATCCCTCCACAAGCACCGTCGAGAAACCGGAAAAGTCTGTTCTGCCGATGTCGCTGTCAGATATTTTTACCGAAGCTCCCAAGCCGGAAAGCATGGTTCTTTCTGCATCCGGAGTGATCAGACTCACGCAGAATCCGGTGGCGTGATCCCGGTCGGAAACAAGCCATCGGTCATCCACTCCGGCGGCCGTCAGTGAATCCCGGAAAAAGCGGCCGTCATCATCATCACCGGTTTTTCCGAAAAAAGCTGCCTGTCCGGAAAGGGCCGCAAAAATTCTGACCGTATTGGCGGCACTGCCGCCGGGAGTGCGGGATATCCTGCCGGTAAATCCGGCCAACAGTGCGTTTTTCTCTTCCGCTGTGATGTTGCGCGTTCCGCCTTTTCCACCGGGAACTTTTCCGGCAAGGAATGAATCCGTTACATCAAGGGAAAAGTCTATAAGCGGTGATCCCACTCCCAGCAGTTTGAAACTCATCTTTTCCGTAAATCTTTTCAGAGTGACGGGTATTTGGCTGCTGCCGCCAGTAATTCTGCACCCTTATCGCACTTTTCCCAGGGGAAAATGTCCCTGCCGAAGTGTCCGTAAGCGGCCGTATCTGCATAGCACCAGGTTTTTCCGGGATATTTCAGTTGAAGTGTTTCAACTATTTTTGCCGGGCGCAGATCAAAAACCTCCCGGACAACTTTTTCCAAATCAGCATCCGAAGCAAGTTTTCCGGTTCCGTAGGTGTCCACATTGATACTTAACGGCTGGGCCACGCCAATGGCGTAGGCAACCTGGATCTCACACTTATCCGCCAATCCGGCAGCAACCAGATTTTTGGCGATATAACGGCAGAAGTAGGCCGCCGACCGGTCGACTTTGGAAGGATCTTTCCCGGAAAATGCCCCGCCGCCGTGAGAACCGACTCCACCGTAGGTGTCCACGATTATCTTGCGGCCGGTCAAACCGGTATCCCCGTGCGGGCCGCCGATCTCAAAGCGGCCGGTGGGATTGACAAAATAGGTGATGTCATCATTCAGAAGTTGAGCCGGAATAACTTTTTTGACGACCTTTTTGACCAGATCTTTCAGATAATCCATCTCCATTTCCGGAGCGTGCTGATGGGAAACTACCACCGACTCCACTGCGGCGGGTTTGCCGTCGATGTAACGGATGGAAACCTGACTTTTGGCATCCGGGCGGAGAAGTTTCGCCGCCAGAGGATCGCTTTTGCGGATGCGGGCAAATTCTTCCACGATCTTATGGGCATATATGATGGTCGCCGGCATCAACTCCGGAGTTTCATTGCTGGCATATCCGAACATCATTCCCTGATCTCCGGCTCCCTGATCCGGGCGGCTGACCCCCATGCTGATATCTTCAGACTGCTTGTGGACAGCGACCATCACTTTGGCATCTTCAGCGGAAAATCCGATCCCCGGCTGGTTGTAGCCGATATCTTTTACTGCATCCAGAGCCACCTGCTGCCAGTTGACTTGAGCATCGGTGGTGATCTCTCCGGAAATGACGATCAGATTGGTCGTGGTCAGGGTTTCACACGCTACTCTGCTGGCCGGGTCCTGCATCAGACACGCATCAAGTATCGCATCAGAGATCCGGTCGCATACTTTATCCGGATGTCCCTCGGAAACAGATTCTGAAGTGAAGACGTGATTGCTTTTTATTTTGCTCATGATATTACCGTGAATGTGATCTTGAATTATTAACAAACAGCCCGGAGCTGCCGGAGATGAACTGCGGCGGTTCCGGGGGATTGGCTTACCGGGGATCGGGAAGAATCATCTCCCCGGCATCTCCATCGGAACCGGAACTCCCCGGCGGTTCTGCCGCCAGATGCTCTCGCCTGAACCGCTGACCGCCGGTTTGTCTTCTCCGAATGAGAGGGTTTTCAGACTGCTGTCCGGAATACCTTTGGAAGCAAGGTAAGCCCGGATGGCATTTGCACGGCGTTCACCGAGGGCGCGGTTGTATTCATCGGTACCGCGATTGTCGCAGTGTCCCTCGATAACCAGTCCGATGGAGGGATTCTGCATCATATAAGTCGCGATCTTATCCAGATTGGCCGTTTCACTGGGAACCAGCACATCGGAATCGTAAGCGAAGTAGATGACCGGCATGCCCAGACGGTTTTCGGGATCGATCGCCACCCAGCCGTCAGCATCTGCTGCGCCTGAAGCCGGATCGATGGCCTTGGGATCGACCCAGCCGCCGGCTCCGGGCAGGGAACCGCCGCCGCCAAGCCCGCCGGGATTATAACCGCTGCCGCCTGCCGCTGCGATCCCCAGACCGCGCGGGTCGGGATCGGCTTCCGGAACGGGGCTGCTGGTGTCTTCGTCAACGGCAATGGATTCGCAGCCGGTGAATACTGCTACTGCGGCTGCCGCCAGAAAGATCGAAAGAGTTTTGTACATATTCTGTCTCCTTGTTTATAAAAAATTGTGTTGTTTTTATACTTTGATAACGTATCCTGATACAATAATATTTTGTTTCACATACAATATAACATGCAAAAATAAAAAAATCCATCCGCTTTTAATAAAAAAGCTCCTTTTTTTACATTGAAATAATCTGTACAAGCTACTTGATTTAACTGCGCTTTGGGGTTATATTTTACAGAATACCATTTGTATGCTTTTGTAAACAGGTCTGTTTTGGACAAAGGAGGTATTATCATGCAGAACATTCAATGGGACAAGTTGAAATTTGAGTTTATGCCGACACGCAGCAATATCCGTTTTCATTATGCGGACGGTCAGTGGGATGACGGACGATTGACCGGGGATTACAACATCTCCATGTCAGTTGCCGCCAACGTTCTGCATTACGGTCAGGCGATCTTTGAGGGGATGAAAGCGTTTTGCGGCAAAGACGGCAAAGTGCGGGTTTTCCGTCCGTATGCCAATGCCAAACGGCTCAACTCTTCCGCGCGGCAGCTGGTGATGCCGGAATTCCCCGAAGATAAATTTGTGGAAGCTGTGCAGAAAGTCGTCCGGGATAATATTGACTTTGTTCCGCCTTACGGCACCGGCGGTTCACTCTACATCCGGCCGGTGATGTTCGGTACTTCTCCGCAGATCGGCGTGAATGCTTCTCTGGAATATGAGCTGGTCATTATGGTCATGCCGGTCGGTCCTTATTACAAGGACGGTATCAAACCGGTGGATGCGATGATTTCTGTGGATTTTGACCGTGCCGCACCCAAAGGTACCGGACATATCAAGGCTGCCGGCAATTACGCCGCCAGTCTGCTTTCCAGCAAAAAAGCCAAAGAACAGCACTTCCCGATCGTACTTTTCCTTGATCCCGGTACTCACACTTACGTTGATGAATTCAGTACCAGCAACTTCCTGGCGATCACAAAAGACGGCAAATATGTCACGACTCTTTCCGGTTCCATTCTGCCGTCAGTGACCAATGATTCGCTTCTTACGGTCGCCGCCGATCTGGGAATGCCGGTCGAACGGCGCAAGGTGCATGTGGATGAATTGGCTGATTTCGCTGAAGTCGCCGCCTGCGGAACAGCAGTGGTGGTCACTCCGGTCGGCAAAATCGTTTACGGTGAAAAAACCATTGATTACGGTTGGACGGAGATCGGACCGCAGTTGAAAAAACTTTACGACCGGATGACCGGTATCCAGTACGCGGAATATCCGGATACCCACAACTGGCTGGTGGAGTGCTGAACGGAAAATGAAGATTTTCAATAAACGGTGCGAATTTCAGCGTTATGCGCTGGAGTTGAAAAGAAGCGGCAAAACTATCGCTCTGGTACCGACAATGGGTTTTCTGCATGACGGGCACATGTCGCTGATCGATATTGCCCGGCAAAAGGCGGATGTGGTGATGGTGTCGATATTTGTCAATCCGACCCAGTTCGCGCCCAATGAAGATTTCGACCGTTATCCCCGGGATTTTGACGGTGATGTTGCCAAATGCGCGGAACATGGCGCAGATGTTATATTCGCTCCGGAACCCGGTGAAATGTATGACAGTGACGCTTCCTGCTGGGTGGAAGAGGTCAAATTATCCAAGCCGTTATGCGGGCGGAGCCGTCCGACTTTTTACCGGGGGGTGACGACGGTCGTGGCAAAGTTGTTTCTGCTTGCCCAGCCGGATTATGCGGTTTTCGGTTTGAAAGATGCCCAGCAGTGTTTCGTTATTCAAAAGATGGTGCGGGATCTGGATTTCCCCATTGAGATAATTCCGGCACCGCTGGTACGGGATGCCGATGGTCTGGCGTTGAGTTCACGCAACCGTTATCTTTCGGATGATGAAAGGGCGCGGGCATTGTCTATCCACCGGGCTCTGCTGGCAGCCAAAGCGGAAATTTCTGCTGATCGCACGGCGATGGACCAGGCTCTGGCCGGAGCCAGGGAGATGATAACAGCGGCAGGAGGCCGGGTGGATTACGTGGATATTCTGGATTGTGCGACGATGGAATATCCGCATTCAGGAAGCCGTCAGGTCATTGTTGCTGCGGCAGCATTTTTTGGAACGACCCGTTTGATCGATAACGAAATTTTTGAAATTTGACAGGTGCAGTATGTATAAACTGATCTACGGCAAAGATGGTTTTGATGAAGCGTTGCGTGCGCTTTATGAGCGTCCGGCGTTCCCGCCTGCTGCGGAAGAATCTGCCCGGCAGATCATTGCGGAGATCCGGGAACACGGCGACGAAGCTGTAGCCGCATTCGCTGAAAAATTTGACCGTGTCCGGTTGACGCCGGAGGAGTTCCGGCTGCCGCTGACCCGGGCCGGGGAGATCGCAGCAACGCTTCCGAATGGTGATAAACTGGCGATCCGCCGGGCATTGAAACAAATTCAGCAATTTGCCAAACTTACCAAGCCGCGCAATTGGATGATGGGAGTGCGTCCGGGAGTTAAAGTCGGGGAGAAATTCACTCCGATGGAAAGAGTCGGAGTTTATATCCCCGGCGGAACTGCTCCGCTGGTTTCCACTGTACTGCATACTGCCGGTATCGCACAGGCCGCCGGAGTGAAAGAGATCGTGGCGATCACGCCTCCGGGGAATATGCATCCGGCGGTGATGTATGCCATGCTGCAGGCGGGAGTTACCGAGATCTGGCGTTTGGGTGGAGTGTACGGAGTGGCGGCTCTGGCCATCGGGACGCAGAGTATTAAGAAGGTGGAGAAAATTTGCGGACCGGGCAATGCTTATGTAACTGCCGCAAAAAAGTTGCTTTACGGTGAAGTCGGTATCGATCTGGTGGCCGGACCTTCAGAGATACTGGTTATCGCCGATAAATATGCCGATCCGGAGTTTGTGGCCGCTGATCTGCTCAGTCAGGCTGAACACGGAAGCGGTCTTGAACAGGCGGTACTGGTGACAACAGATATCAGCATGCTGGATAAAGTGGAGGCGGCAGTTCTGCGGCAGAGAGATACTTTGAAACGTCAGGAAACTATCGACAAGGTTTTGCAGAACGGAGTTTTTCTGATCGCAGTGCCGGATGAAAAGACCGCTGCGGAAGTGGCCGGCAGTTATGCTCCGGAACACTTGGAAATACAGACGGAAAATCCGGAACGTATCGCCCGGATGATAACTGCTGCCGGAGCAATATTCCTCGGCCAGTGGACTCCGGAATCATGCGGAGATTTCTGTGCCGGACCATCTCATGTCCTGCCGACGGCAGGAAGTGCAAAGAAATTCAACGGTTTGGAAACGGTCAGCTTTTACCGGAGAACCAGTCTGGTGAAATATTCACAGGCCGCGTTGAAGCGCGATGCTGATATCATTGCCCGCTTCGGAGCAATGGAGCAGTTGGATGCTCACGGCAGAGCCGGAACCATCCGGGTGAAAAAGTAACACAAACATCGGTTGTTTTTCAATGTATTTCGGGCTGCCTTTACCGGCAGCCCTTTTTTGGTGTGCGAAATTCAAGCGGTCAGCCATAAAATGAGAGCGATGATGGACAGACCGTTGAATCCCAGAAATCCGATGGCATAGCCGATGCCCCGGAAACGTTTGTAACGGGCAGATATTTCAGACGGAAACTGCCGGATCAGGTTTTTGGCATTTTTCCCGGTGATAAATTCCCAACTCTTTACCGGCTGCCCGGATTGAAACTTGAAGAAAATGCGGAGCGATTCCGCAACAATAAGCATATAACATAACCCCTGCCAGGCTGAATAAAGAAGCCAGGGGCGGGTGCGCAATGCTGCAAAAACGGTTTCGTTCAAAATTATGCACGGCAAGATTCCGATCAGAATATAACCGGATGCGATGACAATACCTTTGGTCAGCTGTCCGAGATAAATGTGTCCGGCCCCCGGAATGAGCATGTTCCAGAGGATAAGAGAACTCAATTTGGTTTGCGGTTTGAAAACGGTTGTTTGATTTTCCGGCCGCATGCTGCTGAACAGAGACAGATTACTTCCGGTTCCGGCAATGGCAGATGTTTTATTTTCTCCGGAAAATGGCGTCAAAGGTTTGATCTTCTGCTTACAGTGTTTGCAGACGGTCGCTTTGATTTTGATTTTTTCACCGCACAGCGGACAGTTGCGTTCCTGTGCTTCCCGGGCAACAGAGGTTTCACAACAGCACTGGCACTCATACTCTTTGTTTTTCATGGATTCCGGAAGTTCAGCAACGGTATCACATTCCGGGCAGATGAATATAAAGCGGGGGGCCGGACAGCTTTCACTTTTGTTACCGGCTGGTGCGGCAAATCGCTCTTGAGCTTCTGGTTTGCTGATGATAAATGTTTTTGGACATACGGGACACTCAACTTCTGTCCCGATGAATTCATTTTGCGCCTGCAGTTCAGCACTGCAATGAGGGCACTTGGTGATAAACGCGTTCATAGATCCGGATTCCTTTCTCTTGGATTGCGAACAAAAAAAGAGGCACATTCCGAAGAATATGCCCATCTCTACGCCTGGTACTGCGTTACAATATACATACGACCGGAATGTGCCACACCGTAATGGCATGCCACACCGATTTAAAAGTATATTGTATTACGCCTTTTTTGAAGTACCAGTTCAGAGATGGACGTTTACAATCAGTTTGCCAAATTTTTTATTCAGTGATCTTTGAGGTAATTCCAAAACTTCTTAAAAATTTTTGAAAGTCATCATTGCAATCTGAAAACGGAAAGTCGCCGGAAGTTATTTATTCAACAGCTGCGCTCAAATTGCCGTTTTGATCCTGTCAACGCTGATTTTTCAATTTTCTTTTTGAATAATTTTTGAAACTGCCTCTTTTTTTTCTTTTTTTACCTCAAATTAATTTTTCCCCGGAGCGAACATACACTCCGGTCCGTTATAATTTATCACATGATGACGGAAAATACAAGAACCGGAAAATAAAAAGGATAAATTTTGTCACTGCCGCCATCCGGCGATCCCGGATCATGAAAAATCTGTCATGTGAAGTTCAGCTGATTTTTTTGTGTGATTTTCTATCGAGTGCGGCAGACCGCCGTCATACGCCAGAAAGTCACCCTGATTCAAAATCAAACGATGCTCTCCATTGGTTACAGTAACGCTCCCTTTGAATACAAAAACGAACTCTTTGCATCCGCTGGAATGTGGTTCCGAAACATGTATCGCCCCCGGTTCAACGGTGATATGATACATTTCCAGCCCCTCCGGCATGCTCGGCGCTGTCAGTATTTTGAATAAAACTTTGCCGTCATCGGATAAGATTTCCGCCTGCTGTTCATCCGAAAGCCGGTGAAAATAATCTGCTTTCTCCTCACCTTTGATCAGAACGGCAATATCTACCGACAGTGCGTTGGCGATTTTCCAGATGGTGACCAGGGTCGGATTCACCTTGCCGCTTTCTATTTGTGAAAGCATCGCTTTGGAAATACCGCTGGCGGCTGCCAGTTCTCCCAGCGAGAGATGATGTTTTATACGTTCCTGTTTCAGATTTTGACCGACCGGAGGCACTTTTTCCGCTTTTTTGTTCACTATATTGCCTTTTTGTTTGATATTTTTAACAAAATGATTTGCATTTATTCTTTTTCTTGTGTATAGTATATCATACAACGCACAATATGTCAAACGGAAAGAGGGGTAAAAATGGAAATTTTTCTGTCAGATGCATTCAAAATAGCCGTATTGTTGAATCCTTTTGCGGTATTATCCACCTTTCTGGCGTTAGCCGGGAAGCAGAGTGTTGCGGAAAAGAAGTCGATATTGATAAGAACCTGCATTGCCGCACTGGTTGCCGGGATAGTGGTGCTTTTCAGCGGCAAGATGCTTTTTTCTCTGCTGGATATAAATCTTGATCTCTTCAAGGTCGGCGGCGGAAGCGTTTTGCTGGTATGCTCTATTTCTCTGGTTTGGGGGAAAGAAAAAAGGGTGAGAAGTCAGGATACTGCGCTGGATCCTTCCATATCTGTTGTGCCGCTGGCGATACCGATGGCGGTCGGCCCGGGAACTGCGGCCGGTTTGATCATCATCGGGAGCGAAGGAGCTTTGACATGGGCCCGGGGGGGCATAAATGTTTTGGCTCTTTTGTGCGGCATCGCGGTTTTGGGGGGAGTTATGTCGCTTGGCGTATGGGGTGACCGTTTTCTGACCCGGAGTGCCATATCCATTATCACCCGGTTGACCGGATTGTTTCTTTCGGCGATTGCCGCGAAGATGATTCTGGAAGGGGTCAGAAATTTTTTTATGGGGTGAACTGTTGGCAAAGTGTCAGGGGGGAACCCGGATGTAAAGTCAATGCCGGGATGCCCCCCGCCGGAATAAGTGCATCACAACAAATGAGGGAACAGTAATTTTTAATATAACCGGCAGATGCTATTTTCTGCCGGTTTACTGTTCTTTTGTGACTGCAATAACTTCCACTTCGACCAAAGCTCCTTTGGGCAGGGCAGATACGGCCACACAGCTTCTGGCCGGTTTGCCGGAAAAGTATTGTGCATAGACCTCATTGAAGGCCGCAAAATCGTTGATATCGGTAAGAAAACAGGTCGTTTTTACCGCATCGGCAAAAGTTGTTCCGGCAGCGGCAAGTACCGCAGAAATATTTTTCATCACCTGTTCTGTCTGACTTTTTATGTCGTTGCCGGTCAGAGTGCCGCTGGCCGGGTCCAGGGCGATCTGCCCGGAACAAAAGAGCAGACCGCCGTTTTTTACTGCCTGGGAATAGGGGCCGGCTGCAGCCGGAGCTTTGCCGGTAGACACGATGGTATTCATATTCGATTCCTTTCAATTCAATATCTGATAACCTGCGGCGGCAAGAGCCTGCCGGATCTGTTTTAATTGTTCAAAGTTTCTCGTTTCCATTTTGATATGCAGAAAACAGCCGATGATATCGGCGTGTTCCCCGCCGGGATCGTGACGGACTTGAATGACATTTGCTCCGCACTCCGCGATGATAGCCGATACTTCCCGCAGCTGACCGGGTTTATCCAGCATGGCGATTTTCAATTCTGCCACTCTGCCGCTGGAAAGCAAGCCCCGGTTGATCACCCGGGAGAGGATGTTGACGTCGATATTTCCGCCTGAAATCACTGCGCAGACATTTTTTCCGGAAAGGTCAAGTTTCCTTGCCAGAACTGCGGCAACTCCTGCGGCACCGGCCCCTTCAGCAACCAGTTTCTGTTTTTCCATAAGTGTCAATATGGCAGTGGCGATCTCATCATCACTGACTGTGACGATGCCATCTGCATATTTACAGCACAACTCTCTGGTAAGTGTTCCGGGAGTTTTCACCGCTATACCGTCGGCAAAGGTGGAAACTTTTGCCAGTGTGACACCTTGTTTTTCGGCGAATGCTTTGCACATGCCGGGGGCTCCTTCCGCCTGAACGCCGTAAACTTTGCAGTCCGGTTTCAACTGCTTCAATGTAAACGCTACTCCGGAAAGCAATCCGCCGCCGCCAACGGGGACAAGGACCGTGTCAACTTCCGGATACTGTTCCAGAATTTCCAACGCAATAGAGCCTTGACCGGCAATTACGTCCTCATCGTCAAAAGGATGGACAAAAATGCTGTCATGTTCCTGACAGTATTTTTCTGCCGCCAGATAAGCATCATCATAAACTCCGTCGACCAGATGGACTTCAGCACCGAGTTTTTTGGTTGCCTCCACTTTGGATATAGGCGCGATACTGGGCATGAAAATTACTGCTTTGCGGCGAAGTTTTCCGGCGGCAAGCGAAACTCCCTGCGAATGATTGCCCGCTGAACAGGCAACGATCTCTCTGTCATCCGGCGGCAGATTGGCGATTTTGAAAAATGCTCCCCGCAATTTGAATGAACCGGTCAACTGTAAATTTTCCGCTTTCAACCGCAGCCGGCAATCATCTGCCAAGCCGTTGCTTCCGATCATATCGGTATAGCGTGCCACGCTTTTAAGCAGGTGGCCTGCTTTGTAAACCTTGTCAAGTGTCAACATAATTTTGCTCCTTTATCGGCAGAAGAAACCAGTGCCGCATAACGTTTGAGATAGCCGGTCAACTGCCGTTTCGGGGTAAATACTTTTTTTGCCCGTCTCGCTTGAAGGGCGGCATCATCCACCAGCAGTTCCAGTGAATAAGCCGGAATGTCGATTTTGATCAAATCACCCTCCTCGACCAGGGCTATCGTGCCGCCTGAAACTGCTTCCGGGGAAACATGTCCGATCGCCGCTCCTCTGGTCGCTCCGGAAAATCTGCCGTCGGTAATAAGTGCCACGTCTGCATCCAGTCCCATTCCGGCAATGGCACTGGTGGGAGAAAGCATCTCTCTCATTCCGGGACCTCCGGCCGGACCTTCGTTGCGGATGACCACACAATCGCCTTTGACGATTTTCCCGGAAAGGATCGCTTTGACAGCATCCTCTTCACACTCAAAGACTCTTGCTTTTCCGGTAAAACGGAGCATTTCGTTTCTCACCGCACACCGTTTGACGATTCCGCCGTCCGGGGCAAGATTGCCGTACAATACCGCCAGACCGCCCTCTTTTGTATATGGCTGAATAACTTCCCGGTCTTTGACTTGCGCATTGGCAACAAGTTCGCCGAGAGTCACTCCGGAAACGGTTTGACAATCCAAATCGAGCAGATGGGAAACCTCTTTCATCACTGCAGTTACTCCTCCGGCGCGGTGCAAATCCTGCATGTGGTGTTTCCCGGCCGGGGCAAGACGGCACAAATTCGGCGTGCGTGAGCTGATCTCATTTACCATGCGCAAGTCGAGTTCAACACCGGCTTCAGCGGCAATCGCCGGCAGATGGAGCGCGGTGTTGGTGGAACATCCCAGAGCCATATCCACCGTCAAAGCATTGTGAAATGCTTCTGCCGTCATGATGTCACGCGGACGGATATTGTGTTTGAACAGTTCCATAATCCGCATCCCGGCATGCTTTGCAAGGTGAGTCCTTTGAGAGTATACTGCCGGGATCGTCCCGTTCCCGGGGAGAGCCATCCCGATCGCTTCACAGAGGCAATTCATGGAATTTGCGGTGAACATCCCCGAACATGAGCCGCATCCCGGACAGCTGGAACACTCCACTTCAGAGAGTTCTGTTTCGCTCATTTTTCCGGCATTGACCGCACCGACCGCTTCAAAAACGGTGTTCAAATCTTTGCCGTCAAGCGAAAGCATCGGGCCGCCGGAAACGAATATCGCCGGTAAATTGCATCTTGCCGCTGCCATCAGCATACCGGGAACGACTTTGTCACAGTTGGGAATGAAAACCAATGCATCAAAACAGTGTGCCTTGACCATACATTCAATACTGTCGGCAATCAATTCACGCGAAGCAAGACTGTAATGCATTCCGTCATGCCCCATCGCCAAGCCGTCGCAGACGGCAATGGTATTGAACTCCATCGGTGTTCCGCCGGCGGCCAGCACACCATCTTTGACTGCTCTTGATATCTGTTGTAAATGCATGTGCCCCGGGACGACCTCGTTGAAGCTGTTGACCACCCCGACCAGCGGACATTTCATCTGTTCGTGAGTGTATCCCAGCGCACCTAATAAAGCGCGCTGGGGGGCTGCAGATACTCCGCAAGTTAATTTATCGCTGTTCATTTATTTGTTCCAGTTCATTTTGGCACGCAACTCTGCTCCGACGGTTTCCAGCTGGTGTGCTTTGGCCGCTTCACGCTGTTTGGTGAAAAGCGGTCTGCCATCGGCATTCTCTTTGAGCCACTTGCGGGCGAAAGTGCCATCCTGGATTTCGGAAAGGACCTTTCTCATTTCCGCTTTGGTAACATCGGTGATCAGACGGTGACCGGTATTGTAATCACCGTATTCCGCAGTGTCACTGATGCTGTAACGCATGAAAGAAAATCCGCCTTTGACCACCAGATCGATGATGAGTTTCATTTCGTGGATACACTCAAAGTAGGCACTTTCCGGCTTGTATCCGGCTTCGACCAGAGTTTCAAACCCCGCCTGCATCAAAGCGGTGACACCGCCGCAGAGAACCGCCTGTTCACCGAAAAGATCGGTCTCCGTTTCCTCTTTGAAAGTGGTTTCGAGGATCCCGGCGCGGCCAGCACCGAGTCCGCACGCATAGGCCAGTGCCAATTCCATTGCCTTGCCGGAAGCATCCTGTTGTACCGCCACCAGACAGGGAACTCCTTTGCCCTCAACAAATTGACTGCGCACCGTATGTCCCGGGCCTTTGGGGGCGATCATCACCACATCGACAAAATCAGGCGGCACGATCTCTTTATAGTGGACATTGAAGCCGTGAGCAAAACTCAAGGTCATGCCCGGTTTAAGATTATCTTTCACACCGTTTTCGTAGATTGAACGCATTTTTTCATCGTTGACCAGCATCATCACCCAATCTGCCTTTTTGACGGCATCCGGTGTGTTGAGCACTTCAAAACCATCAGCTTTGGCAACGGCGGCACTTTTGGAGTTTTCGTAAAGTCCGACCACCACATTCACGCCGCTGTCGCGCAAGTTTTGTGCGTGTGCGTGTCCCTGACTGCCGTAACCGATCACGGCGACGGTCAGATTTTTGAGAAGTTCGAGGTTGCAGTTTTCATTGTAGTACATTTTGCTCATTTTCTTTTTTCCTTTTTTTTGTTAGAGGTAATAAGCCCCCGGTTAGAGCGTTGAGTTGTTCAGCAGAACAACGGTTTTTACATCAAATAATTTACGTAACTGTCTGGTCATCTGCTGCTGGATGGCACTGTCGCCGCAGGAGACGATCCGCATAACAGATAACGTGGGATCACGGGTCTCATGGACAGTCAGGCTGTCGATATTGTATTTCCGTTTTGCATAAAGTCCGGTGATCCGGTTCAGTACACCGCAGTGATTGGCAACGGTGAGTTCGACAATAAAGCGTTCCATTTCAATTTCTCCGTGTTATCAAATCTTTCACACTGCCGCCCGGGGGGATCATCGGCAGCACAAATTCATCCATATCCAGTTGACAATCCAGCACCAGCGGTGTATCGGCAGGGGGATCATACAAAGCTCTTTCCAATTCAGCCGGACGGGTGATCTTTTTCCCTTTTGCACCGAATGCCCTTGCCAATGCTGCGAAGTCGGTTTTCCGGTTAAGCGTGGTGTGCGAGTAGTGTTTGTTATAGAACATCGTCTGCCACTGCCGTACCATTCCCAATACGCCGTTGTTGAAAATTACGATCAATAACGGCAGATTTTGCGATACCGCTGTGGCAAGTTCCTGCAGACACATTCCGAAACTTCCATCGCCGGTGAAAAGCACTGTCGGTTTGCGCTTATTGGCAATACAGCCGCCGATAGCCGCACCCAGACCGAAGCCCATTGTCCCCAGACCTCCGGATGTAAGCAGTGTGCGCGGGGTTTGGAAGGGGAAATACTGCATCGTCCACATTTGATGTTGTCCGACATCGGTTGCTATCACCGTATCCGGGGTACAGTATGAGGCGACAGTCCGGAGCAAAGTCAGGGGAGTGAGCCGGTCATTTACCGGATGAAAATCCCGTTTTTTGGCTTCTGCACACGCTTTTTCCCACTCCGGATGGGCAAGGCGGGGCAATTTCTGCAAAAGCTGCTGCAAAACCTCTTTCACATCTCCGCACAACTCTACATCGGCGGCGGTATTTTTATTGATTTCTGCATGGTCGATATCGACGTGGATGATTTTTTTGCCTTCTTTGTATTTTACGGTGTTTCCGGTCGCCCGGTCGGAAAAACGGACGCCCAGAGCGATGATGAGGTCACATTTGCTGAACATTTCAGCTGAACTTTCAGTCCCGTGCATGCCGCACATTCCCAGATTCAGCGGTTCACTTGCCGGAAGTGCAGTCAAACCCATCATGCTGAATGTCACCGGTGCGGAGATCCTTTTTGCCAGATCCAGCAGCTCTTCGCTTGCTCCGGAAGAGATCACGCCGCCACCGGCATAGATCAGTGGGCGTTCAGCAGATTCAATCAGATGGAGCGTTTTACTTAAATCCACTTCCGGCAGGGAGTTGAAAAAGAGTTCCCGGCAAGTGTATTCACTTTCATCGCACATGTCGGTCTGGATGCTTTTAGGTATATCCACCAGCACCGGACCGGGCCTGCCGGATGAAGCGATTTTGAATGCGGCATCCAGTATGCCATTCAAATCTTTAACATCACTGACAGCAAAATTATGCTTGACTATCTCCTGGGTGATCCCGGTGATGTCAACTTCCTGAAAACTGTCGCGCCCCAACAGCGGGACCGCCACATTCCCGGTGATGGCAACCAATGGAACGCTGTCCAGATAAGCATTGGCAATGCCCGTGACCAGATTGGTCGCTCCGGGGCCGCTGGTGGCGATCACCACGCCAACTTTGCCGGAAACTCTGGCAAAGCCGTCGGCGGCATGGGCGGCATTCTGTTCATGGGCGCATAAAACATGGTTGATGCGATGGGCATTTTTGTACAATTCATCATAGATCGGAAGAACTGCTCCGCCGGGATAACCGAAAACGGTTTTTGCACCATTGCGGCATAATGCCTCGATTACTATTGCTGCTCCTGATTTTTTCATTTCTGTTACCTGTGGTTAAAATTAAAAAGCCCTGCCGGAATTTTTTCCGGCAGGGCTTGGATTCGATCGGATCACTTGATTTTCTGTACCGTGCCGGGAGGCGTAATAATAATTACGCTGATAATCGTGACAATAATAATGGAAATAATAATGACGGCGGCAACGGATACGACGGCAGAACCGGACACCGTAAGTGCCTGGACAAAGTTGAAGTTGTTGTTAAAAAGTGCCGTATTCATAATTTCTGTTTCCGTTGTATAAAAAAACCTCTCACCAGGCTGACCGCCGGTGAGAGGTTCAATTATCTTATTTCAAGTTTCCGCTCAACAACAATCAGCCGTACCGCAACCGATAATTACGACTGCAGCAATAATAATTACGCTGATAATGTTGTTGAAAACAGTATTCACTTTTTCCTCGTTTCAATTTCAAAACACTTTCTAATATACCATAGAAATCCAACATGTCAAGCACGGGAAATAAAAAAATAAAAAAAATTTTTTGCCCCCTGATTTGTGAAAAAACTGGTACTATATTAAAAAATACACGCAAGAAAAAGGTGTAAAATATAAAAATGAAAAAACAACTTATCAACTTTATTACGCTGAACATTCTTCTGCTTCTGCCGGAGAGTGCTGTTCCGTCGTGCGGTTGATTTAATCTATAGAGAGCCGATCCCGGAGCAGCCGATGTTCCGGGATTTTTTTTGATCATGAATAAGCAGTTTTTCAATCACATCATTATCAACAACACCGCCATTATTCCGGCCGGTGCGCTGTTTGCTGCCCGTATTCTGCTTCTTATTCAGCTTATTATCCTTCTGCTTATTATTGATGGCGGCGGCATGCGGCGATGGTGAAATCCAGCAAATCAAATCCAGCTCCTGCCGCCGAAGTAAGCAGCAGGAGCTTTTTTATTACCACGAATCAAGGAGAAAAATCATGGGAGAACATCACAAAAAACGAATGTCTGAAAGCAAAGGAGAAAGTAAAAAATGAGCGAAAAACTCTACATTTTTGATACCACGCTCCGCGATGGTGAACAAGTTCCCGGTTGTCAGCTCAACACATCAGAAAAGATCAAAGTCGCCAAACAGCTGGAATTACTCGGAGTGGACATCATCGAAGCCGGATTTCCGGTTTCCAGTCCGGGGGATTTCAATTCAGTGGTGGAAATTTCCAAAGCTGTCACCTGGCCCACCATTTGTGCCCTGACCCGGGCGGTGGAAAATGATATCACTGTCGCTGCTGAAGCATTGCAGTTTGCCAAACATAAACGCATCCACACCGGCATCGGCACCAGCGACCAGCATATCAAATACAAATTCAAATCAACCCGGGAACGCATTGTTGAACAGGCCGTTGCAGCGGTGAAGTTTGCACGCAATCTGGTGGATGAAGTTGAGTTCTATGCTGAAGATGCCGGACGCACTGATAATGAATTTCTCGCCCGGGTGGTTGAAGCCGCCATCGCCGCCGGAGCAAAAGTGATCAATATCCCGGATACTACCGGTTACTGTCTGCCCCATGAATTCGGAGCAAAAATAAAATATCTTTGTGACCATGTTTCCGGAATCGAAAACGCAATTATTTCCACTCATTGTCATAACGATCTGGGTATGGCTACCGCCAATACTGTTTCCGGGATCCTCAATGGCGCAAGACAGGTGGAAACCACCATCAACGGCATAGGTGAACGCGCTGGCAACACCAGTTTGGAAGAGATTGCCATGATCGTCAAATGCCGCAATGACATTGACTTGCACACCAATATCAACACCAGAAATATATTCCAGACCAGCCGGATGGTCGCCAATTTGATGAATATGCCTGTGCAGGCAAACAAGGCCATCGTCGGGCGTAATGCCTTTGCCCACTCTTCCGGGATACACCAGGATGGCGTTTTGAAAGATGTTTCAACTTATGAGATCATCGACCCGAAAGAGGTCGGTGTTGATGACAATTCCATCGTGTTGACTGCCCGCAGCGGGCGTGCTGCTCTCAATCACCATTTGCAGCATCTGGGGATCGAACTTGATGAAGCTCAACTTGCCGAAGTTTATGAGAAGTTTCTCAAACTCGCTGACCGCAAAAAAGATATCACCGATGAAGATCTGCTTGTTATTTCCGGGGCGCAGAACAAAGCTCACCACACCATAAAACTGGAACATCTGCAAGTTACCAGCGGCAAAAACATGAAGTCTGTAGCCTGTCTGGAATTGAGCATTTCCGGCGAACATTTTGAAGCCGTTTCTACCGGCAACGGACCTGTCGATGCCGCCGTATCGGCATTGAAAAAGATCATTCACCGCAACATGCTGGTCAAAGAGTTTACCGTCCAATCTATTTCCAGCGGCTCGGATGACATCGGCAAAGTACATATCCAATTGGAATGTGACGGCAATGTTTATTATGGTTTCGGAGCTGATACCGATATCGTAACAGCTTCTGTAGAAGCGTATCTCGACTGCATAAATAAATTCAAACGGTGAAAAAATGGGAAAGACTCTTTTTGAAAAAATCTGGGATCGTCATGTGGTGCAGAAAGTTCCGGATGGCCCGGAACAGCTCTATATCGACCGTCTCTATTGTCACGAAGTGACCAGTGCCCAGGCATTTGACGGCTTGCGGGCAAGAAAGACCGGAGTTTTCCGGCCGGATAAAGTTTTCTGTATGCCGGATCACAATATTCCCACCTTGCATCAGGAACAGGAGATCGCCGACCCCATCTCCCGCAAACAGGTGGAAACATTGAAACAGAATGCCGCAGAATATGATCTGCCTTACTTCGGCATCATGCACGAAAAGAACGGTATCGTTCATGTGGTCGGCCCTGAACAGGGTTTGACTTTGCCGGGAATGACGGTGGTTTGCGGCGACAGTCACACCTCCACTCATGGAGCAATGGGGTGTGTTGCCTTCGGTATCGGCACCAGCGAAGTGGAAATGGTTCTCGCTTCCCAGTGCATTTTGCAGAACCGCCCCAAAACCATGCGGATAACTGTTAACGGCAAATTGGCCCCGGGAGTTTCTGCCAAAGATCTTGCTCTCTATCTGATGAAAGAGATGACCACCGGCGGTGCAGCAGGGTATTTCGTGGAATATGCCGGCAGTGCCGTAAAAGCTCTCTCTATGGAAAGCCGCCTGACTCTGTGCAACCTTTCTATCGAAATGGGGGCAAGAGGCGGTATGATCGCGCCTGATGAGGTGACTTTTGCCTATCTCAAAAACAGACAATACGCTCCCAAAGGGAAAGCATGGGATGAAGCAAGTGCTTACTGGCATACTCTTTACAGCGATTCAGACGCTGTATTCGATGCGGGAAAAACTTTTGATGCCGCCCGGGTGCCGGTAATGGTCACTTATGGAACCAATCCCGGAATGGCGGTCGCCATCAACGGAAATATTCCGGAAAGCGGTGATGAGGATTTTTTCAGAGCATTGCAGTATATGGGCTTTGCTCCGGGAGAAAAAATGCTTGGAAAAAAAATCGATTACTGTTTTCTGGGAGCGTGTACCAATGGCAGGATCGAGGACTTCCGCGCTTTTGCTCAAGTCGTAAAAGGCAGACGCAAACATCCGGATGTCACAGCATGGCTTGTCCCCGGTTCATGGAGTGTTTACCGTCAAATCGAAGCGGAAGGGGTGGATAAAATTTTAGCTGATGCCGGATTTGAACTCCGTCAGCCGGGGTGTTCGGCATGTCTGGCGATGAATGAGGATAAAGTGCCGGCCGGAAAATATGCGATAGCCACCAGCAACCGTAATTTTGAGGGACGGCAGGGGCCGGGAGCCAGGACTATTCTCGCTTCCCCGGCAACGGCAGCCGCCGCAGCAGTCACCGGAGTAATTACCGATCCGCGTACTTTGATGGAGAAATAAGTTATGAAGCAGAAATATGATATCATCCGCAGTTCCTGTGTTCCGGTAAACCGGGAAAATATCGACACCGACCAGATCATACCGGCACGCTTTTTGAAAAGTGTCAGCCGGGATGAGAAGTTTTTCGGAGAACACCTCTTTCACGATCAGCGGTATAATGCTGATGGCACACTGAATGAGGATTTTGTACTTAATGATCCGGAATATTCCGGAAAAATCCTGGTGGCAGGTAAGAATTTCGGTTGCGGTTCCAGTAGAGAACACGCGGCATGGGCAATTGCCGGTTACGGTTTTTGTGCAGTGATCTCCAGCAGTTTTGCCGATATTCACAAGCAAAACGAATTGAATAACTTTGTGATCCCGGTAACTGTCAGTGAAGCATTTCTTGCGGAACTTTTCAGATGCATCGAACGCGACCCGGCTGTGGAAGTCGAAATCAATCTGCCGGAAGCAACAGTGGAAATATGCGGAACCAAATTCAAAGAGAGTTTTCCCATCAGTAAATTCAAAAAATATTGTCTTGCCAATGGCTTGGACGATATCGATTTTCTGTTGGAAAACCGTGATAAAACTGAAAAATGGGAATCAAAAAATCAGGAGTTGTAAAAAATGAATTTTAATATCGCTGTTTTAGCCGGTGACGGTATCGGTCCGGAAATTTCCCGTCAGGCAGTGGCAGTTATGAAAGCCGTGTGCCAGGTCGCCGGGCACAGGGTGAAATTTACCGATGCATTGGTCGGAGCGGCGGCGATAGATGCCGTCGGCGATCCATTCCCCCCCGAAACCGAAAAGCTGTGTCTGGATTCCGATGCCATACTGTTTTCGGCGGTAGGTGACCCGAAGTATGACCTTGACCCGAATGCCGAAGTCCGCCCCGAACAGGGATTGCTCGCCATGCGCAAAAAGCTGGGACTTTTCGCCAATATCCGCCCGGTGCAGGCATTCGCACCTTTGCTTCACCAGTCTCCGCTGCGGGCCGAACTGGTCGCCGGTGCCGATTTTATCTGCATAAGAGAATTGACCGGCGGGATGTACTTCGGGGAGAAGGTGGAAACTGCTGATTTTGCCAGCGATGTCAATGCTTACAGCAAAGGTGAAGTTGTGCGGATTTTGCGTATTGCCTTTGAATATGCCCGCAAACGGCGCAAGTTCCTGACGGTCGTTGATAAGGCAAATGTCCTTGCCACCGGCAGGTTGTGGCGTAAAACCGCACAGGAGATGAGTACAAATTATCCCGATGTGACAGTCGAATATATGTATGTTGACAATGCTGCGATGCGGATGATCCGGGAACCGGCGCATTTTGATGTGATGGTAACGGAAAACACCTTCGGCGATATATTGACCGATGAGGGTTCGGTAATCAGCGGTTCGCTGGGATTGCTGTCATCGGCTTCACTGGGTGAGAAGACACCGTTATTTGAGCCGATACATGGATCATTCCCGCAGGCGAAAGGCAAAAATATTGCCAATCCGTTGGCACAGATACTGTCTGTGGCGATGCTTTTTGAATACTTTGATTGCCCGGATGAGGGGGCTCTTATCCGTCAGGCGGTCGATGCTTCATTGCAAGCAAATATCCGCACTGCAGATATTCAGGCTCCGGGAGTTGAACCATGTTCAACCACCAGGGTCGGCGAATGGATCATAAATTACATACAAAGACGCTGAATCCACATCTTTGAAATTCTCCGCAACAGGCTGCAGACGGTGCTTTTGCGGAGTTTTTTAAGATGGCACTGGGAGATGGATTGCCTTCGCTTCGCTCACGCACATCGCTTCGCGCTGTCGAACCAGATGTTTTGACTCCACGCTGCTTCGCATCGTTCACGGCTCGCGCCGTGATCTCCTCCACATCTCAAATAAACAACGCACCTCTTGCGAGATGCGTTGTTTTTTTAAGATGGCACTGGGAGATGGATTCGACGGAGGGCGCAGCCCGACGTGCGTGAGCATCACAGCCCGCAGGGCGAGAAGCGCAAGGCAACCACCAACTAAAAATCCACTCACGGATGCGAAAGCAGACGGAAAGCGAAGCGACGGATAAATAAAAAAACGCAGTCAAAACTTTTGTTTTGAAACTGCGTGTTTTTATACACCTTCAGGTCAATAAAACCACCGGCTTTGCCGGTGAGTACCGAAAAATCTTCAGAAATAGTTTGTAAAAGTTCACCTTTGCTACTACACTATGTTCAGACCTGCCAGTCGAACT
>SUVW01000042.1 GCA_015061815.1 Lentisphaerota bacterium
TAATTTCGGATCAACCGGAAAAGGATGGATCGCAGCATATTTTCCGGTAATTTCCACCGCCTTATCCTGCGGACGCATCAACAGCGTACCGCGATGATAGGAGTAATATCCTGCCGGATAACGGCTGATTCCTTCACGCGGAATTATACATACGCCGCCGGGGACGGTCAAAATCCGCCCCCAGAAGTTCCACTGCACCGGCGTGGAAGAAATATTTGTCATGATCTGGGTCACGCTCAAACGGGAATCATTTTCCGATAATTCATAAATTCTGGTCAACGCCACTCCGGTACGCAAATCGGGCTGACTTACGGCGATGGCAGTCGTATTTGAAATTTCATGCAGCTGCCACTTCTTTTCCCATAATAACGGATGGCGTGGGATGGTGATTTCCGGACCGATGTCAAATCTGCCGCCGGACGGGTCAACTTTTTTGCCGCCATCGGGGAATTCCCATCCCGCCTGGGTATTGTCCAAATAAAGAATATTGCGACCATTCAAGGAATACTCCAGCAATCTGCCGCCGTAAGCAGCGATCACCACACGGGTATGGGAATTTTTCAACTCAATACAGTCGTCGTAACCGGAATAACTGCATATCCCACCCGACAGCACCCCTGCGACTGACATTACTATTGCTGTTAGAAAACTTTTATGCATCGCAATTTGCTCCATTCATTTTACAGGAATCAATTCCAGAGCATCAACATACAATTTCTTTACCGGACCATTGGGGGCGGCAAGATTGAAAATCAACAGCTGTTCGCCTTTGTATTCCACCACACCGCCGGTTATCCAGCGATACTCTTTTTCGGACAACTCCTCCGCATTGATCCGCCGGATGGTGGTGATTTTCATGATCGACTGATTTTGTGCTCCGAAAGCTGCTGCATAGCCTTTTTTGCCATTCATTTCCGCACGCAATCTCATGCGTATACGGTATTTGCCCGGAACAAATTTCGGATAATCACGCATACGCCACTGGACATACCAGTTACCATCGGGACGCTGCACAAGAATTTCGCCGGTCAGCGATTTTTTATCTTTTACCCGTTCCAGCCCGGTCTGATCTTTTCTGGACATAGCCATAACATGATTGCATAGCGGGCAGGATGACCGTCCCTGCCGGGCGTTTTTTAATGTAGTCGATCAAGCCGATTTCATACTCGAACTGGTCAAGTTGCTGATCTGCCTGACCTTCACGTGATTCAGAAATGCCGCTGACTTTGTATTTTTTCAGCAATTCCCGCAATTCGGTGATTTTAGCCTGATATTCTTCGGCGGATTTTGCAGCACCGACCCCCTGTTCGATCGCATGCCAGAGTATACACATTTTTTCAAATTCAATTTCTTTGATCACCAATGGGTCAGTCGCCGCGGCAAGAGCCTGTTCAATCAATTTTTCAGCGGCAGGGCCGAATTCAGCGGAAAAAGCAAAGTTGCTTCCGGGTTTGTTTGCTGCATGGTGTCTTTCCCATTCGCGAATAAGCAGATTGTTGTATTCCAACATGAAAGGAGCAACTTTTTCACCGTAAAATCCGTTGATATAATCTTCGGCAAGTTTTTTGATATCCCAGTTCGGATTCCACAGCAATTTCTGGGTTACCCAAGTACGCATTGACGCCAGAGAACCAAGTTCATTGCTGTAATTAGTAAGCATCATAACGCCCTTGACTTTTTTATCCCTGAAATAACGGATACTGTTTTCCAATACCGGCAAATCGGCACGCGGTTTCAAATAAAAACGGAAATTGGTCATATGATCCCAAATCAAAATACCGCCTTGCGTAATTTCAGCCCATTTGTTGATATACGCATAATCAGGAGTATCTTTGATAAAATCAAAAGGATAAGTGTTGATCCTGTTGAAAGTCATAAAACGGATCATAACATTGGGAGCAGGACGCACATAACGCGGCGGTTTCATTGACCAGCGGTAGGCCAGAGTACTGATCGGCACATTGGGATAAACTTTGCCGACTTCGGCGGCGACAGCGTTGATAAAGTGAATTACCAGACCGCTGGGGGCACCTTCAAGTTTCACGATTCTGGCACATTCAGGGCATTCGCAATAGTCATCGTTGTCGGCTTGACTGATGGTGAGAAATTCCATATCAGGCTGTTCGCTGATTGCTTTGATTGCCTGTTGGGCAACGATTTTCCGCACTTCCGGATTGGTCATGCAAAACTGTCCGCCGGAATGAAAATTGGTACGGCTGCCATTGCGGATGGCGAAATATTCAGGATGGGCAGCGAAAAAATCCTGCCGCCGCATAAAACGGTGTATCATAGTATGCTGAAAATATTTCAGACTCTGCCGCAACTGACGCAATTTATTTGCTTCCGCCCACTTTTCATCGATTACCCTGTAACTTTTGAACGCCCAGTCGGAATAGACTATCCGCTGATAAAATGGCGGCTGATAACTGCGTGGAACGACTTTTGCCTGAGTGATGATTCCAGCCGGGGCAATCGCTTTCTGATGTTTATGATAATAACGCCACGAGAGGTCTTCTTCCAAAAATGCAGTCACTGCATTGAGCAGCCCGTCAGGACAACTGGCAGACAGTACAATATTCAGTTTCTCATCTACGGAAATTTTATAACCGTCTGCCCCCAGACCTTTTGTCTGGTCGTCAAGGGTGATTTGCAGGGGAGCATCGGCTGAAAAATCACAACCGCTGACCACTTTCCAGTTAACTTTCAGAAAATCTGCTGCTTTGCCCGGTACTCCACTTAAACGATAGTTGCTTCTGCCGTTGACGGTAAGCTGGATGATTTTCCCCTCCCCGGCGGGGGCAAGTTCATTTTTCCACGCTCCGAATGATGGACAGCCCAATAACAGTGCCACGACTGTCAGCAAAACAACCATACCGGAATGCCCTGATTCCAGTACCGCAGAAAAGAAAGATTTTTTCCGGGAAGATCTCATTTTTTCACTCCTTGTTTTTTTTTGATTGCAACAAAAGATCTTTTGTCTCTTTGACCATAATATATCACCTTTAACGCGATATGTAAATAGTTGATAAATTATAATTATAGTACTATTGTAAACTAAATTGATGAAAAATACCGATTATTTAGCATAAAACTAAATATATTTATTTCCGATGCCGATTGATTGCAATAAATAAAAAAATCCTTAACTGACATAGAAACGCAGCCCCGGGTTTCAGTCAGGGGGAACTTGGATTCTAAAATATATTCAAGTTCTGTAAAAGTGCAGGAAAAGTCCGTTCACGGAATATATCCTGCGTTCTGCCCGGATAACAGGAACAAATGAAAAATTATTCAGGTGCAACCTGTCATGGAGTGACTTTGGCTATGCAAACCTCGGTTTGCATTCCGGAATCAGCGAAAATACAGGCATCGCTGATAATGGAATCGTTTCTGCATCCGACAGTATGAAAATTACCGCAAAGACCTGTATCGGAATTTCTTTTTTTCATAGGCAAAATAATCGTTTCGGCAGATTTTTTCAACCGCAGTTTTTCTCCGTCAACAATTACCTCGCTGGCCCACAGCGGTGCGCGGTAACGGAAAACTTCGACATTTCCGCAACTTTTTCTGGTGTAAGCAAGATAAAGTTTATCATCGAGACAAAACCAATGCTGCTGCGTTGAGGAGGTGACAAATTCACTGCCGTCGTCAAACATCCACTTTTGCGGGGAGGCAAAATTCAGACCGTCATCGGACACGGCAAAATATCCGTTGCCGTCTTCGGCACGGATGGTCAGAAAAAAACGGTTCCCATGGCGGACAATTGATGGTTCGATCAACCCCCTGCCAATGGTATTAGTCATGGAATTTCCTTCGGTAACCGAAGCGATTTCAAAAGAGTCGGAAAGTGAAATTTTCAATACCTGTACAGCGAAGCGGGGATTCGGCGGATTGATACCAAAATAAATGGGAAGCAGAAATTCTCTTTTTCCAGTAAAATACAGCTGGGTACACGCCGCGCGCCATTCGACATAAGAATCAGCGAGCATCCGGACGGGATGGAATCTCTTTTCTTTACTGTCATAGACCGTATAATAACTTCCCCTGACAATGTCGGAAAAATCCTCTATTTTTTTCTTATGGTATCTGGCGGTACAGCCGATAAAAAGGACGTGCCGTTTATCAGGAAAGGTAAAACAACGGACATCAGCAATACCGATGACATAGTCTCCTGCG
>SUVW01000043.1 GCA_015061815.1 Lentisphaerota bacterium
CTGGCATTTCCGTCTGCCGACCGAAGCCGAATGGGAGAATGCCGCCGCCGGACCGAAGCATTTTGAGTTCCCGTGGGGAAATGCCGACCAAGTCAAGATGAGAAACGGTATGATCGAAGCCCCGTTCAATTTCAATGCGGTGGTCGCCTCCCATTATTTGAAGAAGTCGCCGAACCTGAAAGTGACCTTTTCCCATCGGCGGTCCGTCCGGCAGGGAGAATCCGCAGCGCTGCGGGATTTGATCTCGGTGAATGAGCGCGGACAGGTGCGCGGCTGGATCAACCATGGCGATCACACTGGATTCGTCTACACCGATTTGTTCCGCAACTTGTCCGCCGGGGGCGGATTCACCACCCCGGTGGATCGGTATCCCAACGGAAAAAGTCCTTATGGCTGCTTCGACATGGCCGGGAATTCGTGGGACTGGACCAGTTCCGAAATCACTGCGACCAATGGAGCCGAACGCGGCAAAACCGTCAACGCCATCCGCGGCGGTTCATGGTACGCCAACAAAAATTCCTGCCGGACCAGCTATCGAGGTGAAGGCCGCCGCGCTCAGGGAAGATACAATACGGTCGGTTTCCGTCTGGTCGCCGAACCGAAATAAGAGAAAAAATCACTTGGCGGCAGGATTTCTCCTGCCGCCAAACGGACACCCTGTTATTCCATGCCGAACATCTTTTTCTGGTCATCCCACATCAAAGACATCGCCTGCTTGAGTTGCTCAATGCCGATATCCTTTTCTAAAGTCCCGGCGATGATTGCATGGATAATTTCAGGGGAAAGCAAAGTCAAACGGATGATTCGTGAAACATAGCCATCATCTTTGCCAATGGCTCTGGCAAGTTCATGGACATTGGAAAATTTACCGTTGTCAATCAATGCCTGCCAACGAAACGCCCTGGCAAGATTGGTGATGATTGACTCATTGAAATTGCTGTTCAATTCCTGCTGTGATGCTGTGGCTGAAGTCAAAGCCAATGGCGGTATTTCCATCATCGGCGGCGGCGACAGTGTTGCTGCGGTGAAAAAATCCGGTCTGGCTGACAAAATGAGCCACATTTCCACCGGCGGCGGTGCTTCTCTGGAATTTCTTGAAGGCAAAGAACTGCCGAGGCGTTGCTGCGCTCAACTGATATAAATCCTTGCGCATTACTTGAAACAAGAGCAGTTGCGCTGCAAATAACATAAGTTTTTGCAAGGGATACGGGGGAAGCTTTCTCTAAAAAGCTTCCACCATAATATTTTAGTGCGTCAACTGTGCAGTTTAGAAAAACTGCAGGACTACAGGGAATCTGTCAGACAGATGATCCTGGCAGGTAAAGTAGCGACATTTGGCTGGATTTTGCCATTTTTACGGTATTCACGCAGGGCATCAAAATATTCCGCGGCAAGTTTTTTTATCTCCTGCCGTACACCATCCATTTCCGGATTACCGTCAAATTTCCGGATATTATTCATCAGTTTCCGGTGCATTGCGCCGAAAGCTTCCCGGGCGGCTTTGAATTCCGCCGGTTCAGCAAAGATCAACCTTTTTACGGCGGCGGTATCTGCCTCTTTGCGGGCGGTGATCTGTTTTTTCAACAGCGCAAATTTTTCCGGTGCGGCAGCCAGCAGGAATCCGCCGTCTCCGGGGAGCAAAGAGAGTTCGCCACTGCTTCCGGCAAGGCGGTCAAGATCGTAAAGCTTTTCTCCCGGAGCAAGATTTATGGTAACTTTGCCATCAGTTTTATTTTCCAGATCCCGGTTGACAACGATGAATAATCTGCCGTATTCTCCGCTCCAACCGGTAACATTAAATTTTCCTTTGACGGCGATTTTATCCGGATTTTCAATTACTTTACGATCGAGGAAAAAACTCATTACCGGCACGATTCTTCTGCCGGTTTCACCCAAAACTTTTCCCTCTTCACTTAAGTTGCCCCAAGGATCGCAGATGGTCTGATCGAAACTTTCCCCTTTGCTTGAATCCGCCCGCAAATAAGCGGTCTGATCCTGCCAGATAAAAGCAAAATACCCATTGGCACCGGAAGCCACTGCATTGAATACATCAAAACGCAATTCGGCAGCGGTTGGGAAACGCAAATTTTTTTTGCCCCCAACCCGCAAGGAAAAAGCCTGTCCGACCATCCACACCCGTTTACCGGCACAATATTGCCGGGCATTTTTTATCAGTGTAGTGTGTGAAGAGAGTATGTCAATGGTTTTATTTGGGATCGATCCGTCACTCAAACTGTACGGATCGATGGTGATTATATCCATGGCAGGGCCGATCTCCTTTGCCACACTCATCATGTGGATGGCACTGGTCACTGGTACACTGTATGCTGAATTTTTTTCGATCAGCTTTTTATTGCACAGAAAAAGTTCAATATCAGTCGGTTCATCCTGCCCGTAAAAAGCAAGCAGCCGCGGATGTACGGCTGCGTTGGTGATCTCTTTTATCAACCGGTGATCAGCCGGCAGCTTTGCCAATCCTGCACTGGAAGTAGCGGTTTCCAGCAGATAAAGATCATATTTTTCCATGATTTTCAGCCGGTTGGTTATATCCGGTGGATTCAATTCACAGAAATTGGCGTAACTGTTGAATCCGGCGCAGCGGATAAGCCGCAGATTTTCGCCGGTTCTTTCCGCAGGATCCTGGCCGAAAAATTCTCCGTTGATCTTATCCGCCTGACGCAGAGCGTGGATCACACCGAATGGGAATTGCGCACCATTATGCAGCTGCCGGAAATCTGTTGCCGGACGGTTTTGGATATACTCTGAAACTGCCGGATTTTTCTTTTCTGAAACTCCCGGATCATTGGGGGCTGCTTCATAGATAACGACATTACGGATCGTGATCTCTTTGCCGGAATAAGCGATCTGGAACCCGCCAAGCTTATCGCCCATCATACCATCTGCTGCGATTCCGGATTTTCCGCCGCGCTTGAATGCGGCACTATTCAGATGGATTTTGGCACTTTTCCATTCTGTTGATGATGTGACATTTACCGAAGTTGCATATTGCGTGCCCTCGGTGCCGTTGTTGATATTGATGTCGATCCGGCGGGAACGGCTGACTTTATATTCAAAACTCAGGAATGTCAGAGCAGTTACCGATGGCTGTTTATCTTTTGGAAAGTTGTACATCGGTGTATTCCAGCCGTCTTTTCCGTTGCGGCGGCGGAATGTGATCTCATTATTCTGTACTTTGATGTCGATGATCGACTCATTTCCCCACGCTTTCCATTGTTTCACCGGGATCTCGATAAGGTTGTTTTCTGCGTAAGCCAGCAACGGCAGCAGTGATAAGAGTGACAGGATGAAAAATTTTTTCATATAAAACCTCCATTAAATTCAACGCCCGAATTTATATTTGCTCTGGATAACGGTGGAAATATTGCCGGAAGGCTTCTGGAAACTTTCCACATGACCATCGACCAGCAGCATATTGCTGGAACCGGAGTGCCGGAAAATTTTATCCACTTTATCCGCTTCTCCAAAGTGGGAAGCATCGGAAATGTGGCTGTAAGTATCTTGGATATGAACAGTTTTGGAAGGTTCTGAAATTTTGATGATCTTGATCGGTTTGTGTCCGGATTCACCATAACCGCCGACTTTGTATGATGCTCCGTAAGTTACCCTTGATTTGATCCTGCCATCAGAATCCGAACCCAATCCGCCGATAGTATTGTAGTTGGAAAAATCCATATTTTCCGGAGCTGACGGGTCGATGAAAATATCCTTTTCATTCAAAAACGGATAGAGATGCTGGAAAAATGCGTAGTTGTGCATTCCGGCAAATGGCATGGTGGAATTCATCTGAGCTGCTGCCATGAAACACGGCGGGAAGTAGTCGTCAAAAGTATCGGCAAAGCGGTGGGTGGCAGTTCCCATCTGTTTGAGATTGTTGATACAGCTGGCACTGCGTCCGCGTTCACGGGCGGAGTTGAGCGCAGGGAGCAGAATCGCGGCGAGAATTGCAATGATGGCGATAACTACCAATAGCTCGATCAAAGTGAATGCGCTCTTGGGAAGAGGGGAAAAACTTCTTTTCACGGGAAAAGAGGTTTTTCCCCTCTCCCCAAACCCCACTCCCTTTTTCAAGAAAAGCGGAATTCTTTGTGATGATATATCCGAGCCCCAGCGAAGCGACT